>NZ_JBWKIS010000011.1:174623-288422 GCF_056432625.1 Streptomyces sp. NPDC045026
TCTTTCATCCGCCCGCGCGCGCCGCGCCCCCCCCCACCCCCCCCCGGTTCCCTTTGTCCTCCCCCCCCCCGGGCGGGCCGCCCCCCCCAGGGGGGGGCCCCCCCGCCCGGCTTTCCGGGTGGCCGTGCCCGCCCCCTCAGGCCCGCCCTCTCAGACCCGCCCCCCTCAGGCCCGCTCCACCGCCCGCAGGGTCTCCGCCTCCAGCCGGCGCAGCGCGTCCTCACGGGAGCACGCGGCCCCCTCCTCGTACGCCTGCTTGAAGCCCTCCTCGCCCAGCGTCGCCACGATGCGGTCGATCACCTCGCGCCACTCCGGCTCGCCCCGGTCGAAGGCGCCGCGCATCACCTGGCTCATCCCGAGCGATCTGGCGCCGTCCTCGGGGGCGCCCTCCAACGTCCGCAGTCCGCCGAGGAGTTCGGCGACCCAGGCGAGCGCCGCGCCCGCGCCCTGGTCGAACAGGGCGCCGGCCGCCTCCGGCAGCAGGGCCCTGGCCGCCGCGGCGTCCCCCTCGGCGAGACGGTTCTCGATGCGGGTGCTGACGATCAGGTCCCGGGCCAGTCCCGCGAGGGAGGGGCGCCGGGCGCTCAACGCCTCCAGGCGGTCCAGGGTCGCGTCGGACTGCGCCAGGTCACCGGCCCTGCGGTGGACATTGGCCAGGCCCACGAGGATGTTGGCCTCCAGGCGCAGGTGTCCGCGCTCGCGGGCCTGCCGGTGCGCGGCGTGCAGATCGCGGAAGGCGCCTTCCAGGTCGCCGCTGCGCCGGCGTTCGCGGGCGAGTCTGGCCTTGCTGAGGTAGAGGTAGTCCTCGGTGCCGAGTTCGGAGCTGAGGACCACGGTCCGTTCGAACGTGGCGATGGCCTGGGCGTACTCGCCGCGCAGGGAGTGGTCGCGGCCGATCGGGAGCAGGCTCATCACCAGCCCCCAGCGGTCGCCGACCTGCTCGAAGCCGCGCAGGGCCTCCAGCCGGGACTCGGCGCCGGTGACCAGGTCGCCCTGTTCGGTGAGGGCGAAGTCCCGTGCCAGGTGGGCGGTGGCCCGGACCCAGGGGTCGGACGATCCGAGGGGGTCCTGGTCCGCGGCTGTGTCCGGTCCGGACGCGCTCGCGGGGGACGGGGAAGAGACGCGGGACATCCGCAGGAGCAGCGCGGCCGGGTGGAACTCACGCGCCGTCGCCGACTCGCCCTCGGCAGACGGACGTTCACGGCTCGCGGCCTGTACGGGGTCGGGTCCGGCGGACTCCGCCAGGTACGTGTCGAGCTGGGTGCTCATCCCCCTGATCCCCCAGTACCAGGACAGGGCTCCGGCGAAGCGTGCGGCCAGGTTCCCGTCCCCGCCGTCGACGACCGAGCGCAGCGCGAGGACGAGGTTGTCGTGCTCGGCGTCGAAGACCTCGATCGCGCGCAGCTGTTCGTGGGTACGCAGGCGGGGTTCGTGTTCTTCCGCGAGGGCCAGGAAGTACCCGGCATAGCGCTGGGTGACGGCGTTCCCGGGCTCGGCTTCGGCGAGCTGCCTCGCCGCGTACGCGCGCACCGTTTCGAGCATCCGGTAGCGCGGCTCGCCCACCCCCTCGTCGACGGTGTGGACCAGCGACTTCTCGACCAGGACGTCCAGGACGTACGGGATGTCGGCGGCCGGGAGCGACGGGTCCGCGCAGACCGCTTCGAGCGCGGGGACCGTCGCGCCGCCCGGGAACACCGAGAGCCTGCGGGCGAGGATCCGCTCGGGTTCGTCGAGCAGGTCCCAGCTCCACTCGACGAGAGCGAGCAGGGTGCGCTGGCGGGGGAGCGCGGTACGGCTGCCCGAGACGAGGAGGCGGAAGCGGTCGTCGAGGCGGCGCGCGATCTGCTCGACGCTCATCGAGCGGAGCTTGGCCGCGGCCAGTTCGAGGGCGAGCGGCATCCCGTCGAGCCGTCGGCAGACCTCGACCACGGCGTCGAGGGTCGAGGCGTCGAGCGTGAAGTCCGGCCGTACTCCGGCGGCCCGGTCGACGAAGAGGCGGACGGCGGGCGACTGGGCGGCCTCGTCGGGCTCCGGTGATCCCATCGGTACGTCGAGCGGGCCGAGGTGGCACAGGGACTCGCCGGTGATGGCGAGGGCCTCGCGGCTGGTGGTGAGGATCCGCAGCTCCGGGAGCTGGTCGAGGAGTTCCGCGGCGAGTTCGGCGGCCGCTTCGACGAGGTGCTCGCAGTTGTCGAGCAGGAGCAGAGCGTCGCCGCTGCCGAGGAGCCCGGCCATGCGCTCGACCGGCGTGGCCCGCTGCCCCTGGCCGGCTTCGTAGAGGCGGCCGTCGGTGGAGCTGAGCGCTCCGAGTACCGCGTCGGCCAGCTGGTCCGGTGCGCTCACGCCGGCGAGCGGTACGAACCAGACCCGGCCACGTGCGTGGGCGCGGTCCCGGGTGGCCGCTTCGACGGAGAGCCGGGTCTTGCCCGCACCACCGGGGCCGACGATGGTGACGAGTCGGCCGCGGTCCAACTGCCCGCCGACGCGGCTCAGTTCATCGCCACGGCCGACGAAGCTCGTCAGCCTGGCCGGGAGGCGGCTCGGGGCGGCCCCGGCCCGCTCGACCGGCGTCTCCAGCTCACCTCGCAGCAAGGTCAGGTGGACCTCCCGCAGCTCGGCCGACGGAAGGACGCCGAGTTCGCCGTCGAGCCGCGCCCGTATCGCCTCGTACACCGCGAGGGCGTCGGACTGCCGGCCGGCCGCGGACAGTGCCCGCATCCGCAGCCCGGCGACCCGCTCGCTCAACGGCCGCTCGGCACCGGCCGCTTCGAGGTCGGCCAGCACCTCCGCGTACCGCCCGAGCTGCAGCTCGGCGTCGCAGCGGTCCTCGGCCGCCGCGGTCCGCAGATCCTCGAGCCGGGTCGCCACGGGCCCGGCGAACGGGGCGTCGAGGACATCGGCGAGTGCCGCGCCCTGCCACAGCCCGAGCGCCGCTGCGAGCAGCGAGGCCGCCTCACCGGCCCGCCCGCCTGCGAGTTCCCGTCTGCCCCGAGCGGCCAGATCCTCGAAGCGGTGGACGTCGACGTCCTCGGCCCGCACCGAGAGCCGGTAGCCGCCGGAGGCGGACTCCACCGCCGCGGACCCGCGCAGCGCCCGGCGCAGCCGGGACACCAGCGCCTGCAGCGCGTTGGCCGCGTCGGCGGGCGGCTGCTCATCTCCCCACAGGCCGTCGACGAGCGAGTCGACGGACACCGTCCGGCCCTCTTCGAGGGCGAGCCTGGCGAGGAGCATCCGCAGCCGGACGCCACCCACCTCGATCGCCGTCGCATCATCGGCGTACACCTGAACCGGTCCAAGCAGCACTACGCGCACCACCGCGGCCTCCCCCTCCGTACCGACCGGCCCCTACCGTGTCGGTCAGCCCTCCAACGCCGGGTCAGCATCACCCACTTGACTCCCCCGGTAAAGGGCCTTCCGCAGCGGACGGCACCTCGGTGTGCAACGAGGCGCGCAGGCACGCCGGTCCTGCGGGAATCTCCCCCGGCCGCACTGAGTTACTTGCGATGACGTCGAGGCGTATCGAAGCACCGAGGCGTGTCGAGGCGTCGAATCACCGCAGGGAGGAGATGGGAGCCGATGAGTCTTCGTCAGTTCGAGTACGCCCTGGCCGTTGCCGAGGAGGGCTCGGTGACGGCGGCGGCGGAGCTGCTGCGCGTCGCTCAACCGTCGGTGTCCCAGCAGATCCGCGGCCTGGAGCGGGAACTCGGCGTGGAACTGTTCGCCCGCACGCCGACCGGACTGGTGCCCACCGTGGTCGGCCGCGCGTTCCTGCGGGAGGCGGAGGTCGCGGTGAACGCGGCGCGGCGGGCTAGGGCGACGGCGCGGGCCGGTGCCGATGACCTGGTGGGCGAGCTGGTGGTCGCCGTGCAGATGGGCTTCGGCACGCGGCAGCTGCCGGGCGCCCTCGCCGCGCTGCGCCGCCGCTCCCCGCGGCTTGAGGTCACCGTCTTCGAGGAGCCCAGCTCCGCCGAGCTGGAGCGGCTGTGCCGACGGGGCGTGCTGAACCTCGCCCTGATGGCGGCGTGCGAGCGGAGCCCCGACGACGCCCACCACCTCGGCGACGAGGAGTTCGTCGTGGTCCTTTCCACCGGGCACCGGCTGCTCGCCGCCGACCGGGTCGAGTTGCGCGAGCTGGAGCGAGAGCCCTGGGTGCGGTTCGACCGCGACAGCGCGCTCGACGGCGTACTGCTGAACGTGCTGCGGGGCAACGCGCTGGCCCCGACCACGGCCGCCCGCGTGTCCCAGACGGCGACGGCCGTGCGCTGGGCCGCCCACGGCCTCGGGGTGACGCTCGTCCCGGCCTCCGCGGTGCCCCACGGTTACGAGCACCTCGTGCGCCCGGTGTTCCCGGTCGTGTCCCAGCCCGTCATCGCCGTGGTCCGGCCCGGCGCGGGCCCGGCCGAGACGGCCCTGCTCGAATTCCTGCGTCAGGAGACCTGGTCCGACCCCGCTTTCTTCTCACCGGTTTCTGACGGGTCACCGGTTTCCTGACGGGTCACCCCTTTCCTGACGGCCGGGAAGGTGGTCGGTTCGGCGCCGTTGATTCCTTTGCCGGAAATGGCGTTCCGTTCCGGGATTCCGTCGGCGTCAGCCCCTGGGGAATTCGCCGCCGTCCACGACGATATTGCTCCCTGTGAGCCAGCTCGCCCGGTCGGACAAGAGGAACAGCACCGCGTGGGCGATGTCGTCGGGCTGACCGTCGCGCCCCAGTGGCGCGGTGTCTTCGGCGTTGGTCCGGCCCGGCGCCTCGTCCATGCGCGCAGACACCTCCGCCCACTGCTCCCGTGCCGCTTCGCCGCCAGGGGTGGCGGTTCGGCCGGGAGACACGGTGTTGACCCGGATTCCGAACGGGGCCAGCTCGGAGGCCAGTCCCCGGCTGTAGTTCTCCAGCGCTGCCTTCGCCGCCGTGTAGTGCAGGAACGGTGGCGCCACGGTGGGGACCCCGGCCGAGGAGACGTGCACGATCACCCCCGAACGCCGGTCCCGCATCCCCGGTACCAGCAGTGAGTCCAGCCGCACCGACGCCAGGAAGTTCAGGTCCAGCGCGTCCTGCCACTCCTCGTCGGGGATGGCCGAGACGCCCTCGTGCGGTCGTGCCCCACCCGCGTTGTGGACCAGGACGTCCACCCCGCCGAGTACCTCCTGCGCCGTCGCGGCGAGCGCCTGCGCGCCCGCCTGCGTCCGCACGTCGGCCGCCACGAAGGCGGCCCCCTCCGGCACCGTGGCCGTCGCCGACCTGGCGGTCGTGAGCACTTCGGCGCCCGCGTCCAGGAGCTGGCGGACGACGGCCGCTCCGATCCCGCGAGAACCACCCGTGACCAGGGCCCGCTTTCCCTCGAGTTCCCGCGTTCCCGGTCCGTTCTCGATCGTGGTCATGCCACCGGCCCTCTCGATTCGCGTAATTGTCAGCTCGACAGAAGAAGGATCGAGGTGCGCAGAGCGCGAATCTCCGGAGAAATCGCGGTGGGCGCCTCGTCGAGCTGTTTCACGGTACGTACGGGAAAGAGCGAGAGGCAAAGACGAAATGCCAGCAGGCGCCATAGGGATTTCCTATGGCAGAAGCCGGCGGACCGCTGGCTACAGTGCAGGCCCCGACAACCGCTGGGAAGGCGGGCAGATGACAGGTGCCGAGTGCATGGCGTGCAGCTTCATCCACGAGGACGAGCCGCTCCCGGGTGGAACGCTTCTTCGGACGGCGAGTTGGGTCGTACAGCATGCGAAGGGGCCGCTGGGGCTGGGCACGCTGGCGGTCATGCCGGTCAGGCACGTCCTGCATGTGTCCGACCTGACCGGAAGCGAATCCGCGGAGCTCGGCCCCTTGCTGCAGCGGACGAGCGCGGCGGTGACCGCCGTCATGAACCCGGACCAGATCTATGTCTGTCTGTGGTCCCACGCCGACGCCGTTCCCGGCCACCTTCACTTCGTGGTGCAGCCCGCGTGCCGTTCCGACATGACCAGATACAACGCCTATGGACCGGTGCTTCAGTTGGCCATGTTCGAGGCGAACCGGGTGCCGGGCGAGGCGGCCGTCGAAGAGGTGTGTACGCGTATACGAGCCGAGCTCGGCCAGGGCAGTTCGTGCGAGCCGATCCGGTGACCCATGTCGCGCGACCTGTTCAAGCTCTGGCGGCGGGCTTGGCGGCTCGGACGATGGCCGCGTGCATCCCGTCGGCGACCGCGTGGGTCGGGGTGATGCCGATGCCGGTGAACCCGGCCGACTCCAGCCCCTGGCGGTACTCGGCGAACGAGAGCGCGCCGGCGATGCAGCCCACGTAGTCGCCGCGTTCGGCCCGCTGGGCAGACGTGAGTGTGTCGTCGGCGACGACGTCGGACACACCGATGCGGCCGCCGGGGGTCAGGACGCGGAACATCTCGGCGAAGACCGCCTGTTTGTCGGTGGACAGGTTGATGACGCAGTTGGAGATGACCACGTCGACCGTGTTCGCGGGCAGCGGGATCGCCTCGATGGTGCCCTTGAGGAACTCGACGTTCGTGGCCCCGGCCTTGCGCTGGTTGGCGAGGGCGAGCGCGAGCATCTCCTCGGTCATGTCCAGCCCGTACGCCTTGCCGGTCGGGCCGACCCGGCGGGCGGACAACAGGACGTCGATCCCGCCCCCCGAACCCAGGTCGAGGACGACCTCCCCTTCGTGGAGGTCGGCGACGGCGGTGGGGTTTCCGCAGCCCAGGGAGGCGGCGACCGCCTCGGCCGGCAGGGTGTCGCGCTCGTCGGCCGCGTAGAGGGTGGAGCCGAAGCTGTCGTCGATCTCGATCGCCTGCGGGCCGCAACACGCGGTGCCGCCCTCGGTGACCTGGGTGGCGGCTGCCGCGTACCGCTCACGGACCGTCTCGCGCAGATGCAGACCGGCCTGCTGCTCACTCATGACGCCGACTCCTCGGGTTGCTTTGATACTTATCGATACAGCCTTCCGCCACAACCTTGCGCCCTAAATCGAAGCCTGTCAATATAGAGGAATGTCGAAACAAGAGCTCGTGGTGCTCGACCAGGCGAAGGGCTGCGCGGACGACGGGGGCGACGCGGACGACGGGTGCTGCCCCGGGCTGCTGGCCGCTCCGCTGGGCGATGAGCAGGCCGTCGAACTGGCCAGAGTCTTCAAGGCCCTTGGCGACCCCGTCCGGCTGCGACTGCTGTCGATGATCGCGTCACGCGAGGGCGGCGAGATCTGCGTCTGTGATCTGACCCCGGCATTCAACCTCTCCCAGCCGACGATCTCCCACCACCTCAAGCTGCTGCGGCAGGCCGGTCTCATCGACTGCGAGCGGCGCGGGACCTGGGTCTACTACTGGCTCCTGCCGGAGATGACGGACAAGCTCGCCGGGATCCTCACCCGGCCCGGACGCCCCGAACGGCCCGCGGCCGAAACGGCCACGGAGGCATCCTCGTGAGCGACAGCACCACGGCACCAGCGGCAGGACGGCTGTCCTTCGTGGACCGCTACCTGGCGGTGTGGATCCTCGCCGCGATGGCGGCGGGCCTCGGCATGGGCCGCCTCGTTCCCGGCCTCGGCGACGCCCTGGCCGAGGTCACCGTCACCGGCGTCTCGCTGCCGATCGCGCTGGGCCTGCTCGTGATGATGTACCCGGTGCTCGCGAAGGTCCGTTACGACCGTCTCGGCACCGTCACCCGCGACCGCCGCCTGCTCATTCCGTCCCTGGTCCTGAACTGGGTGCTCGGCCCGGCGCTGATGTTCGCGCTCGCCTGGATCTTCCTGCCGGACCTGCCCGCGTACCGCACCGGCCTGATCATCGTCGGCCTCGCCCGCTGCATCGCCATGGTCGTCATCTGGAACGACCTCGCCTGCGGCGACCGCGAAGCCGCCGCCGTCCTGGTCGCCCTCAACTCCCTTTTCCAGGTACTGGCGTTCAGCCTGCTCGGCTGGTTCTACCTCTCCGTGCTCCCCGGCGTGCTCGGCCTGGAACAGACCGCGCTCGACGTGTCCGTGTGGGAGATCGCCCGCAGCGTCCTGATCTTCCTCGGCATCCCGCTGCTCGCCGGATTCCTGACCCGTCGGCTGGGCGAGAGGGCCAAGGGCCGCGCTTGGTACGAGGCGAAGCTGATCCCGCGCATCGGACCGTTCGCCCTGTACGGGCTGCTGTTCACCATCGTGGTGCTCTTCGCCCTCCAGGGCGACGCGATCACTTCCCAGCCGCTGGACGTCGCCCGCATCGCGCTGCCGCTGCTGGTGTACTTCGCCGTCATGTGGACCGGATCCATGGCCCTGGGCAAGGCAGTCGGCCTCGATCACCCGCGCGCCACCACACTCGCCTTCACCGCCGCCGGCAACAACTTCGAGCTCGCCATCGCCGTCGCCATCGCCACCTTCGGCGCCACCAGCGGCCAGGCCCTCGCCGGCGTCGTCGGTCCGCTGATCGAGGTGCCCGTCCTCATCGGCCTCGTCCACGTCGCCCTGGCCGCCCGCCGCTACTTCCCCCGGCCCGGCCCCACGGCAACCGAACCCGTCACCGCCCAGGAAGGCCTCTCCCGTGTCTGAGCCCAAGCCCTCCGTGCTCTTCGTCTGCGTCCACAACGCCGGGCGTTCCCAGATGGCGGCCGCCTGGCTCACCCACCTCGCCGGTGACCGCGTCGAAGTCCGCTCCGCGGGATCCGCGCCCGCCGACACCGTCAACCCCGCTGTCGTGGAAGCCATGCGCGAGGCCGGCATCGACATCTCCGCCGAGGCGCCCAAGATCCTCACCACCGAAGCCGTCCGGGCATCCGACGTCGTCATCACCATGGGCTGCGGCGACGCCTGCCCCGTCTTCCCCGGGAAGCGCTACCTCGACTGGAAACTCGACGACCCCGCCGGTCAGGGCGTCGCCGCCGTACGACCCATCCGCGACGAGATCGAGTCCCTGGTCCAGAAACTGATCACGGAGATCGCCCCCCGGCAGCACTCATAGCGCTCCCCTCGACGTTCAGCGCGCTACCCAGCGGCGACCGCCCGGCCGTGCGGGCCACGTCCCGTCAGGGAAGCGATCACGGCGGAAAGGGCCGCGGTCACGACCAGGCTCCCCACCATGACAAGGCCCACTCCGATCACGAAGAGACCGCTGGAGTCGTCGGACCAGTCGAAGTAGGCGGCCACCGTGAGGCCGGCCGTGGGGCCGAGCACTGCGGCCGCGCCGTAGCGCCGGGACGCCGCCCAATACACCGGTGCCAGCAGGGTCAGTACGAGGCCTATCACCTGCCACGCCGCGTACGGGCCGGTCGTCGAGCCGTCGGGGTGCACGTCACGTTGTTGGTCCCAGCCCAGCCAGCCGGCCCACGCCGCCAGCGCGATCCCGGCCAGCGCGATGGTCGCCGGCAGATGGAACGTTCGCTTCGGCAGTCGCTCATTCATGTCCATGGGCCAAGCGTTCGCGCTCACGCAATGACCGGCCAGAGCGCTGGTACTCAGTTCTGACCGAGTACAACCGGCACACAAAGCGGACGGCGGTTCCGTACGACTTCGGTACGACTTCGGTACGCCTCTCGGGTGGGTGGGCCCTCACGCCCGTTTCCCCGAGCACCCGTCGGCCGTTGCTGAAGGCATGATCTCCACACGACGTGTTCTCGCCGCGGTCGCTCTGGCCGCCGGTGCCTCCGCTCTCGCCATGCCCGCGGCCGAGGCCGCTCCCGTCGGTCCCCTCGGCGGCATGAAGCCGATCAGCCTCGACGACATCACCACCAGCTCCGTTCCGGCCGAGCACAAGGCCGAGATCCCCACGGTGAACGAGCAGCTCGGCGGCCTGAACGAGCTGCACCAGGTCACCGACCTGGTGGCCCCGGTGACAGGTCTCCTGCCGTCGGTCAGCTAGGAAAGCCGGCCGGCAGCCGGACAGCGGCGAAGAACCGGCACGGAAAGAACGGGCACAGAAAGAACGGGCACAGAAAAGCGGGGGCAACCGGACACCGGTTACCCCCGCTTTCGCGGCTACTAGTCGTTGCCGACGCCGTTGCCGGACAGAACCGGGATGTCGTCCAGGATGTGCGACAGCGGCTCGTCACCCTTCGCCTGGGTGGAGTTCTCGACACACTGCTGGTTCTGCGGCGCCGACAGGATCGGGATGTCCTGCACGGCGATCGGCACGGCGCCGACCAGCGAACCGACGTTGGCCTTGGCCGGCAGACCGACGCAGGGCTTGTTCAGCGAGCCCTGGACGAGCCCGAGCTGCGGGCTCATGTCGCCGTGCGTCGCGGAGTTGCCGAACGCCTGCTGGGCGCCGTTGCCGCTGTTCGACGTGGTGCCCGAGTCGTCCCCGATGGCGAGGGCCTGGGGGGCGGCGACTGCCGACATACCAGCGACGGAGGCAGCGATGGCCGCGGTTGCCCACAGCTTCTTCATGATGAATCCCTTCAATCGGCGGGCTCCGGTCACGGAGCCGCATGGTCATCAACTGGGCCGGGCTGATGCGGTTTCGCGGTGCAACCCGATTGGCCCAGCGCACTTACCGTCAGGAACAGGCCAGCGTGTTCCCGCGCACCGTCTCCTTGACCCCGATGCGCGGGGGGTCGGAGGGCTTGGCCGTGGAGTTGCGCGGGGTGAGGGACCGGTCCTTGTTGAGCGTGGCGAACATCTTCTTCGCCGCCGCCTTGTCCCACTCCAGCGTCGAGCCGATGCCTTCGATGACCGGGTTGAACCCGGTGATGGGCACGGAGGTGAACTCGGACTGCGCAGGGGGCAGCCGGCTCAGGTCGGTGGCGAGGGAGACGAGCTCCTTCGGCGTGAACCCCTGGTCGACCTTCGTGGCGCCGAGCACCGTCCGCGCCAGACTGATCGCCCTGGCCGGATCGGCGAGAACCTTGCGGGTGTCGAGTCTGTGCATGGTGCTGATCAGGAAACGGTGCTGGCGCTGGATCCGCCCCAGGTCGGCGCTTGCGTCCACATGGCGCGAGCGGACGTACTGCAAGGCCTGACCGCCCCCGAGGCGGTGCCGACCGGGCCGGAGGTCGAGCTTGGTGGCCGAGTCGGACAGCCGCCTGGAGGTGCAGACGTCCACCCCCTTGACCGCGTTCACGCTGTCGATGAACCGTCTGAAGTCGATCTGCAGATAGTGGTCGACCCTGACGTTCGTCATGGCCTCCACCGTGCGGACCGCGAGCGCGGGGCCGCCCTGCTGGAAGGCCGCGTTGATCTTCGCGGGGTGGGCGGGGTACTGCTCCCCGGTGCCCGGGTCCCGGTCCGCGGGGATCTGCGCCAACGAGTCCCTGGGGAGGCTGACCACACTGACGCGGTCACGCCGCTGCGAGACATGGATCAGCATCAGCGAGTCGGTGCAGTTGCAGGCGACTCCACCCGCGTGGAACTTCTTCTTCTCCTGGCTCGTGATGGTGTCCCGGCCGTCCGTCGCCATGAGCAGAATATTTGTGCCGGGGCCCGCGGCAGGGCGGTTCACAGCGCCGCTGAACGCATCGACCCGCTGAATTTTGTATGGCAGCGCGGAAACGGAATTACCCGCCACGGAAGCAGCCGTCGTGAGTAGCACTGCCAGGGCTGCCGTACTCAGGCGGATATTTCTCCGACGGCTGGTTCGTGAAGGGCGTTTCATCACCGGATTCGCTCCACAGCAGGGGACAGATCTGACGGCACCGTATGCCAGCGGAATAGCTTGAACGGTGACCGCCCCGCGCGCCGCCGGGAAGTAACTCTTTCGCCCTAAAGGGAACTGTTTCGGCTTCCGGGGAAGATGGAACAGAAAGTCGGAGAGCACCCCGAGGAAGGCGAAGTGCTGTGTCTCAGAACAAGAACCGCCGACCGCCCAAATGCTTTATTCCGCAGAGCCGGGAGTCGCCCGAATACAGAATCGACGAACCCCTTTACGGAGCGCTGCTCGACAGCTGGAAGCAGCGGGGCAGAACGCTTCCCGGGCTGCCCGACCGGGAGTGGGACGAGATCGTCACCCGGGACATCTGGCCCCGCGACGGCCAGGGCCGTTGGGTCGCCGGACAGGTGGACGACCCAACGGAATGACGCCGCGGCTCAGTTGTTGGCCGCGCCGTTGCCCGACAGGACCGGGATGTTGTCGAGGATGTGCGAGAGCGGCTCGTCACCCTTGGCCTGCGTGGAGTTCTCGACACACTGCTGGTTCTGCGGGGCCGACAGGATCGGGACGTCCTGGACGGCGACCGGCACGAGGCCGACCAGCGAACCGACGTTGGCCTTGGCCGGCAGACCGATGCAGGGCTTGTTGAGCGAGCCCTGGATGAGCGCCATCTGCGGGCTCATGCTGCCGTACGTGGCGGAGTTGCCGTAGGCCTGCTCCGCACCGTTGCCGCTGAAGGACGTGGTGCCACCGTCGTTGCCGATCGCCATGGCCTGGGGGGCTGCGACCGCCGAGATACCGGCGACCGAGGCGGCGACTGCGGCAGCCGCCATGACCTTCTTCATCATGATGAATTCCCTTCTCGTTGCCCCCGACCCGGGAGCCCACTGCCCAACTCAGATTTACGCACATGGTTGTCCCGGTTCACTCTGACGGGTCCACCCGGGCATTTCCGAATAAATGACTATCGGTCGATAGTTCTCTGCACGTGCAGCCCGACCGAGTGAAGTGCCGCAACCATTTCGACCGGAGCCCTGTTGTCCGGGCAGCGTTAACTGGCGTCTGTGCGAAAAGGAACTGGAAATGCTTAAGAAGGCAATGGCAGCGGCCGCGGTCGCCGTTTCGGTCGTCGGCGTCTCGGCTGCGGCCGCTCCCCAGGCGCTGGCCATCGGCGACGACACCGGCACGACGTCCGCGAGCGGCAACGGCGCCCAGCAGGCGTACGGCAACTCCACCACCGACGGTGCCCAGAGCCCGCAGCTCGGCGCGGTCCAGGGCTCGCTGAACAAGCCCTGCATCGGTCTGCCGGTCAAGGGCAACGTGGGTCCGCTGTTCGGTCTGCTCGTGCCGGTCGCCGTCCAGGACGTCTCCGTCCTGTCGGCCCCGCAGAACCAGCAGTGCGCGGAGAACTCCACCCAGGCCAAGGGCGACGAGCCGCTGTCGCACGTCGTGGACGACATCCCGGTCCTGTCCGGGAACGGCGCCCACAACGGCTGATCCACCCGCCCCGGGAACCCGGGCCGCCCGCCTTCGCAGGCGCGGCGGCCCGGTTTTCTTTGCCTCAGGAGTGCTTCCGGTCGATCCGGGCGCTTCTTTAACGCGGACGGCTCAGTTCCCTTCCGCCTCACGGCTCGTTTTCACACCGAGGTGATGACCTCATTCATGAACGACGCGAGAAGGGTAAAGAGAGTGAATCTCAAGAAGAGCGCAACGATCCTCGCCGGCGCTGTGCTGGCCCTGGGCATGGCCGCTCCGGCGTTCGCCGACGCCGGTACCGAGGGTGCCGCGGTCGGTTCGCCGGGTGTCCTCTCCGGCAACGTGGTGGAGATCCCGGTCCACGTCCCGGTCAACCTGTGCGGCAACACCGTCGACGTGATCGGCGCGCTGAACCCGGCGCTCGGCGACGGCTGCGCCAACGACGACTGATTCAGCGCCCCGGCCGTCAGGCCGCGGCTCCGCCGGCCTTGGATGCGTCTCGTACTCCAGGGCCGGCTTTCATCTGCGAGCAGGAAGACGAACTAGATGCGACAGGCCCTGAACTTGGGAATGGTCGCGGCTGCGGCCGCGACGAGCATTCTGTCCCTGCCGGGCTCCAGCGCGTTCGCCGCGTCGGGCGCGGACGGGCAGGCGGCGGGCTCCCCCGGCATTCTGTCGGGCAACACCGTCCAGGCCCCGCTGGACGTCCCGGTGAACGCGTGCGGCAACACGGTCGACGTCGTCGCCGTTCTTAATCCGGCATTCGGCAACTCCTGTAAGAACACGGGGAGTTCACAGCCGGCCGGCGCCGGTGGCTCCGACCGGGCCGTCGGCGGAGCGGCCCGCGGTACGGCGGACGACGGGCACGGCAGCGGTGACGGCATGTCCGGGGGCGGTGCGCACGCCGAGAGTGATGCGCAGCAGTCCCCCGGCATCCTGTCGGGCAACTCCGTGCAGGCTCCCGTGCACGCCCCCGTGAACGCGTGCGGGAACTCCGGGAACGTGATCGGCGCGGCCAATCCCGTGATGGGCAACCACTGTTCCTCCGACGTGGCCACCCCCGAAGAGATCTCCCAGGTGCCTCCGCCCACCGTGCGTACCGTCGAGCCCCCGGCCCCGGTGCAGCCGCCGGCGGTGCAGCGTCTGACCCCGCCGGACGCGCAGCCCCCCGTGCAGCACACCCACGTCACCGGCGGGCGGACGCAGTTGGCGCAGACCGGGGCGGATCGGGATCTGCTGGCCGCCGCGGCGGCGAGTGCGGGGCTGCTGATCGGCGGCGGGATCCTCTACCGGCGGGGACGTGCCGCCGCCCGGTAACACCGTCGCCGTCGTCGTACGCCAGGCCGGGAAGAACCGACGTTCATGTTCTTCCCGGCCGGCGGAGAGGGCCGTTCAACCGTTTGCTGCCCACCCACGGCGTAGTCGCCGACGGCTGACGGGGGAGGCAGCCGGGCCCGTCTCACAACCAGGCCAGTCCACCACCGGGCGGCCCCCTCTGCGGAACCGATTCACCCGTTCGCCCGCACCCTCACTCCAAAGGACGCCACGGGCGCGAACGCACCCGCGGCAACCCCGGTCACCTGTCCGACCGTTCAGCGGTCGGCCGCCGCCAGCGGGTCGTGCGCCGACCTGCTGCCCGGCAGCGTGAGGCCGCCCGGGGGGCGCACGCCGCGCAGCCGCCGCAGGACCCCGTCCACGAGATGCGGCGCGGTGTACGACGCGCCGTGCACGAAACGCATCGACGGGCCGAAGTCCGCCGCGGTCATCAGTCCCGCGAGGAAGAGCCCCGGCTTGCGCGACTCGAAGCCCGACCCGACGCGGGGCGCGGCGTGCGGGTCCGCGCCGAGGCCGGCCCGCAGTGCGGGGGAGAGCATCCCCATGCGGCCGTAGGTCGCCCGGAACCCGGTCGCCGCGATGACGTGGTCCGTCTCGAACGGCGGCAGGTCCGCCCCGGAGCCCGCGCCGGAATCCGAGGTCGTGATCCGCAGCCTGCCGCCCCACGGCTTCGCGTGCCGGATCTCCTGGCCGAGGTGGATGTCGAAGCGGCCGGTCACCCGGTCCCGTACCCACCAGGCGCCCGCGGGGCCGAGCGCGGTCGCGCAGACGCGGGCGCGGGTCCGGTGGGGGAGCCGGCGGAAGGCGCCCGGCATTTCCGAGTAGAACCAGTTGCGCCAGCCGCAGCCGAGGCCGCTGTGCGGGGCGCGCAGACTCTGCCACCAGGGGCGCTCCCACGGGGGCGGGAGCGTGTTCCAGGCCAGGTCGTGCGAGCGGGCCACGATCCTTACGCGCGTGCCCTGTTCGGACAGGAGCGCCGCCGTCTCCAGGGCCGCCTGCCCGGCTCCGACGACGGTGACGTCCTGATCGCGGAAGCGCGTCAGGTCTCTGTGGTGGCTGCTGTGGGTCACGTACGCGGGGTCGAGGCCGCGCAGGGCCATCGGGATCTCCACGAAGGGCAGTACGCCGACGGCGAGGGCCACCGTGCGGGCGCGGAAGAGTTCACCGTCCTGGGTGCGCAGGTCGAATCCGCCGGGGCAGGAGTCCACGGACTCCACCATCCGCTCGTCCACGGGCGGCACGGCCCGCCTCGCGAACCAGAGGCCGTACGCGGAGAACGTCTCGACCGGGACGGGCTCGCCGTGCCGGACCGTGGTGCCCTGGAGCGCGCAGTACGCGTCCAGGCCGAACCGACCGTCCGGCGCGGAGAGATGGGACGCCCAGGGCTCCGACTTCAGGAGCATGCCCCGGGGCATGTGGTCGCGCCACGATGCCATGGGGTCGCCGAAGACCCGCACGTCGAGGCCGGCCGCAGCCGCGTGGGCGGCGATGGACAGACCGTAGGGGCCCGCTCCGACAATCAGCAGGTCGTGCATCAGCAGCTCGCTTTCTCTTCGTCCTTCACAGGTGTCGCGTCGAGGGTGGTGACGGCGGGCGGGGCCTCGGTGCGGGCGGGCGGCACGGGCGCCGGGCGCAGGAGCCGGCCGGCCACGTGCCGGCACCACAGCCCCGTCATGGCGATGCCCGGCATGGGGTCGTCGCCGCTGTACCAGGCGAGTTCGCCGCGCATCCGTGCGCCGCGCTGCGAGGGCAGCGACGGAAGTGCCGCCCGCGCGAGGCTGCGCTGGGCGCTCACCGGCGCATAGTTCTCGACCACGAACGTCCGCCCGGGAGCGGCCCGCGCCACGGGCGGCTGCCGGTACGTCAGGTCGAGGTGCAGGGCCCGCACGACGTCCAGGCCCGAGCCGTCGGCGAACAGCCGGAACTGGGCGCCCGGGCGCGGGTTGAAGTCGAGAAGGCAGTACCGGCCGGTCCGCGCGTCCACGCGGAAGTCGACGTCGAGGATGCCGCGGTAGCCCAGCGCCGCGACGAGCCGGTCGACCAGGGCTTCCAGCTCGGGGTTGGCGGTCCAGCGGCCGACCGTGGTGAGGCCCGCGCCCCGCGGCCAGGACCGGTGCTTGCAGCCCGCGCCGCCGCCGCGCACGACGCCCCTGCGGTCGACGTGCCCGTGGAAGAACCAGTCGCGGCCTTCCCCGGCGGGCAGATACGTCTGGAGCAGCAGCCGGCTGCCGGCCTCCTCGGCCCTCTCGTACAGGGCTGCCGCCTCCTGCTCGCTGTGCACCACGAGCGTGCTGCGCAGCCCGCTGTCCGGCGGGATGAGCCAGGGTCGGCTCCATTTGGCGACGACGGGAGCACCGAGGTCCCGGACGGCGCGGCGGGCGCCTTCCGCGCCGTCCGGGACGACGGTGGCCGGGTGCGCGATGCCCGCGGCTTCGCACAGCGCGGGCAGCTGGGCCTTGTCGGCGACCCGTTCGGTGAGGCCGTCGGGCTGGTCCGGCAGGAGGTAGCGGGTGAGGAGTTCGTCGCGCAGGCGGCTCACCGCAATGGCTCCCGCGTCGTCCAGGGGAATGAGGACGGCGGGTCCTGCGACGCTCGCCGAGACCCGGCGGAGCGTGGCGCCGATCTCCGCCAGGAGGCGTCGGGACCCGGCGGCGGATGCTCCCCGCTCAGGAACCTGGACCGCCGTACGGGACTTCCCGCAGAGGCGGCCACCACATGGACGTCCACTCCCGTGCGGCCGAGTGACCGGACGGCGCCGAGCGTTCCGTGGTGGAAGGGGTTGGGGTCGATCCGCAGCAGCACAGCGGGAACGCTGGTGTCGAACACGTGGGGGGATTCCTTTCCTGGTGATAGCCCGAATGGGCGATGAAAGAGACGTGCGGGCCGGTCCCCGGTTCGCGCGTTACCCATTCGTGTGACTGAGTGTCAGCAAGGAAAGAAGTGCGGCACGAGGAGTAGGCATGTCCCCACAACGCCGAAGGGCCACGAGCCGGCGCATCCCCTTGATGACGGCCGGGATCTTCGCGTCAGCGGTGATCGCGTCCGGTTCCGTCTCCGCCGGAACGGCCGGGGCCGCCGCACCCGTCCCGCCCCCTGCACCTGCTGTGCCCGCTGCACCCATGGCACCCATGGCACCCACGGCACCCACGGCGTCCACGCCGACGTCGACGCCCACCCCCACTGACGGCATGACGGATGCCCAGGCGGGCACGGCGGGCACAGCAGGCATCGCGAACCCCTCGGATGCCTCGGGCACCTCGAACACCGCAGATACCTCAGACACCGCAGACACCTCGACGTGGCCGGCGTTCGGCGCCTACCTGGACTACGGGCCGAGCGGCGTGCAGCGCATGGGGCGGCTCAGCAAGTGGCTCGGCGGCTCCGAGCTGCGCGTCGGGCACACCTACCTGCCGGGCGACCGGTGGAGCAACATCGAGGGCGCTCCCGGGTTCCTGGAGGACTGGGCCAAGTGGCGGCTCGGGCGGGACGACCGGCTCTTCGTGCTCAACGTGCCGATGCTGGAGCGCAACGAGGAGCACCTCGGTGACGCGGAGGTCCGCTCGCTCCTGCAGCAGGGCGCGGCCGGTGACTTCGACGAGCACTTCCGCCGCCTCGCCCAGCGCCTCGTCGACCTGAAGGTCCCGGACACGGTGATCGTGCCCGGCTGGGAGATGAACGGGACGACGTACACGCACCGGTGCGGGCCCGACCCCGAGGCCTGGAAGACGTACTGGAAGCGGATCGTCACGACGATGCGGTCGGTGCCGGGGCAGAAGTTCCGCTTCGACTTCACGCCCAGCCGCGGCCTCGACGCCGTGCCCTGGACCAAGTGCTACCCGGGTGACGACGTCGTCGACGTCATCGGCATGGACTCGTACGACCAGCCCGAGGGCAAGTCGTTCTCCGAGCAGATCTCCGAGCCGTACGGGCTCCAGGAGCACGTCGACTTCGCCAAGGCGCACAACAAGCCCATCTCGTACCCGGAATGGGGCCTGTTCCGTAACGGGGACAACCCGGAGTACATGCGGCGCATGCTCGGGTGGATCGACCGTTACAAGCCCCTCTACAACACGATCACGGACTACTGCCCGCACGGTGTGTGGCAGTGCCACGACAACCCCCAGGCGGCGCTGGTCTACCGCTCGATGCTTTCCGGCCGCCTGGAGCCGTCGGTGCCGAAGCCGACGCAGCCCACGACTCCCGAGACGCCGCCGGTCACTCCACCCGTGACACCGCCGGTCACTCCTCCCGTGACGCCCCCGGCCATCCCGCCCAACTGCGCGCCGCTCGACCTCGGCGACTGGGTGGAGTTCTGGCTCGGCGGGAAGCTGTGCCTGCGGTTCGACTGGTGGTCGCGGCGCTCCTGACGCGCCGGAGTCCCGGCCGGTGGCGGCGGGGTCGTCACGACGTGTCGCCACCCCGGGCCCTCCACCCGTGCAGTGCCTTCTTGCCCAGGCGGCGCGCCGTCACGTCGCCGACGGCGAGGGCGAGCCCGGCCGACGAGCCGGTACGGGCCAGCACGAAACGCTGGTTGACGACGCTGTGAGGGCGCCAGTGGTGCTTGTACGGCTCGTTGCCGCGCAGCAGGCTCAGGGCGCCGGACACCCGCTCCTGGGCGTGCTCGCTGCACGAGCGCAGCAGCATCGTGGCGAGGTCGGCCTTGCGTGCGCGCAGGCCGGGATCGGCGCCGTACAGATATCCGCCGGTCAGGCGCGGGGACACGAAGGTCAGGTCGGCGGCGAGGACCGCGTCGTCGATACGGAACTCGGTCACGACCGCGTCGCCCGACCTGGCCATGAGTGCGACCGAGCGGGTGAGGTGCTCGGAGAAGCGGGGCCTGAGGTGTTCCGTGGTCACCTTGCGGCCCTCCCACTGGAGTTGGTGCAGTGCGACCAGGCGTCGGACCGAGTCGTCGACCTCGTCCTGCGGCACCACATGGCGCTCGATCCCCAGGGAGTCCAGCTTGCGGATCTTGGCGCGGGCGCGCTGTGCGCGAGAGCCCGGCAGCCGGCCCACGATGTCGTCCATCGGGACGGACGGCAGCTCCAGGCAGAGGGAGTCGTCGAGGCGGCACCTGGGCCCCGGCCACCGGTCGTAGAGGCGCTCGACGGCGCTTCCCGGGCGTGCCTCACGGAAGTCGATCACGTGGGTGCGGGCGAGCCGCCACAGCGCGTCGCCGAGCGCGCGGGCCGCGGCGCCCTCGTCATCACCGCCGTCATCACCGCCGTCATCACCGCCGTCGATGAGGACGTCGCAGAAGTCGGAGATGCTCCCGCCGAGCGGCACCAGCGCCGGCAGCGGCCGCCACCGCCGCATCAGCGGGGCCGCAGCGACGAGCCGGCCGCCCGCGCGGACCAGGACCACGCACAGGCCGCGGCCCGTCCCGTACGAGAGCCACCACGAGTGCAGCCAGGCGTGGCTCTGGAACGGGGTGGCGGTGCGGGACCTGCGGTACAGCGCCTCCCACTCCCGGCCCAGCCCGCCGAACCGGACGCTGTCGGTGCAGACCTCGACCGACAGGTCCCCGCCCCCGGGCCGCATCAGACGCTCCCGGGCAGGTCCACGGCCACCGCGGGCCCGGGGACGGACGCCGTCGCCTCCGCCCGCTCACGGCGGGGACGGACCAGCATCACGAGCCCGCCGAGGAGGCCGCCCGCGCTGACGCCCACGAGCGCGGTCACCACGGGGGACGCCGACGACGGCGACGTGGGCTTCACTGCGCGCGAGAACTGCAGGAGCTTCACCTTGGTGCCGGCCTTCGTGTGGTTGGCATCGGCGGTCAGCGCCCGCGCCACCGCGTTGGCCATGTCGGCGGCCTTGCGCGGCTTCGCGGACGTCGCCGACACCGCGACCATCGGCGCGTCCGGCGAGGTCTCGGCCCGCACGCTGTCCTGGAGCACCTTCACGGGTACGCCCGCCCGCACCTGGGCGTCGCCGAGGACCGCGATCTGGGTGGCGACACGGCCGTAGGCCTGGGCGAAGCCGAGCGCGATCGACGGGTCGGACTTCTCGTCCGGCACCGCGATCACATAGCTCGTGGCGGAGAACTGCGGCGTCTTCAGGACGCCGTACAGGCCGCCCGCCAGACCGCCCAGGACGACCCCGGCCACGATCAACGACCACAGCGGGAGGCGCTTCACGCGGGCGGCCGTCCGGGCGGGGGGACCGGCCGGGCTGACCCGCCGGTGAGGAGCATCGGTCATCACTTACTCACTCTCGAAACTCTCGTAACTCTCAAAACTCTCGGACGTTTTCGGAGGCTCTCGGAGCTCTCGGAACTCTGGGATCCGAACCGCCCAGGGCCGCCTCGTACAGCCGCAGGTGCTGTTCGACGCTTCGGGCGATGCTGTAGTGGCGCGCCGCCGGGGACGGGGCGCGGCCGGAGGGCCGGGCCGCCACGATCCGCAGCGCCTGCTGTGCGAATGACTCCGGGTCGCCGGAGACGCGGACGGCCGCGGCCTCCAGCTGCGGCGGCAGGTCCTCGACCGCGGGGCAGCTGACGTAGAGGACGGGCAGTCCGGAGGCGAGTGCCTCCACGACGGCGAGGCCGAACGCCTCGTCGTCCGACGGGGAGGCGAGCAGGTCCATCGCGCCCATGAGAGCCGGCAGATCGGGGTCGCCGGCGCGGCCCGACGGCGACGCGTAGGGGCGCTCCCCGGCGAACACGACGCGCCGCGCGACCCCCAGCTCCTGGGCGAGCCTGCGCAGCCGCTCCTCCTCGGGCCCGTCTCCGACGAGGAGCAGCCTTACGTAGTCCGGCAGTTGGGCCAGCGCCCGGACGACGACGTCGAAGCGCTTGCCGGGGACGAGGCGGCCGACTCCCCCGATGACGAAGTCGTCCCGGTGCAGGCCGAGCACGTGGCGGGTGGTGTCGCGCAGCGCCGGGTCGTGGGCGAAGCGGTCCACGTCGATGCCGTTGGGCACGACGTGGATACGGTGCCGGGGCACCCCCCACCGCGCCAGGCGCTCGGCCACCGACGGGGAGACCGCCAGGGTGGCCCGGCCCACCCGCTCGCCCGCGAGGTAGAGCGCGCGGACCCCGGCGGACAGCGGGCGCCCCTCCATCGCGTGCTCCCCCAGCGAGTGCTCGGTGGCGACGACGGCGCGGACCCCGGCGAGGCGTGCGGCGAAGCGGCCGTAGACGCAGGCGCGGTACAGGTGGGTGTGCACGAGGTCGTAGCGGCCCTCGCGCACCAGCCTGGTGAGCCGGGGCAGGGCGCCCAGGTCACGGTTGCCGGACATGCCGAGGTGCACGACGCGGACGCCGTCGGCGGTCAGGCCGCGGGCCACGGCGCCCGGATTGGTCAGGGTCACCACGTCGCTGTGGACGGGCAGATGGCGCAGCAGGAGCCGCAGTTGCTGTTCGGCTCCCCCGGTCCCGAGGCCGGTGATGACGTGCAGGGTCCTCATGTACGGGCCTCCGGTGCGGTGGAGGTGCGGCGGCGCAGGCGGTGCAGGCGCAGTTTCAGTTCGAGGCGCCAGGCCGCGTCCTCCTGGCCGACGTGGACGCGCGGCAGGGCGAAGTCGCCGGTGAGGTCGCCCGGCGAGATGGCGCAGGCGTAGCGGTATCCGGCGCGGCGGACGGCGTCCGCGACGCGGCGGTCGACGGTGCCGTAGGGGTAGCAGAAGCCGGGGACCTCGCGTCCGGTGAGTTCCGTCAGGCGTCTTCGGCTGTCCTCGGTCTCCGCGCGCAGTTCGCGGTCGTCGACGCGGGTGAGGTCGACGTGGGTCAGGCCGTGCGAGCCGATCTCGATGCCCGCGGCCGCCGCGGTCCGGATGCCGCGGTCCGACAGGAGCGGCTTGCGCGGGCCCAGGGGGTCCCACTCGTTGACGCCGTCGAGGCGGCCCGGCAGGACGAACAGGGTGGCGCCGCAGTCGTAGTGGCGCAGCAGCGGCAGCGCGTTGTCGACGAAGTCGCAGTAGCCGTCGTCGAAGGTGAGCCCCACCAGGCCGCGGGCCGTGCCGAGCGCGCGGGCCTCCAGGAGCGCCGCCGTACCCACCGCGCGCAGCCCGCGCCTGCGCAGCCACCGGAGCTGTTCCTGGAGGCGTTCGGGGGAGACGGTGACGCGGTACGGGTCGTCGCGGCAGTCGTCCACGGAGTGGTACATCGCGACCCACATCGGCGGCTCGGGGAACAACCGGCGGGTGCGGTCCGGGAACCACGGCCGGGGGCGCGGAACGGCCCTTGTCCCGGTGCGGCCTGCGTCATCGGTACGTCCCGTGTCATCGGTACGTCCCGTGTGACCGGTACGTCCTGCGTCATTGGTGCGTCCTGTGTCATCGGTGCGTCCCGTGTGACCGGTACGTCCTGCGTCATTGGTGCGTCCTGTGTCATCGGTGCGTCCTGCGTCAACGGGCATGCCGGAGCTTTCTGGTCGCGGAGCGGACAACGGGAACGAGGGGCGCGAGGGACTCGGCCCTCAGCGCCCACAGGAGGACGACGAACACGGCCGTCACGGCGAGACACCCGGCCCCGCCCGCCGCGAACGGGGACGTGAAGGAGGCCGCGGCCATCAGTCCCGCCACGGTCGCGCCCGCGGCGGCGAGCAGCGGCTTGCCCATCTCGGACAGGACCTTGGAGACGTCGACCGGCACGCTGCGCCGGTCCATCGCGGCGAGGAGCAGTACGGCGGTGAGGGTGATCCCGAAGGCGTTGGCGCCCGCGATGCCGCGTACGCCCCACAGGTCGACCGTCCAGGAGCCCACGCCCGCGGTGGCGGCCATGCCCACGGCCATCGCGCCCACCGGGTACCAGGTGGGGCGGCCCGACGAGAAGTACGAGCGGACCAGGGCGCCCACCATGGAGTGGCCGAGGAGGCCGAGGGCGTACACGCGCATGACGGAGGCCGTGGCGGCGGTGTCGGCGGCGGTGAACGCGCCGCGCTGGAACAGGACATGGATGATCTGCGGGGCGCAGGCGAAGATCGCGGCGGCGCCGACGAGGACCACGCAGGCGGCGAGGCCGAGGTCGCGTTCGATGCGGGCGCGCGCCGCCGCGATGTCGCCGCGCGCGACGGCCTGTGCCACCACGGGGAACGTGACGGTGCACAGCATCAGGGAGAGCATCATCGGCAGCTGGGCCACCTTCTGCGCGTAGTTCAGGTGCGAGATGGAGCCCGCGGCGAGCGACGAGGCGAGGAAGCGCTCGATGAACACCTGCGACTGCTTGCACAGGGCGAAGGCCAGAACGGCGGCGATGAGCCCGAGGTGCATGGCCCGCCCCCGCCCCTTGGCAGCGGTCTCGTCCCCGGACCTGTCCCCGGGCTCGCCCCCGGGCCTGTCCCCGGCCTCGCGCCCGGCCTCGTCCGCGAGCCTTTCGGTGGCTTTCGCGGCATTCAACCGCCCGTGAAAAGCGGGCAGTTGGACCGCCACCATCAGGCAGCCGCCCACGGCCACCCCCATCGCGGCCGACCGCACACCCCAGCGCGTCCCGCACACGAGCATCGTCGCGATGATGCCGGTGTTGTACGCGACATAGATCGCGGCCGGTGGCATATAGCAGCCGTGGGCCCGCAGCGCCGCGCTGCAGTACCCGGTCAGGCCGAAGGTCAGGACGCAGGTGGCCGTCAACCGGGTGCAGTCGACGGCGAGTCGGGGGTCGGGAAGGCCGGGCGCCAGGACGTGGACCAGGAAGGGTGCGCCCGCGATGAGCAGCACGGCCGCGGCCAGGAACGCGAGGCCGAAGCGGGGCAGCGACGACGAGACGAGGGACCGTACGGGGTCCGTTCTGCCGGCCTGTGCGCGGCGGGCGACGGCCGCGCTGAACGCGGGCACGAGCACGAACGCGAGCCCGTCCTCGATGAGGAGCGTGGCGGCGAACTCCGGGACCGTCCACGCGACCAGGAACGCGTCGGTCTCGCTGCCCGCGCCGAAGAGGTGGGCGAGGGACTGGTCGCGGCCGAGACCCAGGACCGACCCGGCGGCCGAAAGGGCGGCCGTGAGCAGGGCGGCGCGCGCGAGGCGGCTGTCGGACGCTCCGGGGGATTCGGTGACGGCCGGCTCGGCCCGGAGCTGGGCGGGCAGGCTCGCGGCCGTACGGGTGTCGCCGTCCGCGGTGGGGATGGTCACGGCGTCGCCGCCTCCTTCGGGGGCGCCTGCGGCGCCAGGCCCCACCACGCGACGAGGCCGATGACGAGGGCGGTCAGTACGGTCGACGGACCGCCGATGTCGGCGTACACGAAGTCCACGAGCTGCCAGCCGAGCAGCCCGCACGCGACGAGGCCGCAGTCCAGGCCGGGCCGGCTGCCCGCGCGGCGGCCGAGGCGGCGCAGGCCGAGCAGCAGCAGCGCGGCCCAGCCGCCCGCGAGGCCGACCAGACCGATCAGGCCCTGCTCGCTGAGCACGAGCAGGTACATGTTGTGCGGGGACAGCAGCGGCTGGCGCTTGAACGCGGCGCCCGCGCCCGCCGTGTCGCTGCCCGAGGACAGCGCGAGCGAGGCGTGGCTGTCGCGGTGGGCGGGGAAGCCCTTGAGGCCGACGCCCGTCGCCGGGTGCTCGCTCCACATGTCGACCGCCGCGGCCCACATCGTGTACCGGTCCGTGACGGACTGGTCGGGGGCGTCGGCGACCTGCGTGATGCTGCTCATGCGCTCCTGGAGCAGCTGCGTCCCGACGCCGAAGCCGCCCACCAGGACGACGGCGGCCGCGGCGGCCACGGCGAACAGGCGGACGGCGCGCCGCACCCCGGCGAGCAGCACCTGCGCGACGCACGCCACGACGGTCGCGATCCACGCGCCCCGGCTGAAGGAGAGGGCGAGCGGCAGGACAAGCGCGAGCGCGCACAGCAGGGCGGGTGTGCGCCGGGCCGCGGTGCGGGCGCCGAGGGCCAGGCCGACGGCGGCCACGAGCCCGTACGACACCACCGTCGCCATTCCCATGACGTCCGTGGGGCCGAAGGTGCCGACGGCGCGGATGTCCTCGCCCATGTACGAGGCGCCGGTCCCGGTCAGGTACTGGTGGATGCCGATGCCGCCCTGCCACAGGGCCAGCGCCACGAACGACCTGGCGAGGAGCCGGAAGTCGCGGCGGTCGCGGACCAGGACCAGGACGGACACGGGGACGAGGACGAAGATCTGGCAGTAGCGGACCATGCCGACGAGCGCGGTCGACGGCGAGTCGGCGCCCGCCGCGGCGACGGCGATCCCGACGACGGGCATCCCGAGGAGGATCGCGGCGGTACGCGTCAGGGGGCGCTCGGCGCGGCGCAGGGTGACGGCCACGCAGACGGCGACGACCAGGCCGGAGGCCGCGTCGGCGAGAGTGCCGCCCCCGGATCCCGCCGAGCCGGGCGTCAGCGGGAGGCCGAGTACGGCGACCATCAAGACGACGGGGAGCACGGGCGCGTACCGGCCGAGGACGGCGACGAGCGCGGCGGCCGGGGCGGGCCGCGCACCGGCGGGCCCTGGCGCCGTGCGCAGACCGGCATCCGCGGGAGCGGGACAGGGAACGGGCGCGGGCGCGGGCGCGGGAGAGGCAGTCACGCGGTCAACTCCCCGTGGAGCGTACGAGCGCGGCCGCGGTGCGCACCAGGATGCTGACGTCCTGCCACAGCGACCAGCTGTCGATGTACGCGTTGTCGAAGCGCGCGCGGTCCTCGATGGAGGTGTCGCCGCGCAGGCCGTGGATCTGGGCGAGGCCGGTGATGCCGGTCGGCATGCGGTGCCGCTCGGCGTATCCGGGGTAGGTCTGGCTGAACTGCAGGACGAAATAGGGGCGTTCGGGTCGCGGGCCGACGAGGCTCATGTCGCCGCGGAACACGTTCCACAACTGGAGCAGCTCGTCCAGGGAGGTGCGCCGCAGGAACCGGCAGAACCACGCCATCCGCTTCTCGTCCGCGACGCTCCACCGGGTGGCCGACTCCATCGCGTCGCTCGGGCGGTGCGTGCGGAACTTCAGCAGCGTGAAGGGCTTCCCGTCCTTCCCGACGCGCTCCTGCCGGAAGACGACGCCGGGCCCTTCCGCGAGGCGCAGCCACACGGCGCACACCAGCAGGACCGGGCTGGTCAGGACGAGAAGGGTGCCGGAGACGAGGAGGTCGAGTGCGCGCTTGCCGGCACTGCCGCGGCGGCGGTCGGGCGGCCGTGGCCGGTAGCGGAACCCGGCAAGGTGCCGGGCCGCGTCACCGGGCCGGGCGGGGTACGGCGACGGGGACGGGTCGAACTCCCAGACGCGGCAGCCGTATTCACCCAGCACCGCCAGCCAGGCCGCCCGGTCGGACGCCGGGCCGGCCGAGTGCGCCGAATCGTCGAGAAGCAGTGCCCGCCGCACCCCGTTCTGGATGATCGCGCGGCGCAGGTCGTCGGCCGTGCCGAGGACGGGGAGGACGGGGAGGTCTGCCCCTTCGTGGTCGGGCGGGTGTTCGGGCTCCTTGTCCGCCAGGATGCCGACCGGGCGGATGCCCGATCGCGGGTGGCGCAGAAGGGCGGCGGCGACCGGCCGGGCGACGGTCTCGGGGCCGATGAGGAGCGTCGGGCAGGGGCGGCGCGCGGCGGCCTCGCGGCGCCGCCAGTAGACGAGGCCGCGGCCCGCACCCGCGAGGAGGCAGTGCAGGGCGGCGCCCGCCGCGAGCATGTCGGCCGGCACCGGGTCGAGCCGCGGGAACCCGGCGAGCCCGGCCGCCATGACGCACCAGATCACCGCGATGCGGCAGCCGATCGCGGGCCAGTCGTCGAGCAGGAGACGGGGCGCGTCGCCGCGGTAGAGGCCCGCGCGCGCGTTCGCCGCCGCGACACCGGCGGCCAGCGCGATCACGAGCAGGGGGTGGCGCTGGACCGGCGCGATCACGAGCGTGCTCAGCACGGCGGCCGTACCGTCCGCCGCCAGGAGCGACACACGGGAGGGGCGCCGCTCGGCCGGGCGCGCGCCTGCCGGGGACCGGCGGCCGCCCGCCTCGGCGCGTGGCGGGATGACCGAGGGGGTGAGGGTGCTCGGCCCAGTGGCGCGTGGCTGCCCCGCGGGGGAGGCAACGGTACGTTCCGCGGTCACGTGTTGATGGGCTCCCTGCACTCGGTGGGCTCCACGCCCAGTAGTTCGCGGTACACGTCTGCGACCGCGTCGGCGGTGCGCCGCACGTCGTGGTGGGTGCGCGCGTGCCGGAGGGCGAGGCCGCCGAGCGCGCCGAGCCGGTGGGGGTCGCGCAGCAGAGCGGTCAGGGCGCGGGCGAGCGCGCCGGGGTCGTCCGGCGGGACGAGGCAGTCGGACGGGATGCCGGCGGGCAGGCTCTCGCGGGCGCCGTCCACGTCGGTGACGACGACGGGCCGCCCGCAGGCCATCGCCTCCAGCGGCGCGAGAGCCATGCCCTCCCAGCGGGACGGCAGCACCACGAGGTCGGCCTGCCGGTACCAGGGCAGGGGGTCGTCGGCCCCCACGAACCGCACGGATGCGGTGGCCTGCCGGCGCAGCGCCGCCGCGTCGGGCCCGTCCCCGACCAGCACGAGCCGCGCCCGCGGGAACCTCTCCTGTACGAGGGGCCAGGCGCGCACCAGGACGTCCTGGCCCTTCTGGCGGCAGATGCGCCCGACGCAGACCACCAGTGGATCGGCGGTGGCCTCGCGCGGTTCGGGGGCGGGCACGAACCGGGTGAGGTCCACGCCGTTGGGGATGACGTCCCAGCGCGCGGTGATCCCGGCCCGTTCGCCCGTCGCGCGCTCCGCCTCACTGACGCACACGACCCGCGAGGCCCAGCGCGCGCCCCGGCGCTCCCACTCGAGCGCGAGCCGGGCGGTGGCGCCGTCGACCGCCTCGAAGGACCAGGCGTGCGGCTGGAACACGGTGGGGACCCGGCCGCGGACGGCGAGGCGGGCGGCGAGACCGGCCTTGGCGCTGTGCGCGTGGACGAGGGCAGGTCGCACCTGGGCCACGAGCCGGGCCAGTCCGCGTACTTCGCGCGCGATGCCGGGTCCGGGCGAGCGGGTCGCCTCCCAGGGCAGGACGTCGCAGCCGATGCGTCGCAGCGATCCGGCCAGGGGCCCGTCGGGCGGACAGGCCACGCTGATCCGCATACCGGCCGCGAGCTGAACCTCCGTCAGGTCACGGACGACGCGGGCCACTCCGCCGTCGACGGGCTGGGTGACGTGCAGGACACGCGGTCGAGGGTGTGTCGCTGTCAGTTGCATGCGCGTTTCCCTAGGTCATGGAGGAGGGAAACGCGCTACGGGCCTCACAGGCGTGCGGCGCGGCCGCTGCGCCACCGGTCGCGGAAACAGCGGAAAGCACGGAAACGGCGGAAAGAGAAATGACGCCCACCGCCGTGCGGCGCATGAGCGAGCCCAGGTGATGACGCATGACCGATTCCCTTTCAGGGACAAAGAGCTTCTGAATCACGGAATGAGGATGCGAAAGTCACATTGGATGGGAAACACTTCTGCGCCCCGCCTCGACGGGCTGGGAGGTGAGTCACTGTAGCGACAGATGAGCATTTATCTGTGAAACCCGACATGTGTGTCGGAATGGTGAAAGAGGTGAAGTCCGCGCCACGCAGTCACCCGATCGGGGGCGCAACCCCGCACGGGTGGCGCGCGTTGATCCACGAGCCGGGCGACTGCCCCGGAGATGCATCAACCGACCGAGGAGCACTTCCCCCATGTCGCGTACCGCGAAGGCCTTTGTCTTTTCCACCGTTGCCGCCGCCGCCCTGGCCGGCACCGCCGGCGTCGCTGCCGCCGACAGTGGCGCGCAGGGTGCCGCCGCCCACTCCCCCGGCGTGATCTCGGGCAACACCGCCCAGGTTCCCGTTCACGTCCCCGTGAACCTCTGCGGCAACACGGTCGACGTGATCGGCCTGCTGAACCCGGCGTTCGGCGAGCACTGCGCCAACGACTGATCCGGTTCCCCCGGACACTTCCGCGGCCGCCCCTTCGGGGGCGGCCGTTCTTGCGTTCGTTGCGCCGTATGGGGGGAGGTCGCGAAGACACCCCGAACGGGCGCCTCACCTGGCACGACACGCCGAGAGGCAAGAGTGATCGCGCACGGCGTGTCACCGATCTGTTGCGCAGCGCGACCCGTCATCCCACGGTGGTCACAAGATCGGACACACACCACCGAAAGGGAACAAACATGCCCCATCAGCCCGTACGGCGCATTGCTACCACCGCTCTTTGCGCGACGATCATCCTCGGCACGGCAGCCCCCGCGATAGCCGCCGAAAGCGACCCGGGAAGCTCCAGCAGCGTCGAGGCACTGCGCGCACCGGTTCCCGGAGCGGATGCGCTGCTGGGCCAGGTAGGAGCGCTCGGCAGCCTGGGTTCCGTCCTGACCCCGGTCACGGACCTGCTCACCGAGGTCCTCAAGGCCGACGACGGAAAGCTGTCCGCCGAGGCGGCACAGAAGCACGCGGACGCGATCAAGGCGGCGATCGACGCCGCCAAGGCCACCGCCCCCGCAACCACCACGACGCCGAAGTCGGCCACCCCCGACGACGCGAAGGCGAAGAAGGACGTGAAGGGCGACGCCCTGACCGCGCTCCAGACCGCCGTCGACGCGCTGCTCAAGGCGTCCACGGCGGGTGACGTCGCGGGCGTGGCCACGGCGACCACGGGCGTGATCACCGCCCTGGTGAACCTGCTCGCGGCCACGCTGCTCGGCACCGGGCTGCCCGCGCCGACGCTGCCCGGCCTGCCCGCACTCCCCTCGCTCCCCGCCCTCCCGTCGGCGGCGACACGCCCGTCCACCTCCACGCTCCCGCAGACTCCGGTGCTCCCCAAGGCTCCCGCCCTGCGCAGCTGACGGGGCGCGCCCGCGGCGAAGCGGGCGCCCCGCCCACCCGTCGCGCCGGTCTCCCACCGGCGCGGCGGGCTTTTCATGTCCCCGCCGTGCCTGATCGGGCGCCCTGCGCCGACAATTCACCTCTTCCCAAATCTCATATGAGAACTCCACGGCCCTTCATTCGAGTGGGTTCGGCAAATCCCCTGACCTCAGAGTTTCTGTTGCCTGGGACGCTCGTTGGATATTCCGTCGCTGGTGACAAATCGTCACCCCGAGGAAGGAACATGATGAAGTCCCTGAAGGCCGCCGCCGTCGTCGCCGGATCCATGGTCATCGCCGGTGCAGCCGCACCCGCGTTCGCCTCCGACCTCACGCCGACGAGCCTCAACGGCGCGATCGACACCCTGAGCCACCAGTCGGTACTCGACGCCCAGCCGCTGCACACCAACATGCTGGACACTGAGCAGAGCGGTTCGGTCCTCAACACGGTGCAGGACACGGCGGACAACGTGAACGACGCCGGCGCCGGCGCCCCGGCCGGACTCCTCGGCGGCCTTCCCCTCGGCAAGTAGCGACCTGTGCGGGTGTGTTCCTGCCACCCGCCGCACAAACAGGTTCATAAGCTGCCAAAAACCCCTATTGGGAAGGTTATCGATGAACACTGCCAAGAAGGCTGCTCTGGTCATGGTCGCCGCCGGTCTCGCCGCGGGCGCCGCTTCGGGCAGCGCCTTCGCCCATGGCGGTGCCGACGCGGAAGGCGCGGCGGCCGGTTCCCCCGGCGTCGGTTCGGGCAACGTCGTCCAGGTGCCCGTCGACGTCCCGGTCAACGTCGTGGGCAACACCGTCAACGGCATCGCCGGTCTCAACCCGGCCTTCGGCAACAGCGGCCAGAACGGCTGACGAACCGCTTCGCGCACCCCTTCACGCGAAGCGGCATCACAGGCCGACAAGAGGCTGGTCCCACCGCGCCGAGCGGCCCCGGACCGGCCTCTCGGACTGTCCGGCGCGGCCCCAATTCTCGTTCGGGTGGGGGCCGTTCCCCCAAGCGGGTGAAAGGTCGAGGAGGCGCCCGGCGAGCGTGGCTACGCTGCCGTGGTGACTTCAACGCCGACTGAGAACCGCGCCTTCCGCCCCATCGACCTGGGCACCCTCGCCGTCATCGCGTGGAGCGGCGAACACCCGGACGAAGCAGGGGACATGCCCTTCCTCCTGGCCTACTCCCTGGGGGACGGCGCCGGCGGGCAGGAGGCATCGAGCGCAGCGGTACGGGCCCTGCTGGAGGACAACAGCCTGCCGGTCGGCAAGGTCGTGGACGCCACGGGCAACCCCAGCTTCCCCGTCTCGCTGCTCGTCGAGGCCGGCCAGGCCGTCGTCAACATGCCGTACCTCAACGCCCAGTGCGTCGCACCCCCCGAGTGGCTCGCCGCAGCGGCCGAACGCGGTTACGCGTACTTCGTGTTCACCACCCGTCCCTGGACCTCGGCGGTGCCCGGCAGTCCGGTCGCCGAGGAGGACCTCGCCTCCTTCGCAGGCGACGAGGCAACGCTGACCGGCGCGGCCCACTGCCTGCTCCCCGTACGCAAGCTGCGCGTCTGACGAGAGGGAAGTGGCCCATGGGAACCACGAACACCGAGGGACGCCCGGCCCGGATGCCGCGGCAGTCCGGCTCAACTCCGCACAGCAGCACCGCTGTTGAGGCGCCGCACACCGCTCCGCAGTCCCGTTCCCTGGGCTTCGCGTTGCTTCTGGTGATCACCGGTGCGGCGGGGCTGCTCGCGGCGTGGGTCATCACGATCGACAAGTTCAAGCTGCTGGAGGACCCGAACTTCACACCGGGCTGCAGCCTCAACCCGGTGGTGTCCTGCGGGAACATCATGAAGAGCGCGCAGGCGTCGGCGTTCGGGTTCCCGAACCCGATGCTGGGGCTCGCGGCCTACGCCGTGGTGATCTGCGTGGGGATGAGCCTGCTGGGGCGGGCGAGGTTCCCGCGCTGGTACTGGCTGACGTTCAACGCGGGCACCCTGTTCGGGGTCGGATTCTGCACGTGGCTGCAGTTCCAGTCGCTGTACCGGATCAACTCACTGTGCCTGTGGTGTTCTCTGGCGTGGGTCGCCACGATCGTCATGTTCTGGTACGCGACCTCGTTCAACGTCCGGAACGGGTTCCTCCCGGCGCCGTCCTGGCTGCGGTCCTTCTTCGGCGAGTTCACCTGGGTCCTGCCCGTACTGCACGTCGGGATCATCGGGATGCTGATCCTGACCCGCTGGTGGGACTTCTGGACCAGCTGATACTCCCATCGGCCGATTGCGCCGAGTGGGGGAAGTTTGCGTTGATGCCTCCCGCCGGGTCGTTACTCCTTTTGCGGTGACAAGTACCGCGTAGCCCGAAAGGATCCGTGTCCGACATGAAGTCAACTGCCAGAGGGACGCTCGCTGTACTGGCCGGCTGCCTCGCCGCCGCGGGCGCGGGCGCCGCTCCCGCCGCCGCGGGCGAGCAGGTACCCGTAGCCGTTCCGCTGACCGGTGTGGAGAGCGCGCTGCACGTGAAGGCGCCCGAGCTGTCGACCGGGGTGCCGATCCCGGTGCCTGGCGGGCCCGACGCCCCGCGGTTCGTCGCCGGGCGGATGCTTCCCGAGCCGCTGCTGCCGGCGGTTCCGCTCAGCAGCGAGCTGCCCGACACGCGTGTCGAGGCGCCGCTGTCCCAGGTGACGGGGGACCACAAGGTCGATCACCTGGCCATGACCACCGAGGGGTCCGACGTACGGACGGCCACTCCAGGAGCGTCCGTGAGCCCGCCCCTCACCGGCCCGGCGGCCGACCGGTTCGGGCTCCCGGACGTGGCGCTGCCCGAGGCCGCGCTCGTCACGCCGCTCCTGACGACGGCGCCGGGAGCGGCGTTCGACCTCGCGTGACCCGCACGAACCGATCCTGAGGCCCGGAAGAGGAGACGCCAGTGGAAGCCGATACCTCGTCTGTCGGCCTCGGTCCCGCCGGCCGGGGGCTCGCGACGCGCCGGACCGTGGTGCGGCGGCTGATCGGGGTCACGCTCGCCGCTGCCGTGGTCCCGGCCGCCGCCCTCGTCGGCCGGGCCTTCCGCGGGCCGCACGACGACCTGAAGGACGCGGCCGGCGGGGACTTCGAGGAGACCTACCGCGGCCGTCACATCCGCGGGACGCGGGGGCAGGGCTCGATGACACGGGCGCACATCGGGCAGCACTCCGAGCCGCAGTCCGGGCGCTGGGACATCACGGTCGACGGCCGGCCGCTGCATCTGATGCGCCGCGCCGACGGCAGTTATCTGAGCATGGTCGACCACTACCAGTCGTATCCCACCCCCTTGGCCGCGACCAGGGGGGCCGTGGACGAGCTCGGCGACCAGATGTTGCGCCGGCCCACGCGATGAGCGCCACGGCACAGCCAAAGACGAAGGAGGGGGACGGCGTTGGTCTACACGCGGCAGAACCAGAGAGCGCTCACGGCGGCGCAGAAAAAGCGGTTCGTGGCCGCGCTGCTCGCGGTCAAACGCAAGGGACAGTACGACGAATTCGTGCGCACGCACGTGGAGTTCTACGTCGGTGACGGGGACGGCGGGCAGCGGATCGCGCACATGGCGCCGACATTTCTGCCCTGGCACCGCCAGTTCCTGCTCGAGTTCGAACGGGCGCTGCAGCGGGTGGATCCCGGGGTCTCCGTCCCCTACTGGGACTGGACGGTGGACCGCTCCGCGACGTCGTCGCTGTGGGGCGAGGGGTTCCTCGGCGGGAACGGCCGCCGCTCCGACCGGCAGGTGATGACAGGGCCGTTCGCCTACGGGAGCGGGCACTGGCCCATCAAGGAAGGCGTGACGGAGGGCGAGTACCTGACCAGGGAATTCGGCCGCCCCCGCGATCCGATCGAGCTGCCCACCAAGGACGAACTCGCCTGGGCGATGGGCGATTCGCTGTACGACTCGGGCCCGTGGAACTCGACGTCCTCGCGCGGCTTCCGCAACAAGGTCGAGGGCTGGACGTCCGGGGTGGGAAACGGCAAGTTCCGTAACCACAACCGGGTGCACCGGTGGGTCGGCGGGCACATGCTCGGCGCGGACGCCGTGAACGATCCGGTCTTCTGGCTCAACCACGCGTTCGTCGATCTGCTCTGGTCCCGCTGGCACCGGAAATACCCGGACTCGGACCCCTATTTGCCGGCCGGAGGGACGACGGGGACGGGCGGTGTCGTGACTCTTGACGAGCCGATGCCGCCCTGGAAAGTGAAGCCGAGTTCGATGATCGAGCACGGGCATTTGTATCGGTACGCATAATCCGCGTCACTCATGAGAAAAGGCCCCCGCGCATCCGCGCCGGGGGCCTTTGTCGGGGTGTCAGCCGCCGTAGCCGCCGTTGCCGCCGTTGTCGCCCCCGTCGTTGCCGTCACCGTTGGCGCAGGCGCTCCCGAAGGTCGGGTTCAACAGAGCGATGACGTTCACGGTGTCGCCGCAGACGTTGACCGGGACGTGGATCGGGACCTGGACGGCGTTGCCCGAGACGACGCCGGGCGAGCCGGCAGCCTCACCCTGGGCGCCGGCGTCGGCCATGGCCAGGCCGGCACCGCTGATCACCACGGCGCCGGTGCCGAGCGCGACAGCGGCGGCCTTCGCGATGCGAGACATCACGTTCTCCCTTTTGCTGGACAGATACGGCCGCAAGATCGCGCCCGCATACCGGTTCAACGGACTCGCCGCGCCCAGGTAACGGCCTTAACGACATCCATCCGGCGGACCCTGATTTATGGGGATTCCGACTGAATAGGGCGGCCGAGTTCTGTTGCACACGGCTGCCTGTGCTGAAAATCGTCGGTAATTCGTGGCGCGAATTGCTACGGGGCGGAGGGCGCGAATGGTGGCGCGGCGCCGGACGGCTCTTCGTGGCGGTGGCGCAGGAGGAGCATCGCCGCGTCGTCGTGGAGAGGGCCCGCCGCATGGTGGACCAGGTCGGCGCGCAGCGTCTTGAGGGCGGCTTCCGGGTCGGGGTCCTTGAGGAGCGAGGCCCGGTCACCGAGCGGGTAGAAGTCTCCGGCCCGGTCCCGCGCCTCCGTGACGCCGTCGGTGTACAGGAGGATCTGGTCGCCGGGCGCGAAGCCGACGGTGTACGGCTCGGGCCCCTCCACGCCGTGCACGCCGAGGCCGAGTGGCAGCGCGTACTGCGGCGGGCGCGGGAAGCGGGCCGAGCCGTCGGGGCGTACGAGCATGGGGGCCGGGTGCCCGAAGTTCAGGAACGTCACCTCCCTGCCGCCGCCCCTGACCTCGGCGAGCAGCGCGGTCACGAACTTCTCGCCGTGCAGGTCCCGGTCGACGGCGCGCTCCAGGCGGCGGCTGAGGCCCAGCAGTTCGGGCTCGTCGTGGGCGGCCTCGCGGAACGCGCCGAGGACCAGCGCCGCCGTCTCGACCGCGTCGAGCCCCTTGCCCTGCACGTCCCCGATGATCACGCGTACGCCGCCCGGCGAGGCCACGACTTCGTACAGATCGCCGCCGATCCGGGCCTCCGCCACCGCCGACGTGTACGACACCGCCACCCGCAGCGGGCCGGCGCTGCGGGGCACCGGGCGCAGCAGTACGCGCTGGGCCACCTCCGCTATCGACCGCACGCTCGCCAGCTCGGCGTCCCTGCGGCCGCGCATCACGGCGGCGGCGATCCCCGTGGCGGTCACGCCGAGTACGCACAGGAGCGCCGTGTACCCCCGGCGCTCCCCCAACTGCCCGTCGTCCACCGCGAGGAGCGAGCACAGGGCCATGGCGATGCCGCCGATCCACGCCGTGCGCCGCCAGCTGCCCACGAGGCCGGCGAAGGCGGGGCCGAGCGACGCGAGCGGCAGCAGGCCCCCACCCGGGCCGGACGCGACGTCCGCGAACGCGACCAGGGCCATGACCGCGTAGGGCAGGGCGGACAGCACGCCGTACGCCCTGCCTCTCCCCCAGGTTCTTTCCCGGACCTTCCCCTCGGTCATACGTCACCCCGGCTTGACCAACGGCCGGTGGGGTGGCGGAAGTTCCCGCAACGGCCTCGTAAAGGGCGGCAAAACCAGGCATCAATGAACAGTAAAGATTGCCGGGATATGGCAATGCATGAACTTCGTTCGTGGTGCCAGGATGTGGCCATCACCGAAGGGGGCGGCCGGTACAGGCACGGCCGGAAGGGGGCATGCGGTGACGGTTTTTCTGGGGCTCGGGATCGCGGGACTCGTCCTGCTGGTGCTCGCTCTCGTCTTCGACGGCGTACTCGAAGGGCTCTTCGGCGGCGTCGGGTTCCTCGACGGGCTCTTCGACGGGCTGCTCTCTCTGCCCGTCGTCGCCGGGTTCGTCTCCATGCTCGGCTTCGGCGGCGCGCTCGTGCTCGGCACCACCGGCCTCGGGGCCGGGCCGGCCACCGCCGTGGGCGCCGGCGCGGGGGTCGCGGCCGGGTGGCTGACCTGGCGGCTGAGCCGGGCCCTGATGCGCGATCAGGACGGGGCCGCCCCGCGCGGCGACGACCTCGTCGGCACGGCGGGTTCCGTCGTCACGGCGATCCCGGCCGACGGCTACGGCGAGGTGCTGCTGCGGCTCGCCGGGCAGCCGGTGAAGCTCGCGGCGAAGAGCGCGGGGGCGACGGCCGTGGCGCGGGGCAGCGAGATCTGGGTCGAGGAGTCGCTCTCGCCCACGTCGGTCGCCGTGCGGCCCGTCCGGCGCTGAGCGCCTCCGCAGTCCGCAGTCCGCAGTCCGCTCAGTGCCGGCCGGCGCCATCCCCACGCAGCCCGCCGGGGCCAGTCCATACGTAATCGATCCGCCGTCCCCCAGGGGGCAGGAGGGGGGAATCACCATGAGTCCAGTGCTCATCTCCGTCATCGGAGTCGTCGTACTCGTCGTACTGCTCGCACTCGTCGTCGTGACCCGCTACAAGGTGGCCGGGCCCAGCGAGGCGTTCATCGTCACCGGGCGGCGCGGCAAGAAGGCCACCGACCCGGACACCGGCCGGGTGTTCACCGACAACAGCGGCCAGAAGGTCGTGGTCGGCGGCGGCGTCTTCGTCGTCCCGTTCGTCCAGCAGAAGTTCACCCTCGACCTGTCGTCGCGGCACATTCCGATCGCCGTGCGCGGCGCGGTCACGCTGCGCGGCGTGAAGGCCAACCTCGAGGGCGTCGCCATCGTCAAGGTCGGCGGCACCGAGGACTCGATCCGGGCCGCGGCCCAGCGCTTCCTCGCCCAGCAGGGCGGCATCGTCGGCTTCACGCAGGAGGTGCTCTCGGGCGCCCTGCGCTCCATCGTCGGGCGGATGTCGGTCGAGGACATCATTCGTGACCGGGCCGCGTTCGCCGGGCAGGTCGCCGAGGAGGCGGAGGCCAGCCTCTCCGGGCAGGGCCTCGTCCTCGACGCCTTCCAGATCCAGGACATCACCACCGAGGGCTCGTACCTGGAGGACCTCGGCCGGCCCGAGGCCGCCCGCGCCAAGCAGGAGGCCGACATCGCCGAGGCGGTCGCGCGGCGCGCCGCCGAGCAGGCCCGGCTGAAGGCGGAGGAAGAGATCGCCATCGCGCAGCGGACCTTCTACCTGAAGCAGGCCGAGATCAAGGCCGAGACCGACGAGGCCGCGGCGCGTGCCGGGGCCGCCGGTCCGCTGGCCGAGGCCGCGCGCCGGCAGGAGGTGCTCGCCGAGCAGGAGAAGGTCGCCCAGCGCCAGGCGGCCCTGACCGACCGTGAGCTGGACACCCAGGTCCGTAAGCCGGCCGACGCCGCGCGCTACCAGGCCGAGCAGGAGGCGGAGGCTCGCCGCATCGGTCTGGTCAAGCAGGCGGAGGCCGACGCGGAGCGGTCGCGGCTGACCGGTGAGGGCGAGAAGGCGCACCGTGCGGCGCTCGCCGAAGCCGTGCGTCTCGAGGGTGAGGCAGAGGCGGCCGCGATCGGCGCGAAGGGTGCCGCCGAGGCGGCGGCCATGCACAAGAAGGCCGACGCGTTCGCGCGGTACGGCGACGCGGCGGTGCTCCAGATGGTCGTCGAGGTGCTGCCGAGCGTCGTCGCGAAGGCGTCCGAGCCGCTGAGCGCCGTGGACAAGATGACGGTGATCTCGACGGACGGCGCGAGCCAGCTGTCGCGCACGGTCGCCGACAACGTCGCGCAGGGCGTCGAACTCCTCAGCTCCACCACGGGAGTCGATCTGGCGTCGCTCCTGAAGGGGCTTACTTCGGGGGCGACGGGTGCCGGGGCCTCGGCGAAGGGGCAGATGCCTGCGCCCGCGCCCGCGGCCGGATCCGCTTCTGCCGCGGACAGCAACGGGCGGATCGAGGTCGCCGGGGAGTAGTCGAGTAGCTCCGCCGGAGCGGCATCAGCGGGGCGGCGTCCGCCGTGTTCCAGTCCTCGGGATTCCGGTCCGCGGGATTCCGGTCCTCGGGCAGGTCTACGGGCATGGGGCGCCGCCCTGTCGTCGTCTCCGGCCCCCGCCCCGTCACTGCGTCGACACCAGGGGCCGGAGGCGGGTCGTCCGCAGGCGGTTCACCAGTGGGGTGGCCCGGGTCGCGAGCGGGCTGAGCAGGAGGGCCAGGGTGGCGCCGACGGCCAGGCCCACCGCGACGTCGTGCGGGTAGTGCGCGCCGATCCACACCCGGGAGGCGCCCATGAGGACCGCCGCCGGGACCGCGATCAGGCCGACGCGGCGGTCGGCGAGCAGCAGGGTGACGGCCGCCGCGGCGGCGATCACCGCGTGGTTGCTGGGGAACGACCAGTCCCCGAGCGCCGGGCACGCCTCCACCGTGACCGTGTGGAGCGTGCGGCACGGGCGCTGTTCGTCGACGACCGACTTGAGTACGGAGTTCACGGCGTAGGCGACCACGACGACGACCGGGGACGCGAGGACCCGGGCCATCCGGACGCCGCCCTCGCCTCTCGCGCGCCACCAGGCCACGGTCATCAGTACGGCGAAGAGCGCGAGCCCGTAGTCCGACCAGGCGGACACGATGGCGTTCACCGCGTGCGGGGTGCTGTGCGCCAGGTCGGTCACCCAGGTGTAGAGACCGCCGTCCACGGACGCGCCGCTGAACGCGAGAGGTGCGGTCATGACGTGCCCTCCTCCGCGGCGCGGCGCTCACGTGACCGGGAGCGGGAGCGCAGCACCTCCAGGGCCAGCGGGACCAGCGAGACGATGACGACGAGGGCGACGATCGGCAGGAGGTACCGGTCGACGTTCGGCACGGAGGAGCCGAGTGCGTAGCCCGCGAGGACCAGGCCGACGGTCCAGACGAGGCCGCCGGCGACCTGCCACACCGTGAAGACCCGCGCCGGCACCCCGAGCGCTCCGGCCAGCGGGTTGAGCACCGTACGGACGACGGGGACGAAGCGGGCCAGGACGATCGCCTTCGCGTGTCCGTACCGCTCCAGGAGCTCCTCCGCGCGGGCCGCCCCCTCGTGCAGCCGCTTGGCTCTGCTGCGGGCGAGGAGCGCGCGGCCGCCGCGCCGGCCGATCCAGTAACCCGCCTGCGCCCCGGTCAGCGCGCCCACGACGGCGGCGGCCAGGACCTGCGGCAGCGAGAGGTGGACGGGCCCGTGCGAGCCGCCCGCGCAGAGCAGCCCGGCCGTGAAGAGCAGCGAGTCGCCCGGCAGGAAGAACCCGACGAGCAGTCCGGTCTCCGCGAACAGGACGACGGCCACGCCGAGGGCGCCGAAGGCGGACAGGAGCGAACCCGCGTCCAGCACGTTCACCGCTTGCGCGGCGGCCAGGGGGTCTACGGCCATGGGGCCGCTCCTCTCAGTCGTCTCATAATGGGCTGAGCCAGTCGTCGCACAATGGGCTGGACGGCGCCCACAGGCGGGCGTGCCGAGCATGCGACTACAGTCGTGTAGACGGTCTACTCAACTGTAGACGAAGAAGAGCGGAGGATCGTTCCCATGCACGAGGAGCAGGAACGGCGTCCCGCGGGCGAGCTCGAGGCGAGCGTCCTCGCCGCGCTCTGGGCCGCCGAGACGCCGCTCACCCCCGGCGAGGTGCAGCGGGCGCTCGCCGACGGTCTCGCCCGCACCACCGTGACCACGATCCTGACCCGGCTCCACGCCAAGGGGACGGTCACCCGTGACCGGGTGGGCCGCGGCTACGCGTACCGGCCGGCACAGGACTCGCACGGGCTCACGGCGCGCCGTATGCACGCCGAGCTCGACAAGGACGAGGACCGCGGCACGGTCCTGGCCCGCTTCGTCTCCGAGCTGAGCACCGAGGACGAGCAGATGCTGCGCACGCTGCTCGACAGCGGAGGCGAGGGCGCTGCCGACGCCGGTGCAGAAGACCGCGGAGGGACCGGCCGATGATCTTCGCCGTCTGGATCCCGCTGCTCATGCCGCTGCTCGCCGTGCCCGCGGCGCGGCGCTCCGCCGAGTGGCTGCCGCCCCGCGCGGCGGCCTGGACGCTGGCGGGCTTCTCCGTCGTCCTCGCCGGGGCCAGTACGGCCGCGCTCGGCCTGCTCGCGTCGGCCGGGGCGCTGCGGCTTCCTCCCGTGGCCGCCTTCGCGCATCTCTCGCCTCCGCTCCTCGGCGACGGCTCCCCGGTGCTCGTGCCCGCGTCGGTCCTCGCCGCTCTCGCGCTGGCGGCGGGCGCGTTCGCGCTGGTCCGTACGGGGCTGCGGCAGCGGCGCGAGATGCGGGCGGCCCGCGCCGGGTCCGCCACCGCCGACGAACTCTCCGTCCGGCCGGACGAACTCCCGTACGCCTACGCCCTTCCGGGGCGCCCCGGCCGGATCGTCGTGACGACGGGGATGCTGCGGTCCCTCGATGCGCGCGAGCGCGAGGTGCTCTTCGCGCACGAGCGCGCACATCTGGCGGGCCGCCACCATCTGTTCCTCGCGGCGGCCGAACTGGCCGTCACCCTGCACCCGATGCTGCGCGGTCTGCGCGAACCGCTCGCCTTCGCGCTGGAGCGCTGGGCCGACGAGTCCGCCGCCACCGCGACGGGCGACCGGGCGCTCACCGCACGCGCGATCGGCCGGGCCGCCCTCGCCGCGGCCCGCGTCCCGGGGGCCGGGTCACGGCCCCGTACGGCGCTCGCCGTCACGGCGGGTCCGGTGCCGCGCCGCGTCTCGGCCCTGCTGACCACGAGCCCCGCGGCGGCCCGGCCGCGCAGGGCGCTGCGCCGCGCGCTCGCCGGCGCGCTGCTGGTGTGCGCGGCACTCTCGGCCGGTGCGGTGGCCGACGCGGCCCACGACCTGCACGCGGGCGTGGAGGTCGCCCAGGGAGAGACCGGCCGCTGAAAACCGGGCCCCCTCGCGCGCGGGCCTGTCACTTACCCGTCTTCACCGTCCAGTCACTTGCCCGTCTTCACCGTCCAGCTGACGCTGTTGGACGCCGCCCGGATCGCCGCCGGGTCCCGCAGCGACGCGCTGTTGTCGACGGCGGTCGCGGTGATGGTGTGCGTGCCCTTGCGCGCGCCGAGCTCCTTGCCGGTGACGGTGTGCTCGGCGGCGGCGCGGCGCACCTCGACCCCGTCGACGTACCAGTGCACGCGCACGTCGGACAGGCCCTTGGCCAGCGGCGCCAGGTCCACGCGGATGCGGTCCTGGGGGCGCAGGGTGCGGGCGGTGGGGGTGCGGGCCGTGAGCACGTCGGCGTCGCGGTAGAAGCCGGCGATCATCGCCTCGCGGCCGACGAGGTTGAACTGTTCGGTGTCCAGCGCGCGCATGATCGAGTTCTGGGTGGGGCGGTAGATCCCGTACTCGTAGTAGCCGCCGCCCTCGTACGTGCCCACGGTCCCGCCCGCCGGGTCGCTCTCGCCGAGCCAGCGGTACCACTTGGCCTTGGCGCCGGACATGCCGTCCGCCGTCAGGATGCTGGTGTTGGGCTCGACGGGCTCCGCGCCGGGGTACCTGCCGTAGCCGTCGTACTGGTACTCGTCGGCCAGCAGGCCTATGGAGTGGCCCAGTTCATGGGCGCCGATCAGGTACGAGCGGTCGTTGTCGGAGGACATCGTGGCGATGCCGGTGTGGCCGGCCGTCGACTGGATGCCGCTGTAACCGGCGCCGCCGTACTTCGTGGCGTTCGAGACGACGAAGACGATGTCGGAGTCCGGGGCCTGCTGCGCGTACGAGTCGACCTTCTTCTCGTCGATGCACAGCAGCCGCTCGACGTCGTCGCAGAAGAAGTAACTACTGAGCGCGGTGTCCTTGACGACGTCCTGGGTGGGGTCTCCGGAGACGCCCGATTCGTTCGAGACCGTGTTGACGAGCCAGAAGTTGAAGAGGCCCTTGTAGCTCTTGTACGGCTCGATCGCGAAGATCGACGCGAGCTTGGACTCGGCGTCCTGCTTGAAGTCCTCCTGCTGGTCCGCCGTGTAGCCGTCGCCCATGATCACGAGGTCGAGGCGGCCCTCGGAGGGGCCGGTCTTCTGCAGCGGGGTGACCTCGCCGTCCGGCGCGGATGCCGCGGGCGCGCCCTTCTCCCTGCGGATCTCCGCCGGTACGGCGGCGGGAACGCGGACGTGCCGGCCCTCCCCGTGGGAGTCGGCGAAGAACTCGACCGTACGGGTCCCGGCGTCGGGCCCGCCCGAGGCTTCGGCGGCGTCGGCGTGGCCGGAGGCGAGGCCCGCGCCACCGAGGGCGGCGGCCGCGAGCACGCCGGCGAGGAGCGCTGCGGGCAGGGGGCGGCGCGAGGACTTGGGTATCGGCACGAGGACCTCGGGTACTCAAGTAGGAGACGTAAGTGCTGGGTTAATCAGACTTAATCGATCGATCAACTTAGGGGGTGGCGTGAGGGCTGACAAGAGGTGAGACTCAAGTGCCCTGCGGCGAGCGACAGTTGCGGGAGCGAGCGGAACGGAACCACGGAGCGGGACAGGAAGGGCGGCGCGCCGCACGATGACGCACGACAGCACCCCGGAAGCGGGCGACCCCGACCCCGTACCGGACGGGGAACCCGGCCTCGCACCGGACGTCGACCCGGCCGACGAACCCATCGGCCGCCGCGTCCTGCGCCTGCGCACGGAACGCGGCCTGACCCAGCGTCAGGTGGCCGAACCCGCCTACACGCCCGCGTACATCTCCACCCTCGAAGCGGGCCGGGTCCGCCCGTCCGAGGCCGCCCTGCGGCACGTCGCCGAGCGGCTCGGCGTGACCTACGAGGAGCTCACTACGGGGCAGCCCGCCCACCTCGCCACCCGGCTGCGCCTGCGCCTCACCGAGGCCCAGCGCGGGCTCACCACGGGCGCGGCGGAGGAGGCCGCCGTCCTCTACGAGGAGCTGCGGACCGAGGCCGAGCGGCACGGCCTCAGGTCCGAACAGGCCGCCGCCGAACTCGGCCTCGGCGAGTGTTCCCTGGAGACCGGTGAACTCCCCGACGCCCACCGGCACTTCGAAGCCGCCGAGGCACTGCTCGTCGCGGCCGGAGCGCCGCTTCCGCAGCGCGCCCCCGCCGTACGCGCGCGTGCCGTCGCGCACTACCTCTCCGGAGAGCTGCGGTACGCCTGCTACCTCCTGGAGTCCGCGCTCGACGAGCTGAACACCAGCGGCCTGCACGACCCGGACGCCCTGCTGCTGCTCTACACGGCGACCATCGCCCCCTACATGGACATGGGGGCCCACGCGCGCGCGGCGCAGGCCGCCGAGCTGGCGCTCTCGCTGGCGCCGCAGGCGGGGGACCCCGTGCTCGTCGCCAAGATGCACCGTTCGGTGGCCCGTACGCTCCTCGCCGAGGGCCGCGCCGCGGAGGCCGACGCCTCCCTGAGCAAGGCCGCCGAGCTGTACCAGCGGCTCCAGATCCGCACCGAACTCGCCCACTGCCACTGGATGCGCGGCTATGTGCACGCCCAGGGCGGCCGGCTCGCCGATGCGGAGCGGGAGTTGAGGACCGCGCGCGACATGCTGTCGGCCAAGCGGGCGGTGCTCTACACCACGCAGGTCGAGGTCGAGCTCGCCGACGTGCTGCGCCGCAGGGGCAGCAGCGACGAGGCGGCCGCGCTGCTGCGGGCCCTGCTGGGCGACCTGAATCCGGAGCGCGGCGCCGTCCACGCGGCGGGCGCGCACCGGCTGCTCGGCATCATCGCGGAGGAGTCGGGGGCCGCGGGCGACCCGGAGGACACGGCGGCGGCCGAGGCCGCGGAGGAGCACTACGTCACCGCGCTGAGCCTGCTCGAACGCGCGGGCGCCGCGGGCGACCTGGCCGACCTGTGCCGCCTGCTCGGCGACCTCTACCGCCGTACGGGCCGTATCGACGCCGCCCTCGACACGTACCGCACGGGCCTCGGGCACCGCGCCGCGCCCGGCACCACCACCCTCGGCCCGGCCCCCGCCGAGCCGCCCGTGTGACCGGGAAGTCATCCACAGGCCGGAGTTGTCCACAGGCTGGGGAACCTCGTCGGCGGATTGTCGGCCGGTGGAGGCACTATGGGGCCATGACTGAGAGCAACGGGGCCCCTCGGGGCGCGGGCGGCGGATCCATGCCGGACTGGGAGAAGCGCTTCCGCGCGCCGCGGGTGTCCCTGCCCGACTGGGCCGAGGACGCGCCGGACCGCTCCCTGTTCGTGTCGAACGCGACGGGGACGTACGAGCTGTACGCGTGGGACCGGGCGACGGGCGAGCAGCGCAGAGCGACGGACCGGCCGAACGGGACGACGGACGGCGTCCTGTCCCCCGACGGCGAGTGGATCTGGTGGTTCAGCGACAAGGACGGTGACGAGTTCGGGGTGTGGCTGCGTCAGCCCTTCGGCGGGGGCGACGACGTCCCCGCGGTGGACGGGCTCGAGGCCTCGTACCCGGCGGGCCTGGCCATCGGGAGGGACGGCTCGACGGCGGTCGTGGGCCGCTCCACGGACGAGGACGGCACGACGATCCATGTCGTCCGCGGCGGCGGCGCGCCCCAGGAGATCTACCGGCACCGCGAGTCGGCCGGCGTCGGCGACCTCTCGCACGACGGCACCCTCATCGCCATCGAGCACACGGAGCACGGGGACGCCATGCACTCGGCGCTGCGTGTGGTGCGGCCCGACGGGACGACGGTCGCCGAGCTCGACGACACCAAGGGCGGCTCGCAGGAGCTGGGCCTGGAGGTCCTCGGCTTCGCTCCGGTCGACGGGGACACCCGGCTCCTGGTCGGGCATCAGCGGCGCGGGCGCTGGGAGCCGATGGTGTGGGACGTGGCGTCGGGCGAGGAGACCGACCTCGCGCTCGACCTGCCCGGCGACGTCTCCGCCGAGTGGTATCCGGACGGCTCTGCGCTCCTGGTCGCGCACAGCTTCGAGGCCCGCAGCGACCTGTGGCGTTACGAGGTCGGCTCGGGCGCACTGACCCGCGTCGAGACGCCGCCGGGCACGGTGTCGGGGGCGACCGCGCGGCCCGACGGCAGCGTGGAGTACCTGTGGTCCTCGGCGGCCGAGCCGTCGGTCGTCCGGTCCACGTCGGGCGGTGTGGTCCTCGATCCGCCCGGGCTCAAGGCGCCGGCGTCCGTGCCGGTGGAGGACGTGTGGGTCGAGGGGCCCGGCGGCCGCATCCACGCCCTCGTCCAGAAGCCGGCGGGGACGACTGGGCCGCTCCCCACGGTCTTCGAGGTGCACGGGGGGCCGACCTGGCACGACAGCGACTCGTTCGCGGCCGGCCCCGCGGCCTGGGTGGACCACGGGTACGCGGTGGTCCGCGTCAACTACCGGGGCTCGACCGGATACGGGCGCGAGTGGACGGACGCGCTCAAGCACCGCGTCGGCCTCATCGAGCTGGAGGACGTCTCGGCGGTCCGCGAGTGGGCCGTGTCGTCCGGGCTCGCCGACCCCGACCGGCTCGTTCTCGCGGGCGGCTCGTGGGGCGGATACCTCACCCTCCTCGGCGTCGGCACCCAGCCGGACGCCTGGGCGGTGGGCCTCGCCGCCGTGCCCGTCGCGGACTACGTCACGGCGTACCACGACGAGATGGAGGCCCTCAAGGCGCTGGACCGCACGCTGTTCGGCGGCACCCCGGAAGAGGTCCCCGACCGCTTCACCGCCTCGTCCCCGCTGACGTACGTGGACGAGGTGAAGGCCCCGGTCTACGTCTCGGCCGGGGTCAACGACCCGCGGTGCCCGATCCGCCAGATCGACAACTACGTGGACCGGCTCGCGGCACGCGGCGCGACGCACGAGGTGTACCGGTACGACGCGGGGCACGGTTCGCTCGTCGTGGAGGAGCGGATCAAGCAGGTGCGGCTGGAGCTGGACTTCGCGGCGCGGCATCTGAGCTGACGGACCCGGCGGCGCTCCCGCCTCGGGGACCCGGGCCCACCCCGCGGCCGGGGTCCCCGCGCGGGAGCCGTACCGTGGGGAGGGTGTACCGGTTCCTCCTGACCCCCCGGTGGTGGGGGATCAACGTGTTCGTCGTGCTCGCCATCCCCTTCTGCGTCTTCATGGGCTCCTGGCAGCTCGGCCGCTTCGAGGACCGGGTGCAGGGCCACAAGGACGCCTCGGCGCAGTCGACGGCGAACGAGAAGGCCGCGCCCCGGCCGCTCGGCTCCCTGCTGCCCGTGGACCAGACGACGTCCGGCAAGCGGGCCACCGCGACCGGGCACTACGGCAAGCAGCTCCTCGTCCCCGACCGTGAACTCGACGGCAGGACCGGCTTCTACGTGGTGACGCTGCTGCGCACGGACGGGGGCGACGGCAGGGCGCTGCCCGTCGTACGTGGCTGGGTGCCCGGCACGGCGAGCGCCGCGAAGGCTCCCGCCGCGCCCCGGGGCGAGGTCACCGTCACCGGTGCGCTCCAGGCCTCCGAGAGCCCCGGCTCGGGCGGGGCGCCCGCCGCCGGGGGCCTGCCGGCCGGGCAGCTCGGCGCGATCAGCGCCGCGTCCCTGGTGAACCTCGTCCCGTACGACGTCTACGACGCGTGGGTCACGCTCGACAAGGCGGACTCCGGGATGACGGCGGTACCGGCTACGGCTCCAGAGGGCAGCGGGCTCGACCTGAAGGCGTTCCAGAACCTGGGCTACACCGGCGAGTGGTTCGTCTTCGCGGGCTTCGTGGTCTTCATGTGGTTCCGCCTGCTGCGCCGCGAGGCGGAGTTCGCGCGGGACGCGTCGCTGGGGCTCACGGAATCGGATGCACCCGGCACCGAGAGCGCGCCGGACGCATCGGACGGGCCGGCCACAGTGAGCCCGCAGGACTCGCCCGAGTCCGCGAGCCCTGAGACGGCGCGAGGCTAGTCCGGCACCTCCCCGCACGGGCGGGGACGGGTGGGGGCGGGGCGCTCACCTCCAGGCGCGACGCCCGTCACCCCGATCGCCCCGCCCTAGGAGGCCGGCAGAACCCCGGTGCGATACACCGTTCCCGCGCACGCGTTGGGGATGGTCGTGCTGGAGGACGGGCTGCCCGCTTCCGCTGTGTGGGAGACCGCGACGCTGCCGTCGGCCGTGGAGCCCTCCGCCACCAGCTGCGTGGACAGGCCGCTCTGGTCCGGGTTCGAGCCCGTGGCGTCGCCCGTGGTGCCGCCCGACGGGGTCGGGCTCGGCGACGGGTCGCCCCCGCCTCCCGTGGTCGGGCAGGTCGCGGACGGGACCCAGGCGAAGCGGACCTCGTAGGACATCCCCGGTTCGAGGATCAGCTGACTGGGCTCCGTCGACGGGTCGGGCAGCCCGGTTGCGGCGTCGCCCGCCGTGTGGTCGACGACGTTGACCTTGGCCGGGTCGGCCGCGCCCTGGGCGACGACGGAGACGGCACCGGGGGCGTCGACCGAGCAGTTCGCCTGGGAGACGTTCGTGACGCGGAACGAGCCGTAGACCGTGCCGCCCGCCTCGGCCGCGCCGACGTTCGCCGAGGCGCCGCCGAGGTCGGTCGCCGCGCAGACCGGCGAGCTCGCGGCCGCCGTGCTCGCGGGATCAGGGCCGCCGGTGGCACCACCACCCGCACCCTTGCCCTTGTCGCCGGGCTTGTCCTTCTTGCCGCCCTTGTCCTTGGACTTGGACTTGCCCGAAGGGCTCCCCGTGCCGTTCTCGCCGCCGTCGGGCCCCTTCCCGGAGCCCGTGCCGCCGTGCGACGCCTCGCTGTTCCCGGCGATGGACGGCCGGTCGTTCGACCCGCTCTGGCTCGTCACATGGACGAGTGCGGGGATCGCCGTGCCGATGAACAGGGCCGCGGCCGCCATGCCGACGACGGCCTGCCGCTTGCGGGCCCGACGGGCGGGCACGGCGCGGCGCAGATGCTCCAGCGTCCCGCTCTTCGGCTCGATCTCCTCCACGGCCTCGTGCAACAGGCGCCGCAGCGCCAGCTCGTCACCGCCGAGGGAGTCCAGGGGGTCACAAGAGTCCAGGGGGCCGGGAGAGTCCGGGCCGCCGGCGGAGTCCGGGCGGCCGAAGGGATCCTCGGGACCGCCGAAAAGGCCGTCGTTCCGGCCGGGGCCGTGATTCACAGTTCCATCCCCGGATCCCACACGCCTGTTCTGCTCATCACGATCGTTGCGGTGCTTGTCGCTGCTCATGCGGGGGCCTCCATGGCGACGCGGAGCGCCGCTATGCCCCGGGATCCGTACGCCTTCACGGACCCGAGGGAGATGCCCAGCGCCTCCGCCACCTGTGCTTCGGTCATGTCCGCGAAGTAGCGCAGGACGAGGACCTCGCGCTGGCGGCGCTGCAGCCCGCGCAGCGCCTTCTTCAGCTCGTCACGCTCGAGGAGGTCGTAGGCGCCCTCCTCCGCGCTCGCCATGTCGGGCATCGGCTTCGTCAGAAGCTTCAGGCCGAGGATGCGGCGGCGCAGGGCGGAGCGCGAGAGGTTCACGACCGTCTGCCGCAGGTACGCGAGCGTCTTCTCGGGTTCGCGCACTCTCTTGCGCGCGGAGTGGACCCTGATGAACGCCTCCTGCACGACGTCCTCGCAGGAGGCCGTGTCGTCCAGGAGCAGGGCGGCGAGACCGAGGAGCGACCGGTAGTGGGCGCGATAGGTCTCGGTGAGATGGTCGACCGTGGTGCCTGCTGCCATCGTCTCCTCAGCGCCTTCGCGCTGAGCGGGTATGCGGGCAGGCCGCGCTGCTGGCATGGGGGCGATCACCGGCATGCCGCCGGACGAACCGGACATCCGGGGACGCCGGGGCGGGCGAAGGGCTGCGCCCCGCGCCTGAACCGCTGTGAATTCGAGTACCTCTGCCACGCCTGTTGGACACGCTTCCCCCCGTCAGGGTTGTACGCGACAGGCGTCCTGTTTGCGGCAGGCATCATCCATGACGCTGCGTCAAGTGCCCTCATGCGTACCCGCTCTTCCCCTATGCCCCAGTTTCCGCTGGCGCCCCTAGGCCCTGCGCCCCCGAAAGGCGATCGCAAAGACGCTCCCCGTCCCGTGCGCGGTTGCACGGGACGGGGAGGGATCTCTGACGAATCTTCAGGTGCGCGGACCCTCGCGTTCAAGTGGTAAAGACCACCGATCGCCCACAGGTCCTTCACAGATCCTATAAAGCGCGCCGGATAAAAGGAGCCCGAGTCCGACTTCCGGACGGCGAAGAGGCCGAACTCACGTGGCGGGCGGGAACTCCTGGGCCACCAGCTCGGCGATCTGCGCGGTGTTCAGGGCCGCGCCCTTGCGCAGATTGTCCCCGCACACGAAGAGTTCGAGCCCGGCCGGATCGTCGAGGGAGCGCCGGACGCGGCCGACCCAGGTCGGGTCGGTGCCCACCACATCGGCGGGCGTGGGGAACTCACCGGCGGCCGGGTTGTCGAAGAGCACGACACCGGGCGCGGTCGCGAGGATCTCGCGTGCCTTGTCGACCGTGACCTCGCTCTGGAAGCGGGCGTGGACGGTGAGGGAGTGCGTGGTGACGACGGGGACGCGTACGCACGTCACCGCGACCTTGAGGTGCGGCAGGCCGAGGATCTTGCGGGACTCGTCCCGCACCTTCATCTCCTCGGAGGACCAGCCGTCCTCGCGCAGGGACCCCGCCCACGGCACGACGTTGAGCGCCACGGGCTCGGGGAAGGGGCCGGTGTTGTCGCCGACCGCGCGGCGCACGTCGCCGGGGTTGGTTCCGAGCTCCGTGCCGGCCACCAGCGACATCTGCTGGCGCAGCGTGTCGATGCCGGCGCGGCCGGCCCCGCTGACGGCCTGGTAGCTGGAGACGACCATCTCGCGCAGGCCGAACTCGGCGTGCAGGGCGCCGATGGCGACGATCATCGACAGGGTCGTGCAGTTGGGGTTCGCGACGATGCCGCGCGGCCGCACGCGCGCGGCGTGCGGATTGACCTCGGGCACGACGAGCGGCACGTCCGGGTCCATGCGGAAGGCGGCCGAGTTGTCCACGACGATCACCCCCTTGGAGGCGGCGACGGGCGCCCACTGCGCGGAGATCTCGTCGGGTACGTCGAACATCGCGACGTCGACGCCGTCGAAGGCCTCCTCACAGAGGGCCACGACCTCGACCTCCTCCCCGCGCACGGCCAGCTTGCGGCCGGCCGAGCGCGAGGAGGCGATCAGGCGGATCTCGCCCCAGATGTCCGCGTGCTGCGAAAGGATCTGGAGCATGACCGTGCCGACGGCCCCGGTCGCTCCCACGACCGCGAGCGTCGGCCTGCCGGTCTGAGCCATCAGCGGCCGGTGCCTCCGTAGACCACGGCCTCGTCGGAGTCCGAGTCGAGGCCGAAGGCGGTGTGCACGGCGCGCACGGCCTCGTTCACATCGTCGGCGCGCGTGACGACCGAGATGCGGATCTCGGACGTCGAGATGAGCTCGATGTTCACGCCCGCGTCGCTGAGCGCCTCGAAGAACCCGGCCGTGACACCCGGGTTCGTCTTCATACCGGCGCCCACGAGGGAGATCTTGGCGATCTGGTCGTCGTAACGCAGGGACTCGAAGCCGACCGCGCTCTTCGTCTTCTCCAGGGCGTCGATGGCCTTGCGGCCCTCGGTCTTCGGGAGGGTGAACGAGATGTCCGTGAGGCCGGTCGAGGCCGCCGACACGTTCTGCACGATCATGTCGATGTTGACCTGGGAGTCCGCGATGGCCCGGAAAATGTTCGCGGCCTCCCCGGGCTTGTCCGGGACGCCGACGACGGTGATCTTCGCCTCGGAGGTGTCGTGAGCGACACCCGAGATGATGGCCTGCTCCACCTTCTGGTCCCCTTGATCAAAGTGCGGTTCGTTGCTGACCCAGGTGCCCTGCAGTCCCGAGAAGGACGAGCGGACGTGGATCGGGATGTTGTACCGGCGCGCGTACTCCACACAGCGGTGGAGCAGCACCTTGGACCCGGAGCTGGCGAGCTCCAGCATGTCCTCGAAGGAGATCCAGTCGATCTTCCGCGCCTTCTTCACGACGCGCGGGTCGGCGGTGAAGACACCGTCGACGTCCGTGTAGATCTCGCACACCTCGGCGTCGAGGGCCGCGGCGAGGGCGACGGCGGTCGTGTCGGACCCGCCACGGCCGAGCGTGGTGATGTCCTTCTTGTCCTGGCTGACGCCCTGGAATCCGGCGACGATGGCGATGTTGCCCTCGTCGAGCGCCGTCCTGATCCGCCCCGGGGTCACATCGATGATCCGGGCTTTGTTGTGGACCGAGTCGGTGATGACGCCGGCCTGACTGCCCGTGAAGGACTGGGCCTCGTGGCCCAGGTTTTTGATCGCCATGGCCAGCAGGGCCATGGAGATCCGCTCTCCGGCGGTCAGCAGCATGTCGAATTCGCGCCCGGCAGGGATCGGGGATACCTGCCCGGCGAGATCGATCAACTCATCCGTCGTGTCGCCCATCGCGGACACCACGACAACCACCTGGTTGCCGTTCTTCTTGGCGTCGACGATTCGCTTGGCGACCCGCTTGATGCCTTCGGCATCGGCTACGGAGGAGCCTCCGTACTTCTGCACGACAAGGCCCACGTGCGCTCCTCGCTCAGTTTGTCTCGGTCGGCTCAGTCTAACGAGCGGCCGAAATCGGCCCATGGAATACCACATCCTGAGATGTCCCGCCCAGGAAGTGATCACCGGGCATAGGAACCCGGTGAGGGCTTCACGCTCCGGCCGCTCGGACAGGCGCATGCCCCCGCCCCGGCCCGGCAACCGGAAAAGTGGGGTGGGTCACTTCACCGGACAGGTCATTTCACCGTACGCAGCCCCAGCGGACCCGCGATCTCCTCCGCCATGACCTTGCCCGCGGCCTCGGCGAGGGCGTCCTCGGCGAGGTCCTCGTCGGTGTCGAGGCCGTCGAGGTCGTCCAGCGGCTGGTTGAGGCGGACGTGCGCGACCAGGGACTGGAGCGCGCGCAGGGCGCCGGAGGCCGTGGAGCCCCAGTTCGAGAAGTAGGAGAACTGCCACCACCACAGCGCCTCGGTGGTGCGGCCCGCGCGGTAGTGGGCCATGCCGTGGCGCAGATCGGCCATGACGTCGGCCAGGTCGTCCGAGATCCGGCAGGCGACCGGGGCCTTGCGGGGCTCGTACGGGTCGAAGACCTCGGAGTACACGTCGATCGGCTCCAGGAGCCGGGCGAGCTTCTGGCGCAGGTCGTCGACGTCCGGCTCGGGGCCGAGATCGGGCTCGTAGCGCTCGTCGGGGACGATGTCCTCGTGTGCGCCGAGCCGGCCGCCCGCGAGGAGCAGCTGGGAGACCTCGAGGAGCAGGAAGGGGACGGCCGAGTCCGGCTCGTCGCCCTTGCCCACTTCGGCGACCGCGACGAGGAAGGACTCGATCTGGTCCGAGATCTGGACCGCGAAGTCGTCCGGATCGTCCTTGACGGCGTTCAGTGTGGCGTCAGACATCTAGGAGTCGTCTCCCCTCGAAGGCGCGGCCGAGCGTGACCTCGTCCGCGTATTCCAGGTCGCCCCCCACCGGGAGCCCGCTGGCCAGGCGGGTGACCTTGAGGCCCATCGGCTTGATCATGCGGGCGAGGTACGTCGCCGTGGCCTCGCCCTCCAGGTTCGGGTCCGTGGCCAGGATCAGCTCGGTGACCGTGCCGTCGGCGAGACGGGCGAGGAGTTCCCTTATCCGCAGGTCGTCCGGGCCGACCCCCTCGATGGGGCTGATCGCCCCGCCGAGCACGTGGTACTTGCCGCGGAACTCGCGGGTCCGCTCGACCGCGACGACGTCCTTGGGCTCCTCGACGACGCAGATCACCGTCAGGTCGCGGCGCGGGTCGCGGCAGATGTTGCACAGCTCCTCCTGCGCCACATTGCCGCAGGTCGCGCAGAAGCGGACCTTCGCCTTGACCTCCATCAGGGCCTGCGCGAGACGCCGTACGTCCGTCGGCTCCGCCTGGAGGATGTGGAAGGCGATCCGCTGCGCGCTCTTGGGACCGACGCCCGGCAGCCTGCCGAGCTCGTCGATGAGGTCCTGGACCACGCCTTCGTACACGGAGTGCCTTCCGACTTCTGCTTGGTGGTGCTGTGCCGCTGAGCATGCCAGCCGCTGAGTAGTACGTACGTTAGTTGCGCTGCGGCTTCCTTAGAAGGGAAGCCCCGGGATGCCTCCGCCGCCCAGGCCCTGGGCCAGCGGGCCGAGCTTCTGCTGCTGGAGCGTCTGCGCGTTCTCGTTCGCCGCCTGGACCGCCGCGACGACCAGGTCTGCGAGGGTTTCGGTGTCTTCCGGGTCAACGGCCTTCGGGTCGATCACCAGGCCGCGCAGCTCGCCGGAGCCGGTCACCGTCGCCTTGACGAGACCGCCGCCGGCCTGGCCCTCGACCTCGGTCCGCCCCAGCTCTTCCTGAGCCTTGGCGAGGTCCTGCTGCATCTTCTGGGCCTGCTGCAGCAGCTGCTGCATGTTGGGCTGGCCACCACCGGGAATCACGATCAGCTCCTGTTGCGTCCTGTTTCGACCTGCGACCACGGGCGGGGTCTCCGCCCTGGAACGAGCCTACGTGGTCGGGGTGTCGCCCGCTCCGGCACCTTTCGCTGCACTCTTTCGAGTGAGTCGGGCACCCTGCCTATACCTGATCAAGACCTACTTCCGGGCGGAAATCCTGCGAAAACGGGTCCTTGGCCACCCGTTGGGCGGTAGGAAGATGCTCTGCACATGAGACCGACCGGCAAATGGGGGGTGGGCGAAGGAGCGGGGCTGGGTGCGTGCGGCTGCAAGGCGGAGGATTGAGGCATGGCGGAGCCATGGTGATTGACGACAACGCCGCAGATGTGCGCACCCACCCCCGCGACGCCGCCCCCCATTTGCCGGTCGGTCTACGCCCCATCCGTGACCAGGACCAGTCGTAGGGAGTGCCGGGTGAGCCAGCCGGATATGCAGCCCGAGGGACCGCCGCAGGAGGAGCGGGGCGCGCGGGGCGAGCGCAGTGACGGCACGGGTGAAGCGGTGCGGCCGGGCGACCTGACCGGGCGGACCTTCCCCGTCGGTGACTGGGGCGAGCCCGCCGAGCGGCTCGACGAGCTCTACCGGTGGGTGGAGCGCGGTGCGCTCGACACGGCGTGCTGGTACCTCGCCGACCGGGTGTGGAAGCGGCGCGGGGCGCGGGCGCTGCGCGGCGGCGCGGTCGTCGGCGCCCTGTCGGGGGCGGCGCTGCCGCTGCTCGATCTGACCGGGGCCCTCGGCGGCGTCGCGCCCTGGGGGTATCTGGCGCTGCTGCTCGCGGTGGCGTGCGTGGCCTGCGACCGGCACTTCGGGCTCACGTCGGGCTGGATAAGGGACGTGGCCACGGCCCAGGCGGTGCAGCGGCGGCTCCAGGCGCTCCAGTTCGACTGGGCGTCGGAGAGCGTGCGGGAGGTGCTCGGCCCGACGGAGGGCACGGCCAGTGAGGCCGCCGAGCGGTGTCTGTCGGTGCTGCGGCGCTTCACGGACGACGTGACGGAGCTGGTGCGGGCGGAGACGGCGGACTGGATGGTGGAGTTCCGCTCGGGTCCCGCGCCGCTGGTGATGCAGTCCTCCGTCGCCCCGGGAACCCGCCCCGTGGAGCCGCCGCCGGGCCGTTTCCCGCTCCCCCCGGGCGCCCGCCCGAACATGCCCCGCCAGCGCCCGCCCGAGCCGCGCTGAGCGCTCCGCGCGGCTCGGGGGCCGGACGGCCGGGGGCGAGCTGCCCGTGGTCGACCGTCCGTGCGTCGTGGCTGGTCGTGCCGTCCCCCGCGTCCCTTCGGGGCGCAGAACCTCCGGGTTCAGCTGAAGATGATCATCGAGCCTTGGGCCAGGCTCCGGGTCGCGGCCGCGTGCAGGCCGAGCCAGACGTGGCGTTCGCGGGCGAAGGGGCTGTGGTCGAGGGGGGCCGGGGCCGCCGGTTCCTCCAGGGCCGTGGGGCCCTCCGGCGGGACCGGGGTCGCCGGCGGGTTGGCCGGGTCTATGCCGATCGATCTGGCCACGTACTCCAGTTCCCGCAGGAGCGCGTGGGAGGAGCCGAGGGGGCCGCCGCCGGCGAGGAGTTCGTCGTTGGACAGCGGGCTCGGGAAGTCCACGGGGACGTACGCGCCCGCGTGGTCGTAGTGCCAGACCAGGTGCGACTGCTGGGCCGTCGTCTCGAACATCTCCAGGAGCTGCTCGTAGTCGCCGCCCAGGTCGTCGACCGGGGTGACGGCGAGGCCGCACATCTGGAGGAGGTACGCGCGGCGCAGGAAGTGCAGCGCGTCGTAGTCGAAGCCGGCGACGGGGGCCACGTCACCGGAGAGTCCCGGCATGTACGAGTAGACCGGCACCGGCGGCAGCCCTGCCTCGTGCAACGCCTTGTCGTAGAGCGCGAGTTCCTCGGCGAAGGGGTTGTCGGGGCTGTGGCACAGCACGTCGACGAGCGGGACCAGCCACAGGTCACAGGCCAAGGCGACTCCTCCGGTGGTGAAGGCCGTAATGAAAGGCGGAAAGGCAGCGTAATGCGCGGGGAGCCGGTTCAGCTCCCCCTCTGCACATTGCTCAGATCCCAGATCCATACGCCTCCGGTCCACGTTCCGGCCCTGCCGACCAGCTGGTCGACCGTCGCCCGCAGCACCCCGTCGTTCGCCTGCGGGGCGAGCACGAGGACGCCGGCGTGCCAGTACGCGAAGTCGCGGCGGGCCTGGGCGCGCCACGCGTCGGTGATCTCGGGGGCGCGGCCCGAGTAGCGGATGTCGCGCAGCAGGTTGGAGGTCCAGCGGGGCGAGGCGCCGTAGATGCCGACGTGGTCGGGGCCGTACGGGCCGTTGAAGTAGCCGCCGGGGAGGCGGAAGCCGAGGCCGGCCTCGGTCTGCCAGTGCAGGGCCTCCGCGTTGCCCGGGTCGGGCAGCGGCACCGGCACGAGGCTCTCGCCGGGGCCGACGTACCGCTTCCAGGTGCCGTCGGCGACGAACGCCGGGACGTCGGCCCGGTCGACCGCCCTGAGCGGCGCCGGGACGATCGGCACGAGCGCCGCGGCGACCGCCGCGAGCCCGAGCAGCCGGTACGGCACCCGCACCGCGGCAAGGCGGTCCAGCGCGAGGGCGAGCAGCATCCCGAGCGCGGGCGCGCACACCATCGCGACCCGCGACTCGATGACCGACTCGAACAGGGGCTGGTGGGCGAGGAGCGCCCAGGGGCCCGGCAGCACGATGTCGGTCAGCGGGATGCGGAACTTCGGGCCGAGGGAGAGGAAGGCCGCCGCGACCGCCGTGAAGGCGAGCGCCTTGACGGCCGCGCCGCGCCACAGCCGTACGACGATCGCGAAGGCGAGCGCGACGAGCGGCCAGCCGTAGAAGGCGTTCTGCTCGGTCGGGTTGAGGGCGAGCGCGGCGGCGCGCTCGCGGGAGCCGGCGAGGGAGCGCTCGGCGAAGGAGAGGAGGGCGAGGGGGCTGTTGCCCGCGTTGTCGCCGTGCAGCACGCTCTTGTAGCTCTGCGGGCCGAGGAACTGCCAGTACAGGGGGAAGGCGATGAGCGGGAGCGCGACCGCGGCGGCGACCCCGAGCCCGCGCAGGAGCGGGCGCCAGGCCGCCTTCGCCACGTCCCTGCGCGCCAGGGCGTAGGCGAGCGCGAAGAGCACCATGCCGATCACGGCGAGCAGGAGCGGTTCCTCGCCGAGGAAGATCTGGTACGTCGCGAAGAGGCCGAGGACGACGCCGTCGTGCACCACGCGCTTGCCCTCGCACAGCCGCAGCGCCCGCTCGATGATCAGCGGGATCATGAAGAGGACGACGAAGTTCGGGTGCGCGTGCGCGTGGCTGATCATCGGGGGCGCGAACGCGGCGAGGAGCGCGCCGGTCGCGGCGGCCCACCGGGTCCGCACGAGCCGTTTCAGGATCAGCCGGTACCAGGCGAACGCGGTGGCGGCCAGGCCGCCCGTCATCGCCACGTTCAGGGCGACGGCGGGGCCGAAGAGCCAGGTCACGGGGGCGAGCGGGACGGACAGGCCCAGCATCGCGGTGTTGGCCATCAGGTTCACGCCGTCCGGGAAGCCCTGGAACGTCGTGAAGAGGGGGTTGTGGAGGTGGCGGACGCTGTCCGCCGTCACCGCGAAGAACCACTCCCACTGGTTCTGGTCCTGAAGGGAGTCGGGGAGGTAGCGGTGGGCGGGCGCCGCCCAGCGGCCCGAGTACAGGGCGACGGACAGGACGAGGAAGAGGGCCGCCACGAGGAGGTGGCCCTTCGGCACCGCCCGCGCCCTGAGCTTCACCAGGTCGGCCAGGACGCGCAGGTAGTCGAAGGGGCGGACCTTCGAGCCCGCCTGGTGCGACCACCGCACGGGTACCTCGGCGACCGGCCAGCCGGCGCGGCGGAAGTACATCAGTATCTCTACGTCGATGCCCCAGCCGTCCAGGTGTGCCGCGGCGAACGCGGCGCGGGCCCGGTCGCCGTCGAAGAGCTTGAAGCCGCACTGGGTGTCCCTGATGCCGGGGACGGTCGTCGCGCGTATCAGGAAGTTGCCGGTGCGGCCGAGGAGTTCGCGCAGCCGGTGCTGGCGGCGGGCGATCGTCGCGCCGGGCCTGGCCCGGGAGCCGATCGCCGCCGCGTGCCCCTCGCCGAGCGCCTTGTCGAGGGCTTCCAGCTCCTCGATGGGCGCGGCGAGGTCTGCGTCGGTGACCAGGACGCGGCGGCCACGGGAGGCGAGGACGCCCTGGCGCAGGGCGTGGCCCTTGCCGCGGTTGCGGGGGCTGCGGACGAGCCGGATGCGGGGGGTGCGGCCGGGGCCCTCCTGGGCGGCGGCCGCCGCGCGCTCCGCGATCTCGCGGGTGCGGTCGGTGGAGCCGTCGTCGACGACGACGACCTCCCAGTCACCCCACCGGTTCCCGCCGTCCCCGCCGTCCCCGCTGTTGTTGTTCAGATACGCGGTGACCGCGTCCAGCGTGGGGCCGAGCCGGCGCTCCTCGTTGTACGCGGGGACGACGACGGTGAGGTCCACGACGCCCGCGCGCGCGACGACAGGGCGGTCCGCCCGCTCCGTACTCACCGCGCGGCCAGCCGCTCGACGAGGGCGAGGGAGTCCGCGTTGTACGCGGTGACGATGTCCTGCGCGGCGCGGGCGTCCCGTTCCGCGAGCGCGTCGACCAGGCCGCAGTGCCCGGACCAGAGGTGGCCCCTGAGATCGTCCACGCGGCGCAGGTGCGGGACCGCGCACATCCACGACTGGACGCGCAGCCGGTGGAAGAAGTCGGAGAGGTACGGGTTCCCGAACAGGGCGCTGAGCTCGCGCCAGAACCGCAGGTCGTAGCCGATCAGCACGTTCAGGTCGCCGGCCGTGGCCGCGCGGGCGGCCTCCTCGCCGCGGCGGCGGACCCCGGCGAGGGCGGCGGGGGTGGCGTGGTGCGCGTCGGGGTCGGCGACGAGGCCGCGGAAGATGCCGTCGGTGACGAGGCTGCGGGCCTCGATCATGCCGCGGTAGTCGGCGAGGGAGTATTCGTGGACGGCGAAGCCGCGGTGCTGCGCGGAGTCCAGGAGGCCCTGCCCGGACAGGTCGACCAGGGCCTCGCGGACCGGGGTCGCGGAGACGCCGTACTGCTCGGCGATCTCCTTGACCGTGAACTCCTGGCCCGGTTCGAGCCGCCCCGCGAGGATCTCGTCGCGCAGGGCGTCGGCGATCTGCTGGCGCAGCGTGCTGCGCTGGACGGCAGCGCCGCCGTCGGTTCCGGGCACGTGGGTGTCCCCTCCCCCGTAGTGCGTCGTCAGCTGGTGAGGCTGTCCTGGTCAGCTGGTCAGCCTACGCACTACGGGGAGTGACACGGAGTGTCCCTTTCCCTACGCGGTGTAGCCGTCCGCCACGGTCAGTGCCTCGTCGAGCGCGGCGAGGCCCTCCTTGGCCTCGGCCTCCGTGACGTTGCACGGCGGGACCACGTGGGTGCGGTTCATGTTGATGAAGGGCCACAGGCCGTTCTTCTTGGCGGCGGCGCCGAAGGCCGCCATGGGCGCGTTCGCCGCACCCGCCGCGTTGTACGGGGTCAGCGGCTCGCGGGTGGCCTTGTCCTTCACCAGCTCCAGGGCCCAGAACATGCCGAGGCCACGGACCTCGCCCACCGACGGGTGACGCTCGGCCAGCTCGCGCAGCGCCGGGCCGATCAGCGTCTCGCCGAGGTGGGCGGCGTTCTCGACGACGCGCTCCTCCTCCATGACGTTGATGGTGGCGACGGCGGCGGCGCAGGCCAGCGGGTGCCCGGAGTAGGTGAGGCCGCCCGGGTAGGGGCGCTTGCCGAACGTGTCGGCGATGGCGCCGGAGATGGCGACGCCGCCGAGCGGGACGTAGCCCGAGTTCACGCCCTTGGCGAAGGTCATCAGGTCGGGCACGACGTCGTAGTGGTCGGCGGCGAACCACTTGCCGGTGCGGCCGAAGCCCGCCATGACCTCGTCGAGGATGAACACGATGCCGTGCCGGTCGCACAGCTCGCGCACGCCCTGGAGGTAGCCGGGCGGCGGCGTCATGATGCCGGCGGTGCCGGGCACGGTCTCCAGGATGATCGCGGCGATGGTGGCGGCGCCCTCGAAGACGATGGTGTCCTCGAGGTGCTGGAGCGCGCGCTCGCACTCCTGCTGCTCGGTCTCCGAGTAGAACGGGGAGCGGTACAGGAACGGCGCCCAGAAGTGGACGACGCCCGCCGAGCCCTGGTCGCTCGGCCAGCGGCGCGGGTCGCCGGTCAGGTTGATCGCGGTGGAGGTGGCGCCGTGGTACGAGCGGTAGGCGGAGAGCACCTTGTGGCGGCCCGTGTGCAGCCGGGCCATGCGGGTGGCGTTCTCCACCGCCTCGGCGCCGCCGTTGGTGAAGAAGATCTTGTCCAGGTCGCCGGGGGTCCGCTCGGCGATGAGGCGTGCGGCCTCCGAGCGGGCCTCCACGGCGAACGCCGGCGCGAAGGTCGTGAGGGAGGCGGCCTGCTCCTGGATCGCGGCGACGACCTTCGGGTGCTGGTACCCGATGTTCGTGAAGACGAGGCCGGAGGTGAAGTCGAGGTAGCGGTTGCCGTCGTAGTCCCAGAAGTACGAACCGTCGGCGCCGGCGACGGCGAGCGGGTCGATGAGCTCCTGTGCGGACCAGGAGTGGAACACGTGCGCACGGTCCGCGGCCTTCACGGCAGCGCCGACCTGGGGATTCGGCTGAGGGGTCATGGGCCCGAGGGTAAATGTCCGCATGGTGGAAGGGCCATCGGCGTCCTGTCTGTGGGACGGCGGCTAACGCGACACACTGTCGCCCTCGCCCGGAGGCACCGTCCCGGGGAACAGCGTCCGCACCGCTTCCCGCCACGGCCCGGCCGCCAGCTCGGGCCGCAGCGCGGCGAGCCCGCCGCAGTATTTGCCGAACGCCACGGGCGCCACCCCGAACCGCGCAAGCAGCCGGTCCGCGTCCGTCGGCCGCCCCGCTGCACCCGCCTTCCCCGCCGCACACGCCTTGGTCTCCACCAGCACACACCCGCCGTCCGCCCGCACCGCGCGCCCCTCCTGCGCGTCGCGCACGACGAGGCCCGCGTCGCAGGTGAACCGCTGCCCGTCGGCGACGAACGTCGCGCGCCGGTACTCGGTGACGACGCGGGCGGCGAGCTCCTGCGGCGCCCCGATCCCGTACGTGCCGCGCAGGACCCCGGCGACGAAGTGGCGCCGGGTGTCGTCGAGGGCGTGGTCGCCTTCGCCCAGGCGGGTCCGGTGCTTGACCGTCCCGCCGTCCGCGCCGCGCACCTTGAGCTCCAACTGCCGCTTCCCGCTGTCCTGGTAGAGCCGCTCCCTGACGCCGAAGCGGGGCGCGCGCTCCTGCGCGTGGTCGTGGAACGAACGCAGGGCGGGGGTGTCGAAGTGCGTCGAGCGGTATCCGAACCAGCGGCGGCCGCCGACGCACAGGGCGCGGTGGGGGCCGCCCGGCCTGCGGGGGTCGGTGAGCAGGGCGGCGAAGTCCTGGAAGATCTCGACGGGCACGAGATAGCTGTGGCCGTGGTGGCGCAGCAGCGGGGCCGCGGCTTCGCTCTCGTCGAGTCCGACGGGGCGGGCGGCAAGCGTGGCGCGCGCGAGGGCGCGGACGGCGACTGGCGTCCTGTTCAGCACACGGTCTCCTCGGTCGGGGGAGGTCGTAGACGTGAAGTGGTACGTCGTGACGTGGTCGTCGTGGGGCGTCGTGAAGTGGTGCGGCGTCGTGGAGTAGTACGTACCGGATCGCGAGATCGTTCCGGTTGGCGGAAACAATTTTCCACGAGAAGGCGGACCCTGTTACGGAACCGTAGACGCCGCCCCACCCCCAGTGTCACAACCGCCCACTATTCTCGGGATGTTGGTCACACATGGGGGAGGGTGGCGCGACATGGAGAAGCTGGGGGCGGGAGATCCGCAGCGCATCGGTGCGTACCGGCTGCTGGCGCGGCTCGGGGCGGGCGGGATGGGCCAGGTGTTCCTGGCGCGCTCGGACCGCGGGCGCACGGTCGCGGTCAAGCTGGTGCGCCAGGAGCTCGCCGAGCAGGAGGAGTTCAGGAACCGGTTCCGGCTGGAGGTGCAGGCCGCGCGACAGGTCGGCGGGGCGTGGACGGCGCCGGTCCTCGACGCGGACACCGAGGCAGACATCCCCTGGGTGGCCACGGGTTACGTGGCGGGGCCCTCGCTCCAGACGGTCGTCTCGCACGACTACGGCGCGCTGCCCGAGCGCTCCGTCCGGATCCTCGCGGCGGGCCTCACGCACGCGCTGAAGGACATCCACACCGCGGGCCTCATCCACCGCGACCTGAAGCCGTCGAACGTCCTGGTGACGATCGACGGACCCCGCGTCATCGACTTCGGCATCGCCCGCGCCCTGGAGACCGTGACGGACGGCGGCCTCACGAGGACCGGCGCACTGGTGGGCTCGCCCGGATTCATGGCCCCCGAGCAGGTGCGCGGCGACCGGATCACACCGGCCTGCGACGTGTTCTGCCTGGGCTCGGTCCTCTCCTACGCGGCGACGGGCGCGCTGCCGTTCGGCACGGCCAACAGCGGGGTGCACGCCCTGATGTTCCGTATCGCCCAGGAGGAGCCCGACCTCGACGAGCTCCCGGAGGGCCTCCAGGAACTCGTACGGGACTGTCTGCGCAAGGACCCCGCGGCACGCCCGACCCTGGACCAGCTCCTGGAGCGGACCGGCGCCGAGGACACGCTCGGCGACGGCGGACGCACGCGCGACCCGTGGCTGCCGGGGGCCCTGGTGGCCCAACTGGGGCGGCACGCCGTGCAGTTGCTCGACACAGAAGACCCAGACGGTGCGACCGGCGCGGCCGGGGCGGCCTCCGGGAAGCAGCCGCCCAGCCTCGCCAAGGAGAAGCCCGCGCCCGCCGAAACCGGCGCCGGGGGCGACGAGGGCCGCGGGGGCGACGAGGCGTCCCCTCCGCCGCCCGGCAAGCCCGGCGCCGCCCCTGTCAACCACCTCCCGACGATGGTCTCCCCCTCGGGCCCGCCCGCCCCCGCGCTCCCGCCGGCGGCCCCGCCCGCCTCGGCCGCGTACGGGTATCCGCACCAGCAGCCCCAGGCGCCCGTCTACGGCTACCCGCAGCAGGGCGGCTGGAACGGGACGCCGCCCTACGGTCCCGGCGCCACGCCCCCGTACGGTCCGGGCGGCGTCGTCCCCATCGGCGCGCCGCAGCCGGAGCCGCGGCGCAGCGGGCGCTCCTCGGCGGCGCTGATCGTGGTGGCGCTCGTCGTGGCGCTCGGCGCGGGCGGATCGGTGTACGCGCTGATGAGGGACGACGGCAAGCCGGCGGCCCAGAACGAGGACTCCAAGCAGCCGACGTCGGACGGGTCCACGAGCCAGGGACCGTCGACGAGCGGGCCCGGTTCGCAGGACCCGGGGACGTCGCAGCCGCCCCAGTCCTCCGAACCGCCCGCGGGCGGGGACGTGCCGACCGAGTTCCTCGGCGCGTGGAGCGCCGCCATCGACAACGCCACGGGCCACAACACGCGCAGTCTGCGGATCCAGCAGGGCAGCCCCGGGGACACGGTCCTGTCGATGACGGCGGACGGCCCGCTCAAGGGCGGCGGCACGTACCACTGCGTGTTCCAGGGCACGCTGGTGTCGGCCTCCGGAGGGACGCTGCGCATCGGCGCCACCGACGTCGTCTCGGGCCCCTCCGGTTCATGCAGTCCGGGCAAGCCGAGCACGGTCGAGGTGCTCCCGTCGGGCGAGCTGCGCCGCACCATGAACAACGGCGACGAGCTGACGTACAGCAAGGGGTGACCCGCACGACCCACACCCCCCGCGGCTGAACGCACGGCGAACAGCGGTCGACACCTCGGCCGCCGTCCGCCGTGCCGCCGCACGAGCCCCTACGGTGACTCCACCATCAGGTTCCGGGGGGAGTTCACACCATGGGCTGGCTCAAGGACGCACAGAACCTCGTCGCCATCGCCACGACGGTGCTGTCCATCGCCGCGTCCCTGGCGCTGTGGTACGTCGAGCGGCGCAAGCAGCACAGCAAGCGGATCGGCCACCGCATCCAGATGGACATCCCGCTCAGCCGCGCCATATCGGAGGACCTGCCGGGCCCGGACGGGCTGATCCCGCGCCGCAACATCACCGAGGACACCACCCTGGTCCTCCTGCGGATCGAGAACGACGGCGCGGCGACGATCACCGACGGCGACTACATCTCGCAGCCCGCGGGCCTGACCGTGACGTTCACCGGGCGCCGCATCACCGACGCGTACCCGGTGCAGCCCGCCCTCACCTCGAACACCGCCCGGCAGATAAGGCTCGACGCGCGGCCCGTCCACGAGCCGGGCGGGAACAGCCTCCTCCTGCCGCCCGTCGCCCTCAACAGCGGCGACTACTACAAGCTCCTCGTGATGCTCCGCGGCGGCGACGCGGGCACCGAGGTCGGCGTCGAGGGCCGGCTCAACGACGGCACCGTCCACCCCAACCAGGGCGCCCACCCCGACGACAAGCCGCCCCTGTTCAGCGCGCTCGGCCGCTGGACCGTCGGGATCCTCGGCACCGGCATGGCGATCCTGCTGGTCCTCGCCACACTGCCGGACCCGGTCCCGCAGCCCCGCGGCTGCGCCTCGGGTTCGCTCACCCTCACCGGGTCGTCCGCGTTCCGGCCCGCGATGGAGGCGCTGCGCGACGCGTACACGCGCGACTGCGACGACGCGACGATCACCGTCGCGACCAGTTCGAGCGGCACCGGCGTCCGCCAGCTCCTGGAGTCCGACCCCTCGGACTCGGCGGGCGAGCACTCCGGTGTCATCGCCTTCTCCGACGGCCCGACCTCCGAGAGCGACCCCGAGGGCAAGCTGCACAGCGAGAAGGTCGCCGCGATGGCGTTCGCCCTGATCGTCAGCGACGCCGTGGTCGTCCACGGCAAGCCGCTCACCAACCTGACCGTCTCCCAGGTCCGCCGGCTCTATCTCGGCGACATCACCAACTGGCGGGACGTGGGCGGCCCCAACCTGCCCGTGCGCACCGTCCGCAGGACCGGCAGCTCCGGCACGCGCGGCGCCTTCGAGGCCCGCGTCCTCGGCCGCCCCGACTCCTTCTCGACGTCGTCGAGCGACTGCCGCACCAAGGACCTGCTGCCCACCTCGAAGGTGCTGCGCTGCGAGGAGCACAACACGCCCGACCTCCTCGACCGGGTCGCGAAGGTCGACGGCACGATCGGCTACGCGGCCCCGCCCGAGGGCACCCCGCGCAAGGGCTCCCACACCCTGGAGCTGAACGGCCTCGGCCCCTCCGGCGAGAACATCACGAAGGGCTACCCCTTCCACGCCGTCGAGCACGCGTACACGATCGGCAACCCCCAGGACGGCTCCCTGGCCGACAGCTTCCTCGACTTCCTCACCCAGGGCGCCGCCGACCGCGTCATCGCCCGCGCCGGCCACCTGTCCTGCACCTCCCCCGACGGCTACGCGGCCTGCCGCGGCTGAGCCGCCGGGACCCGCACACACGCAGGCGCCCCTGCCCGGCTCCTTCGAGCCGGGCAGGGGCGCCTGATGTTCCGGGGCGCGCGGCCTACAGGAACGAGTTGATCTCGATGGTCTCGGTGCGGCCGGGGCCGACGCCGATCGCGGAGATCGGGGCGCCCGACATCTCCTCCAGGGCCTTCACGTACGCCTGCGCGTTCTTCGGCAGGTCGGCGAAGGTCTTGGCCTTGGTGATGTCCTCGGACCAGCCCGGCAGGTACTCGTAGACCGGCTTCGCGTGGTGGAAGTCGGTCTGGGAGTACGGGAGCTCCTCGACGCGCTTGCCGTCGATCTCGTAGGCGACGCAGACCGGGATCTGCTCCCAGCCCGTGAGCACGTCCAGCTTGGTGAGGAAGAAGTCCGTCAGGCCGTTCACACGGGTCGCGTAGCGGGCGATGACCGCGTCGAACCAGCCGCAGCGGCGGTCACGGCCGGTGGTGACACCGCGCTCGCCGCCGATGCGGCGCAGCGCCTCGCCGTCCTCGTCGAACAGCTCGGTCGGGAACGGGCCCGCGCCGACCCGGGTCGTGTACGCCTTGAGGATGCCGATGACGCGGCTGATCTTCGTCGGGCCGACGCCCGCACCCGTGCAGGCGCCGCCCGCGGTCGGGTTCGACGACGTCACGAAGGGATACGTGCCGTGGTCGATGTCGAGCAGCGTGCCCTGGCCGCCCTCGAAGAGGACGACCTTGTCGTCGTCGAGCGCCTTGTTCAGGATCAGGGTGGTGTCGGCGACGTAGCCCTTGATCTGCTCCGCGTAGCCGAGCAGCTCCTCGACAACCTGCTCCGCCTCGATGGCGCGCCGGTTGAAGACCTTGGTGAGGAGCTGGTTCTTGCCCTCGAGCGCCGCTTCGACCTTCTGGGTGAGGATCGACTCGTCGTAGAGGTCCTGGACGCGGATGCCGACGCGGTTGATCTTGTCCGCGTACGTCGGGCCGATGCCGCGGCCGGTGGTGCCGATCTTGCGCTTGCCGAGGAAGCGTTCCGTCACCTTGTCGACGGTCACGTTGTACGGCGTGATGATGTGCGCGTTGCCGCTGAGCAGCAGCTTCGACGTGTCGACGCCGCGCTCGTTCAGTCCACTCAGCTCGGAGAGCAGGACCGACGGATCGACGACGACACCGTTTCCGATGACCGGCGTGCACTCCGGCGAGAGGATCCCGGAAGGGAGGAGGTGGAGCGCATACTTCTGGTCGCCTACGACGACCGTGTGACCGGCGTTGTTGCCGCCCTGGTAGCGCACCACATAGTCCACGGATCCACCGAGCAGGTCGGTGGCCTTTCCCTTGCCTTCGTCACCCCACTGAGCACCGAGCAGCACAAGTGCGGGCACAGGCGTACACCCCTTCCGGGCGGGGCAAGACCAAGGTCAGGGGCCGTAGCCGCCTGTATGGGTGTGCCTTGGTGTGCCCCGGAATAGACGAAGCCCCTGGCGCAATAGCGCAAGGGGCTCTTGCACCAAGATGCTACCCGAGGAAGCGAGGCAGGACCGAGGTGGCGGCTTTTGACCAGCTACTGGTGGTCGTCGATCCGGTCGCCCGACGTGCGGACGGCGAGTCGGTACGCATCGCGAAGGACGTGCTCGGCGCCGGTGCGACCGTGAAGGTGTGTCTGCCGGACGGGCCGGAGGAATTCGCGAAGGCGCTGGTCAGAAGGGGTTCCCGACGGCCGGTGGTGATCGGGGACGACCGGGCGCTGCTGCGCGCGGTGGCGCTGCTGCACCGCGAGCGCGACCTTGCCGGGGCCGCTCTCTCGCTCGTGCCGGTCGGCGCGAGCGTCTCGCTGGCGCACTCCCTGGGTGTGCCGGCCGGGGCGGTGGCGGCGGCGCGGGCGGCCCTGGAGGGCGTCGAGCGGCGGCTCGATCTGCTCGTCGACGACTCCGACGGGGTGGTGCTCGGGCATCTGCGGATCCCGCCGGTGGCGCACCCGGCGCCGGCACTGGGCTCCGATCCCGCGCACCACTGGCTGCGCACCTGCCAGTCCCTCGTCCGCACGCTCGCGGCGCGCCCGCCGCGCGCGACCGCGCCCGCGCCGGGGCCGCAGCGGCTGCGGGTCGAGGCGGACGGGGTGACGCTGGTCGATCTGGACCGGCCGGTCGAGGGCGTGAGCGTGGTCCCGGACACGGCGGGCCGGGCCAGCGTCGAGGTCAGGCCGTCCTCGGTGGGCGCGGAGGCGGGACCCCTGCGGGTCCTCGCCCAGACGGTGACGGTGTCGGGCCCGGACTTCCGCTACCGCGCGGACCAGGTGGTCGGCGGCCCCGTACGCACCCGCACGTGGACGGTGCGGGCGGGTGCGTGGGGGCTGACCCTGCCCAAGTGACGGGGTCGGTCAGCCCCGGTGACGCGGTCGGTCGGCCCCGGTGACGGGGCCGGTCAGTTCGACAGGTCGCGGCGGCGCAGGCCCGTCAGGCCCGCTGCGACGAAGACCACCGCGATCGCCGTCAGGGTCAGGACCGGGGTCCACGCCATCTCGCCGCCCGGCAGCTTCGGCAGGTGGCCGAACGGGGAGAGGTTCATGACCGGCTGCGGGAGGTCGAACGCCGGGCCGATCCAGCCGATCAGGAGGGCGACGCCCGCGACGGCCCAGGCCGCCACCGCCGCCCTCGGGAAGACCCCGAACAGCAGCACCGCGAGGCCCCCGATGACCCAGATCGCGGCGAGCTGCGTGAGGCAGGCGCCCAGGACGGGGCCGAAGCTCCTGCCGTAGCCGACCCCGAGGCCGAGCCCGCCGAGCACCATGATCAGTGCGGACCCGCCGAACGCGATGACCAGATGGCCCGCCGCCCACCGCAGCCGGCCGACCGCCGCCGCGAGGACCGGCTCGGCGCGCTGCGAGGTCTCCTCGCCGCTGAGGCGGAGGACCGACGAGACGATGTAGAGCGCGGCGACCATCCCGAGCATGCCGACCATCGTGGCGAGGAACGCGTCCGTGACGCCGGACTGGCCGCCCATCCGCTCGATGATGTCGCGCGTCTTCTGGTTGTCGCCGACGAGATCGGTCGCGCCCTGCGTCATCCCGCCGAACGCGATGCCGGTGACGAGGAAGCCGGCGCTCCACCCGAACACGCTGCCGCGCTGGAGCCTCCAGGCGAGTGCGCCCGCCGTGCCGAGCCGGCCCTCGGCGGGTCCGGGGCGGCTCGGCAGGAAGCTCATCCCGATGTCACGCCGCCCCGCGAGCCCGTACGCGACCACACCCTGCGCGGCCACCCCCGCCACGGACAGGAGCAGCACCCACCAGCGCTCGTCCGCGAACGCCCGCGTGTTCTCCAGCCAGCCGAGCGGCGACAGCCAGGTCAGTGCCGACGAACCGGCCGCCGTCCCCGAGTCCCCGGCCGCGCGCAGGACGAACGCGAGGCCGAGCACCGCCGACGTGAGGCCCTTGGCGAGGCGCGCGCTCTCCGTGAGCTGCGCGACGATCGCCGCCATGGTGGCGAACACCATGCCGGTCCCCGCGATCGCGAGCCCCAACGCCAGTGCCCCGCCGCCGCCTTGGGAGGCGAGGCCGCCCGCGACGAGCAGGGCGGTGGCCGCGTCGGCGACGAGCGCCGCGAGCAGGGCGGCGGTCAGCGGGGCGCGCCGCCCCACCATCGCCGAGGACACGAGCTCCTGCCGCCCGCTCTCCTCCTCGTCACGGGTGTGCCGTACGACGATGAGCAGGCTCATGATGGCCGCGAACAGCCCCCCGTAGACCCCGATGCGCCACGCGGTGAGTCCGCCGATCGAGTCGGCGAAGACCGGCCCGTACAGGGCGCGCATCGAGCTGTTCGTGGCCATCGACTGCGCGAGGTCGGCGCGCTCGACGGCGGTGCTGTAGACGCTCTTCAGCGAGCCCGGCATCGACAGGACCATCATGAGGATGACGGCGACCCAGACGGGGATCATGACGCGGTCGCGGCGCAGCGCGAGCCTCAACAGGGTTCCCGTTCCCGCGAGTTGACGCGCTCCGGCGGCGCGGGGGGCGAAGCGCGCGCCGGCCACGGCGGCGGTCATCGCGACATCGCCCCTTCGGCGGCGCGGGCGCCGGTCCCGTCCGCACCGTCAACCCCGTCGTCCTGATAGTGCCGCAGGAACAACTCCTCCAGCGTGGGCGGGGTGCTGGTGAGCGACCGCACGCCGGACCCCGTGAGCGAGCGGAGCACCGCGTCGAGCTTGTCGCTGTCGACCTGGAGCTTGACGCGCAGGCCCTGGACGTCGAGGTCGTGCACGCCGGGGAGTCGGCCGAGTCCGTCGGGCGCGGAGGCCAGTTCGGCGGTGACGCTGGTGCGCGTCAGGTGCCGCAGCTCGCCGAGGGAGCCGGTCTCGACGGTACGGCCCTTGCGGATGATGCTGATCCGGTCGCAGAGCGACTCGACCTCGCTGAGGATGTGCGACGACAGCAGCACGGTCTGGCCCCGCTCGCGGGCGGCCTCCTTGACGTACGCCTGGAAGACCCCCTCCATCAGCGGGTCGAGGCCGGAGGTCGGCTCGTCGAGGATGAGGACGTCGACGTCGGACGCGAAGGCGGCGACCAGCGCGACCTTCTGCCGGTTGCCCTTGGAGTAGGTGCGGCCCTTCTTGGCCGGGTCGAGCTCGAACCGCTCGATCAGGTCCGCCCGGCGCGCCTTGTCGAGTCCCCCGCGCAGCCGTCCGTAGAGGTCGATGACCTCGCCGCCGCTGAGGTTGCGCCACAGCGTGACGTCGCCCGGCACGTACGCGACCTTGCGGTGCAGGGCGACGGCATCGGCCCAGGGGTCGCCACCGAGCAGCTGCACCGCGCCGGAGTCGGCGCGCAGCAGGCCGAGCAGGACGCGGATGGCGGTGGACTTCCCGGCACCGTTGGGGCCGAGGAAGCCGTGCACCTCGCCGGCCTCGACGTCCAGGTCGAGGCCGTCCAGAGCGTGCGTCTTGCCGAACGACTTGTGCAGTCCGGAGACGGTCATTGCCTTCGTCATGTTTCAGAACGTACGCTACTTTCACAAACTTGTGAAGTTAAGGAAGCGTATAAACTTGAGGCTGCACATCACCCAGGGGAGATGATCGGGACATGAGCGCGACGAAGGACGGCGACAGCGGCACCGGGGCGAGCCAGGACGGCGGCGAGGCGGCGGTGTCACGCTTCGTGGAGCGGTTCGCCGCGGAGATGACCGAGGCCGGGATGCAGCGGATGGCCTCCCGCGTCTTCGCCTCGCTGCTCGCCTCCGACGAGAGCGCACTGACCTCCGCCGAGCTCTCCCAGCGGCTGCAGATCAGCCCGGCGGCGGTGTCCGGCGCGGTGCGCTATCTGACACAGGCGGGCATGGTCGGACGCGAGCGGGAGCCCGGCTCGCGCCGCGACCGCTACCGGCTGCACAACGACCTGTGGTTCGAGACCTTCACCCGCCGCGACCAGCTCCTGGCGCGCTGGGAGAAGGTCCTGCGCGACGGGGTGGAATCACTGGGGCCGGACAGCCCCGCGGGCCTGCGCCTCGCGGAGACGGCGGCGTTCATGGCGTTCCTGGACAGCGAGCTGAAGGGCCTGATGAAGAGGTGGCACGCACACCGGGAGACGCTCGACCTCGGCCCCCTGAGCTGACGCCCCCCTCTGCACGCCGACTGCTCACGCCTGTACGCCGACGGCTTACGCGGGCCTGACCAGCCGCGCCTCGTACGCGAAGACCGCGGCCTGGGTGCGGTCCCGCAGGCCCAGCTTGACGAGGACCCTGCTGACGTGGGTCTTGATGGTGGATTCGGCGACCACGAGCCGTCCGGCGATCTCCGCGTTCGACAGGCCCTGGGCGATCAGCACCAGCACCTCCGTCTCGCGCTCCGTCAGCTCGCCGAACGCCCCCGGGTTCGCCACCGCGGGCAGCTTCGGGGTCTCGGCGAGCTTGGAGAACTCCGTGATCAGGCGGCGGGTGACCGAGGGGGCGAGGAGCGCCTCGCCCTCGGCCACCACCCTTACCCCGTCGGCCAGTTGGCGGGCCGAGGCGTCCTTGAGGAGGAAGCCGGAGGCACCGGCGCGCAGCGCCTGGTAGACGTACTCGTCGAGGTCGAAGGTGGTCAGGACGAGCACCTTCGCGGCGCCGTCCATGGCGGCGATCTCGCGGGTGGCCTCGATGCCGTTCAGCTCCGGCATGCGGATGTCCATGAGGACGACGTCCGGGGAGAGTTCACGGACCCGGGCGATCGCCTCGCGGCCGTTGACCGCCTCGCCGACGACCTCGATGCCGGGCATCGCGTTGAGCAGGACCGAGAAGCCCTCGCGGACCATCATCTGGTCGTCGGCGATCACTACGCGGATGGTCATGCGGGGTCCCCCGACTGGTCCGTCGCCGTCGCCGTCGTCGGCTGCGGCGCGGGCTCCGGCTCCGGTGTCGCCACCGGCACGAACGCCGCCACCTCGTAGCCGCCGTCAGCCGTCGGGCCAGCCGTCATCTCGCCGCTCAGCATCGCGATGCGCTCCCGCATGCCCGTGATGCCGTGGCCCGCGCCCGGCGAGGGCTTGACCAGGCCGGTCGGCGGGCCGTTCACGACGCGCAGGCCGAGCCCCCCGAGGACGTACGACACCTCGACGCGCGCCTCGGCGCCGGGCGCGTGCCGCAGCGCGTTGCTCAGCGCCTCCTGCACGATGCGGTACGCCGACAGCTCGACGCCCTGCGGCAGGTCGCGCACCGCGCCGGTGACCGTCTGCCCGACCCGGAGCCCGGCCTCCCGGACGTTCTCCAGGAGCCGGCCGAGGTCGGCGAGCGTGGGCTGCGGGGCGTCGGGCGCCTCGTAATCCTCGGCCCGTACGACGCCCAGGACCCGGCGCAGCTCGGTGAGCGCCGCCACCGCGTTCTCGCGGATCGTGACGAAGGCCTGCTCCAGCTCGGGCGGCGGGTTCTCCACGCGGTACGGCGCGGCCTCCGCCTGGATCGCGACGACCGACATGTGGTGCGCGACCACGTCGTGCAGCTCGCGGGCGATGTTCGTGCGCTCCTCCAGGAGCGTGCGCTTGTCCCGCTCCACGGCCGTGACCTGGCGCTGCGCGGTCATCTCCACCTTCGCCTCGCGCCTGACGTGCACCGTCGTGGTGACGAGCAGTGCGAGCGCGGAGATGACGAGCATCGGCCCGGTGTCCGAGTCCATGGAGTACCAGAGGACCGACGCGAAGAAGCCGAAGGCGGCCGTCCCCGCCCACATCCAGGCCGCCGTGCGCGGCCGGGTCCTGGCGGCGACCACCGTCATCACGACGATGTGCGCGAAGAACCCGGCGGGCGCCCACGGAGCGCCGAACCCCTCCCCGCCGAGCACCGCGACGAACGGCGTCGACACGAGGGATATCCACCACGCCCCGACCGGCCTGAGCAGGGTCATCGCCACGGCGACCGCAGGGACGAAGCCGGCCACCGCGTGGAGGAGGCCGCCGCCCATCGACTCCCCGACGGTGAGCGAGAGCATCACCGTGAACAGGGCGGCGCCCACGACCACCGCGTGCGGCGTCCACACCGCGTAGCGGCGCACGCGCTCCGGCAGCCGCCGCAGCAGCGGGCCGTCCGGGGACCACGGCGGCAGCGGGCGGTAGGCGAAGGGATCCTTGAACAGGTCCTGCCGCAGGCCGCTCAGCGCGCCGGCGGCGAGACGGTACTCGGGGCTGCGGCTCTTGGCCCCCGCCGGCATCGTCTGGGTCTGGGTCTGGGTCTCGGTCACGTACAGCACGGTATGCGGCGGCCGGCTCCGGCCGCGTCCCACGCGAGGAGGGTCCTGGGCCCTCCGTCGCAGGTACTACACGCTCCCGCCCGGGCCGGGCGTCACCACGCCAGCTGGGCGATCTCCTCCGCCACCACGGCGCACGCGTCGGCGGCCGGGTCGATCAGGGGGAAGTGGCCGACGCCCTCCAGGAGCGTGAGCCCCACGACCTCGCCCGCCTTCGCCGCCGCGTCCGCGTACGCCTCGGCGACCGCGAAGGGCACCGTCGTGTCCGTGCGCCCCTGCACCAGGGCCGTCGCGATGCCCGTGGGCAGCAGCGCGGCCGGGTCGGCGTACGGCAGACGCTCGTCGAACACGGCTTCGCCGCCCAGGAATTGGGCGGGCGCGCCGGAGCAGACGTCGAGGTCGCGGGCCGTCCCGAAGTCGGCGATCGGGGCGAGCGCGACGACGCCGCGCAACGGTGCGGGGGCGGCGGTGCGCCAGGGCGCGTCCTCGGGCAGCAGATGCCGCGCCGCGGCCCACAGCGCGAGCTGCCCGCCCGCCGAGTGCCCCACGACGACGGTGCGCCGCGGGTCGCCCTGCGGCAGCACGGCCCGTACGAGGCCGGGGAGGGCGTCGAGGGCGGCGGCGATGTCGTCGAACGTCTCCGGCCAGCGTCCGGCCACCGGACCGGTGCCGCCCTGCTGGGGCAGTGAACTGCCGCGCCGGTACTCGATGTTGGCGACCGCGAAGCCGCGCCGCGCCAGGAAGTCGGCGAACGGCGTGAGGTGCTGCCGGTCGTAGGGGGCGCGCCACGCGCCGCCGTGCAGGAGCACCACCAGGGGCGCGGAGTCCGCCCCGTCGCGGGGCGCGTAGAAGTCGACGACCTGGTCCGGGTGATCCCCGTACGCGGCGGTGACGTCGGGCGGGACCACGGGGTGCGAGAAGGCCGATGCCTCTTCGGCCTCGTCGCGGGCGGCGTCGTCGTCCGGCATGCTCCAACCTCTCAGCGTCACGGCGGAATTGGAAAGTAGCGGAATGGGAAAGTATGCGGACGCTACCAGGCCGGTGACGTGGGCGGACACACACCGTAACCGCATAAACGGTTCCCTTGTGCCGTTACCCTGGGCCGTATGCCCGAACAAGCAGAGCCCGGCACCACACGGACGGAACCCGGCGCCGTGCAGGCAGAGCCCGGCACCGTCCGTCCCGGCGGGCGCACGGCACGGGTCCGCGCCGCCGTCCTCGACGCCGCCGGTGACGTGCTCGCCGAACAGGGCTTCGCCCATCTCGACCTGGCGGACGTCGCACGGCGCGCGGAGGTCGGCAAGACGACGGTGTACCGGCGCTGGGGGTCGGTCACGGGGCTCGTCGCCGATCTGCTCGCCGACATGGCCGAGCAGTCGCTGCCGCGCACCGACACCGGGACCCTGCGCGGCGACCTGCGGGCCAACGCCCGACTGGTGCGGCGCGCGTTGGCCGACCCTCGCCAGGGCGCCCTGTTCCGGGCCGTCATCGCCGCCGCCACCTGCGACGACAAGACGTCGGCTGCCCTGCGCCGCTTCTACGGGGTACGGGTCGCCGAGTGGGCGCCGTGCGTGGAACAGGCCGTGCGGCGCGGCGAGTTGAGGGACGGCACGGATGCGGCGGCCGTCGTACGGGCCGTGTCCGCACCTCTCTACTACCAGCTCCTGACGGCCGGATCCGCGCCGACCGAAGCCGACGCGGACCAGGCCGCCGACGCCGCCGTCGCGGCGGCGGAAGCGGGCGTCTACACCGCCTGAGGCGTTCCTACACCACCTCAGGCGTTCCTACGCCTCCGCGGCCGCCAGCTGATCCGCGAGGATCCGCGCGGCCCGCTCCACCTCGGCGAACCCGAGATACAGCGGGGTGAAGCCGAACCGCAGCACGTCCGGGGCGCGGAAGTCACCGACCACACCCGCCGCGATCAGCCGCTCCATGACGGCCCCGGCGTCGTCGGCGCGCAGCGCCACCTGGCTGCCGCGCTCGGCGTGCGCCGCGGGCGTCACGGACTCGACCCGGCCCGCGGGCACGTACGCCTCGACGCACTCCAGGAAGAAGTCGCTCAGCGCGAGCGACTTGGCGCGCACCGCGTCGACCGACACCCCGTCCCAGACGTCGAGCGCCGCCTCCAGGGCGAGCATGGACAGGATGTCGGGGGTGCCGACCCTGCCCCGCACCGCCCCGTCCCCGGCCTCGTACGAGGGCCGCATCCCGAACGGCTCGGCGTGCGAGTTCCACCCCGGCAGCGGCGAGTCGAAGCGGCTCTGCAGATCACTGCGCACATACAGGTACGCGGGTGAACCGGGGCCGCCGTTCAGGTACTTGTAGGTGCAGCCGACCGCGAGGTCGACCCCGTGCTCGTCGAGCCCGACCGGCAGGGCGCCCGCGCTGTGGCACAGGTCCCAGACGGACACGGCGCCCGCCGCGCGCACCGCGGCGGTCAGCGCGGGCAGGTCGTGCAGACGGCCCGTGCGGTAGTCGACGTGGTTGAGGAGCACCGCGGCCGTACGGTCGCCGAGCGCGCCCGGGACCTCCGCGGGGGTCAGCGGGCGCAGCGTGCAGCCCGTCATCCGGGCGGCCGACTCGGCGATGTACCCGTCCGTGGGGAACGTCGTCGCGTCGACGAGGATCTCGTCGCGCCCCTCACCGGCCAGGCGCACCGCGCCCACCAGCGCCTTGAAGACATTGACGCTGGTCGAGTCGCCGACGACGATCTGCCCCTCGGCGGCACCGACGAGGGGCGCGATCCGGTCGCCGATCCGCTCCGGCGCCGTCCACCAGCCCGACTCGGTCCAGGAACGGATGCGCAGCTCGCCCCACTGTCGGCGCACGACGTCCTCGACGCGCCCCGGCACGTGCGCGGGGAGCGCGCCCAGCGAGTTGCCGTCGAGGTACACGGTGTCACCGGCGTCGTCCAGGACGAACCGCTCGCGCAGCTTGCCCAGCTCGTCGGCGGCGTCCAGCTCCAGCGCCTTCTCGCCAAGGGCAGTCACGTCAGACATGGGACCTCGCTGTCCACAGCTCGGGGAACACGTTGTTCCGGGCGCGCTTCTCCAGCCAGGCCACGCCCGCGGAGCCGCCCGTGCCCGTCTTGGCGCCCATGGCCCTGCGGGTCGCCACCAGGTGGTCGTTGCGCCATCGCCACACCAGCTCGGCGACGTCGGTGAGGGCCTCGCCGAGGCGGGCGAGCTCGTCGCCCTCGTCACCGGCGTACAGGGCGGTCCACACGGCCTCGACCGCGGGCGACGGCTCGTACTTCAGCGCCACGTTCCGCTTGAGCACGCTCTCGGGGACGGGGTGCCCGCGGCGGGCGAGGAGCCGCAGCACCTCGTCGTACAGGCTCGGCTCCTCAAGGGCCTTCTCCAGCTCCGCGTACACGCGGGGCGCGCCCCGGTGCGGGACCAGCATGGAGGCGGACTTGTCGCCGAGCAGGAACTCCATGCGCCGGTACATCGCCGACTGGAAGCCGGAGCCCTCGCCGAGGGCGGCCCGGTAGGAGTTGAACTGCGCGGGGGTCAGCTGGCTGAGCGGGCGCCACGACGCGTTCAGCGCGTCCAGCTCGCGCACGGAGCGCTTCAGGGCGGCCACCGCGGTCGGCACGTCGTCGCCGCGCAGGGCCCGCGACGCGGTCTCCCACTCGTGGACGATGACCGTGAACCACAGCTCCATCACCTGGGTCGTGACCAGGAAGACCATCTCTCCGGGGTCGTCGGAGCGGGTGTGCTGGAGGTGGGTGAGGACGTCGGCCTGGACGTAGTCCTCGTAAGGGGTGGTTCCCGCAAAGTCGAGATACGGCGTCTCTGGCTCGTTCGACTCGTGAGCCTCGTGGGACATCGCTGTCTCCTTGAACGTACTCCGGGTAGCGGTCCGCCCCTGCCGAATTCCGGCACGGGGGCCCCGGTCCCCACCGGCATCCTCCGCAATCGTCCCCCGAAACGGCAAGGCCCGCCCGGTCACATCGTCACGGGCGGGCCTTGTACGAAGCCGGGAATCTAGCCCAGGGTCTGGGCCGCGGCGGGCGAGGAGTCCTTGAGGAACTGCGCGCAGCGCTCGTACTCGTCCTGCTCGCCGATGGACTGCGCGGCGCGCGCGAGGGCGTGCAGGGCGCGCAGGAAGCCGCGGTTCGGCTCGTGCTCCCACGGCACCGGGCCGTGGCCCTTCCAGCCGCTGCGGCGCAGCGCGTCGAGGCCGCGGTGGTAGCCGGTGCGGGCGTACGCGTACGACTCGACGACGCTGCCGCGCTCGTACGCCTCGTCGGCGAGGCGCGCCCAGGCGAGGGAGGACTTCGGATACTTCGCGGCGACATCGGCGGGCGCCGTGCCGCTCGCCAGGAGCTCGCGCGGCTCCGGGTCGTCGGGCAGCTCGGTCGGGGGCGGTCCCCCGAGAAGGTTCTCGTGAAGGCTCATGTGTTCCAGTCTGCGCCATGACCGGCGGTGTGTTCCATGCCGGTGATCGCGAGCCTGCCCAGCGCCCGGACCAGCACGTCCGCGCCCGCCTCGGTCGTGACCCTGCGGGTACGCCGGAGCCCGGCACCCCACGAAAGGGATGCCGGGCCCGGTGACGTACGAGAGAACGTGCCTTACTTGAGCTTCGTGCCCGTGGAGCGCAGGTTCGCGCAGGCCTCGGAGACGCGCTTGGCCATGCCCGCCTCGGCGGACTTTCCCCAGGTGCGCGGGTCGTACTGCGACTTGACGCCGACTTCGCCGTCGACCTTCAGGACGCCGTCGTAGTGACGGAACATGTGGTCCGCGACCGGACGCGTGAAGGCGTACTGGGTGTCGGTGTCGAGGTTCATCTTCACGACGCCGTTCTCCAGCGCCGTCGCGATCTCCTGCTCGGTGGAGCCGGAGCCGCCGTGGAAGACGAAGTCGAAGGGCTGCGACCCGGCCGTCTTGCCGTACTTGGCGCCGACGCCCTCCTGGAGGTCCTTGAGGAGCTCCGGACGCAGGACGACGTTGCCCGGCTTGTACACGCCGTGCACGTTGCCGAAGGACGCGGCGAGCAGGTAGCGGCCCTTCTCGCCCAGGCCCAGGGCCTCGGCGGTGCGGATCGCGTCGTCGACGGTCGTGTACAGCTCGTCGTTGATCTCGTGGCTGACGCCGTCCTCCTCGCCGCCGGTCGGGGTGATCTCGACCTCGAGGATGATCTTCGCGGCAGCGGCCTTCGCGAGCAGCTCCTGGCCGATGGCCAGGTTGTCGGCGAGGGTCTCCGCGGAGCCGTCCCACATGTGGGACTGGAACAGCGGGTTGCGGCCGGCCTTGACGCGCTCGGCGGAGATGTCGAGCAGCGGGCGCACATAGCCGTCCAGCTTGCCCTTGGGGCAGTGGTCGGTGTGCAGCGCGACGGTGACGTCGTACTTCTCGGCGATGATGTGCGCGTACTCGGCGAGCGCCACCGCGCCCGTCACCATGTCCTTGTTGTACTGGCCGCCCAGGAACTCCGCACCGCCGGTGGAGATCTGGATGATGCCGTCGCTCTCGGCCTCCGCGAAGCCGCGCAGCGCAGCGTTCAGGGTCTGCGAGGAGGTCACGTTGATGGCCGGATAGGCGAACTTGCCGGCCTTCGCGCGGTCCAGCATCTCGGCGTAGACCTCGGGAGTTGCGATGGGCATGTGTCCGCTCCTTGGGATGTGCGGGTGTGTGCTGTCAGACCCTGACCTGGGGCCTCTCGTCTGGATCGGCCCCGGATGGCGACGTCATCGTCGCCCCCATCTTTCCAGACTTGCCGGACAGCTCCAGTACTGGTCGCGTACTGGGTCCGGCCCGTTATCGGCCGGCCCGTCCGGCCTGCCTCAGTCGAGGCCCAACTCGTCCTTGCCGTACGCGAACAGGTACGGCACCCCGGCGCCCTCGGTGATCTTCTCGGCGGCACCCGTGGCGCGGTCCACGATCGTGGCGACGCCGACGACCTCGGCACCGGCCTCGCGCACGGCCTCGACGGCGGCGAGCGGGGAGCCGCCGGTGGTGGACGTGTCCTCGACGACGAGGACGCGGCGGCCCTTGATGTCCGGACCCTCGACGCGGCGCTGCATGCCGTGCGCCTTGGCGGCCTTGCGGACCACGAAGGCGTCGAGGCGCTCGCCCCGGGCCGCGGCCGCGTGCAGCATGGCGCCGGCGACCGGGTCGGCGCCCATCGTCAGGCCGCCGACGGCGTCGAAGTCGAGGTCGGCGGTCAGATCGAGGAGCACCTGGCCCACCAGCGGGGCGGCCTCGCCGTCGAGGGTGATGCGGCGCAGGTCGATGTAGTAGTCCGCCTCAAGACCGGAGGAGAGCGTCACCTTGCCGTGCACCACGGCCTTGTCCTTGATCTGCTGGAGAAGCGCGTCGCGCACGTCGTTCGTCATGGCTACGAGCTTAGACGGCCGGTCCTGGGCTCCGGCTCAGAGCGTTCGCCACGTCCAGGTGGCCGACGCCTCCAGCGGGTCCACCGGGGTGACGAGGCGCGGCAGGGTGTTCAGGCCGTCCGGCGGGCCGGTCTGCGGCTCCACGCACACGGCCGCCTCCTGCTCGTCGTAGACGACGACCCACTGCTCCCGGCTCGTGATCCTGACCTCGAGCCGGCGCGGCCAGGTCAGGGTCACGTCGACGCCGTCGGGCATGCCGAAGCAGTCGTCCCAAGGGCCGTCCGTGCGGTCGACGCGCTTGCCGGTGGGGAGGTGGTCGTCGCCGCGCTCCTCCTGCCAGGCCGGGGAGAAGTCGGCGTGCACGCCGTCGGTGGAACCGTCGAGGACCCGGTTGAACCAGGGGTGCCAGCCGGCCTGCGCGGGGAACGAGTCGCCGTACGTCTCGATGCCGAGCGTCAGCGTGAGGGAGTCCTCGGCGAGGCGCACCATCTGCGTGACGCGCCCGGTCCAGGGCCAGGGCTCGGCGAGGTCGTACGTGAAGACGGCCTCGTCGGCGCTCACGCGGGCGGTCGTCCACTCGGCGTCGCGGGCGAAGCCGTGGATGGCGTGCGGCGGCGAGTTCAGGGGCATCTGGTACGTCCGCCCGCCGTCCCGGAACCTGCCGTCCCTGATGCGGCCGCACCACGGCACCATCGGGAAGCAGCCGTACCGCTCCCCCTGTCGGAGGAGTTCGGTGCCGCCGATCCGCAGGCTGCTCACGCGGCAGCCGTTGCCCGGCTGCACGGTCACTTCCGCGTCACCCGCGGTCAGCGTCGTTTCCTGGGTAGTCACGGGCCGACCTTACTTTTCGATCAGCGCCGGCGGCGCAGTACCCGGCCGACGACGATCGCGGAAGCGACCACGACGGCGGCGGCGGGCGCGGCCCAGCGCAGCGTGGCGGTGGCTGTCGTGGACTCGGGCGCGGGCACCGGCGCGTACCGGCCGCGCGGCGGCGCGTGGTCGACCTCCTCGGCGCTGCGGCCGATCATCGTCCGGCGGGCGTGGGCGGCCTCGGCGGGCGGCACGTCGGCATCGAACCCGATGTCTTCGCCGGCCGCGGCACCCTCGGGTCCCAGCTCCGCGAAGGGGGCGAGCGCGGGCGGCGGGATCTCGGTCTCGAAGACGGAGCTGTGGGCCTCGTCGACGTCACCTGTGTCGTCCACGTCGTCAGCGGCGGCATCGGCGGAGCTCTCCGGGCCGGTCGCGTCGTCCGCCTCCGGGTCCGTCCCCGGCTCCGCCGCCGTGCCGAGTGCCTCCGCGAACCGGCTCAGGAGGCGGCGGACCGCGGACTGCACGGCGTCGTCGTCGAGTTCGGCGACCCGGCCGTCCCCGCTGCCCGACGCCACGAACGTGACGTTCGAGCCCCCGGGCACCGCGGCGACCCGCACCGTCACCGCGAACTTCACGGAACCCGTGCCCCGCGCCTCGGCGCCGTCGCCCTCGACCGCGAACGCCCCGGTCTGCGTCTCGGTGACGCGCAGGGAGCCGCGGTAGGTGATGGTGTGGCCGCCGATGCGGAGCTTCAGCCTGCCGCCGTCGCCGGAGGCCTCCCGCTGAAGGCCGGGCACCGCCCTCGCCACCAACTCCGGGGCTGCCAGCGCGCCCCTCAACGACTCCGCCGGAACCGGAACGAACACCTCATGCTCCATGCTGACCGAGCCTACCCACGCCCGGCCCCACCCGTCCCGCGTTCGGCACGTAGTCGGTGGGCGTAGCGCCTCGGCCGGGGTACCACCACGGTCGGCGTACCGCCTCACTCGGGGTACCGCCTCAGTCGGCGTACCGCGGATGCACCAAGGTCGACGGCGCGAGCCCGGTGATCCTCGATCGCTCCGCCGCCCGTACCTGCTCGCGCGGCACCGCACCCTGAGGCGGCGGCCGGTGGCCCGCGAGCACGAAAGCCCAGTCGCTCGGTGCCCGCGTCCCGTCGAGGGTCCGGTCGGGCCCGTCGGTGATCCCGGTGAGCCGGTCCCACGCCCCGTGCCGCCGCCCGGCCGGGGCCGGGGGTGCGCCCGCGCCCACCCAGTACGGCACCGTCCGCAGGCCCGCCGCGCGCAGCGTCGTGTCGACCGTCCAGAACACGCGGGGCCGCGACGACAGCGACCCGGCGTGCACGGCGAGCCGCCCGTCCGGGGCGAGGACCTGGGCCGCCAGGCCGTAGAACTCCTGCGAGTACAGCTTCGTGCTGGCCGTGATCCCCGGGTCGGGCAGATCGGAGATCACCACGTCGTACGGGGCGTGGGGCCCGCGCAGCCAGTGGAAGGCGTCCTCGGTCACGGCCCGCACGCGCGGGTCCTGATAGACGTGCCCGTTGAGCGCGCTGAGCGGCGGATCGTTTCTGGCGAGGCGGACGACGCCCGGATCGATCTCGACGATGTCCACCCGACGTACCCCGGGGAAGCGCAGGACCTCGCGGGCGGCGAGGCCGTCACCACCGCCGAGGATGAGCACGCGCGCGTGCGGTCCGGCCATCGCGGGCCGCACCAGGGCCTCGTGGTAACGCTGCTCGTCCCGGCCGCTGACGCGCAGGCGCCCGTCGAGATACAGATTGAGCGGCTCGTGCTTCCCTCCGGTGAGGACGACTTCCTGTACGCCGGTCTGCACGGCGACGCGGACGTCGTGGCCGTACATGGCCTGCCGGGCGGCGCGCTCGAAGTCGTCGACGAGGGCCGCGGCACAGGCCAGCAGGCCGAGCACGACGACGTTCGCCACGAGCAGCGTCCAGCGGCCCCGGCGCGTCAGGTCCCTGCGGAACAGGCCGAGTACGAGGGCGCCGCCCGCGAGCGCGTTGACCGCGCCGGTCAGCAGCGCGCCCGTCAGCTGCCCGAGCATCGGCAGCAGCAGGAAGGGGAAGGCGAGCCCGCCGACTAGCGCGCCCACGTAGTCGGCGGCGAACAGGTCGGCGACGGCACCGCCCGCGTCCTGCCGTCTGATCCGCTGGATGAGCACCATCAGCAGGGGCACCTCGGCGCCGATGAGCACCCCGATGGCGAGGGAGAACCCGACGAGCATGTAGCGCGAGCCGCCCGCCCAGGATCCGCCCCAGTCGCCGGTCCAGGCGAACACGGCGTACAGCGCCATCGCACTGCACCCGCCGACCAGCGCGAGGGCGGCCTCGACCGCGCCGAACCCGGCGGCGGCCCGCAGCCGCAGCCGCTTGGCCGCGAGCGAGCCGATGCCCATCGCGAAGACCATCACGGACAGGACGACGGACGCCTGGGTGACCGAGTCGCCGATCAAGTACGAGGCGAGCGCCACCAGTTCGAGTTCGTACACGAGTCCGCAGGCCGCGCAGAGGAAGACGCCCGCGAGCACGAGGAACCGCCCCGTCGCCTGCTTCACGGGAAGAGGGGCCACGGGAAGGGGTGCCTTGCCCTCCTCGCTCCGGGCGCGTGGGACGCGGGACGGGATGGAGGTGCGCGGGTCGATCACGTTGGGAACGCTACGTCACCGCGCAACTCCGTCCAGTCACCCACACGTGTGTAAGTGGGCCGGTGCGCGCATGGATTGCGGGCCACGGCGTCACAGCATCGCGGCGGGGATCCGCACTCCCACCCGGGTCCGGGTGACGACGAGTTGACCCTCCTGCGGATAGGCGTGCCAGGTGCGCCAGCGCACCTGGCCCTCCTGCCGGTGGGCGAGCAGTGCGGTGAAGGCGTGCGGGCTGCCGGGGAACACCCCGACGAGGCCGTTGGGATGGTCGGACACCAGCGCGATGAGTTCCTGCGCGCGGCCCGCGAACGAGCCCTCGGAGAGGGTCTCGACGTGTGCCGCGAATTCGTACTCCCAGTCGCCGACGCGCTTGGCGACGCCGAGCGGCAGCGGGGTGCTGCTGCCCGGAATACAGGCGACGGTCTCGGAGCAGCTGCCCTGCTCCTCCGCCAGGAGTACCTGGTGCGAGGCGCCGAGGAGCCTCAACTGGAGCTGGGCACCCGCAAGTTCGATGTCGAGCGTGGCGAGCGCGGGCAACGGCTCACGGCCGAGGGCCCAGGCCAGGTCGTCCGCGCGCGTGTCGGTGTAGGCGGTGTTCAGGGTCGTGAGCATGGGTCGGCTCCGCTAACACGCAAAAGGAGGTGAGGCCGGCGCTGAAGGGGAGGGCCGGCACGTGCCCACGAGAACGTACGAGGGCCGCTTTGACGGTTACGAGGGAATCATGAACAGTGGGGCCACCACAGCCTTTTTACCCAACTTCGCCGGGTTTCCATCCCCTTCGGGGACCCCACAGCTCAACTGTTCAACTTCTCCGAGCAACTTGCGTCCCGTTCCCGCACAACGGACCATTCCAGGCGCATATGGCGCCCCGCGGCCCATCCGCCGCCCGCGCATACGTACGGCCCACGCGGACCGGCTGCCCCGTGTCAGCCGCCTCCCTGTGGGCCGTACGTGTCCTGGTGACGCGGTCAGCTTCCGCCGCCGCACCCGCCCCCGCCACCGCAGGAGGACCCGCCGCCGCAGGAGGACCCGCCGCCGCAGGAGCTGCCGCCCCCGCACGAGGATCCCCCGCCGCAGGAGTGCCCGTGGTGTCCGCCGGAGCTGCCCGACGAGCAGGAGGCCCCGCCCACCACACCGCCGGCGCCACCGCTGGCCCACCAGCTGCTGCTGGACCTGCCCGACCGGCGGCTGCCCGACCGGCCCTTGCTCAGTGACGTCTTCCCGCTCCGCGCCTTGCCCGAGCCGCCCGCGGACGACACAGCCACGACGATGCCCACGACCACAAGTCCAAAGATGATGGCTCCGACGATCACGGCCCTCACCCGCCTCTCATTCCCCCGAGAACGCCCCCGTCGGGCGTGATTCGGGCATTCCCGGGCCTGCATCCGGTCAAAGCAGAGTTGAGGAACTCCAGAGGTTTCCAATTACGCGAAAGCCCCTGGCCTGCACCGGAAGCAGAACCAGGGGCGATCGGCGGTCGATCGGGCCGACACAGGCCTGGATCGACGCTCGGCGCCTGTGGGACTACCAACAGACGGGCCACACCCTGCGACCTTGCTCGGTCGCCATCGGCTTGGGCAGTCACGACTTGGGTGTGGCCGATGCGGCAGTAGATCTGTACGAGCGCCGCATGGCTCCACTGCTTGTGTTCACGGGGGCCACAAGCCCCACGACGAGGGATCGCATGCCGCAGGGTGAAGCGTTCCACTATCGCGAGCGGGCACCGGAACTCGGTGTCCCCAGCTCGGCAATCCTCGTGATCAGCAAGCCGTACGAGGAGAGGCGCGCGTACGCGACTGTCGCAGGGCCCTTCGGAGACTGTCCAGCTCGATTTCTGACTCAGCTGCCTTCTGGGGGGACTTGGGGGGACGCGGGCCCGGCGGCCAGCGTGGCGTCTTTCCGGTCCGCCGGGGGTACAGCTCGATGCTTCGAGCCGAGTGTGGCGGGTCCGCCCTGCGTGGGGACCGTTCCGGATCCCGCAGCTCGTTCGGGTACCGACCGCCGGCTGTTCCTCCGCTGCGCGGCGCGCCGCCAGAGGTGAGGCAGCAGGGTGTAGAAGCGGTCGGGAAGGAATACGGCGTCCGCGACGATCATCGCGCCGGAGAAGAGGGGCAGCCCCATGAGCACCGCGATGCCGATGTGCATGCCCAGCAGCATGACGAGAACGGGGTACTTGAGCCTGCCGAAGAGCACGAACGGGAAGGCCACCTGCAGGAGCACAGCCATATAGCCCGCGATCGCGATCAGAAGCGTGTGTTCGTCCACGAAGTGGGAGAGCGCGGGCCAGGGCCGGAAGAGTTCGAGGTTCAGGACGTAGTGGAGAGCGGTGCCGCCGCCCCAGGAAGGGCCCTGGACCTTGTACAGGCCGGCTGATCCATAGAGAAGGCAAACCTGCGCCGCGATGACGAGCATGCCGCAGTTGTGCACCACGGTGATCAAGGTGGTGCGGGATTCGCGGAGTTGCCGCGCGAGGCGGCTCCCTGCTGGTTCCGGCGCGCTGTCCGCACGAGGCGCCTTCAGTCGGGCTCTGCGCGCGTCCAGGGACCAGCGCCGACCGCACGCGGTGAGGACGAGGTAGATGGCCATCAGCAGGACCAGATTGTCGCCCCCGTCCGTCATGAAGATCGCGCGGGCATGGAACGAGCACACCACGACGGCGAAGAGGACGGACATGACCCGGGTTCGCCAGCCCAACAGGAACAGCGCGGACGTGACAAGGGCGAGCACGTAGCAGAACTCGAAGTAGGCGCGACCGTCGGACAGGGTCAGGATGCTCCTCCACCCCGTCTGCTCGAAGAGCTCGCGTGCCAAGGCGGGCGTCCACGGTGAGTCCGGGCCCCAGATCTCGGCACGGTGCGGGAACTCACGCAGCAGAAAGATCAGGTAGAGCAGCCCATAGCCGATACGCAGCACCGACGCGGCGTACAGGGACACCGGCCGGCCGGTCAGGAGGTGCCACGCGGTGGTGATCCGGTCGGCGAGCCACCGCTCGGCGCCGAAGGGCGCGGCCTTGTGCGTCTCACTTTGCATGGTGGGTCACCTTCCACCAGGGCAGCAGCCGGTTCTCGACCGGCTTGGGCGGGCGATCGCCGACCGCGGCGCCGGGTGCGGCGATCGGCAGTGTGACGACGCGGAGCTGAATGAAGTCGAAGGTGCCGCCTCTGCGGTCGGCGACGCGGTCCGCAGCGATGTTGCTCAGGTACTTCTGCATCATCAGTGCGCGTTCCGTGCGCGCCTTGTCGTCGCCTCCGTGCGAGTCGACGTAGCCGGCCCAGGCACGGCGCAACATGTTCTGCGCCGTGTGGCTCGGGAACGCTTGATGCTCGACTGCGGAGCTGTCCACAGCGGTCAGGTCGAACCAGGGGCTCACCTGGACCGGTCCGTCGCGTTCGGTGTGTGCGGTTCTCACCAGAATCTGCCGGTTGACGGATTCGGGGTCCGGGGCGAAAAGCCGCCAATTCTGTTCGAAGAAGGGGAACACCCATGCATTGATCTGCGGGCTGTATCGCTTGGACAGGGTGTTCGCCGGTGCTACATGAAGGAACACCAGAACCACGTGGACGACACTCGCCGCCAGGCACAGGACGACGGCAGTGCGCAGCCCGGCCCTCAGCACAAGGGCACTTTTCGAGAAAGTGGGCGCCACGGCCGTGGCGTCAGGACACTCCCGCGTGACCGGACCTGATTCGGCGTGCTGAACTTCCTTCACATCCGCTGAGTCAATTCTGTTCGACACCGCGCACCCCGTCTTCCTCATTTCAGCTGCTCGCTCCGCGTTCCGCGCCTACTGCCACCGACGGCGCGCGGCGGATTCGATGAGAATCCCGCCACGCGCCGTGATCTGGTGAGCGGGCTGAGCGCAGTGCGCTGCCTAGCCCTCGTAGCCCTTGGGCACGTCGTCGTAGCCGTAATTCTCGTCAGGCTGCTTGCCGTGGTCCGGCTTGCCGTGGTGGGCGTACTGCTCGTCGTCGACCTTGCCGCCGTGGTCCGGCTTTCCGTAACCACCCTGGTCCGGCTTTCCGTAACCACCCTGGTCCGGCTTTCCGTAACCACCGTGATCCGGCTTTCCGTAACCACCCTGGTCCGGCTTTCCGTAACCACCGTGATCCGGCTTTCCGTGACCACCCTGGTCCGGCTTTCCGTGACCACCGTGATCCGGCTTTCCGTGACCACCGTGGTCCGGCCTGCCCGGCGCATGGCCGTGCCCGCCGCCGGGGCCGCCGGTGGTGTTTCCGGCCGTGTTGCCCTCAGTGTTCCCGCCGGTGGTGTTTCCGGCCGTGTTGCCCTCAGTGTTACCGGCCGTGTTGCCCGCGATGTTGCCCGAGGTGCCGCCGGACGTGACCAGGGGTCCGCCCAGGAGTCCGCCGGTGGTGATGCCACCACTGACTAGGCCGCCACCGAGGAGCCCCCCACCGGTGGTCGTGCCCGTGGTGGTTCCGGTCGTCGTGCCCGTGGTGGTTCCGGTCGTCGTGCCGGTGGTGGTTCCGGTCGTCGTTCCACCAGTGGTGGAAGCCGCGCACCCGCCGAGGAAGATCTTGTTGTTGTTGAGGGTCACAGAACCTACCTGGGCCAGCAGCCGGCCCTCGACGTTCGTTCCCTGGTTCGCGGTGATCGAGTTCCCGGCCATGAGGGTGCCCACGAAGCTGGTGGTGACGCCGAGCGACGCATCTTGGCCGATCTGCCAGAACACGTTGCACGCCGAAGCGCCGTTGGTGAGGAGAATGCGGCTGGAGGTCGCGGTCGTCAGGGATTCCGGAATCTGGAATACCCAGACCGCGTCGGAGCTGCCCTGGCCGTCCAGGATCAGGTCACCGGTGATGCCGACACCGGCGGTGGCGTGGTAGACGCCGGGAAGCAGCGCCGGGCCTCCGCCGATTCCCGCCGCAAGCGGGAAGTTCTGCGCCTGACCGGCGGCGTTGTTGTACGCCACGAGCAGGTCGGACTTGGCCTGGAGGGCGTTGGCGTCCGCAGCGTGCACGGCACCTCCCACCTGTCCGGGCGGGAATCCGGTGATGGCCGGATTCGGGTGTGTCCCGAGGTCATGGCCGAGCACCGAGTTGCCAGTGTTGGTAACTCCCTGACCCGCCAGAACGGAGTAGCTGGCGGTTGTGCCCAGAGGCACGGGCAAGGCGATCGCCGACGCCGCAGTCGGCGTCAGGAAAACCATCGCAGCGGAAACTGTCACGGCGAGGGCCGAGGCCAGCAAGCCGGACAAAGTACGACGATGATCTGCTTGGGGAATCTTCAGTTTCATCGAGGCCATTCCTGTGGGGGCCGTGGCGTACCGGGCCCTACCGATCGCCCGGGAAGCCTTAGTTTTGCTGCCGCCGCATATTACGCAGAAATAGTCCTGCGCCGACTCAAACGAGAGGGGGGGAAGATGCAGATCATTCGACCGGCGCACAGTATTACGGAAATATTCCTATTCGCATTTCCGGCCCATCACCACTCCCTCGAATGGAGTGGTTGAAGACCCATGTCGATCAGCGCAATGCCATCGGGGATCTCGGACAACGACAGGCGACGACACCCCACCCCTTGGTCATAGAGGGGGTGCGTGGGGTACCGGCCCACGTGCCCAATCCCCGAACGCAAGTTGAGGAACTCCGGAGGTTCGGCGCAGGATGGCGGCCATGACATCCAGCGCGCGCCCCCTGCTCAACCGCCGTCTCGCCGAGTTCGGGACCACGATCTTCGCGGAGATGTCCGCGCTGGCCACGACGACCGGCTCGATCAACCTCGGCCAGGGCTTCCCCGACACGGACGGCCCCGAGGAGATCCGCGAGGCGGCCGTACGGGCGCTGCGCGACGGCCGCGGCAACCAGTACCCGCCGGGCCCCGGCGTCCCCGAACTGCGCACCGCGATCGCCGCCCACCAGGAGCGCCGCTACGGCCTGGCCTTCGACCCGGACCGCGAGGTCCTCGTCACGGCCGGCGCCACCGAGGCCATCGCCGCCTCGCTGCTGGCCCTGGTGGAACCCGGCGACGAGGTCATCGCGCTGGAGCCGTACTACGACTCGTACGCGGCCAGCATCGCGCTGGCGGGCGGCACCCGGGTCCCCGTCACCCTGCGCCCCGACGCCGGCGCCTTCCGCCTCGACCTGGACGAGCTGCGCGCCGCGGTCACCGACCGCACCCGCCTCCTGCTGATCAACACCCCGCACAACCCGACCGGCACCGTCCTCACCCGCGAGGAACTCACCGCGATCGCGGCCCTCGCCGTCGAACGCGACCTCCTGGTGATCACGGACGAGGTGTACGAGCACCTGACGTTCGGCGACGCCGCGCACATCCCGCTCGCCACGCTCCCCGGCATGCGCGAGCGCACGGTGACGATCGGGTCCGCCGGCAAGACTTTCTCGTTCACGGGCTGGAAGGTCGGCTGGGTGACCGCGTCCCCCGAGCTGGTCACCGCGGTCCGCTCGGCCAAGCAGTTCCTCACCTATGTCGCGTCCGGCCCCTTCCAGTACGCGATCGCCGAGGCGCTCGCGCTGCCCGACTCGTACTACGACGCCTTCCGCGCCGACATGAGCGCCAAGCGCGACCTCCTCGCGGACGGCCTCGCGGCGGCCGGTTTCGGGGTGTTCCGGCCCGCGGGCACGTACTTCGTCACCACCGACATCCGCCCGCTCGGCGAGAGCGACGGCTTCGCGTTCTGCCGCGCACTGCCCGAACGCGCGGGCGTCGTCGCCATCCCGAACGCGGTCTTCTACGACCACCGCGACGCGGGCGCCCCCTTCGTACGCTTCGCGTTCTGCAAGCAGATCCCGGTACTCGAAGAGGCGGTCGCCCGCCTCAAGAAGCTGGCCTGAGGCCCGCTTCGCATCCAATCGGCTGAAAGCTGATCGGTTCCGCCGCCGAACATGCAGGTGACTGTCCGGCAGGTGGGCCGATCAGTGGTTCCCGCTGACCGAAACCCTATCGCCGCAAGTAATCGCCTCCTTACGCCGCGTCAGCATCCCGTGCTGTCATATGACTTGCGCACGGAACGCCGAGGCATCCGGCCAAAGGGGGATTTCCATCATGAGGCCGCGTCGCACCTCCCGCCGTCGTCCCGCCCGACGCCGTCCCGCACGCCGATCCAGGAAGCAGGGCCAGCAACAGGACCAGCACATCGCCCTGTTGGTGGCTGCTGTCGTGGCCGCCGTCGTGGCGGTCAGCCTGGCGGTCGCCGCTGTGCGGTGGCTGCTCGTCCACTGGTGGGTGCTCGCCCTCGCGGGTGTGATCGCTGCCGTTGTGGCCGGTTGGTGGTTTCAGCAGGTGAGGCAGCGGGCGGAGTGGGCGCGCGTACGGGCTCGGGCTCTGCGACTGCGTATCGCCGAGATCGACGCTCTGGATCACCGCGCATTCGAGTTCGCCGTACGGGACTTGATGCGCCGGGACGGTTGCACGGCCGAGCAGCTCGGTGGCGCCGGCGACAACGCCTGCGATGTACGCGCCGTCGATCCCGCCGGCCGCGTCTGGGCGATCCAGTGCAAGCACCGGCGTGACGGAGACCGTGGTTCTGCCGTCGGTGTAGGGGTGCTGCAACAGGTCAACGGCACCGCCCGGCAGATCCACGGGGCGGACATCGCGGTCGTGCTCACCAACGGACGCTTCTCCTCCAAGGCCGTCCCCTGGGGCAGGCAGCACCGCATCCACCTCGTCGACCGCAACACACTCGGCGAGTGGGCCGCAGGCTCACGCCCTCTGTGGGACCTGCTCGACCGCATCCCGCCACCGCGTCGCTCGACCGCGCTGTCCTGACCAGAGGGGAGTTGATCGATCCAATGATCCTGACACTCAACGTGGCGGTCCTGCTGGCCGTGATCATCTACCTGCGCATCCGTCGTACTGTGCAGGCCCGCAGCAGATCCGACCAATGGCTCACCGTGACCATCGTGCTGGTCTTCGGCGTGCTGATCGCACCGACCGCCTTCGGACGCCAACTCCTCGACATCCTGGGCAATCTCGCGAAGGGCATCTCAGACGCCGGCAGCCCGTGACATCCCGGGCCGCACGCCAGCCGGCCAGCGCGCGGCTCAGCAGGCCTCCCGGCATGTCGAGGTCGCGGACGCCGCCTCCGCGAAGCGGCCGCTCACCGCCGCGGCCTCGCCGTCACCCGAGGGCGAGTCCGGGCGAGGACTGCTCCTGGTGGACGTCCTGCCCGTGCGCTGGGGGTCAGCGCCTCGGTGGCCGGTGGGCAAGACCGTATGGGCCGAGGTGTCGGTCGAAGCACCAACAGGCCTTCTCTGCTGACCAACAGGTCTGGCCGACCAGATCTCCGCGGCCTGCCAAGCCTGAGGACACACCGTCCTGAGGCCGGTCGGGTCCCCGCTTCCCGGGCGGTGACGCGATGCGCGCGTGATCCAAATGGGACGGTTGTGACCGTACCCACGCGCGGCTCTTCGGCATACCCTTGCTGGCTCGGGCAGCGACAGTACGACCGCTGCCACGGGGCGCGTGAGGGGGACACGTGGAAGTGGCTCGACCAACTGCGGACATACATCCGGCGGGTGCCACCCGATGGCAGCACCGCCGCGACGGCCATGCCTGAGCGCCCGTCCCCGTACCCGGTCCTTCCCGCGAGCGAAGAGCAGCTCGTGGAGGCGCTGATGCGGGTGTCCGTCATGGAGGACCGGCGCAGCCGCAGCATGTGCGTGGACCGGGCGCTCCACCGGCTCGGACAGCGCCTGTCCGTAGGCGAGTTCGGCGACAAGAAGCCGCACATCGTCGAAATGGTGCGGGTGTTCGGCACTGTGCCCCAGGGATGGCTGCGGCTGGTGGAGGCCGTCCGATACCTGGCGGACGACGATCTGGCCTCGCTGCAGGCGTCCGCCCTCGTGGAGTCGCCGCTGCCGCCGGCCGGCGACCCCTCGCAGCGGGCCGCGCTCGACCCGCTGCTGAGCGGGCTCGACCGGGACACCGTCCCGGATCTCGCCGAGCTGTTCCACCACGTGGCGGGGGACGGCTTCGGACCGCTGCCGAGGACGACCCGCACAGCACGCGAGGCGTACGAGCTCCTGGAGCAGTGCAACGTTCCCCCGGACGGGATACCGAGGAGCGTGCGCTTCCTGCACGAACTGGCGTATCTGATGGGCCCGGAGCGCGGCGACCCGCTCAGGGTCTGGCTCAGCCGCCACGTCCGCTCCCTCGCCGACGCGGGACCCGAGGGGCAGCGCATGCTCGCCGCCGTCCGCACGACCACCGGGAGCTGGCGAAGAGACTACGGACGGGAAGCCTTCCTGGTGATCCGGCTCCAGCCGTTGACCGAGTCACCCGACCGTGTCGCACTCACCTGCTGGACGAACACCGGCAACGCCTGGGAGCCGCGTCAGCGGGACGACCGGGAGCTGCGCCTGACGGAGGTGCCCGACTGGGTCGCCACCCTCGTCGACCGGGAGGAAGAGCGGCTGCGCCACCACGACGGCGGCATCGTCGTGGAGTTCATCCTCTCCCTCGCGATGGCGAACACTCCGGTGGAGGACTGGACCCGGCCGACCCCCTTCGGGTCGCGGCAGCCCGGCCTCGGCCGGTCGGCCCCGTACCGCCCTCCGCTGGGCATGGACTACAAGGTCGTCGTACGCAGTCTGGAGCGGATGGAAGCGCGCCAGGTCCACCGGGTGTGGAACGCGCGCTGGGAGGTACTGAGGAGCGGGGGCGCGGGGCGCGTACACCGGTGCGAAACCGGCGCCGGATCCCAACAGCAGGCGCTCTACGCCAAGTTGAAGCACAATCAGGCCATTGTGCTGATGACTCTGGGGTCGTCCCCGGACGAGGAACACGGGCTCAGCGAGCTGACGCTCGGCCTCCAGGCGGGCCTGCCCGTGCTGCTCTGGGCTCACCAGGGACCCCTCGGCGACAGCGAGCACGCGGAACTCCACAGGGTCGCCGAAACGGGTGCCTGGGACGACTTGTTGGAGACGGTCACGCGCTTGCGCTTCTCTCCCGGAACACGCGACGATGGGCGCGAGGGTTCCATCGACTCTCGTATCGCTGTGCTGTGGGACGATCCGAGCCGCCTTCCCGAAGTACCGGAATCAGCGGGTTGAAGAGGTGCGGTCCAACCAGGTGTTCGGGCCGGGGCGGTTGGGAAGTACGGACGTGCACCGACCGGGCACGAACCAGGGTGAGGGGGAACGGTCGATGGCCGACAGGGATCCGCACGTTCCGGCACAGGCCGACGGCGCCGCGGCCGATCCCGGCGCATGGCGCATCTACCGAGGCACGGCGAGGCCCCGCGGCAAAGAGCCCGTGTCCCGCCGGTTACCCCCGCCCCCACCCTGGCGCCGCTTCACCGGCGCACCCCTGATCGCCGGTCCACCGCCCGGCGACGAGGACGAGTTCACCCGCCGCCTCGGCCCGCCGGACGGACCCGTCGTGCGAACCGCGTCGGAGCAGGAACTCGACCTGGTCAACGCCGCGCTCTTCCTGCGCAGGCCACTGATCGTCGCGGGCCCTCCCGGCATCGGGAAGTCGAGCCTCGCCCACTGCATCAGCCGTGAACTCTCCCTCGGCCGCGTCCTTCGCTGGTCGATCACCAGCCGCAGCACCCTCAAAGAGGGCCTCTACGCCTACGACGCCATCGGCAGAGTGCAGGAAGCGGCCACCCGCGGCGCCCTGCGCGGCTCCGAACCCGGCGCCGCCGGCGATCCGGGACCCGACCCGGACGGCCTGAACAACCTCGGGGACTACGTCCAACTGGGCCCGCTGGGAACGGCGTTGCTGCCTCGCGAGACCCCGCGCGTCCTGCTCATCGACGAGTTCGACAAGTCCGACATGGACCTCGCGGGCGATCTGCTGAGCGTCTTCGAAGAGGGCGAGTTCCGCATCCCCGAGCTGGCCCGCGTGCGCTCCAGGCTCCCCGCCGCAGAGGTCCACACGGACGACCCGGACGGCACGGCGGTCATCCACCACGGATGGGTGCGCTGCGCCGCGTTCCCCGTCGTCGTGATCACGAGCAACGGCGAGCGCACCCTGCCGCCCGCCCTGCTGCGCCGCTGCCTCTATCTCGACCTCCCCGCGCCCGACGCGGGCCAGCTCGCCGCCATGCTGGCGGCGCAGCTCTCGCAGGCCGACGAGGGGCGCACGGCGATGATCCGTGACTTCCTCAACCACGCGCGGACCGGCGGCTCGCTCGCCGCGGACCAGCTCCTCAACTCGGAGTTCCTGCGCACCACGCCCGCGGGCCCCGACCAGGGGTCCATGAGCACGCTGTTGCACGCGCTGTGGCGACGGCTCGACGAGGTCGGCACTGGATGAACCGGTCGCCCTCCCACGGCGGCGTGGCGGGTGACGGTATCGGGCCGGGTGCCGCATCGCTGGCCGAGGCGTCCCCGCAGCCGCATTGGTACGAGGCGGGTGAGGTCCTGTGGCTCGCCGCGCAGCGCTGGCTGCGGCTGAAGGACGCCCAGCGCGGCAGGCCACGGCCCGGCCGGCCGGTCGAGCTGCCCGAAGCGCCGGAAGCGCCCGAGACCCCAGAAACCGCGGCAGCCCCGGAAAGCGCGGAAGCTGAGCGCCCACGCCCCGAGGACGTGGACGCCCCCGAGCTGCAGCGCACGGAGGAACCCGTAGAGCGGCCCGCGCCCGTGAACGGGCCGCCGGCGCAGGTCCCGGATCCCGGCGGGCACGTGGACTCGCTCCTCATGAGCCTCGGGAACGGCTCCGCCCTCGACCGCTCGCGGGAGATCGAGAAGGCGCTGAAGCCGCTGAAGCGGCGCATCGCCTCCCGGAGCCAGGTCTTCCTCAACGAGGAGGCGACCGCCGAACTGCACGCCGAGACCGGCATGTGGCTGCCCCAGCTGGAGCCGGGCCGGGAACGCTGGCTGACCGTGACGCTCCTGGTGGACTCGGGCGACTCGATGCGGCTGTGGTCGCACACCGCGCAGCGCCTCGCCGAGACCCTGCACTGCTCGGGCGCCTTCCGCGACGTGCGGACCGTGCGCTGGCAGGAGGACGGCGGCGAGCCCGTCAGCGACACCGAGGGCCGGCATCTGGTCCTCGTCCTCACCGATCTGCACGCCGACCACTGGGGCGACGGCAGCGCCCGGCGCCGGCTCGCCCGATGGGCCCGCACGATGCCCGTCGCGATCGTGCACGTGCTGCCGGAGCACGTCTGGGCGAGGGCGGGCACGCAGACCAGCAGCCTGCTGCTGACCAGTCCGCGGCCCGCGTCCCCCAACAGCACCTGGAAGGCCGAGCCCGTGGGCCTGGTCATGCCCACCGCCGAAGCCGACGGAGCCGACGCCGGTGACGGGGTGCGGCTGCCGGTGGTGACGCTGACCCCCGAAGGGCTCGGCGGCCTCGCCCGCTTCCTCGCCCACGACACCACCGGCGGTTACACGGTGCGCGTCCTGGACCGGACGCCCGGGGACGGGAGCGCCGTCGCGCCCAGGCCCGCAGCCGCGCCGCCCGCCGACGTCCAGGTCAAGACCGTGCGGGCCCAGCTCTCCCCCACCGCCTACCACCTGGCCCGCCTCTCCGCGGCCGTCCCGCTCAACCTCGACGTGCTGCGCCTGCTCCAGGAAGGGCTGATCCCCGGCGCGCGGAACTGGCACGTGGCGGAGCTGCTCCTCAGCGGGCTGCTGCAACGTACGCAGGCGGAGCCGGGCGAGAGCGCCGGGCCGGGCGTCGAGCTCGAATTCGGCGAGGGGGTACGGCGGGAGCTGCTCTCCGACGGGACGCGCGGTGAGACGGCCCGCGCGCTGCTGCTCGCCTTGGACCATTTGGCGGTCGCCGTACCGGCGTACGGGGAAGGCGTCGCCCTTCTGCGCGAGCCGCATCGCGCGGGAAGTGTCTCCATGGAAGGTTTGCGGCCATGGATTTCGTCTATTCTGCCCGCTTTCGCGGCCATGGCAGGACCGCACGCCACCGCCGCCAGGGAGCTTGAGGCACGCCTCGACGAACCTCCACCTCCGGTGGCCACACCCTCCGGCAACCCCAGTCAGTTAGCCGGTGGGGCCGAGCCCACCGCCGTCCCGCCGGACACCGGCAACGAAGAAAGGGTCGAAGAAGTGAGCGGCTTGCAGTCCACCCAGGCCGGGTCAAGGGGTGACGCGCTGCAGAAGCCGCCCCCCGTCTGGGGCAACGTCCCTCCCCGAAACCGTGCCTTCACCGGCCGCGTCCAGCTCCTGGAGGACCTGCACCGCAGGCTCCAGGAAGGGACCACGGCGGTGCTGCCCGAGGCGCTCCAGGGCATGGGCGGTGTCGGGAAGTCCCAGCTCGCCGTCGAGTACGTGTACCGGCATCTGCACGAGTACCAGGTCGTGTGGTGGATTCCCGCCGAACAGACGCAGCAGATCCGGCAGGCCCTCGTCAACCTGGCGAGCCGGCTCGGGCTGAGCGTCGGCAGCGGCGAGGCGAACACCGCGGTGCCGGCCGTCATCGAGGCCCTGCGCGTCGGCGAACCGTTCAAGAACTGGCTCCTCATCTTCGACAACGCCGAAGACCCCGAGTCCGTAAGGGAGTTCTTCCCGACCAACGGACCCGGCCGCATCCTCGTCACCTCACGGAACGCGCAGTGGTCGTCCTCGGCGCGGCCCCTGGAGGTCGACGTGTTCACCCGCGAGGAAAGCCGGTCGCTGCTCCAGACGAGAGCGCTGAACCTGGACGACGCGACCGCGGACCGGCTCGCCGAGACCCTGGGCGACCTTCCGCTGGGCATCGAGCAGGCCGCCGTATGGCTGGCCGAGACGGGCATGCCCGCGGACGAGTACCTGCGCATGTTCGAGGAGCAGGCCAACGAGCTGATGCTCAGCGACCCGCCGGTGGACTACCCGCTGTCCGTCGCCGCGGCCTGGAACGTCTCCCTCGACCGGCTGCGCAAGAACCACCCGGCGGCCCTCCAACTCCTCCAGGTATGCGCCTTCTTCGCGCCCGAGCCGATCTCCCGGCGCCTGCTCACCGGCGTCCGCGACGCCCCCGTACCCCCCGAGCTCAACGCGGCACTCAGTGACCCGATCCGGCTCGGCCGCGCCATCCGCGAGATCAACCGGTACGCCCTGGCGCGCATCAACCACAACACCAACACCATCCAGCTGCACCGACTGGTCCAGCGCGTCCTCATCACCCAGATGTCGGAGCCGCTGAAGTCGCAGATGCGCGGCGGCGCCCACCGGCTGCTCGCCAAGTACGACCCCGACGAGCCCACGGCGTCCCACCAGTGGAAGCAGTACGGCGACCTGCTGCCGCACGTCCTCAACAGCAGGGCCGTCGAGTCGAAGGACCCCTGGGTACGCCAGCTCGTCCTGAACGAGATCCAGTACCTGTTCTCCTGGGGCGACCACCAGGGCTCCCTCGACCTGGCCAGGGAGGCGTACACCACCTGGCGCGAGGCCGACGGGGACACCGCGGAGCACGTGCTCAACGCGGCCAAGCTCTACACGAACGCGCTGCGCATCCTGGGCCGCTACTCGGAGGCGTACGAGCTCGACCAGCGCACCCTGGCCGGCATGACCGAGGTGCTCGGCCCCGAGCACGAGTCGACGATCGACATCACCAGCATGCTCGCCTGGGACCTGCGGCTGCGCGGCGACTTCCAGGCCGCGCTCGAACTCGACAAGCAAGCCTACGAAACCTGCGTGCGCCTCTTCGGGCCCAACGACCCGGCCACCCTCGTCACCGCCCACCGGCACGCGCTGAACCTGCGGTGCATCGGACACTTCCGGGCGGCTCTCGAACTCGACCGCATGACACACAGCCGCAAGGCCGAGGAGCTCGGCGAGAACGCGGCGTCGACCTTGGGGACCATGGCGTCGGTGACGTTCGACCTCCAGGAGGGCGGCGAGTACCTGGCGGCCCGCGACCAGGCACGGGACGTCGAGGAGCGCTTCCGCAACACCCTCGGCGACACCCACCCGAACACGATGTCCGCAGCCCGGATCCTGTCGGTGACCGAGCGGCACGCCGGTGAACACGAACTGGCCCTCGACCTCTCCGGCCGGGCCCTCACCATGTTCCGCGCCCGCTACGGCGACCTGTACCCGCAGACGGTCAACGCACTGGTCTCGCACGCACTCGACGTGGCGAACAGCGGCGACCTCGACCAGGCGCTCGCACTCGCGCAGGAGGGGTACGAGGGATTCGAGGCGTTGCTCGGCGCACGGCATCCGCACACCGTTGCGGCGCGCATCAACCACGCGATCTGCCTGCGCCTGGCCGGGCGGACCGAGGAGGCCCGCGCGAGCAACGTGCCCGCGCGGGAGCAGCTGACCGAGCTGCTCGGCGAAGGGCACCCCAACACCCTGGCCTGCACCTCGAATCTCGTCGCCGACCTGTTCGAGCTGGGCGAGATGCAGGCGTCGGTGGAGCTCGCCACGACTTCGCTCGGACAGTGCCGCACCCTCCTCGGCGAGGACCACCCGATCACCCTCGCCACGGCCCTCAACCTCTCGCTCGGGCTGCGGCAGCTGCAGCGGGACGACGAGGCGGAGGCGCTGTACGCCGACACGGCCGAGCGCTACCGGCGCACACTGGGCGAGGACCACCCGGCGACCACCGCGGCCGCGGACGGCAAGCCCGCGAACTGCGACATCGACCCGCTGCTGATGTGACGCCGTCGATGTGACGTCGTGGATGTGACGCCGTTGGTATCGGCATGACCCCGTCCCGGATCTGACCGGGGCGGGGTCAGTGCTGTGGCACGTCCGTCGCGGGCCGCGGGGTGAGCCCGGGGATCCGCGCGGTCCAGCGGGCCAGCTCCAGCGGATCGGGCGCCTGTGTGCCGCGGGCCCGCTCGTCCAGGGCGAGTGCCCGCACCAGCTCGGGGCGGTGCAGCAGGGCCGTGGCGGGGGCGCCCTCGCTGGACGCCTCCAGGGCGAGACCGAGGCCGACCCAGGCCGGGCGGGTCCCGGGGGCGGCGGCCAGGACGGCGCGGTAGCGGTCGACGGCCCGCGCCGCGTCCGCCGGCCCGCCGCGCAGGAGGCACATGTCCGCTTCGAGCAGGTCCGGGGACCGTTCGACCCCGGAGAGCCGTGAGCGGGTGTCCGGGGTGAACGTTCCTGCGTCGGCGAGATGCAACCGCCGTAGCTCACAACGGAGTTCGGGCAGGCGCGGCGGCGGGTCCGTGCGCAGCCGGGACGGCGGGGCGGTCGCCTCTTCGGCCGGGCCGCCGCCACGCCGGTGGTCGGCGAGCAGCCGGGTGGCGGCCGGGTCGGGCGCGAGGTTGTGGCTGCACCACGTGGCCCGCAGATCGGCCAGCTCCGTCCGCGCCGCGGCGAGGGCCTCGGCCGGTACGTCGTCGTCGGCCCACGGGGCGGTCTGGCGCGCCATCCCGTCGACGAAGGCCCGGCCCCACGGGGTGAGTCCGGGCTGGGCGTCCAGCGTGCGCAGGGCGATGGCCACCGCGTCGCGCCACACGGCGAACTCGAAGTGCGCGAGAGCGGCCTTGGGGCCGGTCAGGGCGTGCCGTTCGCTGCGCCAGAAGTCGGCGACTCCGGTGAACGCGTACGTGCCGTGCAGCAGGCCCCACGGGGGGCGCGGGTCGGTGCGCCAGGGTGCGTAGAGCAGCGTGTCCGCCCGGGGTCCGCCCGCGGCCCGGTCGACGAGCTGGATCTGGTGGCTGAGGCCGTTGAGCACGGAGTGCCGCGACTCGTGGACGAGGGTGACCGCGAAGTCGACGGCGTCGCGCGGCAGCGAGACGAGGACGCTGCCGAACGCCTCGGCGTAGGAGGCGCTGGAGGAGCGGAAGCGGGGCATGCCCGGCAGCGGCACGAGCGAGTTCAGGACGAGCGGCACCGCGCGGGCCGCGTCCGGGTGCCGGGCCCCGAGCAGTTGTGCCGCGTCGTGCAGATGCCGCTGCCAGGTGTCCGACTCCGCGTCGGTGAGCGGGGCCGGGGGCGGCCAGGGGGACCGGAAGTCGCGGTAGGGGTCGGCATCGTCCAGCAGGACACCCGTTCCCGGCTCGCGCGGGGTCCAGCTCAGCAGGCGCGCCGGGTGCCAGCCCGGGGCGGGCAGGTGCAGTGCGGCGGGCAGTTCGACAGTGTGCGGGCCCAGCGTGACACGGGCTGCGCCGCGGCCGTCCGTCTCCAGCGTGGCGACGTCGTGGTCACCGAAGGCGTCGTCCAGGACGGCGTACCCGACCGTCGGCAGGACCACCTTGCCCGCCGACGCGGGTACGCGGACGCGTGCGGCAAGTCCCGCCCGCAGCGCGGCCGCCGCGGCGAGCGCGTGCGCGTAGCCCGCCTCACGCCACAAGGGGGGCTCGCCGGGCCGGGACCCGGCGCCGCCCCGCAGCCGTCCGAGCAGGCGGACCGCCCAGACCCCGACCGGCGGGTGCCCGAGCACACTCGCCACGGCTTCTGGCCGGTGAGCCTCCGCGCGGGCCAGCAGGTCGAAGGCGTGCGCCAGCGGGGGCAGCGGTCCCGCGCCCTCGCCCGCCTCGCGCTCGGCGGCGGCCAGGGCCCGCAGCATGAGCATGCGGCGGCTGCGTTCGGCCGCCGCGATACGGGTCCCGGTGGGCGCGGTGATGCGCCCGGTCGCGATGGCCTCCAGATCGGCAACCGGCACGTGGTGCCGCGTCAGCACGGCAGGGCGGGTACGTCGGGCGCGTCGGGCCGGGCGGCGGCGGGGATCCGGGCGCGGGGTCCGGGCGGCCCGTGTTCGTGCCGCGGTTCCTGGGGGGCCGTGCCGCCGCGCCGTCCCGAGCTGAGGTACGGATTCTCGGTGCCGCCGCCCACGACCTGCCCGACGGCGTCCTCCGTCAGATGGTCGAGCAGAGCGTTCTGCGCCTCCGTCACCAGTGGGTCCCTCAGTGCCATGGCCTCCTGAAGGCCCCAACGGCTGAGATCGACAAGACCGGTCTCGATGTCAGTCGTAGAAGTCCTCACGTCAAACTTCCCCCTGTCGGCTCCCGCTCGCGGCCCCGCGGCGCAGACCCACCTCCTTCCCATAGTGGCCCGTGGTCAGCCGCGCCGAAAGGGGCTCCGGTGGCCATCAAGGCTTGAATTGTTCGATTCATGGCCGGGGGAGACGGCATCCGGTGCCGCGGCGCACCCTTGGACAGGTGCTCAACTGGCGTGCCTCGTGGGGGAATTGATGCGTTCCGGGATGCGTTCCGGGATGTGCTCCGGGATGTGCTCCAGAGGTGCGGGTCCCCATCTCGGCCCCGCACCCGGCTTCCGCGCCGCCCGGACGCGTTCCTGACGGACCGGCACGGACCCTCCCCGCGCCCCGTTGTCACGCAGCCGCGCCGACCGTCCCTCATCCGCACCCGTGCGGACCCTCCCGGCTCGCGCGCCCCGCGAGGTGCCAGCAGGGTGCGGAGATGTGACCCAGCAGCAACTCGCCCCGGCCCCCGCCACCGTCCCCGTCGCGGAGCCCGGCCCCGGACCACGTTCCGGCCCGGCCCGGCTCAGGGCCGCCGCCCCCCTGCTCACCGCACTCGGCCTCTTCGCGGCGGCCCGGCTCACCGGAGTCGTCGTGATGGCCGTGACCGCCTCGCTGACCGGCAAGAGCACAGGCGTCCTGCTCGGCAGGTCCTGGGACTCGCTCTGGTACCTCAGGATCGCCGCGGACGGCTACGGCCGCTCCGTCCCCTACCGACCCGGCATCATCTTCAACGACCTCGCGTTCTTCCCGCTCTACCCCGGTCTGGTCCGCGCACTGGGGACCCTGCTCCCGCTCAGCGGCGGCGCCACGGGGATGCTCATCGCCTGGACCGCGTCCCTGGCCGCCGCGGCCGGGATCTACGCGATCGGGGTGCGTCTGCACTCCCGGCCCGTCGCCGTCCTCCTCGTCCTGCTGTGGGGGCTGCTGCCGCACTCCGTGATCCTCACGATGGCGTACACCGAGCCGCTGCTCACCGCCTTCGCCGCCTGGTCCCTGTACGCGGTCCTGACCGGGCGGTGGATCTGGGCGGGCACGCTCGCCTCGCTGGCCGGCATCTCCCGCCCCAACGGGTTCGCGGTCGCCGCAGCGGTGCTCGTGACGGCCGCGTACGAGGTGATCACCAAGCGCGGCAGAAACGTTTCCCACAGGCTGTGGACAGGCGCCGCGCTCGCCCCGCTCGGCTGGACCGGATACGTCCTGTGGGTCGGCTTCCAAAGGGGCGATCCGCTGGGCGGCTACTTCGCCGTGCAGCGGGACTGGGGCTCGCGCTTCGACTACGGCGTCGGCGCGCTGCGCGTCGTACGGCATCTGCTGCTCAAGGGCGACCCCTTGGTCTACCCCATGACCTTCGTGCTCGTCGCCATCGCCGTCCTGCTGTTCGCGCTGCTCATCGCCGAGCGGACGGCCCCGCTGCCGCTCGTCGTCTACAGCGGCGTACTCCTGCTCATCGCGCTCGGCGGCTCCGGCTTCTTCCCGTCCAAGCCGCGCTTCCTGCTGCCCGCGTTCCCGCTGCTGCTGCCGCTGGCCCTGGCGCTGGCGCGAACGGCGAGAGCCCGGCCGCTCAGCGCCCTCCTGGTGGTGGGCGCCCTGGCCGGGCTCTCACTTACGTACGGGACGTATCTGGTCGCGTTCGCGCACAGGCCCCTGTAGGCAGTTACGGAAACTGCCTACTCGTCGTCGGACGGCTTCTCGTCGTCGGCGGCCGAGTCCACGGCCTGCTCCAGGCCGAGCTGTTCGACCAGCCAGCGGTCGAACTCGATGGCGGCGCGCACCCAGCTGACCGTCGACGACACGAAGTGCTCCAGGCTGACGCCCGTGCCGATGAGCATCTGCGCCTCACCGATGAGGCGGACCGTGCCGTCGTCGTGGGTGTGGCTGTAGACCTTGGGCCACAGCGTGCGGCGGTTCCAGTCGTCGATGGTCTCGAGGAGCGCCGGCTTGGTCTCGAGGTCGTGCGGGCGGTCGTAGAACGTCCGCACCGAGAAGACCTGCTGGTCGTCCTCGCCGCGGAACATGAAGTACGTGCGGAACTCCTCCCAAGGAGCCGCGAGGTCACCCTCTTCGTCGAGGACGTACTTGAGCTCCATCTGCTCCAGGAGCTGCTTGACGAGGTCCTGATCGGGGACGACGGGGCCCGCCGGTCCTGAGCCCTGCGGCTGCTCGGGCTGTCCCCCGAAGTTCGGAATCGAGGACGGGTCGATGCTCACGTGCTTGGTCCCTTCGTACGGATTCCGCCATCCTCCCCCATGCCGGGCGGGAAGTGACAACCCCCGACCGGTTGGATCGGCCGAGTTCCGGCCCCGGACCGGTCCGGGGCCGGCGTTCGCCTTGCGTTACAGCGTCTTTCCGGTGGCCCGGCCCACGATCAGGCCGTCGCCGAAGGCGTCCACGCGGACCGTGTCGCCGTCGGTGACCTCGCCGGAGAGGATCTCCTTCGCGAGCCGGTCGCCGATCGCCGTCTGCACGAGGCGGCGCAGCGGCCGCGCGCCGTACGCGGGGTCGTTGCCCTCGTCGGCGAGCCAGGCCAGCGCCGCGTCGGACACGTCGAGCGTGAGCCGCCGCTCGGCGAGCCGCTTGGCGAGCCGGCCGATCTGGAGCTTCGCGATCCGCTCCAGCTCCTCCTTGTTCAGCGCGGAGAAGACGACGAGGTCGTCGAGCCGGTTGAGGAACTCGGGCTTGAAGGACGCCCGTACGACCTCCAGGACCTGCTGCTTCTTCTCCTCCTCGCTCGTCGTCGGCTCCACGAGGCTGTGTCCGCTCAAGAACTGACTGCCGAGGTTCGAGGTGAGCACGAGGATCGTGTTGCGGAAGTCGACCGTGCGGCCCTGGCCGTCCGTGAGGCGGCCGTCGTCGAGCACCTGGAGCAGGACGTCGAAGACCTCCGGGTGCGCCTTCTCCACCTCGTCGAGCAGGACGACGCTGTACGGGCGCCTGCGCACCGCCTCCGTGAGCTGGCCGCCCTCCTCGTACCCGACGTAGCCGGGAGGGGCGCCCACGAGACGCGCCACGGAGTGCTTCTCGCCGTACTCGCTCATGTCGATGCGGATCATGGCCCGTTCGTCGTCGAACAGGAAGTCGGCGAGCGCCTTGGCCAGCTCGGTCTTGCCGACGCCGGTCGGGCCCAGGAACAGGAAGGAGCCGGTCGGCCGGTCGGGGTCGGCGATCCCGGCGCGCGTGCGGCGCACGGCGTCGGACACCGCGCGTACGGCCTCGCCCTGCCCGATCAGGCGCTTGCCGAGCTCGTCCTCCATCCGCAGCAGCTTCTGCGTCTCGCCCTCCAGGAGCCGCCCGGCCGGAATGCCGGTCCAGGCCGCCACCACATCCGCGATGTCGTCGGGGCCGACCTCGTCCTTGACCATCAGGTCGGCCTTGGACGCCTCCTCCTCTTCCTCCGAGGCGGCCTCCAAGTCCCTTTCCAGGGTGGGGATCTCGCCGTAGAGGAGCTTGGAGGCGGTGTCGAAGTCGCCGTCGCGCTGGGCGCGTTCGGCCTGGCCGCGCAGCTCGTCGAGCTTCTCCTTCAGCTCACCGACGCGGTTGAGGGACTGCTTCTCCTTCTCCCAGCGGGCGGTGAGGCCGCGCAGCTCCTCCTCCTTGTCGGCGAGGTCGCGCCGCAGCTTCTCCAGGCGCTGCTTGCTGGCCGGATCCGTCTCCTTGGAGAGCGCGAGCTCCTCCATCTTCAGCCGGTCGACGGCGCGCTGGAGCTCGTCGATCTCGACGGGCGACGAGTCGATCTCCATGCGCAGCCGGGACGCGGCCTCGTCCACGAGGTCGATGGCCTTGTCCGGCAGGAAGCGGGAGGTGATGTAGCGGTCGGAGAGCGACGCGGCGGCGACGAGCGCGCTGTCCGCGATCTGGACCTTGTGGTGGGCCTCGTACCGCCCCTTGAGGCCGCGCAGGATCGCGATCGAGTCCTCGACGGTCGGCTCGGCGACCAGCACCTGCTGGAAGCGGCGCTCCAGGGCCGGGTCCTTCTCGATCCGCTCGCGGTACTCGTCGAGCGTGGTCGCGCCGACCATGCGCAGCTCGCCGCGCGCGAGCATCGGCTTCAGCATGTTGCCCGCGTCCATGGACGAGTCGCCGCCCGCGCCGGCCCCGACGACGGTGTGCAGCTCGTCGATGAACGTGATGACCTGCCCGTCGCTCTCCTTGATCTCGGAGAGGACGGTCTTGAGGCGCTCCTCGAACTCGCCGCGGTACTTCGCGCCGGCGACCATCGCGCCCAGGTCGAGCGAGACGAGCCGCTTGTCCTTGAGCGACTCCGGCACGTCCCCCTTCACGATGCGCTGGGCGAGCCCCTCGACGACGGCGGTCTTGCCGACGCCGGGCTCACCGATCAGGACGGGGTTGTTCTTCGTGCGGCGGGACAGCACCTGCACCACGCGCCGGATCTCCTGATCGCGCCCGATGACGGGGTCGAGCTTGCCCTCGCGCGCGGCGGCGGTGAAATCGGTGCCGAACTTCTCCAGGGCCTTGTACTGGCCCTCGGGGTCGGGTGTGGTCACCCGGCGCCCTCCCCTGCTCTTCTCGAAGGCGGCGAGGAGCTTCTTGGCGCTCGCCCCCTGCTCCGTCAGTACGTCAGCGACAGCGCCGCCCTTCGCGGCGATGCCGATGAGCAGATGCTCGGTGGAGAGGTACTCGTCCCCGAGCTCCTTGGCGCGCTGCGCCGCGTCGGCGATGACCGCCAGCAGGTCCCTGTTGGGCGCGGGCGGCGCGACGGTCGAGCCGGTCACGCTGGGCAGCGCGCCGAGGACCCGCTCGGCCCCGGACCGCACGGCGGCCTGATCGGCCTCGACGGCCGTCAGCAGGTCCGTGATGTTCTCGTTTTCCTGGCCCTCGAGAAGCGCCAGAAGCAGATGCGCCGGGGTCAGATCCGCGTGTCCTGCGGACACGGCCCTGCTGGTGGCCGCGTTGATCGCGTCCCGGCTCCGGTTCGTCAGCTCGGCGTCCACGTGCCCACTCTCCTCCTTGCGTCTACCTCTCCACACACTGACCCTGACAGCATACACAAAGTTGAGTCGCTTCCACTCAAGGCTGTGGACCAGTACCCCCAGGCGGGATATGTCCTGGAACGGGGATATCTTCCGGAGCATGGCCAAGCGCAACGACCCCCTGAACCCCGATCCGGCCTTCCTCAGCTTCTGGCGGGAACGGCACCTGTGCACGCTGACGACCCTGCGCCCCGACGGCACCCCGCACGTGGTGCCGGTCGGCGTCACGTACGACCCCGAGGCGGGCCTGGCGCGGGTGATCGCGAACAAGTCGAGCGCGAAGGTGTCACACGTGCTCGCGGCGACGGCGGCGGGCGGGGCGCGGGCGGCGGTCTGCCAGGTCGACGGCCGACGCTGGGCGACGCTGGAGGGCGTCGCGGTGGTCCGCACGGAGCCGGACCGCATCGAGGAGGCAGTACGCCGGTACGCGGAGCGCTACGAGCGCGTGCCCGCGCCCAATCCGGACCGGGTGGCCATCGAGATCACGCTGACGCGGGCTACGGGGAACGGGTGACGGGTGACGGGTGACGCCGGCCCACCAGTGCCTCACCCGGCACAAAACCGCAGCGGCGCCACCGTGTTCAGGTCCACGGTGGCGCCGCTGCAGGGGGGAAGCGCCTGCGCGATTTACAACGCCGGGGGAATCGCGTCAGGCACTGCGGGGGGTGGCTGAGGTGGTGCGACGCGGAACTTCCGGTCCCGCCTCCTCGTCCAGCTGGTGGTCACGCTGGTCGAGGTTGACGAAGACCATTCCGTATCTGATGGCACACCGCACGGGCTGCGGGGCACCCCGAGGACGTCGAAGACACCGGTAGGCCCGGATCTCCTCGTCGTCGAACTCGTCCCGCACGACGACGATCGGCTCTCCGAACAGGGTGACCATCAACGAATCGCCGCGATGGGGAATCGCCGTGGCGAGGTCGATGAAATGCCACCCGGAGCGGTAGGCGGTCGCCATCTCGCGGCGGAATGTTCTGTCGTCGGGGGGAGTGCTCATACGTCCGCGTCCAGTGGAGCGACACTCCAGGAAAGATCCGGAGGCGCGATGCTCTGGCCGGCAGTCGCGTGAGTGGTGGGTGTGCCACTCCAGGAGAGGTCCTGGGTGCCGAAGACACCGAAAGCCAGACCGGCGGAGAAGGCAACAGCCATCACCGAGCGAAGCATTCTCTTGCACATAGTGGGCTTCGTCCTCACTTCCATGGCTTCTCTCCCCCGACTCACTAGACGATGGCTCATTCGGCCATCCAAACACCACAGGAGCGATGCATCATGTTCCTGCACGTTCAGGACCCTGGGGGGTGGAGCTATGGCCACAAGTAACGCACATCGGACACATCCTCATGCCACGACTGAACTGTGCGACGAGGGCAGGCGTCTGTACGCCAGCGCTCTGCGCTCCGGGCGTATCGCCCGAAGCGAAGTGACAGCCGCTCCCTGCCTGATGGATTTCGCCCTTCTCCACCCAGACCCGGATGACGCCACCTGGCTCCGCCCGGTTCCTCCTGCCGCGGCCCTGGCGCAGCGCCTGCACCCCATCGAGCGCGAAATCCAGGAACGGAGAAGCCTGGCGGTCGAACTGACCGATTACTTCGAGCCATTCATGGCCATCAGTGCGCAGGACCTGCCCACCACGCACGCCGTCACCGTGCTCGAAGGAATCAAAAGGATCAATTCGGCGATCGAACTCGCCATCGCCGAGTGCCAGTCCGAGATACTCACGGTCCAGCCCGGCGGCGGCCGCAGCGAGCACTCCCTGACGGAGGCACTCGAGCGGGGCCAGGCGGTCATCGCGCGCGGCATCACCATGCGCACGCTCTACCAGCACACGGCCCGGCACAGTCAGGGAACGCTCGTGTACGCCGAGCACATGGCCAAGGGCAACGTGGAGATACGCACCCTCGAAGAACTCATAGAGCGGCTGATGATCTTCGACCGGACCGTCGCGTTCATACCGGTCCCGGGGGAGAACCCGGTCGCCCTGGAACTCCGGCATCCGGGCCTCGTCGAATACCTGGCCAAAGTCTTCGAGCAACTGTGGCGCCGCGCGGTCCCGCTCCTGGAGGAGACCCCCTACGCACCCCCGACCGACGGCATCACCGGAGTCCAGCGGTCGATCGCCAAACTGCTCATCGAAGGCCACGTGGACGAGGCGATCGCCCGGCGCCTGGGCATGAACGTGCGCACCTGCCGCGCGCACATCGCCAAGCTGGCCGCGGCTCTCGGCAGCGGCAGCCGAGCGCAACTCGGCTTCCTCATTGCCCAGTCAGGCATCCTCGACCAGGATCACTGAATGTCCAGCGAGGAGAGCCACACGTGACTGCCGACGCCCACACACACGGAGCCGAGGAGTTGTGTGCCGCCGGGACGGCGCTGTACTCGCAGGCGCTGCGCGAGGGCCGCGTCAAGGAGGAGGACGCCGCCTCCGTCCCGTGCCTCCTCGACTTCGGGCTCCTGCGCGCGGATCCGAAGGACTCGCAGTGGCTGTGTCCCGTCTCCCCTGCGGTTGCCCTGCCGGGCCTGCTGGGTGCCATCGAGGACGAGATCGCGGGCCAGCGCCGCCGCGAGTCGAAACTCGCCGACACGTTCGCCCCGCTCATGGAGCTCGACGCCCAGCGCGCGGCCGTACACGGCACCCCCGTGCTCTCGGTCCTCATGGGATTTCAGCGGATCAACAACGCCATCAGCGACGCCATGGCCGTCTCCTCGCGAGAACTGCTGACCATCCAGCCGGGCCAGCGCCCTCCCACACTGCTGGCCTCCGTCCTTCGCCAGGAACAGGAACTCGTCTCCCGCGGCTGCCGGATGCGCACCCTCTACCAGCACACCGCACGCCACTCCACAGCCGCGATCGCCCACTACGAGCAGCTGCGGGGTGACGTGGAGGTCCGCACCCTCGACGAGGTCACCGAGCGCCTCGTCCTGCTCGACCGGACCGTCGCGTTCATCCCGGCGAACACGGACCGCACCGTGGCCCTGGAGATACGCCACCCCGCCCTCATCTCCTACCTCGTGACGACCTTCGAACGTCTGTGGCGGCTGGCCACACCCATGTTCCCCGTAGCCGCCCAGCAGCCCCCGGCGAAGGACGGCATCTCCTCCCGCCAGCGCACCATCGCCGCACTCCTCATCGAGGGCCACACAGACGCCGTCATCGCGGAGCGCCTCGGCATGAACATCCGCACGGTCCGCGTCCACATCGCCAAACTCGCGGCGACGCTGGGCAGCGAAAGCCGCGCCCAACTCGGCTATCTCATAGGGCAGTCCGAAATCCTGAGTCAGGACCACTGACCACCAGCAGGGGGCGGCAAGGTGAAGGCGGCACACCGCGCACACGATCTACGGTGACAGGTATGAAGGCGACCGTGCTGTCGAACAGCAGCATCCGCTCAAGCACTTCATCGAGAGTGCGTACCTCCGCCGCGTCACCTACCTGATCGTTCGGACGTCCATGCTCTCGCGGTGCAATATCGCCCCCGAGATCAAGAAAGAATCAGCCTCGTCGCTGAGTGCACCGTCTGGCGACGGCTGGATGTGCCCTGCTCATCTTCCCCGGTGGAGCTGCGCACTGGGCACGCCGGTCTTGCTCGAGCCGTGGATCTGGAACGATCCGTCGCTTCGCACATCTTCGCTCGCGTCGGAAAGCCATAGAGCGTCATCAGGGGGATTGATTGAACGGCGAGCGATTCTGGTTGTGTCAGGGGACGGGCACCAACTGTCGGTAGAGCGGTTACTGACGCAGTCTCGATCCTGCGCACGCGGCACCTGGGATGACACCCAGAACACGTTCTGGCACAGCGCGAACAGACCGGAAGCCACGGAATCCCTACCTCGCTGCCTGCCGCTCAGCAGCGAGGTAGGGGCGTTCCAACACCCCGCCGAAGTTCACGCTCTCGCCCCGACGCCGCACACGACGGGGTGCCGGTCAGCCCGAAGTGCCCCTACTTCGTCAAGCCGGCCGCCGCACACGCGGCCGCGTACTTCGCCGTGCAGATGTCCCCGACCTTGTAGATCCCGTCCTTGACCACCGTCGACTTGATGCTGCTCCGCGTCAGCGGGACGACCTGGACGAGGAGCGAGGGGACATCCGGGGTGGTCGGGCTGTCGACGCGGTCCTTCGTGAGCGCGTTGAACTCGATGTCACGCTGCTGCGCGATGAGGACGGCCATCTGCGCGGCGGTGGACGCCTCCTCGGGGTACGGCTTGTAGACCGTCATGTACTGCTCGCCCGTCACGATGCGCTGCACGGCGGCGAGTTCGGCGTCCTGGCCGGTCACCGGCGGGAGGTCGGTGACGCCCGCGGCTTTGAGGGCGGCGATGACCCCGCCCGCCATGCCGTCGTTCGCGGAGTAGACACCGGCGATGTTCTGCGCGCCGACGGCCTGGATGGCGGCCGCCATGTTCGCCCGCGCGTTCTCCGGCTTCCAGTCGACCGTGTCGTACGACTTCGAGATCGTCACCTGGTCCTTGAGCTCGGCCAGGGCGCCGTCCTTGTAGAGCGCGGCGTTCGGGTCGGTGACCGAGCCGTTCATCATGACGATCCGGCTGTTCTTGGACGCCTTGGTACCGAGCGCCTTGAGGAGCGCCATGCCCTGCACATGGCCGACCTGGTCGCTGTCGAACGACACATAGCCGTCGACGGGGCCCTCGGCCAGGCGGTCGTAGGCGATGACGGGGATGCCCGCGTCCTTGGCCCTCTTGACCGATCCCGCGATGGACTTCGAGTTGACCGCGTCCAGGATCAGTACGTCGACCCGGTCGGCGATCATCTGGTCGACCTGTCTCTCCTGGCGTTTCGCGTTCTGTTCCGCGTTGGCGTACAGGACCCGGCCCTTGCCGCTGGTCAGGTCCTCGACTTCCTTCTTGATGTGCGGATAGTCGAACTTCTCGTATCTTGCGGTCTCCTTCTCCGGCATGAGGACGCCGATCTTCAGGTCCTGGTTCTGCCGGGCGGACGCCTTGCCCGCGGCGTCGTTGTCCGGCTCGATCCAGCTGCTCGAGCACCCGGTGAGGGCCACAGCCATGGCGGACGCCATGCCGACGAGGACGGCGCGCTTCGTACGCGGATTCACTTTCCCTACCTCCCTGAAGTGACCGCGTCGTTGCGGCCGAGGTGGCTGGAAGCCAACTCCGCCGGATACACAGCGTCAAGAGGTGAATCCGTAACGACTCGTGATCGGGTCCGTGTGTTCCGGAGATGAACCCGCGCGTACCTCGGGTAACCCCAGTAGCCGCATGAGGCTCGGCCTCCGCCTCACTCCCGCACCGGGCCGCCCGGTGAGCAAACTCACTGTTCGAACACATGACCTCCGCGCGGTCTTCACCAGCCACGACCCGGCCTGTGCGCGCACGTGAGGGCCCCTTGCGCACGCGAAAGGGGCCGGGAGGTTCTCGCCTCCCGGCCCCTTCCACACCAGCTTCACACCCGCTTGTCCGGGCTATTCGGACGACCGCTTGGGACGCCACACCACCAGCGCGCTCGCCTGCTGGACCTCCTGGTACGGGACCAGGTCCCGTCGGTACGAGGCATGGACGGCGGCCTCGCGCTGCTGCATCGCCGCTGCCGCGCCCTCCACCGCCGAGGACAGTTCCGCCACCCGGGCCTGAAGCGCCGCGACCTGGTTCTCCAGTTCGATGATGCGCTTGATGCCCGCGAGGTTGATGCCCTCGTCCTGCGACAACTGCTGCACCTGGCGGAGCAGTTCGATGTCGCGGGCCGAGTAGCGCCGGCCGCGGCCCGCCGTGCGGTCCGGGGAGACCAGGCCGAGACGGTCGTACTGGCGCAGGGTCTGCGGATGCAGCCCGCTGAGCTGGGCGGCCACCGAGATGACGTAGACCGGAGTCTCGTCGGTCAGCTCGTAGGCCCTGCCAACAAAGGAACTCTGTCGTCGACGGCCGTCCATATGCTCATGCTCCCTTCGCGGCCTGGAACAGTTCTGCCCGCGGATCGGTCTCCGCAGTCGCCTTCCGGTACGCCTCCAGGGCGTCCTTCGCGGCGTCGGTCAGATCCGTGGGGACCGAGACTTCCACCGTGACGAGCAGATCGCCACGGGTGCCGTCCTTGCGGACAGCGCCCTTGCCGCGGGCCCGCATCGTCCGCCCGTTCGGCGTGCCCGGGGGCAGCTTGAGCGTGACCGGAGGCCCGCCGAGCGTGGGGACCTTGACCTCGCCGCCGAGCGCGGCCTCCGGGTAACTGACCGGGACCGTGACCGTGAGGTTGTCGCCCTTGCGGCCGAAGACCGGATGGGAGTCCACGTGCACGACCACGTACAGGTCGCCCGCGGGGCCGCCCCGCTCGCCCGGTGCGCCCTTGCCGCGCAGCCGGATGCGCTGGTTGTCCGAGACGCCGGCCGGGATGCGGACCTGCATCGTCCGGGAGGACTTCGCACGGCCCGAGCCCTTGCAGACCTCGCAGGGCGTCTCCGCGATCAGGCCGCGGCCCTTGCAGTCCACGCACGGGTCGGTGAGCGAGAAGCCGCCACCGCCGCCGCGCGAGACCTGGCCCGTGCCGACACAGGTCGGGCACACGCGCGGAGTGCCGTTCTTGTCGCCGGTGCCGGAACAGGCCTTGCAGGGCGCCTGCGACGACATGCGCAGCGGCACCGTCGCCCCGTCGACCGCCTCGGTGAAGCTGAGGGTGACCTCGGACTCGATGTCCTGGCCGCGGCGCGGCTGCGTGCGCGTGCCGGTGCCCGCGCCGCCCCGGTTGAACAGGCCGCCGAAGACGTCCCCGAGTCCGCCGCCGAACCCGCCGGCTCCTCCCGCCGTACCACCGCCCTGGGCGCCGCCTCCGAAGAGGTCGCCCAGGTCGAAGTTGAAGTTGCCGCCGCCCGGCCCGCCCGGCCCCGGACGGAATCCGCCGTTGCCGAACAGGGCGCGCGCCTCGTCGTACTCCTTGCGCTTCTTGGGGTCACCGAGGACGTCGTTCGCCTCGGAGATCTCCTTGAAGCGCTCCTCCGCCTTGAGGTTGCCCTTGTTGGCGTCGGGGTGGTTCTCACGGGCGAGCTTGCGGTACGCCTTCTTGATCTCGGCGTCGGTGGCGTCCTTGGGGACGCCGAGGACCTTGTAGTAGTCCTTCTCGATGAAGTCCTTCGTGCTCATCCTCGACGTCCCTCCTCTCGACTGACGTCAGCCCTCGTCCGGGCCACCGCTCTCCTTGTCGTCGGCCGCAGCCGATTCCCCACCCTTGGCGGACTCGCCCTTGGCCGGCTGGGCCCCTGGCTGCGGCTCGGCCACGGCCACCCGCGCGGGGCGGATGGTGCGCTCGCCGATCCGGTAGCCCGGCTGCAGGATCGACACGCAGGTCGTCTCGGTGACGTCCGGCGCGTACGAGTGCATCAGGGCCTCGTGGATCGTCGGGTCGAAGGGCTCGCCCTCCTTGCCGAACTGCTGGAGCCCCATCTTGGCGGCGACCATCTCGAGCGACTCGGCGACCGACTTGAAGCCGCCGACCAGCTCACCGTGCTCACGGGCACGGCCGATGTCGTCGAGTACGGGGAGCATCTCGGTCAGGAGGCCCGCGACCGCGATCTCCTTGACCGTGACCCGGTCCCGCTCCACCCGGCGACGGTAGTTCTGGTACTCGGCCTGGAGCCGCTGGAGGTCCGCGGTGCGCTCGCCGAGCGCCATGCGTACCTGGTCCAGCTGGGCCGTCAGGCCTACGTTCTGAACCGTCGAAGCGGCTCCTGCTGCAGCTGCTGCGTCCCCGGCCGGGGCCGCCCCCTCGCCCTTGTCGGGCGAGGGAGCGGCCTTCGGCTCGGCGTCGTCGGGGGTGGCGCCGGAGGGGACGTCAGGCTTGTCGCTCTCGCTGAAGCCCGGGGTCTCCTCCGTCACGCGGCACCGTCCTTACGGTCCTCGTCGACGATCTCGGCGTCGACGACGTCATCGTCAGCGGCCTTGTGGTCGTCGCCCGGGGCGCCGGCCTCGGGACCGCCCGCGGCCTGCGCGCCCTGGGCGTCGGCGTACATGGCCTGGCCCAGCTTCTGCGAGACGGCGGCGACCTTCTCGGTGGCGGTGCGGATCTCGGCCGTGTCCTCGCCCTTGAGCTTCTCCTTCAGCTCGGCGATGGACTCCTCGACCTCGGTCTTGACCTCGCCGGGGACCTTGTCCTCGTTGTCCTTGAGGAACTTCTCCGTCTGGTAGACGAGCTGCTCGCCCTGGTTGCGCGTCTCGGCGGCCTCGCGGCGACGGTGGTCCTCGTCCGCGTACTGCTCGGCCTCCTGGCGCATCCGGTCGACCTCGTCCTTCGGCAGCGAGGAGCCGCCGGTGACGGTCATCTTCTGCTCCTTGCCCGTGCCCAGGTCCTTCGCGGTCACGTGCATGATGCCGTTGGCGTCGATGTCGAAGGCGA
>NZ_JBWKIS010000012.1:0-243127 GCF_056432625.1 Streptomyces sp. NPDC045026
GACAACCCAAGAGCGGCTGGGGGTCCGGGGGTCATCCCCCGGGAAGACACAGCATCAGCGGGTCCGGGGTTCGAGTCCCCGGCGGCGCACAGACAGGCAAAAGCCCTCCACACACGTGGGGGGCTTTCGCTATAGACGGGGCCCCTCACGGAAGCGGGGCCCTGTGATCCTGCTCGCGTCCTCAAGCCCTCAGGTACGCCAGCACCGCCAGCACCCTGCGGTGGGTGTCCGTGTCTTCGGCCGGTGGCAGGTCCAGTTTTCCCAGGATGTTGCCGATGTGCTTGCCGACGGCGGCCTCGCTCACCACCAGGTCCCGGGCGATCGCGCCGTTCGACCTGCCCTCGGCGACCAGCGCGAGGACCTCGCGCTCGCGCGGGGTGAGCCGCTCCAGGGGGTCGCGGCGGCGGCGCAGCAGCTGGCGTACGACTTCGGGGTCGACCACCGTGCCGCCGGAGGCGACCTTCTCCACCGCCTCGACGAACTGCTCGACCTGCCCGACGCGGTCTTTGAGCAGATAGCCGACGCCGGTGCCGTCGCCCGTGTCGAGAAGCTCGGCCGCGTACGAGCGCTGCACGTACTGGCTGAGGACCAGGACCGGCAGGCCGGGGCGGTCGGCGCGCAGGGCGAGCGCCGCGCGCAGGCCCTCGTCCTGGAAGCCGGGCGGCATGCGTACGTCGGTGAGGACGAGGTCGGGCGCGTGCTCGGCGACGGCGCTCCGCAGGGCGTCCGCGTCACCGACCGCGGCGACCACCTCGTGCCCGAACCGTCCGAGCAGGCCGACGAGACCCTCGCGCAGCAGCACGGCGTCCTCGGCGAGGACCACTCTCAGAGCGCTGGGCACGGGATCTCCAGGGACAGTGCGGTCGGCCCGCCGGCCGGGCTGGTGATCGTCAGTGTGCCATCGAGGACGGCGAGCCGGTCGGCGAGCCCGGTGAGCCCGCTGCCGCGCGCGGGGTCGGCGCCGCCGTCTCCGTCGTCCTGTACGTCGACGACGAGGCGACCTCGCTCGTGGCGTGCGGTGAGGGAGGCGCGGCCGGCGCCGCTGTGCTTGGCGGTGTTAGCGAGGGCCTCGCACACGGCGAAGTAGGCGGCGGACTCGACGGGTCCGGGCAGTCGGGGCAGGTCGATGCGGGTGTCGACGGGGACGGCCGAGCGGTCGGCGGCGTCTTCGAGGGCGGCGGCCAGCCCGTAGTCGGCGAGGACCTGGGGGTGGATTCCGTGGATCAACTCCCGTAGCTCCACGAGCACTTGGCCCGCCTCGTCGTGCGCGGTGGCGATGCGTTCGGCGAGGGGGCCCGTGGCGGGGGCGTCGAGGCGGGCGAGCCCGAGGCTCATGGTGAGGGCGACCAGGCGTTGTTGGGCGCCGTCGTGCAGGTCGCGCTCGATGCGGCGCCGCTCGGCCTCGAACGCGGCGACCAGGCGCGCCCGCGACCTGGTGACCTCCGCGAGCCGCGCCTCCTCCTCCGTCTCGCGGGGCGCGAGCAGCAGCCGGGCGAGCGCGGCCCGCGCGGCGGCGTACGCGCCGAGCGGGTAGAGGAGTACCGCGAGCAGGGCGAGCCCGGCGACGGTGCACAGGGCGGCCTGCCCGTAGGAGTCGATGAGCCACAGCTTCACGACCCGGGTGTCGCGTCCGGCGCTCGCCAGCTGGACCGGAGCCGCCGCCACCGCCCCGGCGAGTCCGATCGTGCAGGCCAGGACCAGCAGGTCGAGCGGCCACAGGACGAGCGCGAGGAGCGCGGCGTAGGCGAGTTCGCGCCAGGTCGCCTGTTCGCCGAGCCGCAGCCGCAGCCAGGCCGTGGCGCCGGGCTCGGCCGGTGTGCGGTGCGGGCTGGGCGCCGCGTCGCCGGTCACGGGCCGCAGCCGGCGGCGCTCCAGCGCGGCGACCGGGACCCCGGCGAGCGCGAGCAGGGCGAGCAGCGGCAGCCCCACGAGGACGAGGGAGAGCACGGCGCCCGCGACGCCGAGCGTCACGAACGTGACCAGGAGCGGCGCCCCGACGAGCACGCCTCCCGCGAGATACCCGGCGGCGCGCCAGGGGGCGCCGCCGCGCAGGTAGGAGGGACCGCGCAGGGAGGCGGCGAGGGAAGTCATCGGGCGGGCCCACGAGTTGAGGACGGCCCGGCGACCGGGGAGGGCGGCGCGACCGGGGACGGCCCCGCGACCGGGGACGGTGGCGCGACCGGGGAGGGCGGCCGCACCGGGGAGAGCCCCGTGACCGCGGAGGGCCTCCGGGCCGGGGCGGGCCTCCCGGCCGGGGACAGCCCAGCGGCCGCGGAGGACCCCCCGACCACCGAGCCCGCCGAGCCCGCCGCGGCCGCGGACGCCCCCGCAACCGGAGACACCCCCGTCGACTCCGCCGCGTCGAACCTCTGTCGTGCCTCCTCGACCTGGGGCAGGTGCCCGGACGACCACTCGGCGAGTGTCGCGAACAATGGGGCGAGGCTGCGACCCAGGTCGCTGATCTCGTACTCGACCCTGGGCGGCACCTCCGGGTAGTACGTGCGCACCACGAGTCCGTCGCGCTCCATCTGCCGCAGGCGCTGCGTGAGCACCTTCGGCGTGATGGTGCCGATGGTGCGCTGGAGCTGCACGAAGCGCTGGGTTCCGTACTCGTTGAGCGCCCACAGGATCGGTGTGGTCCAGCGGCTGAAGACGATGTCGAGGACCGGCGAGATCGGACAGGCCTGCGCGGGTCCGCCGCCCTGCCACCGCGCACTGTCGCTCATGCAGCCCTCCAGGGAAGTCACTTTCCTCTAGGTACCTACTTTACTCAGGATGCTAGCTTCCGAAAACCGAGCGCGGCCCCAAGGTCCGCGCAGGACAAGGGAGTTGAAGATGATCGTTGTCACGGGTGCCACCGGGAACGTCGGCCGTCCGCTCGTCGCCGCCCTGACCGCCGCGGGCGAGCAGGTCACCGCCGTGTCCCGGCGGCCCGCGCCCGACCTGCCCGTGCGCCACGTCCGGGCGGACGTCGGCGACGCGGAGAGCCTGCGGCCCGCGCTGGAGGGGGCCGACGCGCTGTTCCTGCTGATCGGGGCGACGCTGCATCAGGGCGGGGAGCCGCCGGCCGCCGTGCTCGACGTGGCGAAGTCGGCCGGGGTGCGCCGCGTGGTCCTGCTCTCCTCGCAGGGAGTGGTGACGCGGCCCGATGCCGTCTCGCACGCCGGGCTGCACGCATTCGAGGAGGCCGTGCGGCAGTCGGGCCTGGACTGGACGCTGCTGCGGCCCGGCGCGTTCGCGTCGAACGCCTTCGCGTGGGCCGACTCCGTACGCGCCCACCGGACCGTCGCCGCTCCCTTCGCCCATGTGGCGCTGCCGGTCGTCGACCCGGCGGACATCGCCGCGGCGGCGGACGTCGCGCTGCGCGAAGAAGGCCACGCGGGCCGGGCCTACGAGCTGACGGGACCGGTGGCCCTCTCACCGCGCGAGCAGGCCGTGGCACTCGGCGAGGCGATCGGCGCCGAGGTGCGGTTCACCGAACTGAGCCGCGCCGAGGCCCGCGCCTTCATGACGCGGTTCATGCCCGAGCCGGTCGTGGACGGCACGCTCGACATCCTCGGCTCGCCGCTCGCGGCCGAACAGCGGGTGAGCCCGGACCTCCGTAAGCTGCTCGGCCGCGAGCCCGGCACGTTCGCACAGTGGGCGGCACGCAACGCGGCGGCCTTCGCCTGACCGGTCCCGGGGGTGCGCACGCCTCACCGGTCGAGCAGTTCCGACCTCCCGTGCGCCGCGTACCGGGCCGTGAGCGCCGCGACGTCGGCATCGGTCAGGCGCCGGTACCCGCTCTCCCCCGGCGGCCGCCACCACACGGCGTCCGCGCACCGGAACCCCTCGCGGCGCAGCCCCACCCGGTGCACCTTGTTCGTCGCGGTGACGGGCATGCGCCCCACGATCCGGACGAAGCGCGGCGCCATCTTCGTCCCCAGGTCGGCCTGGGAGAGCAGGAACTCGGCGAAGCCGAGCGGGTCGAAGGGCTCGGCCAGGTCCGTCCCGCGCAGGGCGAGCGCCGCCATCACCTGGTCGCCGGCCACCGGGTCCGGCACCCCGTAGACGGCGACCGCGGCGGCGGCCTCGTACCGGGCGAGGATGTTCTCGATCATCGCGGGCGCCAGGTTCTCGCTGTCGACGCGCAGCCGGTCGTCGGTGCGGCCCGCGAAGTACAGGAACCCCTCGCGGTCGCGGTAGAAGAGGTCCCCGGTCCAGTACCAGCCGTCCCGTACGCGCTGTGCGTGCGCGTCCTCGTTGCGCCAGTACCCCTCGAAGGGCGTGCGGCCGCGGTTGACCAACTCCCCTATCGCGACGGCCCCGTTGAGGAGCCGCCCGTCCGAGTCGAACTCCGCGGGCGGGCACTCCTGCCGGGTGGCCGCGTCGACGACGGCCAGGTCGTCCCCCGGCGTCGCCCGCCCTATCGCCCCGGCCGGCGTCCCCGCCGAGCGCTGGATGGCCGCGCCGCCCTCGGACGACCCGTACCCCTCGACGAGCCGCACCCCGAACCGCTCGGCGAACCGCGCCGCGTCCACCGCCCCCGCCTCGGTGCCGAAGCCGACCCGCAGCGGGTTGTCCCGGTCGTCCGGCCGCTCGTCTGTGGCCAGGATGTACTGCACCGCGCGCCCGACATACGTGAAGTACGTGGCTCCGTACTCCCGTACGTCGTCCAGGAAGCGTGACGCCGAGAACCGCCGCCGCAGCGCCACGCCCGCACCCGCGGCGACGGCGGGAGCCCAGTCGGCGATCACCGCGTTGCCGTGGAAGAGCGGCATGCAGATGTAGTGGACGTCGTCGCGGCGCACGCCGAAGTGGCCGACGAGGGAGTGTCCGGCGGCCGCGAGCCGCCCCTGTGAGCAGATCGCGGCCTTGGGCGCGCCCGTCGAGCCGGAGGTGAAGTACAGCAGCATGCGGGATTCGGGGGTGGCGCGAGCGGGGTCGGGCTCGGCGCCCGCGTACGGCGCGAGCAATTCGCCGTACGCGTCGGAGTCGGTCACCAGGATGCGTACGCCCGGGAGTTGGAGGCCGTCGAGGAGCGGCAGATGGGCGCGCTCGGTGACGAGGACGCGGCAGTCGGTGTGCAGGATGTCGCGGGCGAGTTCGGGGCCGCGCCGGGTCGGGTTGACGCCGGCGACGGCCGCGCCCGCGAGGGCCGCGGCGCTCAGCCAGAGCGGGAACTCCGGGGTGTTGTCGAGGAGTACGCCGATGTGCGGCTCCGCCCCCCGGGGCAGCAGGTCGGCGAGGAGCGCGGCGCGGGCGGCGGCGCCCGCGGCCACCTCGTGATGACTGAGGACCTGGTCCTCGCACCACAGTCCGGGGCGGTGGTCGCCCCAACGCTCCTGTACGAGTTCCGCGACCGAACGCCTCATGGGACCCATGACCGCGCACCATAATTGACGCACTGTCAGAAGTGGAGCCCCAGGAGAGTACGAGACCTCAGAGCGTCAGGGCGATGACGCACACGAAGACGACGCACACGGCGACGACGAAGCCGAGGAAGGCGAGGAGGAGCACCAGGCACGTCGCGTTGCGCACCGGGGCCGGGGGGTGCGCCGTGGCCCGGTCGGGGCGGTCGGCGGTGTAGTGCACCCGCACGAGGTCGCCCTCCACGGTGGTCGCGGGCCCGTTGGCCTCCTGGAACCTGACGGGGCGCCCGTCGCCGGTCAGGAACTCGTAGACGTGGTGCTGTGTGGTGCTCCTGTGGCCGTCGCTGTCGCGGCTGGTCGAGGTGAACGCGCGCAGGCAGCGGGCCTGTGCGGTCAGGCCGCTGGCCCAGGCCCTTCTGACCTGCATCGAGCGACGGGTCATCGCCACCGCCATGAAGATCGCGACGGCCGCGATGAACACCGGCGCGATCAAGAACAACACCTGCATGGCCATCCCCCGATACCACGTTCCGTGCACGCCGCCCCGGTCGGAACGGCGTGCACGGAACGTACCCGCGCGAAGGCCCCGGGAGCCTCAAGCCAGGCTCAGAACTGAACGTCCGAGCAGGCGTAGAACGCGTTCGCCGTGTCCGCGATCGTCCACACCGCGAGGATCACGTGGTGGCCGCTCTTGCCGGAGGGCAGGGTGCCGGTGTGCGAGAGGGTGGCCGGGGGCTGCCCGCTGAACGGCACGGTCAGGAACGGCGCGGTGTCCAGGTCGGCCCTGGTCAGCGGCTTGCTGTCGTCCCAGCCGTTCTTGGTGATGTAGTAGCGGAAGTCCGTGGTGGAGTGCCGCGCGGTGAACTGCCAGCGGAAGGTCTGGCTCGCACCCGCGGTGACCTTGGTCGTCGGCCAGGCGGTGCCGTTCGGGGCCTTCGCGCCGTTGAGCGCGCCGAACTCTCCGTGGTTGGCGGAACAGATCGTCCCGTCGGCGGGACCCGCGGCCGGGAAGCCCTTGGGGCCCTCGACGCTCTGCGGTTCCCACTGGATGTTGCCGCATCCGGTGACGGTGCCGTCGGCGCAGAGTTTCTGCCGGCTGACGGGGAGGTCGGTGTAGCCGTGGCTGCTCGCGCCGCCCGACGAGAGCACGAAGGCTCCGGCGGTGGTGAGGCCGAGCAGTGCCGCGTACATCTTCTTTCGCATGCTGCCGCTCCTGAACGTGGGGGAGTTCCGGTGAGCCGTGCGCACAGCGCTACATCAGGTCTAGACCAGGGCCCAGATTATTGCCGTTCATTGAACATGTCCATACCAATAGTGGAGAGGATCCGGCGGGGCTCCACGACCGGCGGAGAGGATCCCGACGGGGGCCCTACGACGCGTCGCTGCCGCGCCCGGTGCAGAAGGCCACCGTCAGATCCTTGACCAGCGCCTTGCGTTCGTAGTCGTCCAGCTCGACCAGGCCCCGCGTCGTCAGCCGCGTCACCGTCTCCTCGACCGAGTCGACCACCGACGTGAGCACGCTGTCACGGTGCTGCGCGTCGAGCGCCGCGATCCGGCGGCGCTGCATCGCGGCGGCGACCTCGGGCGCGTACTCGATCCTGGTCGGCTGCGCCGAGAACACCTCGATGCCTACGGGCGCCGCGTCGGCGGCGAGCTGCCGGGTGAGCGCGTCGCCGACGACCTCGGCGTTGCGCAGGGTCGGGGCGTCCTGGTGAAAGGCGTCGGCGGGCAGCTGCGAGAGCACCCGCGCCATCGCCGCGTCCACACACTCGCGCAGATACTGCTGGTGGTCCTCCACAGCGAGCACGGCGCGCGCGGTGTCCTTGATGCGCCACACGACGAGGACGACGACGCGCAGGGCGACCCCGTTCGCGTCGACGGCCGGCATCGGCTCGCTGCGCCAGTGCCGCAGGCGTACGTCGCAGCGGCGGCGCAGGAGCAGCGGGTTCACCCACGCCAGGCCGGTGCGGCGGACGGTTCCTCGGTAGCGTCCGAAGAGGGTGAGCACCCAGGCCCCGCCGGTCCGGCCGCGCGCGAGACCGCCGAGCCCGAACAGGGCGAGGGTGCCGGAGCCCACGACCGCCGCCCACTGGAGCGGCCCGAGGTGCGCGCCCGAGGGGACGGGCAGCGCCGCGATCTGCGGCAGCACCCCACCCCACCACAGCGACGCGGAGACGCCCGCCGCTCCCGCGAGGCCGCCGAGCACACCGACCGTGCCGGGCACCGCGCGTCCGGGGCTTTCCACGAGGTCCGGGTCGACGACCGGCGCCGGGCGCGAGGCCGGCCGCGGCGGCATCCGTTGCGGTACGCGCGGCAGCTCGCCGCTGCCCCACCTGCGCCCGACGACGGTAGGCGGCAGCGGCACCGAGACGGGGTCAGGCCCGTCCCGGAAGAGCAGATGGACCGGGATCTCGGTGGTGGCCTCGCCGTGGATCACCCGGGCGGCCCGGACGGCCGACGCCTCGGGTCCCGGCTCGGCGAAGGCCACGTCCCGGCCACCCCCGGACTCCCCACGGCAGGTTCGCGCGCCGTCGCGGTCGCCGTCGCGGTCGCGGTCGCGGTCGGCGTCGCGGTCGCCGTCATCGGCATCGGCATCGGCGTCCGGGGGCAGCTCGGGCCCCTCCGGCCCCTCCGCCCGCTCCGGCGGCTCCATCGTCGTCCTCATCCTTGCCTCCGTGCTGGATCTGGGTCCGTACATCCGCGATGGCCTCCGGTTCGGCAGGGCCGGAGAGGGCGGGGTGTGCGGCGAGGCGGATCGCCGCACACCCCCGCGCGCGGCCGACGGGACCTCACGCCCCGCCGGCCGCCGGTGGGCGCTCACGAGAAGACCGGCGGCCGGTGGGCGCTCACGAGAAGAGCCGTCGCCAGGTCTCGGGCCCGGGGTAGCCGTCGGCCGCGCCGCCGCGCCAGCCCTGGGACCGCTGGAACGCCTCGACGCCCCGCCGGTCGGCCTCGCCCCAGCGGGGCCCCGGGCCCTTCGTGTAGTGCTTGCCGAACCCCTTCTTCACCAGCTGCCTGCCGAGCCGGGTGACGTGCGCGCTGTCCGCACCCGGCCGGAACATGCCGCGCCCGGGATAGGGCGGAACCTTGGACGCGGAGGAGTTGGGGCCGGGCGGGCTGCCGGGGGCGGGCGCGCCGCCGAGGGCGGGTGGGATGTCCTTGCCCTTGCCGCCCACGAGATAGGCCCAGGTCGTGGACCCGGGCAGGCCGTCGGCGTCCGCGCCGGTCCAGCCCTGTGCGCGCTGGAACGCCTGCGTGGCGAGCCGGTCGCCGTTACCCCAGCGCGGCCCGGGGCCGGTCGTATAGAACCTGCCGCCGCCCCGGTCGACGAGCATCTTGCCGAGCCGGGTGACGTTCGCGTTGTCCACCCCGGGACCGAACGACTTGGCGCCCGGGAACCGCGTCGACGCCGGACCGCCGAGCGCCACCTTCTCCTCCTGCTTCAGACCCTTGTAGCGATAGGGAACATAGCGGGTCGAATTGCTCCAGTAGGCATAGGGCGTGGACTGCTTGCGGGTGCGGGGCGGCGCCTGCTCGTACGCGATGTAGTAGGTGTGCGTGTAGTCGGTCCAGCCGCCGAAGATGACGACGTGCGAGCCCTTCTCCGGGTCCGCCAGATTGTGGAAGAGCAGCATGTCCCCGGGCTGGAGCTGATCGCGCGTGATGCGTGTCCCGAACTTGTCGAGACTCCCGGTCCATTCGTTGGTGCCGAGGTGCCAGGCCATGGAGACAAAGCCGGAGCAGTCCTGCCGGTATCCGTCGCTCCAGAACTTGGCCATGCTGTACGGCACCTTGGCGGTGGTCCAGAGCTTGGCCCGGTTGATGATCGCCGCGCGGGTCGTGGCGGGCAGCGCGGCAACCCGGTCCGGGGGCATGGCCGGGCCGCCCGCTGGTCCGCGTAGCGGGCCCGACCCGCCCTGTGGGGTCGGCGGCTCGTCCGCGGACGGCAGCCCCGGTCTGGCCGACGCGTGGGCGGACGCGACGGCGGGGACCGTGTGCGCACCGCCGATGACCGTGCCGGCCGCGGCCGCGAGGACGAGCGCGCGCCGGGCGCCGTGGGCGGCGGCGGGGTGGCCGCCCAGACTGATCGTCAGCGACGACGGGGAGCACCGGGCGACCTGCCGCCAGCGAAGGCACCCAGGGCAGTCGCAATCGCTCGCAGGATCGAATTCCTCGAACACCGGAGCCTTCATGCGATTCCCCTCACACTCCAGAACGAAATGTCCAACCATCTCCACAAACGGAAGCCTCTCAACTCTCTGGCGATATCGCATGTTGACGGTCCGAATGATGTATTTACCGGATAAATAGGGTGATACGGACAGGCGTGGTGGTCCTGAGCACTCCAGGGATTCGGGTAGAGTTCTCCAGGTCAGCAGGCGCCGCTAGCTCAGTTGGTTAGAGCAGCTGACTCTTAATCAGCGGGTCCGGGGTTCGAGTCCCTGGCGGCGCACAGACAGGCAAAAGCCCTCCACACGCGTGGGGGGCTTTCGCTATGGGCGGGGCTACCCCGACAGCCCAAGAGCGGCTGGGGGTCCGGGGGTCATCCCCCGGGAAGACACAGCATCAGCGGGTCCGGGGTTCGAGTCCCCGGCGGACAGACAAGCGAAGGCCCTCCGCGTAAGCGGAGGGCCTTTCTGCTGCTCGGGGGCGTACGGCGGCCGCTTCTGCCGATAACGTGGGCCCATGGCGCGCGACCTCCAGGAGCGGATCAAAAAGCTCATCATCGACCGGCGGCTTCCCTCCGGTGCCTCCCTGCCCACCGAACCCGAGTTGATGGAGATCCTCGGCGTCAGCCGGAACTCCGTGCGCGAGGCGCTCAAGGCTCTCCAGGCGATGGGCATCGTGGAGATCCGGCACGGCTTCGGCACCTACGTCGGCCCTATGTCCATGGCTCCCATGATCGAAGGGCTCACCTTCCGCACCGTCGCCGGGCACTACCGCGGCGAGGACAGCCTGCTCCAGCTCCTCGAACTGCGCGAGGCCGTCGAGACCGGCCTCATCGCCCGCCTCGCCGGCCGCGTCCCCGAGGCCGACCTCGCCGAACTGGACGCCCTCGTCGACCGCATGGACACCGAGGCGGCCACCGACGGCGCCGTCAGCCCCGGTACCGACCGCGCCTTCCATGCGACGCTCTACCGCGGTCTCGGAAACCCGCTGCTCGGCGAGGTCATGGAGGCGTTCTGGGACGCCTTCCACCGGGTCCGCACCGACCTCGTCGCCATCCCGCACGACCCGAAGGTCACCGGACTCCAGCACCGCGAGATCGTCGACGCCGTGCGCTCGGGCGACCCGCTGCGGGCGGAGAGCGCCATAAGGGAGCACTTCGGCGACATCCGCGCCCGCCTGAGCACCCCGGCGGGCAAAGCCTGAGCAGCCCGGCAAACGCCCCCGGCGGGCAACCGGCGAGCAACACCTGACCAGCCCGGCGAGCACCCGGCGAGCGCCCCAGCGAGCAACACCCGAGCACCCCGGCGCGCCCCCCGGCGCACGCCCCGTGCGTATCTGCTGCGCGCCCCATCCGCCCCAACAGGCGCACCAAATCGCGCGTATGACCGGTAAACAGCTTGTTTCGCTTCGTATCGCCCTTGCGATCATGATGAGGTGCGTAGAACCCTGTCCGGGAGCCATTGGCTCCGATGAGGCAGGTGGCACAAGGCAGTTGGGGCCGGCGCCCGGCCGGCGCCGGTTGCGCTCGACTCAGGGGTGGGGGCCCCGTTCATGAAGCGATGCCGAGGGGGGCATCATGCAACCGGAAGGCCGTCTTCTCAGTCTTAGACGGGGGACGGTGGCCTGCCACTGACACGTCCGGGAAGGTCGAGGGGGACCCAACCGGACGGATGACCGACGACCACGCGGTGACTCGCGTGCGGGGGGAATGACTCATGACGTCGACGCCGCCAGGCGCCCGGCAGAACTTCGATCCGTCCCAGACCACCCAGCTACGCGTGCCGCCGCATCGAACCGGCGGCTTCCGGCGCATCAAGAAGGCCCTGCCGCGCTACGACTACGAGCACTACAGCCGGCTCGCGGGCCCGCTGACCCAGCCGGAACCCGGCAAGCCGTACAAGGTGCAGTACCGCTCACTGCTCTCGCAGGAACCGCACCGGCTGCGGGCCGCGCTGATGCTCGGTGCCGCTCCGCTGCTCTCCCTCGTGCTGCTGTTCTGGCTGCTCCAGCCCGAGCACTGGACGGAGCGGGACTACCCGGCGTACGACTTCCTGCCCGCGCTCGACGTCGTGATGCTGGTGTCGATCGGCCTGATCGAGTTCTTCCGCTGCATGAACGTGCTGTCGAACGCGCACGCCACGCTCGTCGCCCGTGACCCGATCCCGGTGGTGCCCGAGACCGGCACGAGAGTCGCGTTCCTGACCTCGTTCGTGCCCGGCAAGGAACCGCTCGAGATGGTGACGAAGACCCTGGAGGCGGCCGTGAAGCTGCGCCACCGGGGGCTGCTGCACATCTGGCTCCTCGACGAGGGCGACGACCCCGAGGTGAAGGCGGTCTGCGAGCGCCTCGGCGTGCACCACTTCTCCCGCAAGGGCGTCGCGCGGTGGAACCAGGCCAAGGGCCCGCACCGCGCCAAGACCAAGCACGGCAACTACAACGCCTGGCTGGACGCGCACGGCGACGACTACGACTACTTCGCCTCCGTCGACACCGACCATGTGCCGCTGCCCAACTACCTGGAGCGGATGCTCGGTTTCTTCCGCGACCCGGACGTCGGCTTCGTCATCGGCCCCCAGGTGTACGGCAACTACGACAACTTCGTCACCAAGGCCGCCGAGTCGCAGCAGTTCCTCTTCCACGCTCTGATCCAGCGCGCGGGCAACGCCTACGGCGCCCCGATGTTCGTCGGCACGTCGAACGCGGTCCGCATCAAGACCCTCAAGCAGATCGGCGGTCTGTACGACTCGATCACCGAGGACATGGCGACCGGATTCGAGATCCACCGCGCCAAGAACCCGGCCACCGGCAGGAAATGGCGGTCCGTGTACACGCCGGACGTGCTCGCCGTCGGTGAGGGCCCGAGCGCCTGGACGGACTTCTTCACGCAGCAGATGCGCTGGTCGCGTGGCACGTACGAGACGATCCTCAAGCAGTACTGGAAGGGCTTCTTCTCGCTCCCGCCGAGCAAGCTCTTCAACTACACGATGATGATCATCTTCTACCCGATGTCCGCCATGAACTGGATTCTGGCGGCGCTGAGTTGCGCCCTGTTCCTCGGTCTCGGCGCCTCGGGTGTGAACATCGACCCGACGATCTGGCTGATGCTGTACGGCAACGCATCGGCGCTGCAGATCGGCCTCTACATCTGGAACCGCCGGCACAACGTCTCGCCGCACGAGCCCGAGGGCTCCGGCGGTGTGGCCGGCATGGTGATGTCCGCGCTGTCCGCGCCGCTGTACGCGAAGGCCCTGTTCGACGCGGTGCTGCGCCGCAAGAGCAAGTTCGTCGTCACGCCCAAGGGGGACTCGGCCAGCCCCGACCGGTGGTTCGGCACCTTCCGCTACCACTGGTACTTCATCCTCGTCTTCGCCGGGTCGATCACCGCGGGCTTCGTGTACGGGCACTCGCACCCGGCGATGATCACCTGGGCCTGCTTCGCCCTGCTGATCACGGCGCTGCCGATGTTCGCCTGGCGGTACATGCTGCGCCAGGACAGGAAGAAGCCGAAGCCGCCCGAGCGGCCTTCACAGGCGCCCGAGCGGCCGCATCCGGTTTCGTCCCACAACATTCCGCAGTACCAGCCCAGTTGGGGCGGAGGCGGGGGCGCCGATCAGACGATGCAGATCGCCCTAGGGGGACGTAACAAGTCATCGCCTCAGTCGTGAGGCGCCAGGCCCGGGGGCTCGGCGGTTCACACCTTGTCGCGCTCCCGACTGCCCTCTACGACAGGACGGTCACGGGTCGCATCCACCACCGTGGTGGTGCGGGACCGATGACAGGGCCCCACGCCAGGACGAACCTGGCGACATCGAACCGGTCGACACCAACTACAACCGTTTCCCCGGCGAAGCCGGTTCGTGCCTTCAAAGGGCTCGCGGATCGATGACGGCATCGTAAGGGAACTCGCGATACTTCGCGGAGTTTCGACCGAATCCGCCGTTCCCCGACCGGACAGCCGGGGACTCTTGGAAGGACTGCAGGTGAAAGACGGTGCCAGCCGCCGCCGTGCCCGACGCATAGCCATCGGCACGGTGGTGGTGCTAGCGCTTGCCGGGATGAACGGGCCGTGGGTCTACCGGTTCGGGTCCGCGAAGTACCACGAGTACAAGATCAACAGACCCGAGTACAAGGCCGAGAACGGCAAGTGGGACATCGTCGAGTTCCCCAAGGAGTACCGGCAGAACACGATCCACGCCGCCCTGCTGCACACGGGCAAGATCCTGCTCGTGGCCGGCTCCGGGAACAACCAGGACAACTTCGACGCGAAGAAGTTCGACACCCGGCTGTGGGACCCGGTGAAGGGGACGATCAAGAAGATCCCCACGCCCACGGACCTGTTCTGCACGGGCCACACCCAGCTGGCCAACGGCAATCTGCTCATCGCGGGCGGCACCAAGAGCTACGAGAAGCTCAAGGGCGACGTCACCAAGGCCGGCGGCCTGATGATCGTCCACAACGAGGACCCGGACGAGCCGAAGACGATCCCCAAGGGGTCCAGGTTCACCGGCAAGGAGAACGGCAAGACCTTCGTCACCAGCGAGAACATCACCGTCGAGCGGGCGAAGAAGGTCTTCGACCCCGCGACGGGCAAGTTCCTGCGCAACGACCCGGGCATCCGCCGCGTCTACGTCGAGGCGCAGAAGAGCGGCACGAAGTACGAGACGGGCACGCAGGACAACTACCGCGTGCAGGGCCTCAAGGGCGCCGACGCGCGCAACGTCTACGGCATCGCGCAGAAGCTCGCCCTCGACAAGAAGGACTTCCAGGGGATCAGGGACAGCTACGAGTTCGACCCGGTCGCCGAGAAGTACATCAAGGTCGACCCGATGAACGAGGCGCGCTGGTACCCGACGCTGACCACGCTCTCGGACGGCAAGGTCCTCTCCGTCTCCGGGCTCGACGACATCGGCCAGCTCGTCCCCGGCAAGAACGAGACGTACGACCCGAAGACCAAGAAGTGGACGTACACCAAGGGGATCCGCCAGTTCCCGACGTACCCGGCCCTCTTCCAGATGGAGGACGGGAAGATCTTCTACTCGGGCGCCAACGCGGGCTACGGGCCCGACAACGTCGGCCGCACGCCCGGCATCTGGGACCTCGAGACCAACAAGTTCCGGAAGATACCCGGGCTGAGCGACCCGAAGCTGATGGAGACCGCCGGCACGGTGGAGCTGCCGCCCGCGCAGGACCAGCGCTACATGGTGGTCGGCGGCGGCGGGGTCGGCGAGTCCAAGGAGTCGAGCCGAAGGACGCGGATCGTCGACCTGAAGGCCAAGGACCCGAAGTTCGTCGACGGCCCCGAGCTGGAGAAGGGCACGCGCTACCCGCAGTCCTCCACGCTCCCCGACGACACGGTCCTGGTGTCCGGCGGCTCCGAGGACTACCGCGGCCGCGGCGACTCGAACATCCACCAGGCGCGGCTCTACGACGTGAAGACCAACACGTTCAAGCGCGTCGCCGACCCGCTCGTCGGCCGCAACTACCACTCGGGCTCGATCCTGCTGCCCGACGGCCGCGTGATGTTCTTCGGCTCCGACTCCCTCTACGCGGACAAGGCGAACACCAAGCCCGGCGTCTTCGAGCAGCGCATCGAGATCTACACGCCGCCCTACCTGTACCAGGACTCGCGGCCCACGCTCAGCGGCGGCACGAAGACCGTCGCGCGCGGCGGCACGGCGACGTACAAGTCGGACCACGCGACGGCGATCAGGACGGCCCGCCTGATCAGGCCGAGCGCGTCCACGCACGTCACGGACGTCGACCAGACGTCGATCGCCCTCGACCTGAAGAAGTCGAAGGACAGCGTCACGGTGACCATCCCGAACAACCGCAGCCTCGTCGAATCGGGCTGGTACATGCTGTTCGTGACGGATGATCAGGGAACTCCCGGCAAGGCGCAGTGGGTGCACGTGCCGTAGGGGAACGTACGTAGGGGGTGCGGGGCCAACTGCCCCGCACCCCCTTTGTCTTTCCGGCGCCTGCCCCTACTTGGTGGTGGCCTTGGCGAGACCGATCGCGTACTCCGGCCACCAGGCGCCCGCCTTCGGGCCGCCCTTGCAGTCACCGTCCGACTCGCCGGGCCGCTTGACCCACAGGTACGCCTTGACCAGCGGATCGCCGGTCCTGGTGCCGGGCTCCTCGCCCAGCGCACGGCCGGGAGGGTTGCACCAGCGCTGGTCGGGGTCGCCGCCCGTGTAGGGCCCGTTCCCGTTGCGGCTGGTGTCGATGACGAACGGCTTGTTGCCGACCTTCGCCGAGAGCTCCTTGCCGTACTTCACGGAGTCCGCGGTGGTGTAGAAGTTCGACACGTTGACCGAGAAGCCGTCGGCCTGGTCGATGCCGGACCACTGCAGCGGCTGGAAGATCTGGTCGGGTTTCCCCCAGCCGGCGTTCCCCGCGTCGAGGTAAACGGTCGTGTTCTTCAGCGACTTGAGCTTGCCGACGGCGCCCTTGAGGAGGTCGTAGCGCTCCTCGTGGAACTCCTCCGGCGTGCAGTTGTCCACCATGTGCTGCACGGCGTCCGGCTCCAGGATCACCGTCGCGTGCCGGTCGCCGATGCCCTTGGCGACGCTGTCGATGAACGCCCGGTACTGGTTCCCGTCGGCCGCGCCGCCCTTGGAGAACTGGCCGCAGTCGCGGTGCGGGATGTTGTAGAGCACGAGCAGGGCGTCCCGGTCGGCCTGGTCGGCCGCCTCGGTGTAGCCCCGGGCCTGGTCCTCCGCGTTCTCCGGGAGGATCCACTCGCCGCTCGGCTGCTCGGCTATCTTCCGGATCTGCTCGGCGTCGTCCTTCTTGCCGGCCTTCTCGTAGGCGGCGACCTGCTTGGCGGCGCTGCCGTCCGGGTTGACCCAGTACGGGTCGGAACCCTTCGGCTGCTGTTTCACGGGCGACGGTGAGCCGTTCTTGTCCTTGCCGTCCCCGGAGGAACATCCGGACACCAGCAGCGCCGCCCCCACGGCCGCCGCTCCCGCCCTCACCCCCCAGGCGCCGACACCGCGTACGCGGCCTGCGTCCTTGCGGTACATCCACTCCCCCTTGGGTGCCCTGTACGACTCTCAATCCTGGCATACGGGCCGCCGCGACCACGAGGGCGGACAGGGTTCGTCAAGTACCTGTTACAGCCCCCGCGTTCGGCGTTCACCAGGTGGGCGGGCGCATCCGGACTTGGCGTCGAACAGCCTCTAGGCCGCGTCGCCCATCCGCTCTAGAGTCGTCGTGAGCGGCCCGAGCCCCCGGCCGGCACCACCTCTCCGAGAGGGCAGGTCCCGCCTGGCCTCCCGCGCCGACGCCGGGTTACTCCCGCAACCCGAGCGCGCGCGGTCGAGGATCAGCCCGGCCGGCGGCTCCCCCCGGGGGGAGCGGGTCGCCGGCCGGGCCAGGTTGTCAGCGCTGTCGGCGTTGATGTGGTTGTTGCCGTTGTTGTCGTTGTCAGCTCGCGGACGCGGGCGCGTCGCTCACGCCGGTGAGGTACGCGGACACGACGACGTTGGCGGTGTAGGTGTGCGACGCCCGGTCGAAGGAACCGCCACACGTGATCAGCCGCAGCTCGGCCCGGCCCGACTGCCGCTGGCCGTACGCCTTCTGTGCGTCGAACCGCTCGCGGCTGAAGACCTGCACGTCGTCGACGGTGAACTCGGCGACGGAGCCGTCGTCCCGCGCGACCCGCACCTTGTCGCCCGGCTTGGCCGAGCTGAGGCGGTAGAAGACGGCGGGCTTGGTGTCCGTGTCGACGTGGCCGACGAGCAGGGCCGTGCCGCGCTCGCCCGGTTTCGGGCCGCCGCCGTACCAGCCGACGACGCCTGCCTGCGAGAACGGCGGCGGGTCTATCGCGCCGCCCCCGTCGAGGCCGCGGGCCGTCACCGGTGCCTGGATCTTCAGTGCGGAGACGTCGACGCTCCGCGGCTTCGCGCCGGACACCGACATCGGCTCGTGCGCGGGCGGCATTTCGATGCCGAGCGGCCGTCCCACGGCGGCCGCGTCGCCGGTCGTGGGCGCGGACAGACCGTGGAAGTCGGTGACTTCGCGGCCCCACACCGTGAGGCCCAGCAGCAGTACGGCCCAGGCCACTCCGGTCACGAGCCGCCCGTTGCCATGAGGTCGTTCGCCATCAGCCATGATCGGTCCCCGCTCAGCCGGAGCGCCGTCGGCGGACGCTGCGCAGGGCCACGGCGACGGCCGCGACCGCAGCGAGCACCAGGCCGATCACCGTGTACCGGGTGCCGGGGCCCTCCTCGCGCACACCGAAGGCGATCTCGGTGGCGTGGGCCGCGGTGAGCTGCGCGGTGCCGCCGCCGCCCGCGTGCACGGGTGCGGTGGGGGCCGGCGCGGGGCGGCCCGGCTGGAGGACCTGGACGCTGCCCCTGACCTTGCCGCTGACGCCGTCGCAGGTCACCTTGATCTCGTAGATCCCTGGCGTCGCTGACGAGCGGATATGGGCCTGGGTGGTCAGAGTGGGCTGATCGGCGGACGGAGCGAGATCGCCGGGATTCTCGAAGGCGTCCGAGTAGGCCTTGCCCTTGGCTTCCCTGCAACCGGAGACCCTGAGGTCGACCTGGGTCCCGGGGGCGGGGGCGTACGGGGTGACAGTGACGGAACCGGCCGATCCGTCGTTTCCGCCGCCTTCCGCGTGAGCGGCGGCGACGGGCAGTGTCACGAGTACGGCCGCCGCCCCTATCGCACGGAGAGCGAACATCTCTCTACGCATTGTGAACCTCCTGTATTGGAAGGGTCACGCGCGCAGGCCCGATCCGCATCCCGGGGCGCCGGGAAAAGCCGCCCCGGGAGCCGGGATCAGACGAGTTCGACCAGGTCAGCGATGGAATTGACGACCTCGGAAGGCCGGAAGGGGTAGCGGTCGACATCGGCCCTGCCGGTGAGCCCGGTCAGGACGAGGAAGGTCTTCATCCCGGCCTCCAGACCCGCGAGGACGTCGGTGTCCATACGGTCGCCGATCATGGCGCTGCTCTCCGAGTGCGCCCCGATGGCGTTCAGGCCGGTCCGCATCATCAGCGGGTTCGGCTTGCCCGCGAAGTAGGGCTGCTTGCCGGTCGCCTTGGTGATCAGCGCGGCGACGGCGCCGGTGGCGGGCAGCGGTCCCTCGGTGGAGGGGCCGGTCTCGTCCGGGTTGGTGCAGATGAAGCGGGCGCCGTTGTTGATCAGGCGGACGGCCTTCGTCATGGCCTCGAACGAATAGGTGCGCGTCTCGCCGAGAACCACGTAATCGGGGTCGTGGTCCGTGAGGACGTACCCGATGTCGTGCAGCGCCGTCGTCAGGCCGGCCTCGCCGATGACGTACGCCGTGCCGCCGGGGCGCTGGTCGTCGAGGAACTTGGCGGTGGCCAGGGCCGACGTCCAGATGTTCTCGACCGGCACCTCCAGGCCCATGCGGGTCAGCCGGGCCTGGAGGTCGCGGGCGGTGTAGATCGAGTTGTTCGTCAGCACCAGGAAGGGCTTGCCCGACTCGCGGAGCTTCTTGACGAAGGCATCGGCGCCGGGGATCGGCACGCCCTCGTGGATGAGCACACCGTCCATGTCGGTGAGCCACGATTCGATGGGCTTGCGCTCTGCCATGTGCCGGTCTCCTGCCATACAAGAAAACACTGGGGTCAAGAAATAGCTGGGGCGCCGGGACCACTCTGTGCCGACGGCCCCCAGCCTAATCAGGACGTGCTGATCTTGACCCCGTCGAGCCTTGCGTGAGCGGCGGCAGGTCAGCTGCCGGTCGCCGACTTCCAGTCCTCCACGTACGTCTGGAGGTTCTTGTCGATGTCGTTCCAGTCGGGCTCGAAGATCTCGACGCCGTCCATCACCTTGGCGAGGGCGATGGCGTTCTCGTCGGTCGCCTTGACGTCCTTGCGCGCGGAGAAGCCGCCGCCGGTGGAGCTGACCTGCTGCTGTGCCTTGGTGGACAGCATGAAGTCGAGGAGCTTCTTGCCGTTCTCGCTGTGCGGGGCGTTCTTCACCAGGCCGCCGGCGTAGGGCAGGGCGAACGAGGTCGGCTTGCCGCCGGCCTTCTCGGGGAACCAGATGCCGAGGTTCGGCATGGTCTTGGCCTGCGCGAAGTTCATCTGCACATCGCCGTTGGCGACGAGGAGTTCGCCCTTGTCGACCTTGGGGGCGAGCTTGCCGGTGGAGGCGGACGGGCCGACGTTGTTGGCCTGGAGCTTCTTCAGGTAGTCCATGGCGGGCTTCTTGCCGCCGAAGTCGTGCATGGCCTTGACGACCACGGCGGTGCCGTCACCGGCGACGCCGGGCGTACTGTACTGGAGCTTGTTCTTGTACTTGCCGTCGAGCAGCTCGTCCCACGTGGTGGGCGCCGTCTTCAGCTCCTTCTTGTTGTAGACGAAGCCGAAGTAGTTGTTCACGACGGAGGTCCAGGTGCCGTCGGCGGCCTTGTCGGCCCCGTCGACCTGGTCGGCGCCCTGGGGCGTGTACTTCTCCAGGAGGCCCTTGCCGTCGGCCTGCTGGATGAACGGCGGGAGCGTCACGAGGACGTCGGCCTGCGTGTTCGACTTCTCGCGGGCGGCGCGCTGCACCATCTCGCCGGAGCCGCCCTCGACGTACTTGACCTTGATGCCGGTCTTCTTCGTGAAGTCCTTGAAGACCTGGTCGTACCAGCCGTCGCCGTTCTCGCCCTTGAGGCCGTCCGCGCTGTACACGGTGACGGACTTCTCGTCGGAGGCGGCGGAGCTGCCGCCGCAGGCGGAGAGGGTCGCGGCGAGGGCGATGCTTCCGGTGACGGCGGCGATCGGCTTGAGCGTGTTTCTGCGCATGGCGAGGTGAACTCCTTGCAGCGATAAGCGATGTGGGAATCGAGGGTCAGCGGTAGGCGGCTTTGGTGCGGATCCGCGAGACGAGCAGCAGGACGAGCAGCGTCGCTGCCATGAGGATCACGGAGATCGCCGATCCGGTGAACAGGGAGCCGCGGTCGGTGATCGCGTAGATCTGCACGGGCAGCGGCATCCAGTCCGGCGGGTAGAGCATCATCGTGGCGCTCAGTTCGCCCATGGACAGGGCGAAGCAGAGTCCCGCGGCCGCGTTCAGCGACGGCAGAAGGAGGGGCAGCTTCACCTTCCACAGGACGTACGAGGGGCGGGCGCCGAGTGACGCGGCGGCCTGCTCGTACGCGGGGTCAAGTCGCACGATCGCGGCCGAAACCGACTGATAGGCGAACGCGGTGACAAGAATCGTGTGCGCCAGGATGACGATCCAGCGGGTGCCGTTGAGCACCAGCGGCGGCTTGGAGAACGCGACGAGCACGGCGAGGCCGACCACGACGGACGGTACGGCTACCGGCAGCATGAACAGGGCGTCGAGGACCCTGCGGCCGCCCTTCTTGAGGGCGGCGGCCGCGAGCGCGGCCCAGGTGCCGACGAGGAGGGCGAGGAGGCTCGCGCTGACGGCGGTGACCAGGCTGGTGGTCAGCGCCTGGAGGGACGCGCCGCTGGTGGCGGCCTCGTAGTGAGCGCCGGTGAATCCGGTCGGGAAGGCGCTCGACCAGTTCGTGGCGAAGGACGCGGCGACGATGACGAGCAGCGGCAGCGCGAACAGAGGCAGGAAGAAGGCGAAGAAGAGAACCCAGGTGGCCCACTTGCCCTTACGGCTATGCACCAGCACGGCGGCTCACCACCCGGTAGAGGCCGTAGAGGCCGACGGAGATCAGGACGTTGACGACGGCGACCACGCACGCACCCGGGTAGTCGGACTCGAGGATCGCCTTGCTGTACACGAGCATCGGGAGCGTGGTGACGCCCTTGGCGCCGGTGAAGAGCACGATGCCGAACTCGTTGAGGCACATGACCAGGACGAGGCTGCCGCCGGCGGCGAGCGCGGGCAGCGCCTCGGGCAGGATGACCTGCCGCACGATGCGGGCCGGCTTCGCGCCCAGCGAGGACGCCACCTCCAGCTGCGCGGTCTCGATCTGCGAGAACGCGGCGAGCAGGGGCCGCATCACGAACGGTGTGAAGTACGTGATCTCGGCGAGGAGCACGCCCCACGGGGTGGTCAGGAACTGGAAGGGCCCGGTGGCGGCGCCCGTGACGTCCGTCCACAGTCCGTTGGCCATGCCCACGGACCCGTAGACGAAGAGCAGCGCGAGGGTGATGAGGAAGGACGGGAAGGAGAGGAACACGTCGATGAACTTGGCGACGGCCTTCCCGCCGGGGAACGGGACGAACGCGATGACGAGCGCGAGCGCGAACCCGAGCACGAGGCATCCGACGGTCGCCCCCAGCGCCAGCCACACCGTCGTCCCGAGCGCCTCCCGGAACGCGGTCGACGCGAAGACGTCGGCGTACGGCTCGAGGGAGGTGCCGCCGGTGTCGGGCTGCACGGACTGCTGCACGACGAGGGCGAGCGGGTAGAGGAACACGAGGGCCAGTACGGCGACGGGCGGCAGCGCCCACACCCACTTCGGCATCCCCTGGCGGGGCCTCGTCGCCTTGCTCACCGGCGTGCTCAGCGTGGCGCTAGCCATCCTTGCTCACCCCGGCCGAGAGCAGCACCGCGTCCTCGGGTGCGAAGTGCACCGTGACCTCTTCGCCGAGCGCGGGCGGGGTGCGCAGTTCGCGCAGGTCGGCCTTGAGCCGGTGGCCGTCCACGTCGACGTACAGGCGATGGGTGGAGCCGCGCCACTGGACCTCGGACACGGAGCCGGTGAGGGCGTTGGGCCCGTCGCCGAGTCCGACGAGGTGCGGGCGCACGCACAGCGTGGCGGACACCCCGGAGGCGACGTCGCCGGTGGGCACCTTCAGCTGGGCGCCGGCGAAGGACACCGACCCCGAACCCACCTGCACGGGAAGGAGGTTGGCGTTGCCCACGAAGGAGGCCGTGAACTCGGTGCGGGGCCTGCGGTACAGCTCCTGCGGGGTCCCGCAGTCCTGGAGCCGCGCCTTGTCCATGACCGCGATCCGGTCGGCGAGGGTGAGCGCCTCGACCTGGTCGTGGGTGACGTAGAGGATCGACACGTCGGGCAACTCGCGGTGCAGGCTGGCCAGTTCGGCCAGCATGCCGGAGCGCAGCTGGGCGTCGAGCGCGGACAGCGGCTCGTCGAGGAGCAGGACTCCCGGGCGGATGGCGAGGGCCCTCGCGATGGCCACCCGCTGCTGCTGTCCGCCGGACAGCTCGCGCGGGTAGCGCTTCGCGTAGGACGCCATGCCGGTCATCTCGAGGGCCTCGGTGACCCGGGCGGGGATCTCGGCCTTGGCGACCTTCTGGGCCTTCAGGCCGAAGGCGACGTTGTCCTCCACGCGCAGGTGCGGGAACAGGGCGTACTGCTGGACGACCATGCCGATGCCGCGCCGGTGGGGCGGCAGGTCCGTGACGTCGCGGTCCCCGATCAGGACGCGGCCCGACGCGGGCCGCACGAATCCGGCGACGGCGCGCAGGGCCGTCGTCTTGCCGGAGCCGGACGGGCCGAGCAGCGCCATGACCTCGCCGGGCTCGACGGTCAGGTCGAGGGAGTGCAGGACGGTGTTCGCGCCGTAGGCGACGGACACCTTGTCGAAGCGGATGCCGCTGGCCATCAGCTCTCAGCTCCCAGGCGCACGGCGGGTATGGGGTCGGTCTTCTCTCTCACGGCGGCCACGCTCCTCGGGGCGGATGACCCGTACCGGTCCGCACGGCAACGGGACGGTGAACGGGCACCCAAAGTTGGCCTAGACCCGTTACGTTTCCGTTACCGCAGTGAGTCAACTACCGCCCCCCTGCGGTCAGTTGCCCAAACGCGTGGTGAACGAGAACCGGTCCCCCCGGTAAAGCGTCCGCACCCGCTCCGTGGGCCGGCCGCCCGTGTCGTACGAGACCCGGTGGATGAGGAGCATCGGCAGGGCGGGCGGCGTGCCGATCAGAAGCGCCTCGCGCGGGGTGGCCAGCACGGTCTCGATGCGCTCGTCCGCGGACCCGAACTCGATCCCCAGCCGCTCGTGCACATACGTGTAGAAGGACGAGTCCGGATCGAAGTCGACGCCGAGGCGCGGCATCCGCGCCACGGCGACATAGGTGCTCTCCAGGCCGACGCGCTCGTCGTCGGCGAGCAGCACCCGCTCCATGTGCCACACGGGCTCGCCCCGCTCGATCTCGATCTCGTCGGCGAGGGCGGGCGGGCACGGGAAGCGGTCGAGGCCGATGAGCGTACGTCCCGGGCGGCGGCCCTGGCGGCGCACGCCCTCGGTGTAGCTGGCCATCGACAGCGGCTGCTCCAGCTTGGGACCGGCCACGACCGTCGCCCGGCCCTGGCGGCGCAGGCGCCCTTCGAGCAGCAGCTCGCGCAGCGCCTGGCGCACGGTCTCGCGCGCCACCTCGAAGCGCAGGGCCAGGTCCCGTTCGGTGGGCAGCGGCTCGCCCTCGCCCAGCTCGTCGAGGAGCGCGGAGACGTGGGCCTTGACCGCGTAGTACTTCGGGATGCGGCCGTGCTCGGGGATGCCGGCGCGTACGGGTGCGCCAGGTGCCTGGTCGTTCGGGTAATCCACCCAGGGATGTTCGCAGACATTTGTTAACGGGGTGTCGGGGGTGGTTGTTAATGGGTGCCGCGGGGGCGGTCGGGAGTGCGGTGCGGGCGGCGGGCGGCGTGGCCGGAATCCGCCGTCATCTGCGGTCGGTGCGCAGCCGCCGGGAGCCCGCCACGAGGGCCGCGCCGAGGAAGAGCAGGGCGCCGGAGGCGACGCCGAGTCCACGCAGGGAGCGCGACCCGGTCAGCGCGAGCTCGCTGGGCGAGAGGGGGCTTACGTCGGGTTCTTTGCCGGCGCCTGTGTCGGGGGCGGTGCGGGGGTCGGTGTCGGGTTCTTTGCCGGCGCCTGTGTCGGTGTCGGTGCCGGTGTCAGTGGTGGGGCCGGTGTCAGTGGTGGGGCCGGTGTCAGTGGTGGGGCCGGTGGTGTGGCTGGTCCCGTCGGGGGTCCGGCCGCTCGCGGTGCCACTGTCGTGGCCGGGCTCGCGCAGGCCCGCGTCAGGTTCGTCCCGCTGCTCGCCGGGGCGCCTCCCGGACTGCTCGCCGCCCTCGTCCTTGTCCTTGCGCTTGTCCTTGCGCTCCTTGTGCTTGCCCTTGTCGTCGGTGAGCGTGAACCGGTAGTCACCCGACTCCCCCACCCAGTCGCCGTCGTCGTCCCGGCGCTGCACGACGGCCGCGTTGGCGACGACGCTGTTCGGCCGGGCGTCGGAGGTGAACGTGAGCCGCGCCCGGACGGTGAGGGTCCTGCCCGGACCCACCCGGAAGCCGGGGAAGCCGTCATCGAAGACGCCGATGTTCTCGCCCCGGTCGGTCCGCTCGAACCGGACGGGGTGGCGGCGCTTGCCGTCCGAGAACTCCAGCCGGATCTGCCGCGTCTCCAGCGTCCGCTTCTCGTCGATGAGGACAAGGACGGGGTGGATGCCCGCGCACTCGGCGTCGGTCTCGTTGGTGAGGTCGAGGGACCAGGTCCGGGAGCCGCCCCCGGGGTGGTACGTCGTGGGGCCGCCGTGGATCCGGGTGCTGATCGGGAAGACGGCGGGGTGCCGGGCGACGCAGGTGGGCTCGCGCGGGACGGACCCGGCCCGGACCGGGTCGGCCGCGAGGGGGGAGCCGCCGGTCACCGCGGAGGTCAGAGCTACGGCGGTCAGGGCCACGGCGGTGACGGCGAGCGGGGTACGCAATCGCATGGTGAGCCTTCGCTGATCGCGGGGCGGGAAGGGTACGGCCGTCGCGACCGTCCCACGCGCGCCGCGCCCCGTACGGGACCAGCAGGGCCCCGTACGGCCCGATGCCCGAGCGATTCCCCTCGATCAGCTCAGATTTCTGTCATTCCGGTTGGCCGGTGCTTTCTGTCCTTCCGGTTGCCCGGGGAAGCGGCCGTGCGCCCGGCCGTACAGGGGTGCGAGAACCAATTGGGCGGCGCCCTCGACCACCACGCTCTGCGAACCTGGCGCGCGCAGGACCGGGACCTCCACCGTGCCGCCCCGCCGCGCCCGCTCGCCGAGGACCGCCCGAACCCCTTCGACGAAGCGCTCCTCGGCCGCCGCGACCGTGCGCCCGCCGAGGAGGACGAGGTCGATGTCGAGGAGGCCGACCATGTTCGCCGCGCCTTCGCCGAGCACGCGCGCGGCCTCGGCGAAAGAACCGGACGCGACCGCCGCGAGGCACAGCGCCTCGATGCAGCCGCGATTGCCGCAGCCGCAGAGCGGACCGTCCAGCTGGATCACCTGATGGCCGAATTCGCCCGCTCCGGTGTGCGGTCCGCGGTAGGGCGCGCCGCCCAGGACGAGTCCGGCGCCGAGCCCCGTACCGAGGTGGAGGTACGCGAACGAGTCTCCGCACCCGGCGAGCGCGAGGCCGAGCGCGGCCGCGTTGGTGTCCTTGTCCACGACCACGGGAAGCCCGAGCCGCCCCGCGAGCGCGTCCCGCAGCGGGAACCCGTCCCACTCGGGAAACCCGGTGACGCGGTGCAGCACACCGGAGGAGTGGTCGAGGGGCCCGGGCAGCGCGACACCTACGCCGAGGACGCGGGGGGTGGGGGCGTCGGGGTGTACGCCGGGGTCTTGCGCGTCGGGGTCTTGTGGGTTGGAGGCCTGCGCCTTGGGGGCCTGCCCGTCGAGGCCCTGTCCGTCGAGGCCCTGCCCGTCGAGCCCCTGTCCGTCGAGGCCCTGCCCGTCGAGCCCCTGTCCGTCGAGGCCCTGCCCGTCGAGCCCCTGTCCGTCGAGGCCCTGCGCGTCGGGATGCCCCGGGTCTTCGGCATGTGAGCCCCCCGCCGCCGCCACTTCCCTCAGCAGCGCCTCCACCTCGCTCGCCGCCGCCTCCACCACCGCGTCGCCGCCCGCGCCGAAGGCCAGCGGTGCGCGGCGTTCGGCGACGACCGTGCCCGCGAGGTCGACCAGGACCGCGGTCAGTTCGTCGCGGTCCAGGTGCAGCCCGACCGCGTATCCGGCGTCCGGCACGAGGCGCAGGACGGTGCGCGGCTTGCCGCCCGTCGAGGCGCGGCGGCCGGCCTCCGTCACCAGGCCCTGCTCCCGGAGGCGCGCCGTGATCTTGCTGACGCCCTGGGGGGTGAGCCCCGTGCGCTCGGCCAGTTCGAGCCTGCTGATGCCCTCGTCGCCCGCCGTGCGCAGCAGATCGAGTACGAGTGCGGCGTTATGGCCTCGCAGCACCGCCAGATTGACCCCGGAGTTAGCCCTGTTCACTCCCCCATTGTCCCCTCCGCTTGCACTTTGGCAACACCGTTGCTTAAGTGGATGCATGACTGAAGGCATGACATCAGGTACGGCTGGTACAGCAGGTACGGCAGCAGGTACGGCTGGGGCCACCGGCTCCCCTCTCCGCGTCGGTCTCGTCGGCTACGGACTGGCGGGCTCCGTCTTCCACGCCCCGCTGATCGCCGCGACCGACGGCCTCGTGCTCGACACGGTCGTCACCTCGAACCCGGAACGGCAGGCGCAGGCCCGCGCCTCCTTCGGTGACGGAATCCGCTTCGTGGCCACGCCCGACGAACTGTGGCCCCTGGCCGACGAGCTCGACCTGATCGTCATCGCCTCCCCGAACAAGACGCACGTACCGATCGCGACGGCCGCCCTCAAGGCAGGCCTCCCGGTCGTCGTCGACAAGCCGATCGCCGGCACCGCGGCCGAGGCGCGCGAGCTCGCGGCCCTCGCCGAGGAGCGCGGTCTGCTGCTCTCGGTCTTCCAGAACCGCCGCTGGGACAACGACTTCCTGACTCTGCAGGGCCTGATCGCGGACGGCGAGCTCGGTGACGTCTGGCGTTTCGAGTCGCGCTTCGAGCGCTGGCGGCCGCAGCCCAAGGGCGGCTGGCGCGAGTCCGGCGATCCGGAAGAGATCGGAGGTCTCCTCTACGATCTCGGCAGTCACGTCGTCGACCAGGCCCTGGTCCTGTTCGGCCCGGCCGTCTCGGTCTACGCGGAGTCGGACGTGCGGCGCGCGGGCGCGGCGGCCGACGACGACACGTTCATCGCGATCACGCACGCGAACGGCGTCCGCTCCCACCTGTACGTCTCCGCGACCGCGGCCCAGCTCGGCCCGCGCTTCCGCGTCCTCGGCTCGCAGGCCGGCTATGTGAAGTACGGCCTCGACCCGCAGGAGGCGGTGCTGCGCGAGGGCACGATCCCGGCGGCCGGCGAGCCCTGGGGCGTGGAGCCCGAGTCGATGTGGGGCCGGATCGGCTCCGGTGAATCCCCGCTGACCGGCGGCGGACGCCCCGTCGAGACGCTCCCCGGCGCCTACCCCGCGTACTACGCGGCCGTCGCCGCCGCCCTGCGCGGCACCGGCGAGAACCCGGTCACCGCCGAGCAGGCCGCGGCCGCGCTCGACGTCCTGGAGGCGGCCCGCCGCTCGGCCCGCGACGGTGTGACGGTGACGCTGTGAGCGCGCCGACGGCCGAGGAGATCGAGGAGCAGGAGCGCCGCCTGGTCCTGCCGAAGTTCGGTTACGAGGACGCCTGGGAGCTGGGCTCGCTGCTCGTCGAGCTGGCCAGGGAGCGTCAGGCTCCGGTGGCGATCGACATCACGCGCGGCGGCCAGCAGCTCTTCCACGCGGCGCTCCCGGGATCGACCCCGGACAACGACGCCTGGATCGCCCGCAAGCGCCGCGTCGTGGAGCGCTATGCCTGCTCGTCGCTGCTGGTCGGAACCCGTTTCCGGGCGAAGGGCACGACGTTCGAGGACTCGTCCAGGCTCGACCCGGACGTGTACGCGGCACACGGCGGCGCGTTCCCGCTCGCCGTCGAGGGCGCGGGAGTCATCGGAGCTGTGGTGGTCTCCGGCCTCCCCCAGCTTGAGGACCACGCACTGGTGGTCAAGGCCCTGGACCTCTTCGTCGCCGGGTGAGGTAAGCGCCCCTGAAAGGGGCGCGGGGAACTGCGCGCTCAGCCACAACGGACCGGCGGCCGACGAACGACCGCCACCCGATGGCCCCGCAGTTCCCCACCTGCCCCGGCGGAGCGCTTACGCGTCCTTGAGTTCCTGACGCTGGCGCCCCAGACCCTCGATCTCCAGCTCCACCACGTCCCCGGCCCGCAGATACGGCTTCGGCTCGGGCTGCCCCATCGCCACGCCCGCCGGCGTCCCCGTGTTGATCACATCGCCGGGGTACAGGGTCATGAACTGGCTGACGTACCGGACCACCTCGGCGACCGGGAAGATCTGGTCGGCCGTCGAGCCGTCCTGCTTCAGCTCGCCGTTCACCCACAGTTTCAGGTCGAGCGCCTGAGGGTCCGCGATCTCGTCCGCCGTCACGAGCCAGGGGCCGAGCGGGTTGAACGTCTCGCAGTTCTTGCCCTTGTCCCACGTGCCGCCGCGCTCGATCTGGAACTCGCGCTCGGACACGTCGTGCGCCACCGCGTATCCGGCGACGTGCGCGAGTGCCTCTTCGTGCGACTCCAGGTAGCGCGCCGTACGACCGATGACGATGGCCAGCTCGACCTCCCAGTCCGTCTTCACGGACTTGCGCGGTACGAGCACGGTGTCGTCGGGGCCGATGACCGTGTCCGCCGCCTTGAAGAAGACGACGGGCTCCGCCGGCGGCTGGGCGCCGGTCTCGGCGGCGTGGTCGTGGTAGTTCAGGCCGATGCACACGACCTTGCCGATCCGCGCGACCGGCGGGCCGACGCGCAGGCCGTCCGCGTCGAGCACGGGCAGCTCGCCGGACTCGGCGGCGGCCCGTACGCGCGCCAGCGCCGCGTCGTCGGCGAGCAGCGTCCCGTCGATGTCGGGGACGACTCCGCCCAGGTCACGCAGGACACCTTCGGCGTCGAGCAGGGCCGGGCGCTCCGCCCCCGCGGTACCGACTCGCAGCAGCTTCATGGTTGAGACTCCCTTGATCGAGGAGGGACCTCACGATGGGTGCAGCCATCGGAGGACTGGTCGATCGTCCAAGGTCCTCGTCCAGTCCGCAATACCTCGTTCACGGACTGGACCTTTACGCGGCAGTAGCAAGCACCGCGGCGGAGGGCATGTCGCGGTACAGGACGGCCCGCTCGACGGCGCTCCACGTCGTGCTCGTCACCACGTACAGGGCGGCCGCGAGCGGCACGAAGCCCACCGTGAACAGCGTCATGAACGACATCAGCGGCATGATCTTCGTCATCGAGGCCATGGCGCCCGCGCCCGGCGCCTGCGGCCCGTCCGCGGCAGCCGGCAGCACGGGCTGGGCCGCCATCTGACGCTTCGTACGCCGGTAATTGAAGGTCGCCACCGCCGCGACGATCGCGAACAGGACCAGATAGACGGCGCCCTGCGCGCCGAAGAGGCCGCCGTCCGCGAGCGCGTCCTTGAAGCGCCCGCCGAGCGGCGCGGCGCCGAGGGTGTGGCCGAGCAGGGCGTTGGGCTCGCCGCCGATGCTGCCGTTCGAGAACAGGTGGTAGAGCAGGAAGAAGGCGGGGAGCTGGAAGAGGCTCGGCAGGCAGCCGGACAGCGGCGAGACCTTCTCCTCCTTGTGCAGCTCCATGATCGCCTTCTGGAGCTTCTCGGGGTTCTTCTTGTGCTTCTTGCGCAGCTCGGCGATGCGCGGCTGGAGCTTGGCGCGCTGGCGCTGCCCGCGGGCCGAGGCCCGGGACAGGGGGTGGACGAGAAGGCGTACGAACGCGGTGAACAGGACGATCGCCGCCGCGGTCGCCGAGGCGTGGAAGATCGGGTCGAGCAGGTCGGCGATGTGCTCGACCAGGCTGGCGAAGACAGACATGAACGTCGACATGGGTGAGCCCTCCGGGGGTCCCGTCGTGCCGGAATCGGAAGACCGCCGGGAAGGGCGGCCGATCGGCGTGACGGCCCGTAGGGGGACTGCGGTCCCCTTGGGGGACTGCGGGTGGAGCGGGTGGAGCGGGTCCCCTACGCGGCCGTCAGGAGGAGACGGCCGGGTGCTCGGGGGCGACTGCGCCCTCGGGCGTCGGGATCGCGCTGCGGCAGGAACGCGGTGCGTTGCTCACGGTCGCGCATCGCTGTGCGGACCCGGGTGGGGGGCACGGCGGGGGCGCTGCGCGCGGCGAGCAGGGAGCAGACGGCGAGCGCGGAGCCCGCGGCGGCGGTCGCGGCGAGCGCGACGGCGGCGGTGAGGCTGCCGGTGTCGACGAGAACGGTCTCGACGAGGAGGAACAGGAGCAGGGCGGCGGGCCGCAGGGCCGTGCCCCAGGTGCGCGTCATGTCCGGCGTCCCTCCTTCCTTCCCGTATCTCGCGTTGTGGCGTTCTGCCCGTTATACAGGATGCGCCCCGATCGGATGAAGGGGCGCCTTCTCGGCCACCCGCTCACCGGGGCCGCATCGACCGCAGCTTCCCCCACACCGCGAGCCGGTACTTGGACGTGTACTCGGGGGTGCAGGTGGTGAGCGTGATGTAGTACCCCGGCTCGCTGTACCCGGCGCCCCGCACGACGCCGCTGCGCGGCACGCTCGCGATGACGCCGCCGTCGCGCGCGGAGGTCTGCGCGAGGCTCTTGTCGACGACGTACGTGTACACAGCGCCGCGCGTACGGACCTGGACCTCGTCGCCCTTGCGCAGCCGGGTGATGTACCGGAAGGGCTCCCCGTGGGTGTTGCGGTGCCCGGCGAGCGCGAAGTTCCCGGCGCGGCCGGGCTGGGCCGTGCCCGGATAGTGACCGACGTAGCCCTTGTTGAGGACGTTCTGCTTCCCGACACCCTCGGCGACAGGGACGGTGAGGCCGAGGCGGGGGATGGTGAGGACGGCGTAGGCCTGGTCCCAGCGGGGCGTTTCCCGGGAAGTGGAGGTGGAGGTGGAGTCGGCGGATGTACGGCCCCCGGACCCGCCACCGTCCCCCTCGCCAGACGAGCCGGCTGGGGTGTCGTCACCGGCCTGATCCGAGGCGCTGTCCTGGCCTCCGTCGCCCTGCCCGTCCGTGGGCGTGGCCGCCCACTCACGCTCCAGCGCCTGCACCTTGCGCTCGGCGCCGGCCCGGGCCTCGCGATTCGTCCACCACAGCTGATGGACGACGAGAAGGAGAAGGACGACCCCGAGGGTGACGGTGACCTCGGCGCCGGTCCACAGGGTGCGGCGCAGGGTCGAGAGGCGCCGCCCCGCGGGCGCACGGCGCCCCGCGCGCAGGATCGAGAGACGGCGGCCGGGCGCACGGCGTCCCGCGCGCGGCCCCTGCCGCACGACGACCGGCTGACGTTCCCGTTCCCGGTCTCGGTCTCGGTCCGGATCCCATTCCCGGTCCCGTCGCCACTCCCGCTTCCGCTGCCGCTGCCGCACGGCCGCAAGATAGGCCCTGCCTCCGTAACTCACCAGTGAACTGACCGGCCGACTGCCTACGGGATCGGCCGGCCGACCGGCCCCGCACCCGGCCACTCCCCCACCCCGGCCGTCCGACCGGCCGGCCCTTAAGCTCGCGCCCCATGGGTCCCCTCTGGCTGCTCGCGCTGATCCCCTTCATCTCAGGCGTCGCCCTGGCCACCTCGCAGGTGCTGCAACTCGTCACCGAGACGCTCCGGCGCAGCACCGGCACGGTGGTCGACGCGATCGTGACGGGCCATGTCGCGTCGAACGAGGCGTCGTACGCGGTACTGCATCCGGTGGTCAGCTGGACGGCGCCCGACGGCACGGCACACGAACAGGCGCTCCCCGACGAGGTGGGCGCCCACGCGCTCCCCGAGGGCCGCCGCGTACGCGTCCGCTTCGACCCGGCGCACCCCGCTCTCGCGGCCCTGGACACCGACGGCCGCTACCGCTCGTGCGTGGCCTGGCTGTGGGCGGGGACGGTCCTGTGGGCGGGCACGCTGGCCGTGGTGGTCGGGCGCATGGCGTACGTATTGAACGAAAGCAACGGCTACGCGAGCGGGTGGTGACCTGGCGCCGGTGACGGTGGTCGGCAGTACGGTGTCACCCATGCGCCCCGACACGCCTGCTACGCCCGCCGAGCCTGTAGACCCTGTCAACCACATCGCCGAAGCCGAGCGCCTGGAGCGCATCGCCGGCCTGTACCCGGAGGACGCGGAGCAGCTGCTCCTCCAGGCCGCGGCGCACTACGAACTGGCGGACGCCCGCCAACGCGCGGCCTCGCTGTACGACGGCCTCATTGCCGGACCGCCGTCCGAGCTGGAGCAGCCGCATCTGGTGAAGGCCCTGATGGCCGCGAACCTGTGGGAGTACGGCCACGAGGCGGAGGCCCGCGCGATCATCGCGGGCATCCGGACGGCGGCCCCGCGGGACCCTGCCGCGTACGTGATCGTGGCGGAGTCCCTGGAGTCGCACGACGAACTCGAAGCGGCGCACGAGTCCTTCACGGAGGCCCTGACGCTGCTCCTGCCGGAGGCGGAGCGCGCGAACCCGCCGTACGAGACGCACCCGCTCCTCCTGGGCCGCCACCGCGTACGCCGCCTGATCGGTGCGGAGCACGACGACTGGGACGCGCTCGCGGACCTCGTCCACAAGGCGGCGGTGTCCCTGGACGAACTCCACGACCCGAACCGGACGTGGGCGCTCGGCTCGAACAACCCGGCGGAGCTGAAGGCCGAAATCATGCGCCTGCGCGCAGAGTTGGGCACGTACCGGCAGGCCCTGTCCCGCCCGTTCCCGGTGGCGGTACTGCACTGGCCGTCGACGGAGCTGACGGAACTACTGGCCGCGTACCCGACCCTGTCCACCGAATACCCGTCCCACGAGGAGCACTTGGCGACCATAGAGTCCTCCCTCCGCGAACTCGCGGCATCGGGCACCCCGAACCTGGGCATCGTCACGGGCACGGTCCCGTCGTACGAGGCGTTCGCGGCGTCGGAGTCCTCGCCCCCCACAGATGCGTCGCTGCTACCGCAGTACGCCACGACGCTGGCGGCCCGAGGCCGCGCGATCCCGTGGCCGCCGGAGCGGGGGGCGGAGTGCTGGTGCGGGTCGGGGTCGGCTTACGGGGAGTGTCATGGGGTGGAGGAGAGCTGACCTGACGGCGGGCTGAGGGGAGTTGGGCGGTCCGGATACTCGCGAAGGCAGGCGGACCCGGCGCCGTGGGGCCCTGTTCGGCGCGATCCGCGAGCCTCGCCATGTGGCCGCCGCGATGCGTCTGGCGGGCGCCACGTCTCTGACCGGGAACGCGACGGTCGAGGAGAACGTCCGACCGCGCCGAGGTACGTTGGTGCTGTACCCCGTGATGGAATCCGAACCCCGGATCGCGTCCGCCGGTCGGTCGATCCGCGTGACCTCGTGATGGCGTTCGCCTTCGTCGCCCCGACTTCGACGGCGACCGGCGGCCGTCCTCTGGTGCGGTTCCGAGCCGTCGACTCGGGCAGGAACGAAGCTGCGATCATCGATCGTGAAGACCCACATGCGTGAGGCACGACAGCTGTGACCGAGATGAAGCCCTCCTCCCCCGACGTATCGGCTCGCATGAGCAAGCAGGCCAGCAAGGACACCGGTGCCGAGCTGGCGGTCCGGCGACTGCTGCACGCGGCGGGGCTGCGGTACCGCGTGGAGTACCCGGTGCCGGGGATGGCCCGTCGTCGGATCGACGTGGCCTTCACCCGCACCAAGGTCGCCGTGCTGATCGACGGCTGCTTCTGGCACGGCTGTCCGCAGCACGCGACGCAGCCCAAAGTCAACGCGGGGTGGTGGCGCCAGAAACTGGACAGGAACATGGCGCGGGACCGGGAGACCACCGAGCACCTGACGGCAGCGGGTTGGACCGTACTGCGGTTCTGGGAGCACGAGGACCCGGAGGACGTGGCGGCGCAGATCAGAGCCGTCGTACTGCGGAGCAGCGATCGATGAGCAGAGGGACGGGGAACATGGGCGGGCTGACCTTGGTAGATGTCTGCGTAGGAGCAGGCGGTCTCGCGCTCGGCCTGGAGCAAGCCGGATTCGAACCTCGCCTTCTGCTCGACGACGACAAGCGCGCCGTCGCCACCCTCACGGCCAATCGGCCGCACTGGAACGTGGTGCTCGAAGATCTCCTGGACTTCGACCCGAGCGAGCACCCCGAGAGCTATGACGTGGATCTGCTCTCCGCGGGGCTCCCCCGGGTGAAGTCGAGTGCGACGGTCAGCCGCCCGGATTCCGGCGAAGAAGAGCGGCTGCTGCGGGCCACCATCTTTCTGGCCCATGCGATCAAGCCGCGGGCGGTACTCATCGACAATGTCCCCGGTCTTGCGCACTCGGACGACTACCAGCCGTTCAGGGACTTCGCTCGCGCCGAACTGGCGCACCTCGGTTATGAGTTCAGCTGGTTCGTCGTGGACGCCGTCGACTTCGGGGTCCCGCAGAACCGCAGGTCGGGCGTGCTCGTCGCCGTCGAGCGAGGCCACGGCAATTCGTTCCGTCCTCCGGTTCCCACGGTGGACGAGCCGACGACCGTCGGCGCCGCCCTGCGACATTCGATGAGCGCCCGGGGCTGGCCGGACGCAGCGCGCTGGGCCGCGCATGCCGACCGGCCTGCGCCGACTCTCGTGGGAGGTTCCAAGAACCGCGGCGGCGCCGACCTGGGGCCGACGGGCTCCAAGAAGAAGTGGGCGACCATGGGCGTCAACGGGCACACCCTGGGCGACCAGGTACCCGGCGAGGACTTCGTCTGGGATCCCGAGCGGGGTCGGGATCACATGGTGAAGATCACCCCTGAGCAGGCGGCGATCCTTCAGGGCTTCCCCGAATCGTGGGAGTTCAGCGGTCCCAAGACGCCTCGCTATCGCCAGATCGGACACGCACTGCCGCCGCCCGTCGGGCGGGCCCTGGGACGGGCCGTGGCGGAAGCGCTCAAGAGGGATTCAGCATGTCGCGCAGCCGGCTAGAATTCAGCACCATGACCAGCACGGCACCCCACAAGTCCATTCTCGACGCGCCGTTCGTCTTGGACTTGTTCGCTGGTCCTGGAGGACTTGACGTCGCCGCGCACGCGCTCGACATTCCGAGCCTCGGCATCGAATGGGACAAAAGCGCGTGTTTGACCCGATATACCGCCGGCCTCGACACCTTGCATGCGGACGTGAGTGCCGTACGCAGGGAGCAATTCGAGTCACTGCCGCCCGAAATCAACATTCTCGCCGGGGGCCCGCCGTGCCAGACGTACTCGGTGGCCGGTAGCGGCGTCGGCCGGAAGGCCCTGGACGAGGTGAAGGGCTACATCGACCGCCTGATGCACGGCGACTCGGACCAGGACATCGACAAGGCGCTGAGCAACCTCAGCGACCCCCGTACCGCCCTGGTCCTGGAACCGCTCCGGTATGCGATCCAGGCCACCCGGAGCCCGAACCGTTCGCACCGGCCGTACGACGTCATCGTGCTGGAACAGGTTCCGGCGGTCAAAGCGCTCTGGCAGCAGTACGCGAAGGTGCTGCAGAAGCAGGGCCTGCCTGACGGCACTCGGTACGAGGTCAGCGTCGGCGTCCTGGGCACCGAGCTCTACGGTGTGCCCCAGACGCGAAAGCGCGCGGTGCTCATCGCCCGGCGCGTCGGGCTGGGCAGGCCTTCCCTTCCTCCTCCCACGCACCGGGCGTACGAGCCCAGGAAGTGGAACCACGACTCGGTGCCGGTGGTCGAGGAAGCCGAGGTGGAGGTGCGACAGGAGACGCTCGACGGCGACTCGATGACTCCCGCCGAGCTGCAGGCATGGAGATCGATGGGTGACGCACTCGGCGAACCGGCCGGTTCGCATCCCGGTCGCCCCACGCCGTTCATCGTGCGCTCCAACTACGGAAGCTCCGGCAACCCCGGGCGGCGCGGTGTGCGCACCGACCGGCAGCCGGCGACCACCGTGACCGGACGTATCTCTCGCTTCGTGGTCTTCCAGCACCTGAACGAGGACATCGTCCACGAGGGCGATCGGTTCAGCATGAACGAGGCAGGCATGCTGCAGAGCTTCCCGCCCGACTACCCCTGGTCCGGCGCGGCCCAGGCCCAGCAGGTCGGCAACGCGGTCCCGCCGCTGTTCGGCGCCCACATGTTGAGCGCCGCCCTGGGGCTTCCGACGCCCTCGGCCTCGCTCATGGACAAGCCATGGACCGCGGCCACTGAAGAGCAGCGGGCCAAGCGGCGGCTCCACGGCTGCGGTGCTCCCGACGACTGCACCGACAGGTGCCCTCGCTCCGACGACAAGGCACCGCGTCGCTCGACCCCACCGTCGACGAACCCACCGAAGCGAGTGCCCGCGTCGGCGGGGCTTGTGGTGCCGCAGTACGCCCTGTGAGCGTGCCGCGGCACCTTCAGTCGGCGTTCTTCCGGCCCCTGACAGGCGCGGTCTCGAACAGTTCCGCGAAGTATTTGGTGAGGTCAGCCACGGACTCCTCGGGCACGGGATCCTCATCCGGCCCCTCCGGCAGCAGGTGACGGTCGACCGGTGGCGCCCATTCGGCCTCGCCGATCCAGCGGCGCAGCGGCTCGGGGTCGCGGGGTTCGTCCGGGGCGAAGGCATCGTAGACGACTGTCGCGCCGGCCGCGTTGATCGCGACGCTCAGGCCGTCGATCTCCCTGCCCGTGGTGACGGTTCCGCTCTGCAGGAGCCGAACCAGGGCCTGGGCTGTCGGACGATGGTCGACCAGCTCCTTGCGCAGGACGCTGTGGATGAGGTCCTGGTTGCCGCAAGCCGTCTCGACGGGCGCGTAGTCGGGCCCGTTCCTGAAGAGTTCCGCCGCCCACCACAGCCGTGAGAAGCACTGTCGGTCCGGCGAGCCTCGGAAGCGTTCGGCGGGGACCCGCGGCACTTTCCTCTTCGCGGTCGCCTCCGACAGGTGCCGCCACACCACGTAGTCGGGGGCCACAGCCACGGCGATGTGGTTCCACAGACGCTTGTCGGCGGCTTCGCGGCGTGTCAACCGGAGCGTGGCGTGGAGCCGCGGGGCCAGCCAGGCGTCGGCGCGAGCCCGTTCGTCATCGAACGCGTACATGGCATCCACCACCAAGCCCCGAATCGGCTCCGTGGACCATCTGGCATCGTCCTCGGCGAGCGGCTCGACGACCTTGGCGAGGTCGATCCCACCGTGCACCTCCTCGCCCCTCAGTAGTCCCTCGGTGAGGAACGGGTCGGCGGCGGAGGTGTCGAGCAGCCCGAGACGATCGGGCACGTGGTTCGGTTTGTTGATCACGTCGCGCTCTCTCGGTTCATCTGTTCCAGCCGCCGGATGGCGTGGCTCAGTGCCTTCGTGGTGTCGGAGCGGCGCACCGCCGCGTAGTGGATACGGGTCTGCAGTTCGGCCCAGCCGGAGTCACCGGTGCGACGGCGGTGGACCTGGCGCAGGGCGTCCTCGACGTGCAGGCCGGGGATCACGTCGGGAAGCATCTCCCGCAGCACCTCGCCCTTCCAGTCGGTGGGGAACACCGGGTCCCCCCCGTCGAGTTCCAGGTCTCCGAGGGCGCTGTGGAAGACCGCGCTCCAGACATCGGTGGCCATCTGCGAGATCAGCAGGTCGCTGACTTTGCTCTCGACACCGGAACCGACGCTGTCCAGCAGGCCGAGGAATCCGTCGACGTCCGTGTTCACGAAGACCGTGGGAAGGCGCGCCGAGGTGTCGACGATCCATGGGACATCGGCGTAGGCGCGCAACCATTCCCGTGCGCTCGTCCTGAACGGCGCTTTCTGGACGCTGAGTCGGAGCTCACTGACCGGGTCGTCGGACAGCGTGTCGACGATCCAGTTCGCGCTGCTCTCTGTGATCACGCGGCCCGGCATCTCGTCGACGGTGCCGACAGCAAAGGCTGACAGGGACGCTCTCCCCGCGTGGTCGTCCCGGAGCATGTCCACCGTGCCGGACCAGTCCCGGCCGTCCTCCGTGTCACGCGTCAGCTCGACACAGGTGCGCACGTTGGTCTCGCCGTCGGTCAGCACGGCGAGAACACGGAGTTCGGACCAGGGTGCGTCTTCCGCGTCCGCCCCGGGCGGCATCGTCGCGGAGACCCGGAGGCCGGCGCTCACCCAGCTGTCGTGACCGGCTGTGCCAAGCGCGACCGCCCGTTGCGCAGTGGAAAAGGCACTGGCCTCCAGCGGGTCCCGCGTACCGTCGGTGAGCTTGAGCGACACCGCCGTCACCCGGAGGGAGATCGGCCGGTTGAGCCGCGTGTACGGGTAGACCTTCACGCGTCCTCCCCCTTGCCGGTGCGGAGTTCGACGACCAGGCGGCTGAGCGCCGTCCGGACGGGGTGGCTGGTGACGTCAGTGGCACCGCGGAACGTGGCTCGGCGGGCGCCGGGGGCGAAGCGCAGGGTGCCGTCGACCACCTCGCAACCCTCGATTCCCTCCAGCTCAGCCCACCGCAGGTTGGGACGGCCGCCGGACCGTACGTCGAGCTGAGCGATCGGCGCCATGGGCGTGATCTCGTCGCCGCGAGGAATGGTCACCTGGGCAGTGATCCTCCAGTCTCCCCCGTCGCCGATCTCCGCATCCAGCGTGTCCAGTACGGGCACGACAGGTCCGCTCGGCGCCTTGGCCTTGGGCTTCGCCTTCACGGTCAGCGCCTTCCGCAGAGCCGCACCGCCCTCCGTACTGCCGCGTTTGGGTCGCGCGACGAGATCTTTGACGGCCCGATTGACCTCGGTGGTGAGCGCGTTGATCCGTCGGTACGCAGCCGGGGACCACCTCAGGGTCAGCTCGTCGGTCTGTCCCCAGCCGTCGTGCTCGGGGGGTTCCGCGGCACGCAGGAAGTCTTCGGCCTCGCGGGTGAAGGCGGCTGTCTCGCCGGCGGCCTCTCCGAGCAGGAGCACCGCTTGGAAGGGGTTGACCCCGAGTGGTAGCCCTGGGACCCCGGACCGCTTGACGGTCATCCGGTTTCCGCGCAGGGAGTGGACCTGATTCTTGCCGCCGTGGTCGTTCTCCTCCGCGTCGGTGAGCAGGAGGACACCTTGGTGAGTGCCGAGCGATCCTCGGGCGCCGCCGGACAGTGGCAGCTTGAGCGGGATCTGCCGCATCGCGACCTGCCCCGCCTCGGTGAGCTTCTCCACGGTGGCGCCGTCGTAGTGCGCCTTCAGCGCGCGGGTGCGGGCCGGCTGCTCAGCGGAGGGGTCGATCTGCTCCTCGGGCACGACGACTTCGCCGTTTCGCATGGTCCGCACGAAGACTTCGAGCAGGGGAAGCCTTCCACCACCACCCGTCATCGCCGCCCAGAAGTCCCGGCCGAGAGCCTCCACCAACCGGACATGCATGCGCTCGATGTTGCGCGGGTCCGTGCCCTCGTCGTCGGCTTCGTCGATGTCGTCGTCGGTCCCGGAGGTCGACGCGTCCAGACTGGCTACGTCGTGAGCGCCGACGACGAGGAACGAGGTGCCGGGTTCATCGCTCTCGCGGGTCAGGTGCAGCCGCTTCACCTCCGCTTCGTCGGCCCACCAGGAGCGGGCCACCGCCGCGCCCGGGGTGTCCGGGTCGGGGCGCCCCAGCCAGGCAGGACCGGCATAGGGTACGCCGTCGATCTCACGCCACGGCAGTTCGAGTCGCCCGATGACCCGGCGCTCGGTACGGCCCTCATGCGCAGCCGACAGAGTGGAGTTGATGAGTACGAGGCCGAGCGCACTGGTGGCCCACAGGGTCGCCTTGCCCAGGCCGTACGAACCTCCCGCACCGGGGCCGGACTTGAGGCTCTCCAGCTGACGTCGTACGACGGCGGCGAACTTGCCGTCGCCGTAGTCGTCACCGGTGAGCCCGGAGGCGTTGTAGTCGTCGATCCGGAGCAGGACCAGCCGCCCTTGCTCGTACATGTCCCGGACACCCGAGTCCACTACGCGGCCGACCTTCTGGTTCCCGGACGCGTCGGAGACGGCCGAGTAGTGCGGGAACAGGTCGTTCCAGAGGATGGCGTCGCGGAAGTCGTCCAGTGCGTCGCCGGTCAGCTCGTGGAGGGTGTAGCGGACACGGACCGGCCGGCCGTTCTCACGCAGGCGCTCGTCGAGGCTGTTCTGGCAGGTCTCGCGGGCGAGCACCTGCACGTCGGCGTCGAAGGCGAACGCGGCCGCGTTGCCCAAGTCCCGGCCGCCGTCCGGGTATCCAGGACGGTGGTACCAGGTGACCGGCAGGCCGGACTGCGTGTCGGTGGTGCGGGTGTGCACCGTGCCGATGTCCGTGCCGAGCGCCCTCGCGATGTCTGTCATGACCGTCGGACGCGGGGTCGACCTACCGGTGATCCAGGCGGAGACCGCAGCTCGGGTGAGCTTGAGTTCGTCCGCCAGCTCCGCCTGCGACTTCCCCGCGAACTTGAGCTGTCGAGCCAACCAGGGCCCGAACTCCTCGCCTATCTCCATGCTCCGCTACTCCTCGCTCGGGCCCCCGGCCAGACCGCATGTGACCGGATGGTCCCGCAGCGTAATTTGACACCACAGCCAACGTCAACTGCCAGTTGACCAGGGCTCTTTCGCGATTCCCCCTTGAAGGCTCAGCCCACTTGTCCAGATTTCCCCCTTTTCCGTCGACCCGTACCGCTCCAAAAATCGGAAGCGTCAGTTCCGTACCACCCCCTCAACTCATCGAATCTCAGGGCGAATTGAAGGTTGCGCGCCGACCCCCCGCACCGCTACCTTCGACGGCGATGCAGTGCATCTCGCTCGGCCAAACCTCCAACAAGAGGCGGCGTGCGGCATAGGGAGAGGTGTATCCACACACCGACGACCAAGACGTCCGCAGAATCATTTCCCCGAATCGGGGGGATCCACCGGCAAGTCGACCGCAACCCCTGGTCGACTGGTGTTCCTCGACCCTCGGGCAGAAATCTGCCCACAGCAGATGACTCATGCCTGAAATCACTTCGACGCCGCCCCAAAGAAAGAGGCGATACGTTTCATGATCGACCCGAGCGACGAAAATTTCATCCTCTCCTCCCGGGAGCTCAGCGCCATCGAGCTGGACATCCTGATGGAGGGCAGCAAGGCAGAGGCGAAGAAGGTCCTCGATCTCCACGAGCTGTCCGAGGATTCCCTCCCGCACCACCAGCCCGACCTGGCAGAGACGATCCAGAGCCTCCCCGATGACCTGCATGCCCCCGCCGAGGGGAACGAGGGTTGTTCGGAGGACTGGCCTGACGCGCCCTCCAGGGACATCTGACGCCGTTCCCCTGGAGGGCGCGTCAGTCGAGCCCTCCCCCGCTCCCGTGGGCCGGCCGCACACGTTTCGGCGGCCGGCCCACCCCCATCCCAGTCTTCATCGCATTTGACGCACCAGGAGCGCAGCAGCCGTGCAGCCTTCAGACCAGCAGGTCGTTCAGACCGTCCTCGAGCAGTCCTCACGCGTCCTTCAGACCTATTCCGTAGACCCCGGCCTCGTGGCCGAGCATGCGAACGGCGAGCGTCGAATCACTCAGGGTGGATACGGGGACAGGCAGCTCTTCGAACTCGTCCAGAACGCCGCTGATGAAATAGCCGCGGCACCTGGCGGAAAGATTCAGGTCGTTCTCACAGAATCACATCTCTATTGTGCTAACGAAGGGGATGCCGTCACCCCCGAGGGTGCCGAGACAATTCTCCGTATGAGCATGTCCAGAAAGCGTGGAGGTCAGATCGGCCGCTTCGGCGTGGGCGTGAAGTCCGTCCTTGTGGTGACGGACACTCCTGAATTCTTCAGCACAACCGGGAGTTTCGGGTTCGACCGGTCCTGGTCCTACCAGGAGATCAGTTCCGTGCCTGGCGTCACTGACCGGTACGGAGAGAATTTCGACGCCCCGGTGCTTCGCATGGCCCGCCCTCTCGACATGCAGGCCGAACGAGACACCGACCCCGTGCTGAACGAGCTGCTGACCTGGGCGACCACTGTGGTTCGCCTCCCCCTGCTCGCCGGCGCGGACGATCGGTTGGGCCGGGACATGCACGGAGGCCGGGCCAAGAACCATGGCGAGATCCGTGATGAATTCCCCGTCGGCTTCCAGCTGTTCTCCCCGCATGTCGGACGGGTGGTTCTGGAGGACCGAAGGCCGCGTCCGGTGTTGCGTCGTGTCCTGGCCTCACACCTCGTGGACAACCTGCACACCATCGATGAGGAGCGGACCGGAAAGGCCGTCGCCAAGACCTCCTGGCGCGTGTTCACCACCACGCACGAGCCTGGGCCGGCGGCGCGTGCGGACGCCGGTGAGCTCCACGATCGCGTCACGCTGGACCTGTCCTGGGCCGTTCCGGCGCTGACCGAGGACCCGTCGACCGGTCTCTACACGGCCAACGCCCGTGGCCGCGGGCGGTTCTGGTCCTTCTTCCCGACCAAATACGAGATGACGTTGAGCGGCGTTCTCAACGGTGCCTGGAAGACGAACGAGGACCGCCAGAACTTGTTGGACTCGTCTCCGTTCAACCAGGAGATGATCCGGGTGGCTGCACGACTCGTCGTCGATTCCCTCCCTTCGCTTGCCCCGGAGCAGGATCCCGCTGCGTATTTGCCGCTGCTACCGGGCCGTGTGAAGGAGTCGATCAGCTGGGCCGACGAGTTCCTCACGCGCGAGATCTGGAACCGTGCCGCGAGCAGTCCTTCCCTGCCGGACCAGGACGGGACTCTGCGCAACCCTGCGGATCTGCAGGCCCCTCCCCGGTTCAAGGACGCGAAGGACAAGGCCGATTGGCTGCGTCTCTGGCACGAGTGCCCCGGTCGTCCGTCGAAATGGCTGCACCCCAGCGCAGATGCCGACGGGCTGCGCTCGGGAAAGGTGGAGCACATCCTCGGCGAGCGGCGCCAGGAACGCGCAGGTGTGCGTGAGTGGTTGGAGGCACTGGTGCAGGCCGACACCGCCGAGTCGTCCGCCGCGGCGATCAGGATCCTCGCCGCCCTGGTGGAGTCGAACCGCCCCGAGGCCCGTGAAGCACGCACAGCCCGTGTCATCCTCACCGAGGAGCACGGCTTCGTGGCACCCACGCACGGCAAGGTCTTCCGCCGCACCGAGCAGGGCGGACTGCGCGAGTCGCTCGTGTATGTGGTGGACGAGCTGGCGCGGGACCCGGAACTGGGCCACGCGCTCAATGTCCTGGGAGTTCGGGAAGCCGACGTCGAAGGTCGGTTTACCAGCGTCCTCGATCAGGGCTTCGACCACTACGGCGAAGCCGAATGGCAGCGCTTCTGGGAACTGTTCCGCCATGCCGGCATCAGGCAGCAGACCTACAAGGTGCTGGAGCGGGTATCCGACCCTCGCGACACACTGCATGTCCGGACCGGTGACGGCCGCTTCCGGCCGATCGCGGACTGCATGCTGCCCGGTCCCGTCGTCGACGTCAGCCGTGATCCCGAGATCGCGGTCGACGTCGTGTTCCACTCGGACGACCTTCCGTTCTTCGCCCAGGTCGGGCTGCGTCCGAAGCCGTCGAGCGGTGTCCGACCCAGCACGAACGAGGAGTGGTTCCAGGAGTACCGCGAAGCCGTTCATGCCTCGCATCTGCGTGGGCTGGACAGTCGCGCTGCTCGACCCGCGATCACCCGGCTCAAGCTGGAGGGCGCGCCGATCGGCGGACCTCTGCACCTCTTCCGTGCCATGTCCGAGGAGTCCCGGGCCAACTTCCTCAAGGCTCTCCCCGACGAGTCCGTGGTGGACCACTGGACCCGCCAGTTCGGTGCGCAGACGAACACCCGGCAGGCGGTTCCCTCTCCCATCCGGTGGATGCTGCGTAAGTACGGGGTCGTCGGGACCACCCAGGGTCTGAAGCCCCTCAAGGAGGCCGTGGGACCACAACTCGCTTCTTACCGCGACGTGTTGCCCGTCGCCGATATCTCTCCGGAGAAGGCGCGCAAGCTCCATCTGCCCGTCACGGTCGACGAGGTGCCGCCCCAGCTCTGGCAGTCGCTGCTCGACGCGGTGGCCCGCAGCGAAGACGACGTCTTCGTCGGAGCCACGTACGTAATGCTCACCCGGTTCGAGGCCGAATTCCCCGAGGACTCCCTGACACGATGCCGCATCGGCGACACGTGGGGCACCCGGCCCGACGACGAGATCACGCTTGCCGTCGACACGGCCGAATACCGCGCGCTGCGCGCCGAGCAGCTTCCCGCGCTCCTGGTCCCGTCTGCTGCCGACGCCGAGCTCTTGGTCGAGCGGTGGGGCATGCTCCGCTACGCCGACGTGATCAGCACGGAGACGCGCGAGGTCCCCGACGGCGATCCGGTGCTCCTCGTCGACCTCTATCCGGGGCTGCGCCAGCGTCTGAACAGCACGAACCGCTCCAGTTCCGTCCAGCGCTGCAGTGAGCTGGAGGAGGTGATCCGCACTCCGAACGGAACGCGCTCGGCACCCCTCAAGGCCGTGCGCCAGGGCGACGTCGTGAAGGTGCGGGTGCCGCTGGAGCGCGCACCGATGCTGGCCCTGATCGACACCGAGCTCGGGCTCGGGCTCCGCGCCGAAGGGTGCCGTGCCGTGCTGGAGCTCGAAGAGCGCATGGCCCGGGACAGCGCGATGCAGGCCGCCGTGAAGGCCGTACGCGAGGCACAGGACGTGGTCACCAAGATCGAGCTGCTGATCGGTGCGGACGCCCTGCGCGCAGGCCTGCCCGAAGGGCTCGTGGAGGCTGAGATGCAGGAGGGGGACGGCGCCGAGCCGACCCCGCGCCGCATCGCGCAAATGGCGTTCAACGCGCACGGTGACGGCGTGCTCCAGCAGCACGCACGCGACGTCCAGGCGCGGTTCCCCAATGCCCCGGGCAGCTACACCGGAACGTCCAACGCGATCGCGTTCGTCTCCGATCTCAGGCTCCCGGTGTCGTTCGCGGGATCGCGCACACCCTCGCCTCCTCCCTTCGAGACGATCGACGGCCCCCGCGATTTCCCGAGCCTCCACGACTACCAGGAGGACCTGGTCCGCAACGTCACGATCATGCTCGACCGCCTCGCACCTCAGCGCGGCATGCTGTCACTGCCCACGGGCGCGGGCAAGACGCGTGTGACAGCCGAGGCTGTGATCCGTTGGGTCAAGCGAGTCAGGGATCTCGCAGGTCCGCTGCTGTGGATCGCGCAAACCGAAGAGCTCTGCGAACAGGCCGTCCAGAGCTGGAAGTTCGTATGGAGCAAGGTCGGGGCGGAGCGTCCTCTCGTCATCAGTCGGCTGTGGGGCAGCAACGAGGTCGGCGACGTGGTCGACCACCCGCATCTCGTGGTCGCCACGGACGCCAAGCTGGAACGCTGCCTCGGCACGGACCAGTACGACTGGCTGCGGCAAGCCGCTCTGGTGATCGTGGACGAGGCGCACACCGCCGTCTCCAAGCGCTACACGGAGATCCTCGGCCGGCTCGGGCTCACGCAGTACGAGACCGAGCGCCATCTCCTGGGCCTGACCGCGACGCCGTTCCGTAACAACAACGAGGACGAGACGCGTCGCCTGGTCAGCCGCTTCGGAAACCGCCGGCTCGACGAGGGCGTCTTCCCCTCCGGCGACCCGTATCAGGATCTTCAGAAATGGGAAATGCTCGCCCAGGTGGAACACCGCACTCTGGAAGGCGGGCAGATCGAGCTGACGCGGGACGAGAAGAGCCACGCGGACACCATGGCGATGCTCTCCCGGTCCGCCGAACAGAGGCTCGCCGACGACCACGCGCGCAGCCGTCGCATCGTCGATGCGGTGGCCGCGCTGCCAAGTGACTGGCCGACTCTGCTTTTTGCCACATCTGTGGACCACGCCAAGTACCTGGCTGCCATGCTGAACGACCGCGATATCCGCTCCGCTGCTGTGGACTCGACCACCAGCACCCAAGACCGCCGCAGCCGCATCGAGAACTTCCGCAACAATCGAATCCGCGTGCTCACCAACTACGGCGTCCTCACCCAGGGCTTCGACGCCCCGGCCACCCGCGTCGTGGTCGTGGCCAGGCCGGTCTTCAGCAAGAACGTCTACCAGCAGATGATCGGGCGTGGCCTGCGCGGGCCCAAGAACGGCGGCAAGGACACCTGCCTGATTCTCAACGTGAGCGACAACATCACGAACTTCGATACCGACCTCGCCTTCACCGAGTTCGAACACCTCTGGAGCCGTAAGTGACCGACGCCTACCTCGACACCCCTCCGCTCACCGAAGAGCAGCGGGCCGTGGTCGAGCAGCCCTGGGACGCACGCGTCCTGGTCACCGCCGGGGCAGGCGCGGGCAAGACGCACACCCTGGTGCGCCGGCTCGACGAGCTGTGCGGGCACGAGGACCCCGAGGAGGCCCTGGAGGCCTCCGAGATCCTCGTGTTGACGTTCTCCCGGGCGGCAGCACGCGAGCTCCGCGAGCGGATCTCCCGACACGGGGAGCGGGCCCGGCGCGTCCGTGCGCAGACCTTCGACGCCTGGGCTTACGACATCGTCGCCCAGGCGTATCCGGACCGCGACTGGGGTGCGGCGGGCTTCGACGAGCGGATCAGGGCTGCTGCCGACGCGATCGCTGCCGGCGCGTTGGAGGCCGGTGACGCCGTACCCCCCGCGCACGTCGTGATCGACGAGGTACAGGACCTGGTCGGCGACCGCAGGGAACTCGTACAGACCCTGCTCGACGTGTATCAGAGGAGCTGCGGATTCACCGTGGTCGGCGATGCCGCACAGTTCGTCTACGGCTTCCAGATCAAGGACCTGGCCGAGCGTGCCGACGAGACCGGTCTCTTCTTCGCCTGGCTGCGCGCCTCGTTCCCGGACGACCTCGTGGAGCTGCGCCTGACCGAGAACTTCCGTGCCACCACTCCGGAGGCCCGGGTCGCGCTCGCACAGGGTGCCCGTCTCCAGGAGATCGCCGACGAGGACGAGGCCGCGACTTTATTCGACGAGCTGCGCGAGCTGCTGCTGACGCCCGCGAACAGGATGGCGGACCTCACTGACCCGTTCACCCTGGACGGTCTGCGATCCTCCGGCGGCACCACGGCCATCCTCACTCGCGACAACCGCCAGGCGCTCGTCGTCTCCGGCCTGCTGCACGCCAACGGTGTGGAACACCGGCTGCGGCAGCCGCTGGAGGAGCGGCCGATGCCGTACTGGGTGGCCGAGCTGCTGCGCCGGACCGAGGCGTCGGGCCTTTCGGAGGAAAGGTTCCGCTCGCTTCTCGCCTCGATCCCCCTGCCGTACGAGCCGAGCGCGGACGTCCTGTGGACCGTGCTGCGGCGCGTGGCGCGCGGTCCCGGTCGCGGCGTGGTCGACCTGGACCGGCTTCGCCGCGTGGTCGCCGACCGGCGGTTCCCGGACGAGGCGGCCGATCCGGAAACCGCACGGCTGACGGTCTCCACCACACACCGGGCCAAAGGGCTCGAGTTCGACCGGGTGATCGTGCTGACGCCGATGACCGTCGCCGAGCTGCAGAGTCAGTTCAAGGACGGCCTGGACCTCCCGGCCGAGGCAAGGGCCCTCTATGTGGCGATGACCCGCGCGCGCGAGGACCTGTACTTCATGGACGGCCCAGAGCTGCCGAACATGAAACGCGCCGGGGCCAACGGCACGGGACGGCAGTACGTCAGCGGATACGGCAAGCAGTCGTACAAGCGGTACGCCATCGTGGCCGGCCCCCACGACATCTGCTCGGACACCCCGGCCGGGGCCGAGTCCGACGCCGTGGCGACGCAGGCCTACCTCCTGGAGAAGGTCCGTCCCGGCAACGAGGTGGTCCTGAGCCGCCGACACGATCTGCCGCTCGGCGAGTGGCAGAGCCCGCCGTACGTCCTGCTGCACGAAGGACGCGAGATCGGCGAGGCGTCGGAGCGGTTCCGACAGGATCTGTTCCGGGTGCAGAAGGTGAGCCGCACCTGGGACCCCTGGTGGCCCGATGAGATCCGTGAACTGCGGGTGGACACACTCGAGACGGTCACGGGAAGTGCCGCCGCCGGCTCCAACGCCGGGCTCGGCGAGCGGGGCGTGTGGATCGCCCCGCGGATCATCGGCATCGGCAGGTATCGAAAAAGCGAGACGGACGAGGAGCAGGAGCAGCTCGCATGAGGCACATCGCAGGTCGGCACGCCGAGCACTACCGGGTCCGGGACGAGGAACTGCTCGTGGGACTGCGTCGCGAGCTGTTCGGCCCGGCCCTGGACGCGGCGCCCGAGGACCGCGAAGAGGTACTGACTCAGGACGCGCCGATCGACCGGTATCTGTCCGGTGTCCTGTACCCGATGCCGTCGGACGCTGTCGCGGCTCAAGCTCTCCGTGAGGACGCCGACGAGCACGAAGGCGACGACGAGACACCCCTGTCAGCGCATAGGGACGGGGACGACTCGACGGCCCCCGAGACCGACACGGCGGGGAGCCGGCGTCCGTCCTCGATGGGATTGAGCTTCGCGGTCGACCCGGGCATCTGCGGATCCATCCGTGTGGACGTGCGGGCCGCGATGTACGAGCCGATCGACGCCGAAGGCAAAGTGGTCTCCGCCCGTCGCGCCGAGGCGCGTACCACCTCCGACCAGCGCGAGCACTGGCGTCGCAAGGAGCTCGAGTTCGCCCCGATCGCGCCGATCGACGTGACGGTGCCGAACCCGAACCTCGCGATCAACCTGGGGTCAGATCTCAAGCTCCGGCTCATCGTCCGCCGCCTGAGCCCGATCACGGGCACGGTGACGGTCACAGTCACCCTGGTCAACGAGAACAAGGTCAGCGAGCGGGAACTCCAGGACGCCCTCTCGCTTTTCCAGTGCGGTCTGACGGTGCGCTCGGCCGACGGCTCCAGCTCCATCGTCGAGCGTCGGGCACACACCGCCTCCCACGACCCCGAGGTGGCCACAAGCCGCCTGCTGCACCGGCACGCCCCGACCTTCGCGGTCGGTCACGGCTGTGCCGTCGAGTGGGACTGGACCGCGTCGCCGGTCGGGGTCAACGACCCCCGGGAGGCAGCGGTCTCCGAGGTACGCAGTTCGTTCGTGCCCTCGGTCGAAGTGCTCCTGACCGACTCCAACCCGGAGATCGACACCTCGGCCCTGTCCATGGTCGGCCTGGCAGAGCGCTCGGACTCCGAGGTCCTCGCCGCGCTGCGCGCGCTCGCCGACGGCTACGAGGACTGGATCGAGGCCAAGGAGTTCGAGGCGGCCACGTTCAAGGACGAGGCTCATCACACACCCGCGCAGGAACGAATCAGCGACTGCCGCGAAGCCCTGGCCAGGATCCGCGAGGGGATCGATCTGCTGGGCGCCAAGCCGGACCTGATGCAGGCGTTCCGGCTCGCCAACCGGGCCATGGCCGAGCAGCGGGCCCGCAGCGCCTGGGTGAAGGGCGGCCGGCAGGGCGTCCCGAACCCGGAGGCAGGCCACTGGCGTCCCTTCCAGATCGCCTTCGTGCTGCTGTGCCTGGCGGGTGTCGACGACCCCGAGCACCCCGACCGCGGTGTCTCGGACCTCCTGTGGTTCCCCACCGGCGGTGGCAAGACCGAGGCGTACCTCGGGTTGATCGCGCTGGCCTCGTTCCTTCGACGCATCCGCCTCGGCGCGGACGGCGGCGGTGTGACAGTGCTCATGCGCTACACGCTGCGGCTGCTCACGCTCCAGCAGTTCGAGCGCGCCGCGATCCTGCTGTGCGCAATGGAGCAGATGCGGCGCGCCGCCCCCTCGACGCTGGGGGACGAGGAATTCTCCCTGGGCATGTGGGTCGGTAAGTCGGCGACTCCGAACACCCTGGACAGCGCGGACAAGAAGCTCGCGGAGCTCCGTGCCGACCTGAACAAACGCCTCGCCAAGGAGAACCCGGTCCAGCTGCACGCCTGCCCGTGGTGCGGTACCCGACTCGACGCAAGGAACTACGACGCGGACGAGGAAGCCCAACGGATGTTCGTGCGCTGCCCGGGCGACGGCTGCGACTTCGCGGACGGGCTGCCGGTGCACATGGTCGACGAGGCGGTGTACGCCGCGCGCCCGACACTGGTGATCGCCACCGTGGACAAGTTCGCGTCCATGCCGTGGCGCCCGGCGACCGCCGCGCTGTTCAACCGTGACCGGGACGACGCGACTCCTCCCCCGGAGCTCATCGTCCAAGACGAGCTCCACCTGATCTCCGGGCCGCTCGGCACGCTCACGGGCCTGTACGAGACGGCGGTCGACGCGCTCTCCTCGTTGCCCGCCGTTCCCGAGCGTCCCTGGGCGGGCCGCCCCAAGGTGATCGCCTCCACTGCGACGATCCGCCGCGCGGCGGATCAGGGCACCAACCTCTTCGACCGTGCGGTCTGTCAGTTCCCGCCGGCCGGTCTGGACGCCCGCGACTCCTGGTTCGCCGTCGAGACCCCGCGGCAGGAAAAGGCCAGCCGTCGCTACGTGGGCCTGTTCGCCCCAGGCACCAGCCAGTCGACGCTGCTCATCCGCACGTACGCCACGTTGCTGCACCGGGCGAAGCACGCGCAGACCGAGGACGAGGTGCGTGACGCGTATATCAGCCTCGTCGGCTACTTCAACAGCCTCCGACTGCTGTCCGCCGCGGAGCTCCAGGTCCACGACGACGTCGTGGCCTATCTGGAGCTGCTCGCCGCGCGTGAGGGCGTCGACGTCCGGTCCGTGTCGAACTACTCGGAGCTGACGAGCCGGATCGACGCGAGCGAGATCCCGGCCCGCCTCAAGGGCATCGAGAAGAAGCTCCCCGACGAGGACACCGTGGACGTCCTCCTCGCCACCAACATGATCGCCGTCGGTGTCGACGTGGACCGCCTGGGACTGATGGCCGTCATGGGGCAGCCCCAGACGACGGCCGAGTACATCCAGGCCACCAGCCGCGTCGGACGCGCGCACCCCGGTCTGGTCGCCGTGATGCTGAACTCGGCTCGCTCACGTGACCGTTCGCACTACGAGAGCTTCCAGCACTTCCACTCGGCGCTCTACCGCGAGGTCGAGTCCACCTCGGTCACCCCGTTCTCCGCGCGTGCCCGCGACCGCGGGCTGCACGCGGTGGTCGTGGCTTTGGCACGGATCCTGATCCCGGCGGCCCGCGCCAACGACGCCGCCGGTCGGGTAGCCGACTACGAGCACCGGCTGCGGGGCGAGATCAAGACGTTGCTCCTCGACCGTGTCCGCAAGATCGCTCCGAGCGAGGTCGACGTCACCTCTCACGAGTTCGACGAGTTCGTGAACTGGTGGTGCGACGAGGCCGAGGTCCACGGCGGCCTGCTCTTCGAGCCCATCAAGGGCAACCGCACCCCTTCGCTCCTGAAGTCGTACGACGACGAGGCCGAGGACGCCGAGGCCTGGCCCACGCTGTGGAGCCTGCGCGACGTCGACGCCGAGTCCGCTCTGTTCATGGAGGCCTCCCGATGACCCCGCCCCCCGCTCGCCGCCGCAGGACCGGATCGAACGGCTCCGCCCCCGCGCTCAACCTGCCGCGCCGCGGCACCGTCCGCCGCGCGCAGGCCATCACCACCTACGGGGTCGGAGCGATGATCGCCGTGGACCAGGAGTCGTTCATCGTCTCCGGTCTGGACGGAGCCGAGGAGCACTGGAGCCGGGACGAGGCTCCGCGCATCCACGAGCAGCGTCTGTCTCGTCTCCTGGGCGTCAGCCACTTCCGGCTGCCTCCCGCGTCCGACGAGGACAGCCGCGACGGGCTACGGGTCCGGCGGTTCCCGCTCATGCACTCGTGCCCCGAATGCAAGGACCTGCAGAGGCACCAGGCGTTCAACTCCCCGACCGGTCGCAGCCTCTGCGGCACTTGCGAGGTCGAACTCGTCCCCTCCCGCTTCGTCGTCGCCTGCGAGGCGGGGCACATCGACGAGTTCCCGTACTGGCACTGGGTCCACCGCTCCTCGGAGCGTGGCGGAGGTTCGGGTTCGAGCGCCGGCTCATGCGGCGGCACGCTCAAGTTGCGCTCCTCCGGCCGCAGTTCGTCGCTTCGCTCGATCCTCGTCTCGTGCACGTGCGGGACGGTGCCCGAGGTGTCGATGGAGGGCTCGTTCCGCAAGAACGCACTGGAGGACCTCGGGCTGCGCTGTCGCGGCACACGCCCCTGGCTCGGCACCTCCGTGCCCGCGCAGTCCTGCGCACACACGGCGCGCGCCATCCAACGCGGTTCCTCCTCCGCCTGGCAGCCGGTGCTCAAGTCCGCGCTGTCCATCCCGCCGTGGAGCGACGGGCGCGCCGACCCGCTCGCCGATCGGTGGCCTGCGCTGCGCCGGCTGGAGGGACGCGCCGCGATTGAGGCCTTCCTCTCTGGAGCGTTCCCGGACGGCCCCCCGGTCTCCGTGGACGAGGTGATGGAACTGCTCGAGGCCGAGCGCGAGGAGGACCCCCAGGGCGAGGACGACCCCACCTTCGAGCACCGCTACCAGGCCCTGCGCAACAAGGAGTACGAGCGTCTGCGCACGGGAAACGACGACCGTGAGCGCTCCCGCGAAGAGCAGTTCGTCTGCGAACCCCCGCTCGGCGACCCCAAGCTCCTGGACCCGCTCGGTGTCACCGGCCCCATGCTGGTGAAGAAGCTGCGCGAGGTGCGCGCCCTGAGGGCGTTCACCCGGCTCGCCGACCCCGAGTCGGCGACCGAGGCCCACGAGGCCGCGCTCTCCGCCTCGGGCCTCAACTGGCTGCCCGCGATGGAGGTGCGTGGTGAGGGTGTCTTCCTGCGCCTCGACGAGGAGCGGCTGCACACCTGGGAGACTGCCCTGGCCGCAGGTGCCCGGGTCGAGAGGATTCGTGTCGCCCACCAGAAGCAGTTGGAACAGCGTGCCACCGACCCGGCACACGTCCCGGCCTCGCCCGCGTCCCCCCGCATGGTGCTCCTGCACACGCTGGCGCACGTGCTCATCAACGAGTGGAGCCTGGACGCCGGATACCCGGCGGCGGCCCTGCGCGAGCGCCTGTACGCGGACGAGCACATGGCCGGCGTACTGATCTACACGGCGACAAGCGATTCGGCGGGCAGTCTCGGCGGCCTGGTGGCCCAGGGTGAGCCCGAGCGCCTGGCGGACGCCCTGCACTCGGCCGTGCGTCGCGCGGAATGGTGCTCGTCCGACCCCCTGTGCGTCGAGTCACGCAGGTCCGGCACCGGTGGCACCAACCTCGCCGCGTGCCACGCCTGCGTGATGCTCCCCGAGACGAGCTGTGAGCACAACAACATCCTTCTCGACCGAGCGCTCCTCGTAGGCACCCCCGACGCCCCGTCCATCGGGTTCTTCGCCGGGCTCCTGGATCGCTGAGGCACACATCAGCCGGATTCCCTCGCGCGCACCTCGGCCTCGAAGTGCCCCTTCGCCCCAATCCAATGCCTCGTCCGGGTCGCGGCCGTGGGCTCGTAGCCAGTGGAGAGGTCCGTGATCACGTCGATCGCGGACTCTTCCGCGAGGGCGATGCTCAGGTGTGTGTGCCGGGCTTCTCTCGGTGCGCCGACCTCGCCGAAAAGGGTGACGAGTGACTCCGCCCTGGTCACTCTCCGTCCACCGGCATGGCCGTTCGGAGCGGACAGACCAGTGGCCAGTTCGCACCACGTGATCTTCGAGTGCGACATACCCCGCGCGCGGCACGACGCCCCAAGGTCGGCGAACGCATCCACCAGCAGCTCTCCCCTGGGGCCGAACAGTGAGATCCTCAACATGCTGTTAGCCAGGGTCAGTGCCACTTGAAAGAGGTGGAGGCTGTGCAGCAGTGCGTTCGCCGCGAGCTCCGAGACCTGAAGCGCAACCGCACCTGTCTGCACAGTCGGCTACCGCTCGCCACCAGTCCAGACAATAAGCCCGATCCGGCGCGAGAGGTCAGGAGTGGAGGTTTCCGGCCTTGATCGCTGTGATGAACGAGGACCAGCCAGTCGAAGGGAAGACCAGAGCGGGCCCGTTCGGGGTCTTGGAGTCGCGGACGGGGATGCCTGCGGGGTGGTGGTCCAGGACTTCCAGGCAGCTGCCGCCCTCGCTGCCGCTGTAGGACGACTTCCGCCAGCCGTTCAGTCCGGCAGCGTTCCAGATGATCGGTTCAGTCATGATGTCCGTAGTCCTTTGCCGTCGCCCGTAGCAGGGCCAGAGACTCCTTGAGCGGCAGTGCGTCGCTCAGCGCAAGATCGTAACGACCTTGCAGCTCCTGAACCATGGCCGGGGAGTCATGCACCTTCCCCATCCGTACCCCCTCGCTGTATGCCACCGGCGGCTGATCGTCGAACCACATCAGCGTCAGCATGCTCTCCAGCAACGGGTGGAACCCCAAGGAACGCGGCAGTACATGCACGCGGATGCGTCCCGACTCGGCCAGCCTGACGATGTGCATTATCTGCTCGGCCATGACGTCGGGGCCGCCAATAGGTCGGCCCAGCACGGCCTCGTCCAAGAGAGCCCACACTACGGGCGATACCGGATCCTCAAGGATCTTCGCTCGCTCGAGCCGTGTGACAACGAGCCTGTCACATTCCTTTCCCCTCACGGGAGGGTAGGAAGGACTCAAAACCGCACGGGCATACCTTTCCGTCTGGAGGATGCCGGGGACGAAGGAGAGCGCGAACTCCCTTAACTCAACCGCCTGTTGTTCGAGCGCATGGGCTGACTCGAAGTGCTCGGCCACCGCCCCGTCGCTGTCAGGAAGGAAGCTGCTCAACACATTCCCGGTGTTCAGGGCCTTGTCCAGCCTCCGCGCGTCCGCCTTCGACGGCAACCTTCGCCCCGCCTCGATGTGCGAGATGTGCGAACGCGTCATGACTGCCGCCGTGGCCAGCTCCTGTTGCGTTACGCCCGCCGCCTCACGCTGCGCCTTCAACCATTCCCTATAGGTGTTGCTCATGGTCAACTCCCGTGCGACAGATGCTTTGTCACCTCTGACCCCCTGGCGAGACTAACTCGACCCATCTCACTCTGTAGGTGGATCGCTACACAGCGATGTCCATGCAGGTCGACCTGCCATCAGGCACGGAAGACCCCCGCGCCCGTCCTCGAAACGGCCCGGGGCATGGCCACCAACTTCAGAGGAATTGATGACGTGTTGAACCCTGTCGCCCGCCTCATCGAGGTGCTGCTGCGGCTTGCGTGGCCCGCCTCCGGGCGGCACCGGCAGCACGCGGGGGCGCCGCCGAGCCCCGCGCCCGCAGCCCTCACCCCGCCTCGCCGCCCCTCCTCACACGCGATGCTCCTCCGCGGTGAAGACTCGCGACTCGTCCGCCCCTACCTCCTCGCCCACGAGCAACGCGAGCAGGCGAAGCGGCAACGCGCCCGGCGCCGCGCCCTTTGGCTCGCCGTGCACGGAGTGGACATCGGCCCGCGCCGCATCCACGGCGTTGAGGTGGCAGCGTGAACTACCAGAGCCACGACGCCACAACCGTCAGCCGACCCCGCCTTCTCCCCTGGTCCAACATCGACGGCAATCCCTGCTACCTCCTCAGCGACGGCACAGGCAGCAGCTACCTCTCCCGCGTAGCCGACACCGTCGAGTCCGTTCAGCTCGGCATGGCCGAAGAACTCCTGAACCATGCCGCCGACCTGCTCTGCGACGGTGGCTGCGACAGCAAGACCACCGCGCCCCAACTACGCTTCCTGGCTGCCCGGTTGGCTGAGGCGTTGCGTGACGTGCACCGCATCGCCTGTAGCAGGGGCGCCCGCCTCGCCGCGCCAGACAGCGATGCCGATGACGACGAGCCATCCGGTACTGAACTACAGACGGACTAGCGTGGCCGATCGTGTCGCTGGACTGAGCAGTTCGTCGATCGGGCCCTGCATCCGCATGTCTCGATCGGCGACCAGCTGACGCCCCGTTCCGCGCGCAACGGCCGTCAAGGCCGGTCGTACCAAGTGAACGACGCGATTCGCCAGCCCTCCGCCGTGCGGACGAACTGGATGGACTTCGTGCCGCCGCCCTCGAACGGTTCGCCGTTCATGATGCCGGACTTGCGGTACTCGCCGAAGCGCGCTGCGATGTCCCCCGCGATCTCGGTCCGTTCGGAGGTTTCCCACTCGGAGAACTCCACCAGTCGGCCGTCCGACAGGAGCTTTCGGCGCGGCTCGATGAACTCGTCCACCGTGTAGGCCGTGGTAGCCGGGCCGGTGCTCACGATCAGCGCGCCCGGGAGCGTCAGCCGGCGGATCCGGTCTACGTCCGCCTCACCGCCGCCCCTGTTGTCGAACGCGCCGAAGAATTCGGCCGTGATCTCATCTATCTCGACCTTGGCCGTCATGGCGGTCTTGGCGGTCATGGCGGACTTGGCGGTTTCGGTGGCCTTCGGCATGGCGGCGAACGTAGCACTCTGGTTGTCCGCCTCCAATCACTACTGGGCCTGGACGACTTTCAACGCCCTTGTGTTGCCGAGGCGTTGGGGCAGAGCGCACTCAGCGACATAGCTGCGTGCGCCCGCCCAGTAGTGCACTCGCCTGCGAGAACGCAGACTCCCCGCCCTGGCTGGCGAAACCAGCTTCCAGGTGCCACCCATCGCCGTGTCGGCGCGGCGGCTGCACAGCGGCCACACCCGCCGTGACGCCTGCTCATAGCGCTTCTCCGCGCACCACACCGGTCAATCCCGTCATGGCACCGCGGTTGCGAACCTACAATTTTCTGTAGTAGAACTACTACCGATGACCCTAGAGATAGGATGAGACATCAAGCTTCATATACAAGGAGAAGCACATGGATGACACGGTCGCGCGACACCCGGCCGCCTTGGGTGACGCCTGATGCCCGCCGGCAAACAGGACAAGGACGAAGGGAACGCCTACAACCGGATCCCGATGCTGCGGGCCGAGCGCGGTATCTCGCGCCGCGACTTGGCCACCGCCCTGGGCGTCCACTACCAGACCATCGGCTATCTCGAGCGCGGTGAGTACAGTCCCAGCCTTCACCTGGCTCTGCGCATCGCCGCATACTTCGAGGTCCCGGTCGAAGTGGTCTTCTCCCTCAAGCCCTTCCCCCGGATCGGAAGCACTTCATGACGAACGAAGAACAGTCGGCGAACGACCACGCCCCCGCCCGTCGCTCCTGGCGGAGCGAGCGGCGGGCGAAATCGCAGCTCAAGCGCGCAGAGCGCCAGTGTGTCTTGGACTCGGAACTGGAGCGCGTGTCCGCCCGCTACGCCAGCCGCCGCTCACGCCGCGCATTGGCGGTTGCGGGGGGCTCCTGCCTGGGGCTGCTCTGGGTGGACGCCGCCGTTTCATGGACCCTGGCCCCGAGCGACACAGCGATGATCGTCAACTTCGTGATCCTCGGCGTCATGCTGGTGGCGGGCTTCCCGCTGGCCGGCCGGCTCATCGCGACCACCCGCGGAATGATCTCCAGGCGAGAGCACGAACTCGACGAACGGGAACTGGCCGGCCGGCTCCGCGCGTTCTCGACCGCGCACCGATGCACGACCGTGCTGATGGTCCTCGTCGCGGCCGTGACCATGTTCGCCGACAGGGACGGCCGGGACTCGCAGATCCCGGGCGCCGCGCTCTTCCTCATCCTCTTCGCCCTGCTGGTGACCCACGTCCTCTTGCCGCTCGTCGTAGCGACCTGGCAGATACTCGACCCGCCCGCGGACGATGACGAGTTCGGCGACGGAGACGGCGAACCCGCCTGCAACGAGACCGCGGCCTAGCATCGCCAGGTCCATGGCGTAGAGGCGGTTCTTCTCGTCCGCGTCCTCCCCACCAGGAGGACCCACCTGGACCACCTGGACCCACCTGCCCGCAAGCGCCGCAATCCCGCGCGTTAGCCTCGAATCGGTCCGCGTCCACCCCGGGCCGCACATGACCGAGAAGCGAGGCAGTGATGGCGAAGGTACCGGCGGCAGCAGTGGCCGCGAGCGGGATTGTCGGCGGGTACGCCGTGGCCCGGTTCACCAAGAAGCGGCAGCTCGGCGGCGTCGTGCTGGCCGCCGCCGGCGTCGCGGCCGGGGCTCAGTGGCGGCAGGCCGCCGGGGGCAGGGTCGCCGCCGTGCTCGGAGGTGCCTACGTCGCCGCCTTCGCCGGGTCGCACCCGCTCGCCAAGAAGCTCGGCGCCTGGCCCGCCGTGTTCACGGTCGCCGGGGGCGTCGCCGCCGCGTCCTGGGCTCTCGCCGACCGCCACGCCGCGTAGGCCGGACCCCTAAGGGGCTACGCGCCCCGGTGCCCCAGCACGTTCACCACTCGCCCCTCCGGGTCCCGTACGAAGAAGCGGCGTACCCCCCACTCCTCGTCGCGGAGGTCGTGGACGATCTCCGCGCCGGATGCCCGTACCTGCTCGTAGACCGCGTCCACGTCCTCGACCTCCACGCTGAGGTCCGGGATTACGGGCGCGGTCGCGTCGTGGGTGAGGAAACTGACCTGGGCCGTCGGGTTGGACGGGGACGCCAGGGTTGTCACCCAGCCCATGTTCATGACCTCCTCGAAGCCGAGCAGGCCGTAGAAGCCGCTGTTCTCGGCCATCGACTCCGGCGACTTCGTCGTGAGGTTCGGGACGATCCTGCGGATGGTCATCGGGTCTCCCGGGGGTGGGGTCGTGTCGGGACGGTGCGTCGGGGCGGTACGCGGACTATCGGTCGTCATCCTCGCGGAACGTGCGTCCCACCGCCGCCGCGATGAGCACCGCCCCCGCCATCACGATCGAGAAGAACCACCACACCAGCTGCCACGGGAAGATGCCTCCCTGGTCGGGGTGGGACGCGAAGGACGCGTAGAGGAGCGCGATCGGCGGGGCCGCCACCAGCAGGACCGCGAGGGGGAGGCGGTCGCGGCGCCCGGCGTACGCGCCGAGGGCCAGGAGTGCGACGGCGAGGATCGTGACGCCCAGGTTCGTCACCGGGGTGGTCTCGTTGATCGAGCCGGGGGTCTGCGGGCGGTTGCGCAGGTCCCACGGCATGCACAGGACGTACGCCGCCGCGGACAGGCCCGCGAGGAGCAGACGGGTCAGCCAGCGTTCCGGCCACGAGCTGCGGGGCAGAGGCTTCAGGAGACGTGCTGCTGCGGTTCCGGCTGTCATGGATACGAGGTTCCGGGACGGGCCGCGGTGGGCGACAGAGTACGCATACTCATGTCCGTACCCGCTCGCCGGACGGCTCCCTCGCTTCCTCCCTCTCACCTCCCATCTTCCCCCCCTCACCTCCCTCTGAATGTCACCCTGTACGCCCCCGGCGACACCCCGAGCCCCGCCTGGAAGTGCGCTCTGAGCGACGCGCCAGTGCCGAAGCCCGCCTCCGCCGCGATGCGGTCGACGGTGTGGTCGGTCTGTTCCAGGAGTTCGCGCGCGCGGTCCACCCGGCGCTGGGTCAGCCACTGGATCGGGGTGAGGCCGGTCTCCTCGCGGAAGCGGCGGCTGTAGGTGCGGACGGACACCGCGTCGTGCGCGGCCAGTTCGGCGAGGGTGAGGGGCTCGGCGAGACGGGTCAGGGCCCACGCGCGCGACGCCGACGTGGACGTCAACCCCTCTGATTCCACAGGGCGTTGGATGTACTGCGCCTGCCCGCCCTCCCGGTGCGGCGGCACCACCGTGCGGCGGGCCACCTCCGCCGCGACCGCCGCGCCGTGGTCGCGGCGGATCATGTGGAGGCACAGGTCGATGCCGGCCGCCTCGCCGGCGGAGGTCAACACCCTTCCCTCGTCTACGTAGAGGACATCCGCGTCGACCTTGACCGCCGGGAACGTGCGCGCGAAGAGGTCCGACGACATCCAGTGCGTCGTCGCGCGCCGGCCGTCCAGGAGTCCCGCCGCGGCGAGGACGAAGGAGCCGGTGCAGATGGAGGCGATGCGGGCCGGTGACGTGCGCAGAGCCGCCGTCAGATCACCGTCCAACCCGCCGTCCAGCGCGCCGGGTTGCAATGCCTCGTCCGTCTCGTGCGACGCTGGTACGAGCACGGTGTCCGCGGCCGCCACGGTCGCCAGACCGTGCTCCGCGTAGATCGGGAAGTCCGCGTCCGTACGGATCCTGCCGGGGCGTGGCGCGCAGGTGACGACGTCGTAGAGCCGCTCGCCCGACGCCGATCTCGCCGTGCCGAACAGCTGGTGGACCAGGCCGAGTTCCATGGGCAGGACGCCGTCCCGGACGAGGACGGCGACGGTCCGACGACCGTTGTGCGCCGGCGTCGCGGGCCTTACGGGATTCATGGCCAGATTCTTTCACCTCATGGCCATCTGGCCAGTCGTGGCGACGGGTGCCTCCGTCACAGGGTGAAGTCATGAAGAACTCCCGCCCCCGGCCGCATCCCCGGAAGCCCGGGTCGCCCTGGACCGTCGCCGCCGGCGCCGCACTCGCCATCGTCACGGCCGGGGCGTTCAGCACGCTCGCCGGTCTGCTCGTCGGGCCGCTGCACGCGGATCTCGGCTGGTCACGGGCGTCCGTCGGGCTCGGCTCGCTCGTGAACATGGTCGTGTACGGGGCCAGTGCCCCCTTCGCGGCGGCGCTCATGGACCGGCTCGGGATGCGGCGCGTCGCCGTCGGCGCCCTGTGCCTCGTCGGGGCCGGGGCCGGGCTCGCGACGACGATGACCGCGCCCTGGCAGTTCGTCCTGTACTGGGGGGTGCTGGTGGGCCTGGGGACGGGGGCGACCGCCACGACCTTCGCGGCGACCGTCACCGAGCGGTGGTTCGTCGCGCGGCGCGGGCTCGTCACCGGGCTGCTCACGGCGGCGAGCGTGGTGGGGCAGTTCGTGTTCCTGCCCGTGCTGTCGTGGGTGATCGACGCGTACTCGTGGCGGGCCGCCGCCACCGCTCTCGCGTGCGCCGCCGCCTGCGCACTGCCCGTGGTGTGGGCCGCGGTGCGCGAGCCGCAGAAGGGGCAGGCCCTGGGCCGTACCGAAGACACCCCTCGCCCCACCGGCCGTACCGAGGCCTCCGCCCGGCGCGCCCTGCGCACCCTCGTCCGCGCCGCCCGCACCGGGCCGTTCTGGCTGCTCGCCGGGACCTTCGCCGTCTGCGGCGCCTCGACGAACGGGGTGATGTGGACGCACTTCGCGCCCGCCGCCCACGACCACGGGATGCCGGTCACCGTCGCCGCGTCGCTGCTGTCCCTCATAGGGATCTTCAACGTGGCGGGGACGGTGGGGTCCGGATGGCTGACGGACCGTGCCGATCCGCGCCGCCTGCTCGCCACGTACTACGCCCTGCGCGGCCTCACTCTCCTTGCGCTGCCGCTGCTCCTGACGTCGGCGGTGGACGCGCCGCTCGTCGCGTTCACCGTCGTCTTCGGGCTGCTCGACGTGGCGACCGTGCCGCCGACGATCGCGCTGTGCCGCGCGCACTACGGCGCGGACGCCCCGATCGTGTTCGGCTGGGTGAGCGCCGCGCACCAGGTCGGTGCGGGGGCCGTGGCGTTCGCGGGCGGGGTGGCCCGGGACGCGTTCGGCTCGTACGACCCGGTGTGGGTGGGCGCGGGCGCGCTGTGCGCGGGGGCGGCGCTCCTGACGCTGACCGTGCGGAGGCCGCCAGGGCCGCGCGTCACGCCACAAGGGCTGCCCGTCACGCCGCAAGAGCCGCGCGTCACGCGCCCAGCGCCCGCGACACCGCGTAGATCGCGAGCCCTGCCAGCGAGCCCACCACCGTGCCGTTGATCCGGATGAACTGCAGGTCACGGCCGATGTGCGCCTCGATCTTCTTCGAGGTGTGCTCGGCGTCCCAGCCCGCGACGGTGTCCGTGATGAGGGAGGTGATCTCCTTGCGGTACGTCGTCACGACGTACGTGGCCGCGCCCTCGACCCAGCCGTCGACCTTGTCCTGGAGGCGCGCGTCGGTCGCCATCCGGGCGCCGAGGGAGAGCAGCGAGGCCCGTACGCGCAGCCGCAACTCGCTGCGCTCGTCCTCCGCCGCCGCGACGATCATGGAGCGCACCGCGGACCAGGCGGAGGCGATCAGGTCCTGGACCTCGGGCCGGGCGATGACCTCGGACTTCAGGCGCTCGACGCGCGCCCGCGTGTCCGTGTCGGACTGGAGGTCGGCGGCGAAGTCGCCGAGGAAGCGGTCGAGGGCGCCGCGGGCCGGGTGCTCCGGCATGTCCCTCATCTCGGTGACGAAGCGCAGCAGCTCCTTGTAGACGCGGTCGCCGATCTTCTTGTCGACGAAGCGCGGGGTCCAGCCGGGGGCACCGCCCTGCACCGCGTCCATCACGGAGTCCCCGTGCTCCACCAGCCAGTCGTGGGCGCGTGCGCAGATCAGGTCGACGACGCGCTTGTGGCCGCCGTCGGCGACGACCTTCTCCAGCATCTTGCCTATGCCGGGCGCGACCTCCTGGGCGTCCGCGCGGCGCGTGATGGCCTCGCCGACGACGGCCTGGACGTCCGAGTCGCGCAGCACGGTGAGGGCTCCGCGCAGGGCGGTCGCGAGCTCGGCGGTCACTCGGTCGGCGTGTTCCGGTTCGGCCAGCCAGGTGCCGAGCCGACCGCCGATGCCGACGGCGCGCAGCCGCTGCCGTACGACGTCGGAGGAGAGGAAGTTCTCCCCGACGAACTCGCCGAGCGAGACGCCCAGCTGGTCCTTCTTGGTGGGGATGATCGCGGTGTGCGGGATGGGCAGGCCGAGGGGGCGGCGGAAGAGGGCGGTGACGGCGAACCAGTCGGCCAGGGCGCCGACCATGCCCGCTTCGGCGGCCGCGGCGACATAGCCCGCCCAGGCGCCGGCGCCGGAGTTCTGGCCCCATTTGGCGAGCACGTAGATGACGGCGACGAGGAGGAGCAGGCCGGTGGCGGTGGTCTTCATCCGCCGTACGCCGCGCTGCTTCTCCATGTCGGCGGGGCTGAAGGAGCCGGGCGCTCCGCTGAAGGGGGCCGGCCGCGTACCGAATGAGGAACCGCCCGCGCGGGCATGCTCACCCATGCCCGCTTCGCCCGTTTCCTCCAAGTCCCGCTTGCTGCGCGCGGCCGCCGCGCGCTTCGCGTCCTCCACTTCGTCCACTCAGCTCACTCCGCCCGTCACAAGTCCGCTCACCCGGCAGTCCCCCGTGTCATCCCTCTCACACATTGTCCCTACCTGACCGACTCCCGGAACGGACGACAAGTTCCCGGCGTCTCAAAAGGCGGAGGGGGCAGTGTCGGCTTCCTCCCGACCCATGACGCATCATGGGATCATCACACCGGAGCCTCGGGGCTCCCGCTGCCCGAGGAGACATCCCCGCATGACCAAGCGTCACGGTTATGCCCTGCTGGCCGCGGTCGCGGCCCTGGTCGTCGTGATTTCGGCCGCCATATACCTGGGTGTCTCCGGCGCCTACGACGGCTCGAACAGCACCGTCAGCGCGGGCCCCCGGCACCCGCAGAACTCGGCGGCCCCCGCCTCCACCGGCACCTGGTCGGGCAGCTGGTCGGCCTCCCCCGCGGGCGGCGAGCCCGGCACGGAGACCGACGGCCTCGCGGGCCACACCGTGCGCAACGTGGTGCACACCAGCATCGGCGGCACCAGCGCCCGCATCACGTTCTCCAACCTCTACGGGCAGCAGCCGCTCAGCATCACGCACGCCTCGGTCGCCGTCGCGGCCGCGCCCAACAACCCGGCCGCCACGCCGGGCACCCTGCGCCGCCTCACCTTCGGCGGCAACACCTCGGTCGTCATCCCGGCCGGCTCCCAGACCATGAGCGACGCCGTGCGGCTGCACGTCCCGAACGACGCGGACATGCTCGTCACGAGCTACTCGCCCACCCCGTCGGGCCCGGTCACCTACCACCCGCAGGCCCGCCAGACGTCGTACGTCGCCCAGGGCGACCGCGCGGAGGACGTGACCGGCGCTCCGTTCACCCAGCAGACCCCCTACTGGCGCTACGTCACCGCGCTCGACGTACTCAGCAACGAGTCGGACGGCACCGTCGTCGTGATCGGCGACTCCCTGACCGACGGCGTCACCTCGACCGTGGGCGCCAACCGCCGCTGGACGGACGACCTCGCCGACCGGCTGCGCGACGAGAACGGCACGGCCCGCTACGGCGTGGTCAACCAGGGAATCAGCGGAAACCGCATCCTGTCCGACGGCCTCGGCCGCCCCGCGAACAACCCGAGCGGCCTCTCCCGCTTCGACCGGGACGTCCTCGACCGGTCCGGCGTCAAGGCCGTCGTGATCGCACTCGGCATCAACGACATCCTCCGCAACCCGCACCAGAACGACCCCGCCAAGATCGTCGAGGGTCTGCGGGAGCTGACCCGGCAGGCGCACACGCGCGGCCTGCGGGTGGTCGGCGCGACGCTCATGCCGTTCCAGGGCCACCGCGGCTACGAGCCCCGCCTCGAAGGCGTGCGCCAGTCCGTGAACGCGCAGATCCGGTCCGGCAAGGTCTTCGACGAGTTCGTCGACTTCGACAAGGCGCTGCGCGACCCGTACAACCCGCGCAAGCTCCAGCCCGGGTACGACTCCGGCGACCATCTGCACCCGAGCGACTCCGGCTTCCGCAGGATGGCGGACACGTTCAACCTGACGACGCTGAAGGGGTCGACGCCGGCCGAGCTGTAGCGCCCGGCCCGCGGCTACGGCCGGGGGCTACGGCCCGGGGCCCCGGCTGCGGTCTACGGCTGGGGCCCCGGCTGCGGGCTACCGCTCACGCCTCTCGCGGCGCTCCTCCGCCCGCTCCCACTGGCGCTCGCGCCGCTCCTCGTGCCGCGCGTGCCGCAGCTCATGGCGATCGGCGTGCCGGTCGTGGTGCCCCTCCAGCGCCTCATGGTGCGCGGTCCTGCGCTCCAGCTTGTCCTGCCGGCGCTCCTCCTTGAGGCGAAGGCGTTCCTCACGCGTCACCTTGCGGTCCACGCCGACGCCGCCCATCAGGGCGAACCCCCGGATGATCACCCGCGGGGAACCCGGCGTGCCCCCGCCCGAAGCCCGGTCGTCGACGCCGCCCATGAAGCCGAAGCCCTTGACCGTGACATCCAGCTCCGGCGGCACCTTGACCTGGATCCCGCCCATGATCGTGAAGCAGTTGATGACCACGTCGCGGGACGCGAACCGCGCCTCCCGCAGATCGATGTCGCCGCCGCCGAACATCGCGAACGCGGTGAACTTCTCGCCCACCGTCCAGCGCCCCTTGCGGCCGAACCCGCCGAAGAGCGCGGCCGCCCATGTGGACGAGGCCTCCCCGCCGATCCGGGCCGGCCAGTCGACGGCGCCCTCGGGCCGCGGCTCCTTCACGAAGCTCACCGGTGTCGCCGGCGCCGCCGCGCCCGCCCCCGGCAGATCGCGCGTGAGCGGCGCCAACTCGCCGTACGTACGCGCCTTGTACGCGGCCTCGAGCCGCTCGTCGAACTCCTCCATGTCCAGGCGACCCTCGGCGAGGGCGTCGCGCAGGACCTCCGCGACCCGGTCCCGGTCGGCGTCGGAGGCCCGCAGCTCGGGCTGGGCGTTCGGCTCGGGGCGCTCAGGGCGTTCGTCCGTCATGGGGCCAGCCTACGAGGGTGCGGCCGTTCCTCCCAGGGATGGTTCCTCCCGGGCGTACATCCGCGCGATCACGGACTCGATGTCCGGCTCCCGCACCGACAGATCAGCCAGCGGATACTGAGCCGCGATCTGCGCGACCAGCGGCGCCGCCGACTGCGCGGCCGGGAAAGCCAGCCACTGGCGCGGCCCGTCCACCTTCACCACCCGGGCGAACTGCACGTCCAGCGGCGGCAGTTCACGTTCCAGGTCGACGACGAGGGTCCGCTCGCTCTCCCCCACCTGGTGCAGGCCGTCGAGCTGTCCGTCGTACATCAGGCGCCCGTGGTCGATGACCATGACGCGCTTGCAGAGCTGCTCGATGTCGGTCAGGTCGTGCGTGGTCAGCAGCACCGTCGTGCCGCGCTCCTCGTTCAACTCCCGCAGGAATCCGCGCACTTTGACCTTGGAGACGACGTCGAGCCCGATGGTCGGCTCGTCGAGGTAGAGCACCTCGGGGTCGTGCAGCAGAGCCGCCGCGATGTCGCCGCGCATGCGCTGACCGAGGGAGAGCTGCCGCACCGGAGTGTCCAACAGGGCGCCCAGTTCGAGGAGTTCCACGCACCGGTCGAGGTTCTCCCGGTAGCGGGCGTCCGGGATGCGGTACATGCGGTGCATCAGCCGGTACGAGTCGATCAGCGGCAGGTCCCACCACAGGGTTGTGCGCTGCCCGAACACGACACCGATCCGCCGCGCGAGCCGCGTCCGTTCCCGGGACGGCTCGATGCCCGCGACCCGCAGCCGGCCCGCGCTGGGCGTGAGGATGCCGGTCAGCATCTTGATCGTGGTGGACTTGCCCGCGCCGTTCGGCCCGATGTAGCCGACCATCTCGCCGCGCGGCACGCTGAAGGTGAGCGAGTCGACGGCCCGCACCTGATGGCGCTCGCGCCGCAGCAGGCCCGTCTTCCTGCGCACGTCGAAGACCTTCTCCACGCCGTCGACCTCGATGAAGTCCTCAGCCATACGTCTTCAGCTCCCGGTGCTGCGGTACGAACGGACACCCGCGCGCCAGGCCAGACCCGCGAGCGCGCAGCTCGCGGCGGCCACCAGCGGCGGCGTGAAGGCGAGCCACCAGGGCAGGCCGAGGGGGTAGGGGCGGCCGAGCACGTACAGCGCGGGCAGCCAGTTGACGAAGGCCAGCGGCACGACGAACGTCACGCCGATCACGAAGTCCCTGGCGAACACCGTCGGCGGGTACTGGAGCAGCGTCAGCCCGCCGAACGTGAACGCGCTCTGCGCCTCGGCCGCGTCCTGCGCCCAGAACTGGAACGCCGCCCCGGCCACGTACACCGCGCCGAAGATCGCCGCCCCGCTCAGCAGCATCACCGGCAGCAGAAGCAGCTTCGCGGCCGTCCAGTCGATGTCGAGGCCCGCCAGGGACCAGCCGAGGACCAGGGCGCCCTGGAGGAACCGGCCGAGGCGGCGCAGGCCGAAGCGGTCCGCGGCGACCTGGACGAGCACGGGGGCGGGGCGCACCAGGAACGCGTCGAGGGACCCGTCGCGCACCCGCAGCCCGAGATCGTCGACGCTGCCGAACAGGAGGGCCGTGATCCCGAAGGAGACGGACGCGGTCCCGTACAGGAAGGCGGTCTCCGCGAAGCTGTAACCGCCGATCGAGGTCGCCTGCGAGAACATCATCCAGATCACGACGAAATCGAGCGCCGTGACCAGGAAGTTGGTGAGGAGCGCGGCCGCGAACGACGTGCGGTAGACCAGGGTGGAGCGGATCCACATCGCGGCGATCAGCCCGTAGACCCGTACGCTCCCCATGCCGCCGGTGTCAGCCACCTTGAAGCACCACCTTGCGTGTCGCGGAGGACTGGAGAAGGCGGCCCGCGGCGAGCAGGACGACCGCCCACCCGGCCTGGAAGGCGTACGCGGAGAGGACTTCGGCCGCACCGGAGCGGGCGCCGAGGAGGATGTCGGCCGGCATCTGGAGGAGCGACGCCCACGGCAGCACCCGCGCGATGTCACCGAGGGCGCCCGGCATCGCGTTCAGCGGCAGCAGCAGCCCCGTGAAGAACATTCCCACCAGACCCCCGAACTGCAGCACGCCCGACCCGTCGAGCAGCCAGAACGCGCTCAGCGCGAGCAGATAGCGGATCGCGAAACTCACCACCACGGCCAGCGCCACCGCCACCAGGAACTCCAGCCACACCACCGGATCGCCCGGCAGCGCGAGCGGAAAGGCGAGCGCGCCCACCGTCAGCGGCACCACGCCCCGGCTGGCCAGCTGGAACACGGCCCGCCCCAAGTCCCCCGCCAGCCACCACAGTTGGAGGTCGACGGGCCGGTACAGGTCCACGGCGATGTCGCCGCCCCGGATTCGCGCCACCATGTCGACGGCGAAGCCCGTGTTGAACATCGACAGGGCCTGCGCGAGCGCCTGCCCGATCCACACGTACGTCAGCGCCTGCGCCTGGTCGTACCCGCCGAGCCCCGGCCTCTCGTCCCACAGCGCCATGTACGTGTACGCCACGATGAACCCGAAGACGGTGTTCGTGAACACGCCCGCCGCGGTGGCCGACCGGTACGTCGCGAAGCGCCGGAACCCTCCGGCGGCGACGGCCGCGTACAGCCGGAAAGTTCCCACGGACAAGCGCCCCCTCCCGTCTTCCGTTCCGGACCAAAGCGCAGGAGCCTAGCGGGAGCGGGGTGTACCGTGCCACGCATTTTCGGCCCCCTCGACGCGTGCCACACCCCGGCCGCACCACCCATCGATGTCAGAGTGTCCGGCAGGGCGAAAAGTGCCGTACGAGGCGTACGTGACGTACGGAGGGAAACAGGAGTTCCACAGGGCATGAGCGACGAGCCGCAGCAGCCGAAGGCCGCACAGTCCGGGAACGCCGGAGAGGCCGGGGATCCCGCGAAACGCAGACGCCCCCCGCGCACGGGCTGGCGCCGCCTGATCCCCACCTGGCGCATGGTCCTCGGCACGATCCTCGGCTTCCTGCTCCTGTGCATCGGCCTGTTCGCCCTCGGCTACGTCCTCGTCAAGATCCCGCCCGCCAACGCCACCGCCACCGCACAGAGCAACGTCTACCTGTACGCCGACGGCAGCCAGCTCGCCCGCGACGGCGAGATCAACCGCGAGAACGTCTCCCTCTCCCAGATCCCCGGGACCGTCCAGCACGCCGTACTCGCCGCCGAGGACCGCGACTTCTACAACGAGTCCGCCATCGACCCCAAGGCGATGATCCGCGCCGCCTGGAACACCGTCACCGGCAAGGGCAAGCAGTCCGGCTCGACGATCACCCAGCAGTACGTGAAGAACTACTACCTGGGCCAGGAACAGACCATCACCCGCAAGGTGAAGGAGTTCTTCATCTCGATCAAGCTGGACCGCGAGGAGAGCAAGGACCACATCCTCGAGGGCTACCTCAACACCAGCTACTTCGGCCGCAACGCCTACGGCATCCAGGCCGCCGCCCAGGCCTACTACGGCGTCGACATCGAGGACCTGACCACCGCTCAGGGCGCCTACCTCGCCGCCCTCCTCAACGCCCCCAGCTCGTACGACGTCATCGCCCACCCGGAGAACAAGTCGCAGGCCGTCGCCCGCTGGAACTACGTCCTCGACGGCATGGTCAAGGAGCAGTGGCTCAGCCCGGCCGACCGCCGGAAGATGACGTTCCCCATGCCCGACGACGCCAAGGGCCCCGCCGGGATGTCCGGCCAGCGCGGCTACCTCGTCCAGGCCGTCAAGGACTACCTCACGGACAACGGCGTCATCGACGAGGACACCCTGGCCGTCGGCGGCTACCGCATCACCACCACGCTCCAGAAGAAGAAACAGGACGCCTTCGTCAAGGCCGTCGACGACCGGCTGATGTCCCAGGTCGACAAGGAGAACCGCCCGGCCGACCGCAACGTCCGCGCCGGCGGCGCCGCCATCGACCCCGCGACCGGCAAGGTCCTCGCGATGTACGGCGGCATCGACTACACCAAGCAGTACGTCAACAACGCCACGCGCCGCGACTACCAGGTCGGCTCCACGTTCAAGCCGTTCGTCCTCACCTCGGCCGTGGAGAACGCCTCCACCACCCAGGACGGCCGCACGATCACCCCGAACACCCTCTACGACGGCACCAACGCCCGCCCCGTACAGGGCTGGAGCGGCGGCTACTACGCCCCCGAGAACGAGGACAAGGTCGACTACGGCCCCATCACCGTCCGCGCCGCCACCGACAAGTCCGTCAACGCGGTCTACGCGCAGATGGCCGTCGACGTCGGCTCCGACAAGGTCAAGCAGACCGCGATCGCCCTCGGTCTCCCCAAGGACACCCCCGACCTGACCGAGTCCCCCTCGATCGCGCTCGGCCCGGCCACGGCCAGCGTCCTCGACATGACCGAGGCCTACGCCACCCTCGCCAACCACGGCAGGCGCGCCACGTACACGCTCGTCGCCGAGGTCACCAAGGACGGCGAGAGCGTCGACCTGCCCGAGCAGACCACCAGGCGCGCCGTCACGCGCGAGTCCGCCGACACGACGACGTCCGTCCTGCAGAGCGTCGTCGAGGGCGGCACCGGCACCGCCGCCCTCGCCGCGGACCGGCCCGCCGCCGGCAAGACCGGCACCGCCGAGGAGGACACGGCGGCCTGGTTCGCGGGCTACACACCCGATCTCGCCACCGTCGTCGCCGTCATGGGCCAGAACCCCGACACCGGCGCCCACACCCCGCTGTACGGGGCGCTCGGCCTGCCGCGGATCAACGGCGGCGGCTTCCCCGCGCAGATCTGGGCCCAGTTCACCAAGGCGGCGCTCATGGGCAGCCCGGCCAAGGACTTCGACCTGGAACTGGAGGCGGGCGCCGAACAGCCCGAGATCCCCTCGGCCGCACCCGACGAACCGTCCACCGAACCGTCCTCCGGCGAGCCCTCCGGCGAACCGCCGTCCGAACCGGAGTCGTCCGGCCCCCCGACCGCACCGTCCACACCGGCGGAGCCCACGCTCGCGACTCCGTCACAGGAAGAACCGAACCCACCGTCAGGGCCGGTGAACGAACTGTTCGGCGACTCGGACCCCGCCCGCGACTCCGACGCCGACTCCTATCCCGGGGAGTGACCGGCTGACGACTACCAGGCCTAGTGACCCGACGTTGCCTTGAGACCCACGATCGCCACGAGCAGCAGCACGATGAAGAAGATCCGCGCCGCCGTCGCCGGCTCCCCGAGCGCCAGCATGCCGACGACGGCCGCACCGGCCGCACCGATGCCCACCCACACGCCGTAGGCCGTACCGATCGGCAGACTCTTGGCGGCGTAGGAGAGCAGCACCATGCTGGCGACGATGCCCGCGCCGGTGAACACACTCGGCCACAGCCGGGTGAACCCGTCCGTGAACTTCATGCCGATCGACCAGCCGACCTCGAGAAATCCGGCGATCACGATAAGAACCCAGGCCATGACAGGCACCTCCGTCACTTGGATCAACAGGGGTGCGTCGTCTTTGCGATACCCGGTACGGCGCGTCTCGTCGGGGTCCCTCAAAGGTAGCAAAGAACGTGCAAAAGGGCTGGTGACAACGGTCACCAGCCCTTTTGCGAAGCCACTGCGAGCCGTACCCCTCTACAGGTACAGGCCCGTCGAATCCTGGGAACCCTCGAACCGGTCGGCGGCCACCGCGTGCAGATCGCGCTCACGCATCAGCACGTACGCGACACCCCGCACCTCGACCTCGGCCAGATCCTCCGGGTCGTACAGCACCCGGTCGCCCGGCTCCACCGTCCGCACGTTCTGCCCGACGGCCACCACCACGGCCCAGGCCAGGCGCCGCCCGACCGCCGCGGTCGCCGGAATCAGGATGCCGCCACCGCTGCGCCGCTCGCCCTCGGCAGTGTCCTGCCGCACGAGCACACGGTCGTGCAGCATGCGGATGGGCAGCTTGTCGTGCTGGGTGCTGTTCTTCTCGCTGCTGTGCTTCTCGCTGTTGGCGCTCACGCCCCGAAACCTACCTGCCGCGGCCACGCCCATCGGCAGGAAGGGTCAGTGCTTGCGGCGTCGCGCGGTCACGGCGAGCAGCCCCACGAGACCGACCACGGCAACGGCCACCGGAACGATGCGCTCCATACGCGGCGCACCCTCCTCGGAGACGAACTGGGCCTTCACCTCCGACACCACCCGGTTCGCACCCACGTAGGCCCGCCCGAGCGAGTGGTCGACACCGGCGACGAACTTGGCCTTCGCGTCACCGACGATCGTCTTCGGGTGCACCCGCACCCCGATCTCGTCGAGCGTCTCCGCCAGCGCCTCGCGACGGCGCTTTATGTCCGCCTCGATCTGCGCCGGGGTCCGCGCATCCGACGTTCTCGACGTGTCCGACACCGCGCTGCCTCCGTGGTCGCTGTTATGGCACTGATCGTGGACAGTCTGTCAGCTCGGCGGCCCTCGCACCCCACGGCACCCCCATTACGCTCGGGTCCCGTACCCGTATCCCGTACGAGGAGTCCCACCATGAGCGAGCGACTGACGACCGGCGACACCGCCCCCGCCTTCACGCTGCCCGACGCGGACGGCAACGAGGTCTCCCTCGCCGACCACAAGGGCCGCAAGACGATCGTCTACTTCTACCCGGCCGCCCTCACCCCCGGCTGCACGAAGCAGGCCTGCGACTTCACGGACAACCTCGACGTCCTCGCGGGCGCGGGCTACGACGTGATCGGCATTTCGCCCGACAAGCCGGAGAAGCTCGCGAAGTTCCGCGAGAAGGAGAACCTCAAGGTCACGCTGGTCGGCGACCCCTCGAAGGAGACCCTGGAGGCGTACGGCGCGTACGGCGAGAAGAAGCTCTACGGCAAAACGGTGACGGGCGTGATCCGCTCCACGATCGTCGTGGACGAGGACGGCAAGGTCGAACGCGCCCTCTACAACGTGAAGGCCACCGGCCACGTCGCGAAAATCATCAAGGATCTCGGCATCTGACCTGTCTCGGCATCTGACCCGTCGGCCGCGGATCACCGCAGCCCCTTCCGGGTACGCGCGAACGTGACGGAAGTCCCTTTCACAGGGGACTTCCGTTTGCGATCGCCACCCCGGAGCAAGTGATTCCCTGGAACTCCGTGTCCACAGAAGGGATCACTCCATGTCGGGCGTCATCGACCCAGAGCAGACCGGGTCCGCCGCCGACCCCGAGGCGGTCAAGCGCCACCGGGCCCTCTTCCGCGCCGTGAAACGCCGGAAGAATCCGCCTCTGCGCCGCACGGACATCACCGTCACCGACGAGGCGGCGGTACAGCGGGCCGTGAAGGCCGCCTCGCTCGGCAATGCCATGGAATGGTTCGACTTCGGCATCTACAGCTACCTCGCCGTCACCATCGGCCACGTCTTCTTCCCCTCCGGGAACGCCACGGTCCAGCTGATCTCCTCCTTCGCGACCTTCGCCGTCTCCTTCCTGGTACGCCCCATCGGCGGCATGGTCTTCGGCCCCATGGGTGACAAGATCGGCCGCAAGAAGGTCCTCGCGACGACGATGATCCTGATGGCCATCGGCACCTTCGCCATCGGACTGATCCCGTCGTACGCCGTCATCGGCTTCTGGGCACCCGTCCTGCTGATCTTCTTCCGCCTCGTCCAGGGCTTCTCCACGGGTGGCGAGTACGGCGGCGCCTCCACCTTCATCGCCGAGTACGCACCCGACAAGCGCCGCGGCTACTTCGGCAGCTTCCTGGAGTTCGGCACCCTCGCCGGCTACGTCGGCGCGGCGGGCCTGGTCACCATCCTGACCACCCTCCTCGGCAGCGCAGGCATGGAGTCCTGGGGCTGGCGCGTCCCGTTCCTGGTCGCCGGCCCGATCGGCCTCGTCGGCCTCTACCTGCGACTGCGCCTCGACGAGACACCCGCCTTCCAGAAACTGGAGGACGAGTCCTCGCACCGGGCCTCGGACGCCGCGTCGAACGTCGAGACCACCGCGAAGGGCGACCTCGCGAAGATCTTCCGCGACTACTGGCCCACCCTCATCCTGTGCATCTGCCTGGTCGGCGCCTACAACATCACCGACTACATGCTCCTGTCGTACATGCCGACGTACCTGTCCGACGAGATGGGCTACAAGGAGTCCCACGGACTGCTCATCCTCATCGCCACGATGATCGTCCTCATGCTGATCATCAGCCAGGTCGGCAAACTCTCCGACCGCTTCGGCCGCAAGCCGCTCCTCATGGCAGGGATGCTGGGCTTCTTCTTCCTGTCCATCCCCTCGTTCCTGCTGGTCAAGAACGGCGCCCTGTGGGCGGTCTCGCTCGGCATGCTGCTCCTGGGCCTGTCCCTGGTCTGCATGCTCGGCACGATGTCGGCGGCGCTCCCGGCCCTCTTCCCCACCCAGGTCCGCTACGGCTCGCTCTCCGTGGGCTACAACCTCTCGGCTTCCCTCTTCGGCGGCACGACCCCGCTGGTCATCACGGCCCTGATCAGCGTCACGGGCACGGACATGATGCCCGCGTACTACGCCATGGCGGCGGCCCTGGTCGGCATCATCGCGGTGGCCTGCATGAAGGAAACGGCCCAGCAACCCCTGGCGGGCTCCCCGCCGTCGGTGGAGACACCGGAGGAGGCGGCGGAACTGGTGGAGTCCCAGGCCCGGACACCGAAGTTCTGATCCCCTGATCTGCCCCTCCGGACGGCCTGCTCCGCTGCCCCTTCCCCGCGCACCGGACCGGATTGTTCCGCATTCCGTGCGTGACAGTCCGATTTTCGGATCGTTAGTCCGTGCGAGGTCACGAACGCGTGACCAGAGCGGAGGGGTCCGGTGGGGACCAGTGTGTACACGAAGGAACGCCTGGAAGTGGCGGCCCAGGGGGCACGGACACTGTCGGAGGCGCTGGAGAGGCTGGGGGCGGACCCGAGGAGTTCGGCGCGAAGGTATGTCCTCAAGCGGATGAAGAAGCTCGGCGTGGACATCTCGCACTTCGAGCGCGAGGGGGTTCGGTGGACGCGAGAGATCCTCCAGGCAGCGGTCTCGTCCTCAACGAACATGTGCGAGGTACTGCGTCATCTCGGACTTGAGGTGGTCGGCGGTCACCACACGCACATCAGCCGCCGGATCAAGGCGTACGACATTGACACCTCGCACTTCCGGGTACCGACCCGGCGCGGGAAGCCGTGGCGCCCTCGAACGCCGGAGGGTCTACTCGTCGAGCAGTCGGCCAGTCAGGCACGGCGCATCCCGAGCGATCGGCTCAGAAAGGCGATGACGGAGTCGGGAGTACCCGAGGAATGCGCGCTCTGCGGTACGCCGCCCGCGTGGCGAGGCCATCCGCTCCCTCCGGAGGTCGATCACGTCGACGGCAACTGGCGCAACAACCGGCTTGAGAACCTTCGATTCCTCTGCCCCAACTGCCATTCGACGACGGACACCTACCGGGGACGCGGCAAGGGACGCGTCAGAAGCGACGCGTCATGAGCACTGGCGTGCAGTACACCCGCGAGCGGCTGGCTCAAGCGGCCGAGCAGTGCTCAAGCATCGACGAGGTCATCACCTTCTTCGGCACTCAGCCGTACGCCAATCTCAAGCGCCACTTGTACAAGCGCTTCGAGCTCTTCGGCATCGACGTCTCGCACTTCCCTCAAGCAGGCCGCCGGCATGGAGGCCTACCCAGCGAAAACGAGTTACGACTGGCCGTCGCTCAGTCCACTTCGGTCGCTGGAACTCTTCGACTGCTGCAACGCCCGGACAACACGCGCCTGCGCGCTGTTCCCTCAGCTGACCGGCGAGTACGGCATCGATACCTCACACTTCCTGGGCCAAGGTCATCAGCGCGGGAAGCCAGGACCGACCCCCTTCAAGCGAGCGGAGGATGTGTTGGTCCGCCATGAGGGCAAGCGCCGAGCCCGAACCTTGCTGCTCCGTCGGGCGCTCCGCGAAATCGGCGTACCCGAGGAGTGCACCGAGTGCGGGGTCGGGGCTGAGTGGCTCGGCAAGCCCATGACGCTGGAGATCGACCACATCAGCGGCGACTGGAGCGACGACCGGCGAGAGAACCTGCGGTTGCTCTGCCCCAACTGCCATGCAATCACCAGCACCTGGTGCAGAGGCGGCCGACGGCGAGCTTCGCAATAGAGAGCTCCGTACCGACCGGCGGCTCGGCCCAGTAAAGTAGGCCGCGACATGAGCGCCCGTACGCCAAGGGCTGAGCGGCGATCTTTAGGTGGTCGTGTTTGTCGGTTCGAATCCGACCGGGCGCACAGGAAAAGCAGGCCCCGCACCTTTGATTCGTAGGTGCGGGGCCTGCTTGCGTTCAGCCCAACAGCTCCCGCACCACCGGCACCAGCGCCCGAAACGCCTCCCCCCGATGCGAGATCGCGTTCTTCTCGGCCGCGGTCAGCTCCGCGCACGTCCGCGTCTCGCCGTCCGGCTGCAGGATCGGGTCGTAGCCGAAGCCGCCCGAACCCGCTGGGGCGTGCCGCAGCACCCCCCGCAGCTGGCCCTCGACCACTCGCTCGGTGCCGTCCGGCAGGGCGAGCGCCGCGGCGCACGCGAAGTGGGCGCCCCGGTGGATGTCGTCGTCGATGTCGCCGAGCTGGGCGAGGAGGAGGTCGAGGTTGGCCTTGTCGTCGCCGTGGCGGCCGGCCCAGCGGGCGGAGAAGATGCCGGGAGCTCCGCCGAGTACGTCGACGCAGAGGCCCGAGTCGTCGGCGACGGCGGGGAGGCCGGTGGCCTTGGCGAGGGCGTGGGCCTTGAGGAGTGCGTTCTCGGCGAAGGTGACGCCGGTCTCCCTGACGTCAGGGATGTCGGGGTAGGCGTCCGCGCCGACGAGGTCGTGGGGCAGGCCTGCGTCGGCGAGGATCGCCCGGAGTTCGGTGATCTTGCCGGCGTTGCGGGTGGCGAGGATGAGGCGGGTCATGGGGACCAGTATCGCGCCGGTGTTACGGCGTGCAGACCTTGGTCAGTTCGCCGGCGGCGTCCGTGACGGGGGTGATGTCGGGGGTTTCGTCGCCGTTCTTGATGGCCGTACGGACGTTGCCCACCGCGGTGTTGAGGTCGTCGACGGCCTTGGAGACGTCGGCGTTGTCGGTCTTGTCGCCGATCTTGTCGAGGTTCTTGTCGATGGAGTCGAGCGCCTTGTCGGCCTGCGTGGGGTCGTTCGTCGCGCTCTCGACGGCCTGCTTGAGGTCGGAGACGCTGCCGGCGATGGAGTCGGCGGTCTGGACGCAGTCGAGCGCCTTGTCGAGCGCGCCGCAGCCGGCGGCCGCCGGTACGGCGATGAGTGCCGCGGTGACGGCTATGACGGCGGTACGGCGACGGTGGCGTGGGCGCGCGGCCATGGAACGGTCCTCCCCTTGTGTGCGGATGGGCGTACGGCGAGATGCCGTACGCCCATCCGTGGAGACGCAGTTGACGTCTTTCGGGTTGCCACCCTACTTGGCGTGCTCTTTACCTTTGGAGGGTGGCCTCGAGTGCCGCGCGCTGGGCGGTGGCGAGGTCGGTGCAGCCGGAAACGGCAAGGTCGAGAAGGGAGTTGAGTTCGTCGCGGTCGAACGGCTCGGCCTCGGCGGTGCCTTGGACCTCGACGAAGCGGCCGTCGCCGGTGCAGACGACGTTCATGTCGGTGTCGGCGCGGACGTCTTCCTCGTAGCAGAGGTCGAGGAGGGGGATGCCGCCGACGATGCCGACGGAGACGGCGGCGACGGTGCCGGTGAGGGGCTGACGGCCGGCCTTGATGAGCTTCTTGCCCTGGGCCCAGGTGATGGCGTCGGCGAGGGCGACGTAGGCGCCGGTGATGGCGGCGGTGCGGGTGCCGCCGTCGGCCTGGAGGACGTCGCAGTCGAGGACGATGGTGTTCTCGCCGAGGGCCTTGTAGTCGATGACGGCGCGCAGCGAGCGCCCGATGAGGCGGGAGATCTCGTGGGTGCGGCCGCCGATCTTGCCGCGTACGGATTCGCGGTCGCCGCGGGTGTTGGTGGCGCGCGGGAGCATCGAATACTCGGCGGTGACCCAGCCTTCGCCGCTGCCCTTGCGCCAGCGGGGGACGCCTTCGGTGACGGAGGCGGTGCAGAAGACTTTGGTGTCGCCGAAGGAGACGAGGACGGAGCCTTCTGCGTGCTTGCTCCACCCGCGTTCGATGGTGATGGGGCGGAGCTGTTCGGGGGTGCGGCCGTCGATGCGAGACATGGGAGGGAGCCTAGCGAAAACGGCGAAGGCCCCGGTCCGGGTGTCCGGTGCGGGGCCTTCGTCGTGACACCTAGGCGGGTTGCCGGGGGCTCACATCATGTCTTCGATCTCGCCGGCGATGGGGTCGGCGTCGGTGCCGATGACGACCTGGATGGCGGTGCCCATCTTGACGACGCCGTGGGCGCCGGCGGCCTTCAGGGCGGCCTCGTTGACGAGGTCGGGGTTGACGACCTCGGTGCGCAGGCGGGTGATGCAGCCCTCGACCTCTTCGATGTTGTCGAGCCCGCCGAGCCCGGCGACGATCTTCTCAGCCTTGGTGGCCATGTGGTTCTCCCTGGCTTTTCTCTCGGCCCGCCATGGGCCCGCTTTGTCACGGTAACCCACGGTTGGCCCATCTTCACGAGCGGTCATTCGGCCCGTGACGAATGATGGCGATCACGGCGTCATGCCCTCCCGGGCCGGCGCCCGCCGACCCGTCCCGCAACTGGTCTACACCAGTTTCCCACGACCGCCAACCGTACCGCCACAGTGGCTTGTTCCGGGAGGACGCCCATGAGCGCCGACAGCGCGGCCGTCTACAGACCCAGTCCGTGGAACAACCTCTTCCAGGGTCTGCAGAAGATGGGTCGCAGCCTCCAGCTCCCCATCGCCGTGCTGCCCGCGGCCGGTATCCTCAACCGGCTCGGCCAGCCGGACGTCTTCGGTGACGACGGCCTGGGGTGGACCGATGTCTCCAAGGTGATGGTCGGTGCCGGTTCCGCCCTGCTGGACGGCGCGCTCGGCCTCCCCCTTCTCTTCTGTGTCGGTGTGGCGATCGGCATGGCCAAGAAGGCGGACGGTTCGACGGCGCTGGCGGCGGTCGTCGGCTTCCTCGTCTACTACAACGTGCTGCACCAGTTCCCCGTGGACTGCGGCCCCGGCGCGAAGGCGGTCGTCACGGGCTGCGCGGGGCCGGACGGCGCGGTGGTGCCGTTCGGCTACCAGAACCCGGGCGTCTTCGGCGGCATCGTGATGGGCCTGCTCGCGGCGTTCTTCTGGCGGCGCTTCCACCGTACGAAGCTGGTCGACTGGCTCGGCTTCTTCAACGGCCGGCGACTCGTCCCGATCATCATGGCCTTCGTCGCCATCGCCGTCGCCGCGATCTGCCTGTGGATCTGGCCGCCGATCGGTGACGCCCTGGAGAGCTTCAGCGACTGGCTCGTCGGTCTTGACTGGATCGGCTCCGGGATCTTCGGCATCGCCAACCGCGCGCTGCTGGTGATCGGCCTGCACCAGTTCCTGAACGTGCCCATCTGGTTCCAGTTCGGCACGTACACGAAGCCGGACGGGACGCAGGTCCACGGTGACATCAACATGTTCCTGGCGGGCGACCCGAACGCGGGCCAGTTCACCTCGGGCTTCTTCCCGATCATGATGTTCGCGCTGCCGGCCGCGTGCCTGGCGATCACGCACTGCGCGCGCCCGGAGCGCCGCAAGGTGGTCGGCGGCCTGATGCTCTCGGTCGCCCTGACCTCGACCATCACCGGCATCACCGAGCCGATCGAGTACTCGTTCCTCTTCGTGGCACCGGTGCTGTACGCGATCCACGCGGTCCTCACCGGCGTATCGATGGCGGTGACGTGGGCGCTCGGAGTGCACGACGGCTTCAGTTTCTCGGCAGGCCTGATCGACTACGTCATCAACTGGAGCCTGGCGACCAAGCCATGGCTGATCATCCCGATCGGGCTGGTCTTCGCGGTGGTGTACTACGCGATCTTCCGGTTCGCGATCACCAAGTTCGACCTGAAGACGCCGGGACGGGAGCCGGCGGACGAGGTCGAGGACGTCACGAAGGCCTGACCCTCCCGCTCCCCCAAGCTTCAGCACGCCCCCAGCACCCCCTCGCCACCCCTTCGCCCCCTCGACACCTCCCAAGACCCCTGGACCTCCTCGGTCCGGGGGTTTTGTTTCGCGCTGTCGCATATGACCGAGCGCACAAGGATCCCGGGAAATCGCAGGTTCCTTATACGACCTTCACCGTGCTACAACAGGTCTACACCACTGAGTGGTGTAGACCACGCGGCCGCAGGGCCGCGTTCCCGAGACGCCGCCGTCCCCACCTGTCCCCCGGGCGGCGCCTTGCCTACTGGAGGAAGTTGTGACCACGGCCAGTGCCGCCCCCGCGGCCGCCAAGAAGAAGGGCGCGGGCGCGATGGCTGTCATGCAGCGCATCGGCCGCAGCCTCATGCTGCCGGTCGCGGTGCTGCCCGCCGCCGCGCTCCTGGTCCGGTTCGGCCAGCCCGACATGCTCGGCAAGGAATCGTTCCCGACCTTCATCACCAAGCTGGCGTCCTACATGTCGGCGGGCGGCGGCGCGCTGCTCGACAACATGCCGCTGCTGTTCTGCGTCGGCATCGCCATCGGCTTCGCCAAGAAGTCCGACGGCTCCACCGCGCTCGCGGCCGTCACCGGCTACCTGGTCTTCCAGAAGGTGCTCGCCACCTTCACCGACGGCAACCTGCCGAAGGTCGCCGCCGTCGTCGACGGCAAGATCGTCATGAACGAGGCGCCGGTCAACGCCGGTGTGCTCGGCGGTGTGGTCATGGGCGTCGTCGTGGCCCTGCTCTACCAGAAGTTCTACCGGACCAAGCTGCCCGACTGGGCGGGCTTCTTCGGCGGCCGCCGCCTCGTCCCGATCCTCTCCGCCTTCGCGGGCCTGGTCATCGGCATCGTCTTCGGTCTCATCTGGCCCGTGCTCGGCGCCGGTCTGCACAACTTCGGTGAGTGGCTGGTGGGCTCGGGCGCGGTCGGCGCCGGCATCTTCGGTGTCGCCAACCGTGCGCTGATCCCGATCGGCATGCACCACCTGCTCAACTCGTTCCCGTGGTTCCAGGCCGGTACGTACGAGGGCAAGAGCGGCGACATCGCCCGCTTCCTCCAGGGCGACCCGAGCGCCGGCCAGTTCATGACCGGCTTCTTCCCGATCATGATGTTCGCCCTTCCGGCGGCCTGCCTCGCGATCGTCCACTGCGCCCGTCCCGAGCGCCGCAAGGTCGTCGGCGGCATGATGTTCTCGCTCGCGGCCACCGCGTTCGTCACCGGTGTGACGGAGCCGATCGAGTTCACGTTCATGTTCATCGCCCCGGCCCTGTACGCGATCCACGCGGTCCTCACCGGTGTCTCGATGGCGCTGACCTGGGGGCTCGGTATGAAGGACGGCTTCGGCTTCTCCGCCGGCGCGGTCGACTACTTCCTCAACCTCGGCATCGCGACCAACCCGTGGGGTCTCGCGCTGGTCGGCCTCTGCTTCGCGGTGGTCTACTACGTGATCTTCCGGTTCGCGATCACCAAGTTCAACATTCCTACGCCGGGCCGTGAGTCCGACGAGGAACTGGCCGAGCTCCTCAAGGCCGAGAGCAAGTAGGCCCCGGCCCCGCACGACGAAGGCCCCCGGAACCGATTCGGTTCCGGGGGCCTTCGTCGTGCGGGGCTCAGATCTCGTACACCCGTCCGGGCGCGGCCAGTTCGGCCGGGCCGTCGTACGCGGCGCGGGCGTCCGCGAGGTTGGCCTGGGGGTCCGTCCACGGCGGGATGTGGGTCAGGACCAGGCGGCGGGCCCCGGCCCGGGTCGCGGACTCGCCCGCCTCGCGGCCGTTGAGGTGGAGGTCGGGGATGTTCTCCTTGCCGTGCGTGAACGCCGCCTCGCACAGGAACAGGTCGCTGTCCGCGGCGAGTTCGTCGAGCGCGGCGCACGCGCCGGTGTCCCCGGAGTACGTGAGCGACCTGCCGCCGTGCTCGACGCGGATGCCGTACGCCTCGACGGGGTGGCACACCTTCTCCGTGCGCACCGTGAACGGGCCGATCTCGTGCCGGCCCGGCTTCACGGTGTGGAAGTCGAAGACCTCGCTCATCGAGGAGGCGGAGGGCGTGTCCGCGTAGGCCGTGGTCAGGCGCTGTTCCGTGCCTTCGGGGCCGTAGACCGGGATCGGGGCGGCGCGGCCGCCGTCGTGGCGGTAGTAGCGCGCCACGAAGTAGCCGCACATGTCGATGCAGTGGTCGGCGTGCAGATGGCTGAGGAAAATCGCGTCGAGGTCGTAGAGACCGCAGTGGCGCTGCAGCTCGCCCAGGGCGCCGTTGCCCATGTCGAGTAGCAGCCGGAAGCCGTCGGCCTCGACGAGGTAGCTCGAACAGGCCGAATCCGCGGACGGGAACGACCCCGAGCAGCCGACGACGGTGAGCTTCATAAGAGCCGGAACCTCCGCGCTGGCAGTCAGAGAGCGGGATGGGAGCAGAAGGAAGAGGGGTGGTCGAGCGGTCCGTCGAGCGTAAAGCGCAAAAGGGCCGGTCGCTCCTCCGTCGTGGGCCGTTGTGGGAGAACTCACCTGTGCTGTCACCGGTTCGGGGGGCGTGCGTCAGTTGCGGCGTCGCGCGGGTGCCACCGGTACCGTCGTCCGTATGGACACGTCATGGTGGCTCGCGCTCGCTGCCGTGCTGCTGCTCGCGCTCGTCGCGACGCTCGTCGACGGATGGGGGCGCGGGCACCGTCGTCGGCCCGGCGGCCGGACCCGCCCGCCGCGGGGACCGCGCGCTCGCGGTGCGCGGCCGCAGCCGGGCGAGATCTGGTGGGCGCAGGTGCCGTACGAGGACGGGCCGGGCGGCAAAGACAGGCCGTGCCTCGTTCTTACGGTGCGCCGGCGGCGGGTGCGCGTAGCGAAGATCACCAGCAAGTACCACGACGAGCGGGCCGGGGTGATCGCGCTGCCGCCCGGGACGGTCGGGGACGCGCAGGGCAGGCCGAGCTTCCTGGAGACGGACGAGCTGCGTGAGGTTCCCGTGGGGGACTTCCGGCGCAGGGCCGGGGTGCTGGATCCGGTGGTGTGGGATCAGGTCCGGTACCTGGCGGGGTGACGGCGCGGCGGCCGGCTGACGTGAACGCGGGCTGACTGCGTCTGGCTGACGGGAACGCGGGCCGACGGCGTCCGGCTGACGGGAACGCGAGCTGACGGGAACGCGGGCCGACGGCGTCCGGCTGACGGGAACGCGGGCCGACGGCGTCCGGCTGACGGGAACGCGGGCCGACGTGAGAGCGGGGGCCGGGCCGCGTTGCTGCCGGCCCGGCCCCCGCTTCTACGATTCGTGGCTACGCCCAGAGCTGGCCGTGCAGCGTCTCGATCGCTTCTTCCGTCGTGGCCGCCGTGTAGACGCCCGTCGACAGGTACTTCCAGCCGCCGTCGGCGACCACGAAGACGATGTCGGCGGACTCCCCCGCCGCGACCGCCTTGCGGCCGACGCCGATCGCCGCGTGCAGGGCCGCTCCGGTGGAGACGCCCGCGAAGATGCCCTCCTGCTGGAGGAGTTCACGGGTGCGGGTCACCGCGTCCGCGGAGCCGACCGAGAAGCGGGTGGTCAGGACGGAGGCGTCGTACAGCTCGGGGACGAAGCCCTCGTCGAGGTTGCGCAGGCCGTAGACCAGGTCGTCGTAGCGCGGCTCCGCGGCGACGATCTTGACGTCCGGCTTCTGTTCGCGCAGGTAGCGCCCGACGCCCATGAGGGTGCCCGTCGTGCCGAGGCCCGCCACGAAGTGCGTGACGGAGGGCAGGTCGGCGAGGATCTCGGGACCGGTCGTCGCGTAGTGGGCGCCGGCGTTGTCCGGGTTCCCGTACTGGTAGAGCATCACCCAGGCCGGGTGCTGCGCGCTCAGTTCCTTGGCCATGCGGACGGCCGTGTTGGAGCCGCCCGCCGCGGGCGACGGGATGATCTCGGCGCCCCACATGGCGAGCAGGTCCCTGCGCTCCTGCGAGGTGTTCTCCGGCATGACGCACACCATGCGGTAGCCCTTGAGGCGGGCCGCCATGGCCAGCGAGATGCCGGTGTTGCCCGAGGTCGGCTCGAGGATGGTGCAGCCGGGGGTGAGCCGGCCGTCCTTCTCGGCCTGCTCGATCATGTGGAGCGCGGGGCGGTCCTTGACCGAGCCGGTCGGGTTGCGGTCCTCGAGCTTCGCCCAGATCCGTACGTCCTCGGAGGGCGAGAGCCGCGGCAGCCGCACCAGGGGGGTGTTGCCGACCGCGGCGAGCGGGGAGTCGTACCGCATCCCGATCAGGCCATGCCGCCGGCCACGGCCGGCAGGATCGTGACGTTGTCGCCGTCGGCGAGCTTGGTGGTGATGCCGTCCAGGAAGCGGACGTCCTCGTCGTTCAGGTAGACGTTCACGAAGCGGCGCAGCTTGTCGCCGTCCACGATGCGGGCCTGGATGCCCGTGTGACGGGACTCGAGGTCGGCGAAGAGCTCGGCGAGCGTGTCCCCGTTGCCCTGTACGGCCTTCTCGCCGTCGGTGTAGGTGCGGAGGATGGTCGGGATGCGGACCTCGATGGCCATGGCTGAAGGCTCCTGTCGGAAGAAGTCAGTGGTGGGCGCGGCGCGCGGCGGCGCGGGGCGTTGCCTGGGGGGGGTACGTGGTCGTACGCGGATGCGGCGCCGCGGCTCACGGCCGTACGGCGAATCGGTTCAGCGCGGACAGATGGCGCTGGCGAGGCGGCACAGGTCGACGTGAAGCCGCGCCACGAGCAGCATGCCCGGCGTCTTGTCACTCACGTCGTGAAGAACCATGCGGTCATCGTATCGATTCCCGCCCGGGACCCCGGAGTGTGATCTCACCATGTGGTCGATATCCGTCCGAAGTATGGGACGCCCCTTGGAGTGGCGGGCTGGTGGAGGCCCGGCTACGGCGTGACCTCGACCTCTTCCTCGGTCACGACGCCCTCGACGATCCGGAACGAGCGGAACTGGAAGGGGCCCGCGTCGTCGGTGTCTGCGGTGGAGACGAGGACGTAGTGGGCGCCCGGCTCGTTCGCGTACGTGATGTCGGTGCGGGAGGGGTGGGCCTCGGTCGCGGTGTGCGAGTGGTAGATGATCACGGGCTCCTCGTCCCGGTCGTCCATCTCGCGGTACAGCTTCAGCAGGTCACCCGAGTCGAACTCGTAGAACGTGGGCGAGCGGGCGGCGTTGAGCATCGGGATGAAGCGCTCGGGCCTGCCGGTGCCCACCGGTCCCGCGACGACGCCGCACGCCTCGTCGGGGTGGTCGGCGCGCGCGTGGGCGACGATCTGGTCGTAGAGGGCCTGGGTCAGGGTCAGCATGGGGCTCAGGATAGACAGACGGGCCCTCCCGTACCGGAGTGCGGTACGGGAGGGCCCGGATGCTGAGACGTGGGGGGTTGCCCCGGAACTGCTGGGACTGCTGGGCCCGCGTGGACCACTTGGACTACTTGGACTGCATCGACCGGTCGGTCGGCTTGCGCTTCGCGAACGCCGCGCTCTGCGGGTTGCGGCTGCGCAGGACGACGTACGAGATGCCGAGGATGACGGCCCACAGCGGCGCGCAGTAGAGCGAGACGCGGGCGTCCTTGTCGATGCCCATGAACACGATCACCATGGCGATGAAGGCGAGCGCCAGGATGCTGGGGGTGATGCCGCCGGGGGCCTTGAAGGAGGACTGGGGCAGCTCGCCTCGGTCGGCCTTGATGCGGTAGCGGATCTGGCAGATCAGGATGACGATCCAGGCCCACATGCCGGAGATGGTGGCGAAGGAGACGACGTAGTTGAACGCCTCACCGGGCCACTGGTAGTTGATCCAGACGCCGACCAGCATCATCGCGGCGGAGACCGTCGTGCCGACGAGGGGCGTGCCGGACTTGGTGAGCTTGGTGAACAACTTCGGGCCCTGGCCGTTGAGCGCGAGGTCACGCAGCATGCGGCCGGTGGAGTACATGCCGGAGTTGCAGGACGACAGGGCCGCGGTCAGGACGACGAAGTTGACGATCGCGGCGCCGACGCCGAGGCCCATCTTCTCGAAGGCGGCGACGAACGGGGAGACGCCCGGCTGGAAGCTCGTCCACGGCACGACCGAGAGGATCATGATCAGCGCGCCGACGTAGAAGACGGCGATGCGCCACGGCACGGTGTTGATGGCCTTGGGCAGGACGGTCTTCGGGTCCTTGGACTCGCCCGCGGTGACGCCGACGAGCTCGACGGCGAGGAAGGCGAACATGACCATCTGGAGGGTCATGAGGGTGGAGCCGATGCCGTGCGGGAAGAAGCCGCCGTCGGACCACAGGTGCGTGACGGAGGCGGTGTCGCCCGCGTCGGAGAAGCCGATCGTGAGGATGCCGGCGCAGATGAGGATCATGCCGACGATCGCGGTGACCTTCACCATCGAGAACCAGAACTCCAGCTCGCCGAAGAGCTTCACGGAGATCAGGTTCACGGCGTAGAGGATGAGCGTGAAGACGAGCGCGGTGAGCCATTGCGGGACGCTGTCGTGGGTCCAGTACTTCATGTACTGAGCGGCCGCGGTGACCTCGGTGATGCCGGTGACGACCCAGAAGAGCCAGTACGTCCAGCCGGTCACGAAGCCCGCGAAGGGGCCGATGAACTCGCGCGCGTACTCCGAGAAGGAGCCCGAGACGGGGCGGTACATGAGGAGCTCGCCGAGCGCCCGCATGATGAAGAAGATGACGAGGCCCGCGATGGCGTACGCGAGGATCAGGCTGGGGCCCGCCTTCGAGATGCCCTTGCCCGCGCCGAGGAAGAGACCGGTTCCGATGGCGCCGCCGATGGCGATCATCTGGATCTGCCGGGCCCCGAGTCCGCGCTGGTAACCCTCGCCCTCACCGGACTCACCGGGGGCCTGCACGGCCTCATTGCCGTCGTGTTGTTTGCCGACCTGCACTGAGGTCATGGTGTTGCGCCTTTCTCCATGCCGATCCGTGCCGCTGCGGCTCGGATCGACTGTGACGATCCTCGGGGTCTGGGCCCCTGGATGGATGGAGCTGTGCCTACCGGCGGTCAGCCGGTCGGGGCGCACCCGGCGGACAGGGGTGGCGTCCGTCGGGCGGTCGTGAAGATTTATCACGGCGGCAACAGTGATCGAGATGGGCATGTGTGGCACACACCACTAGAAAAACCGGACAAAAAGCACCTCGCGCGGCATACGAGGCCGCTCGGGTGACGGGATCGTTATCCGGAATTGAGCGTCCGTTGAGCGAACGCGCTTACATACGGACGCTCGACGTCCGGTCGACATGTCCCGACAAGTCAGGGCATAAGGGTTTCGACCAGCGTCTCCTGGAGCCCGCCCAGCCACAGGTACGCCATCACCATCGGCTTGCGCGGGTCCTCGTCCGGGAGCCGGTAGAGGAGGTCCGTGTCCTCCTCGTCGGTGATGTCGAGGCGAGTGCCGATCGCGAGGCGCAGATCGTTGAGCGCGCGCATCCAGCGCACGGACTCCTCGGGCGGGAGCTTGAGGACCGCTCCCCCTTCGCCGCCGGACGTCAGCGCGTCGAGCGAGCGGATCACCGCGAGCGCGTCCTCGCGCTTGCCGGCCCGCAGGTCGTTCTCGGTGAAGCGCCTGAACTCGGCGGAGTGCGCGCGCTGTTCGTCCGCCTTGTCCACCGTCGCCTCCTCGTTGCCCGGCCCGCCATAGGCGTCGGGGAAGAGGCGCTGCAGGACCGGGTCGGACGGCGGCTCGCTCGGACCCTCCGCGAAGAGTTCGGCGAGCGGGTCGTCGGACGCGTCCCCGCCGGGTCCGGGGCCGATCAGCTCCAGGAGCTGGACCGCCAGGGAGCGGATGATCGAGATCTCGACCTCGTCGAGCGCGACGGCAGCGCCGCCGCCGGGAATCGGTTCGAAATGTCCTGGCATCAGGTGCGTCGCTACTCCGTCGCTGCTTGCGTGCGCTACTTGCGGTCCTGCTGAAGGGTGGCCCACAGACCGTAGCCGTGCATGGCCTGTACGTCGCGCTCCATCTCCTCGCGGGATCCGCTGGAGACGACCGCGCGGCCCTTCTGGTGCACGTCGAGCATCAGCTTGGTGGCCTTGTCCTTCGAGTACCCGAAATACGACTGGAAGACATACGTCACGTAACTCATGAGGTTGACCGGGTCGTTGTGTACGAGCGTGATCCAGGGGACGTCCGGCTCGGGTACGGCGAAGGTCTCCTCCGCCGACTCGGTGCGTTCGATCTCAAGGGGTGCAGGAGCCGTCACACAGCCCATGCTGCCACTAGGGGGCGGCGACCGCACAAATGGGCCACGGAAATCGTCACACTGACGCTAATTGGGGGTAGCATCCCGCATATGAACACAGCGGACCTTGGCCTGCCGGTGGATGTTCCGTCGACAGCGCTCTTCACCGATCACTACGAGCTCACAATGCTCCAGGCCGCACTCAAGGCGGGCACGGCCGACCGGCGCTCGGTCTTCGAGGTCTTCACACGCAGGCTGCCCGAGGGCCGCCGCTACGGCGTCGTGGCGGGCACCGGCCGGGTGCTCGACGCCGTCGAGAACTTCCGGTTCGACGCCGGCGAACTGCGCTTCCTGCGCGAGCGCGGCATCGTCGACGAGCCGACCCTCGAATGGCTGGCCGACTGCCGCTTCAGCGGCGACATCTGGGGCTACCCCGAGGGCGAGGTGTACTTCCCCGGGTCCCCCATCCTGCGGGTCGAGGGCTCCTTCGCCGAGTGCGTCCTGCTGGAGACGGTGATCCTCTCGATCCTCAACCACGACTCGGCGATCGCCGCCGCCGCCTCCCGCATGGCCTCCGCCGCGGCCGGCCGGCCGCTGATCGAGATGGGCGCGCGCCGCACGCACGAGCTGGCCGCCGTCGCCTCGTCCCGCGCCGCGTACGTGGGCGGCTTCGCGACCACGTCGGACCTCGCGGCCGGGTTCCGGTACGGGATCCCGACGGTCGGCACCTCCGCACACGCCTTCACGCTGCTGCACGACACCGAGCGCGACGCGTTCCGCGCCCAGGTCGACTCCCTCGGCGAGGGCACGACGCTGCTCGTGGACACGTACGACGTGACGGAGGCCGTGCGCCTCGCCGTGGAGATCGCCGGGCCCGGACTCGGCGCCGTGCGCATCGACTCCGGGGACCTGCTGCTCGTCGCGCACCGGGTGCGCGGACAGCTCGACGAACTCGGCGCCACCGAGACGAAGATCGTCGTCACCTCCGACCTCGACGAGTACGCCATCGCCTCGCTCGCGGCCGCGCCCGTCGACGCGTACGGGGTGGGAACGCAGCTGGTCACCGGCTCGGGGCACCCGACGTGCTCGATGGTCTACAAGCTCGTCGCGCGCGCCGAGTCCGCCGATCCGAAGGCGCCGCTACAGGCCGTGGCGAAGAAGTCCATGGGCGCGAAGTCGTCCGTGGGCGGCCGCAAGTGGGCCGCGCGGCGCCGCGACGAGCAGGGGGTCGCCGAGGCCGAGGTGATCGGCACGGGCCCCGTCCCGGCCGACCTCGTCGACCGGCAGCTCCTGGTCGAGCTGGTCAAGGGCGGCACGGTCGTCGCCCGCGAGCCGCTGGACGCGGTGCGCGAGCGGCACATCGAGGCGCTCGGCGGGCTGCCGCTGTCCGCGACCCAGCTGTCACGCGGAGAAGCCGTGATCCCTACGGAGTATCTGGTGGACGCGCCCGCCTGACACTCAAACGCCCCCTCCCGCAACGCACTTCAAGTCTCTACGCTCGAAGTCTCCCAGCCGAAGGACACCTGCTATGCGCCGCGCCTTGATCGTCGTAGATGTGCAGAACGACTTCTGTGAGGGCGGCAGCCTCGCGGTGGCGGGCGGGGCCGACGTGGCCGCGGCCGTCACCGAGCTGATCGGGCAGGCGCCCGCGGGGTACCGGCACGTCGTGGCCACCCGCGATCACCACATCGCGCCCGGTGACCACTTCTCCGAGTCCCCGGACTACGTCCACTCCTGGCCCGAGCACTGCGTGGCGGGCACGGAGGGGATCGGGTTCCATCCGAACTTCGCGCCCGTCGTCGCGTCCGGCGCGATCGACGCGGTCTTCGACAAGGGGGAGTACGCGGCCGCGTACAGCGGGTTCGAAGGGCTCGACGAGAACGGGGTGTCCTTGGCGGACTGGCTCCGTGCGCGGGGGATCACCGATGTGGATATCGTCGGAATCGCCACGGACCACTGCGTTCGCGCTACCGCGCTGGACGCGGTGCGGGAGGGGTTCCGGGCTCAGGTGCTGCTCGATCTGACGGCCGGCGTGGCTGCGGGGACCACCGCGGCGGCGCTGGACGAGATGCGGGGCGCCGGGGTCGAGCTCAGCGGTAAGCCTGTCGTCTGAGGTTTTCTCTCCCCCGGCCCACCCCCGCTCCTCAAACGCCGGAGGGGCTGGAGGCCGAGCTGGAGTAGCCGGCCGGGCCGGCCTGTCTCGGTCTCAGGAGGGCTCTGATCGGGTGCCACAGTTCGCCCGCCGCGCAGCGTGGCGCGCCGCGCCAGAGCAGGCCGTCCGGATGGTGCAGGACCGCCGTGATCTCGTCGGGTGTCGGGGGCTCCGCGTTGCCCCTCAGGTAGATCGCCCGCAGGCCCAGGTTGCGCAGCCGGGTCAGGGCGCGGGCGCGGTTCGCCGCGTGCACCAGGACCCGTACCGCGCCGTCGTCCGGCGACGGGCTGGGCACGGTCAGCGCCACCACCACGCTGCCGTTCGGCAGCTTGCAGAACCCTCCTGCGGACATGACTGTCACACCCCCGTGAGACGTAGTGTCAATAAGGAACCCACAGGACGCACCTAAACACGATCGGCCGCCGCCCGCTAGAGGGCGACGGCCGATCATGCTCTGACCTGCGGCGATGTGGGCTACTTCGCCGAGGGGCCCACCTTCACCGTGATCGACGAGCCGTCGAGCGGCTGCCCGACGATCGAGATCCGGGTGTTGGTGTCAGTTGTCTGGACACTGCCGGTCGGGTTCTCCTTGTACCAGTACGTGCCCTTGTGGTCGTCGAAGACCGGGACGCCCAGCTGTGCCGGGATCTTGGTCTCGACGCCGAGCTTGTGCAGCGAGAAGCCCTTGTTCGGGAACCAGCTGAACGGGGCGTCGTACGGCTGGAGCTTGTTGGTGATGTATTTGCCGTCGGCCCACTTGAGCGGCTTGGCGTGGGAGTCGACCGGAAGGATCAGGCCCTTGCCGGGGTGCTGGCCGACGTTGTTGTTGCGCTGCGAGGTGTCCCACTGCCAGATCATCAGGCCGGGGCGGTACGCGAGGTGCTCGACCCAGTCGTTCTTCGCACCGCCGTCGCGCCAACCGAAGTTGTACGGACCGACCTTGAGGGTCTTGTCGTAGGAGACGTACTGGCGGTTCTCCGCGAGGTAGAACTGCGGGAAGTCGCCCGTCACAGAGGCGCCGACGCGCGAGAAGCCGCGCGCCGTCCAGCCGTTGTCGTCGCCCTCGGCGTTGTCGGTGAACAGCGCCTGGCCGTCCGCCTTGACCGTGAGGTTGTCGGCGGTGAAGCCCATGCCGCCGGCGCCGCCGTCCGTCTTGTAGCGGAAGCGGACGCTGATCTTCTGGCCCGCGTAGGCGTCCAGCGGGAACACCAGGTGCTGGAACTTGCCGGAGACGCCGGTCAGGGCCGGCTTGTCGCCGCCGTCGCGCGGGATGGTGACGCCGTCGGCGGTGCCGTCGATCGTCTTCCAGCTGGCGCCGTCGTCCGTGGACACCTGCGTGTACAGGTAGTCGTAGTCCTTCTCGATGTCGTACCAGCCGTCGAGTTCGAGGGCCGCCTTCGACTTGCCGGTCAGATCGACCGGGCGCGTAAGGGTGTTGGAGAGGTCGTCGCCGTAGTCCGACCACCACTGCTTCGCGCCCTCGGTGGGCTTCACGATCTCGGTGGTGACGTTCTTCTTCTCGGGCAACTCGACGACGAGGGCCTGCTTGCGCTTGGTGTTGTACTCCGAAACACCCAGCGTGTGCGTCGACTTGGTCGCCGCCTTGGCCTTGTCGTAGTTGAGCCAGCCCAGCTGCAGCTTGTCCCAGGCGGTCATGTCGCCCGGCATGTCGCCGATGGAGTCCTTGCCGGTGCCGAGCCAGGAGCCGGCCGACATCAGGGACCAGAAGCCGACCGAGTTCTCGCCGCTGTACGTGGTGTCGTACAGGTCGGGCAGGCCCAGGTCGTGGCCGTACTCGTGGGCGAAGACGCCGAGGCCGCCGTTCTCCGGCTGCATCGTGTAGTCGCCGACCCAGATGCCGGTGTCGCCGACCGGGGTGCCGCCCGCCTTGAAGCCCGTCGGGCCCGTGTCGCCGTCGTCACGGCCATAGGCGTAACCGCGGTGCGCCCACAGGGAGTCGCCGCCCTGCGCGCCGCCGCCGGCCGACCCGTCCTCGCCCGCGTGGACGATCTGGAAGTGGTCGATGTAGCCGTCGGGCTCGTTGAAGTTGCCGTCGTTGTCGTGGTCCGTACGGTCCCACTGGTCGTACTGGGCGAGGTCCGTCTTGATGTCGGCGTCGGACTTGCCGGCCGCCTTCTGCTGCTCGACCCAGGCGGTCACGCCGTCGCGGACCAGGTCCTCGACGTTCGGGCAGTTGTCGGCGCCGCAGTAGTTGGAGCCGTAACGGGCTTCGTTGTAGGGAACCTTGACCCAGTCCGAGACCTCGCCGTCGACCGAGTAGCGGCCCGACGACGTCTTCTCGTAGTAGGTCTTCAGCGAGTCGACTCCCTTGCCCGTACCGAAGTACAGGTCCTGGAAGTGCTTGCTGCTGTAGTCCTTCTGCCAGGCCGTGCTGTTGTTCTTGGCACGGTCCGGCTCCGCTATCCGGTTGTGCAGCGGGCCCGGCGTGCCGCCGTACTTGGGCTTCAGGTCAGGGGTGTCGTCGTCGGCGCGGTCGACCAGCGTCGTGTTGTCGACCTTGTCGCCGAACTCCGTCAGGATCGTGAAGATCTTGTCGGTCCGCTCCCGGCCCAGCTCGACGTACTTGCCCTTGCCGAGCTGCACGACCTGCGAGCCGTCACGCTTGACGACCTTCGACTTCCCGGAGAGCACCTGCTCCAGCGCGGTCTTGCGCTGCTGCTCCATCTGCTGGCTGAAGGGGCCGCTGATGACGTGCCCCTTGCCCCCGTACGTCTTGCCGTGCGACGTGGAGCTTCCTACGGCCGGGGTGTCGGCCTGGGCGCCCGTCGCGAGGACCGATCCGGCAGCCGCGGTCGCGGCCAGCGTCACGAGCACGGCGGCGGATCTCAACGCCCGTCTCTTGGTGGTCACTTGATGGTTCCCCTCCTCCGTGGCGATTCAGCCACGTATCACAAGTGACGCTATTTGACCGGAGGTGAAGGAGAAATAACAGACCTTGACTGGGACAACCGAAGTGCACTATGCAGAGGCGCGACACCGGTATCCGGACACGGACTTCCCCCCAACGGGCGCGCCGAACCGTCCACTTCGTGGACTCGGTGACTCCGTGCGCCCCCCGTGCACCGGCACCGTGGGTTAGGTCACGCTTACCGCCCGTTCCTCTCGGGCATGCGTCGGATTAGAGTCATTTGACGGCGCGCTACGGCCAAGTCGACCCGGCTCCGCACCCTTTACATATGCAGCTGCCAAAGGCTCCTGCTATACGCCAGTGAAGCAAGCATCCGCTGTCCCGAGGACGGATAACGCCATGCCGCGTCCGACTGCCGCACAGCTCGCCTACGGTTCCGCGACCGTGATCTTCTCGACACTCGCCATGCTGCTGTTGTCGCAGACGAGTTCGGGCCTCGGCGTCGCGGTCATCGCCCTGGCCGCACTCGGCCTCGGTCTCCTCGTGGCGCTGACGGTTCCCCTGCCGAGGCTGCGGCCGGCCACCGCGTCGCCGGCGCCCGCCCCCGACGCCGCCGACTCTGCCGCCGGCGCTCCCGGGGAGGAGCAGCGGGTGCCGGTGCAGCGCGCGATCGTCGCCTCGCCGGCAGCCCCGCAGGCGACCCCCGAGTCCGTGTACGAGGTCGCGCCGTCCGGCACACGCGGAACGGCGGGCCCGTGACCCACGGACCCGCCGCACACACCGCCCCGCGCCCGCTCAGCCGGTGCTGACCACCACCGTCTTCGCGGCCTTGTCGTGCAGGCCCTGCTTGTAGGGCTTGTCGAAGAAGCTCCAGCCGCCGCAGATCGCGGTCCAGATGCAGGCGCAGCAGAACACCGCCGGCAGCCACAGGACCGCGGCGCGCACCAGGTTGGTCTGGACACTGGGCGTGGCCCCGTCGTTCAGGTTCGCCACGCGCAGCTTGAGCAGCCGCTTGCCCAGGGTCTGGCCGGTCTTCGCGGTCATGAAGGTGTCGTACCCGATGTAGAGGACGGCGGCGAGGACGGACTGGCCGAACTGCCTGCCGTACTGGATCTTGTCGGGGTTCGTCTGGTACTCGGCGACCCCGAACGCCCAGGACAGCAGGCCCACGACGATGCTGACCAGGATGATGTCGATGATCCGCGCGAGCACGCGCTTGCCGCTGTCCGCCAGGGGCGGCATCCCGGCCAGCGGGTCATCTCCGTAGGGGCCACCGCCGTAAGGGTCACCCCCGTAGGGGTCACCTCCGCCGCCACCGCCGTACGGGGGCGGCGGCGGGCCGCCGGGCGGGGGCGGCGCGGAGTCGTACGGGTTCCCCGAACCCGGGGGGTTCTGCGGGTCCTGCGGGTTCTGCGGGTCCTGGGGGTTCCGCGGAGTCCCGTACGGGTCCTGCTGCGGGCCGTCGTGCGGTGAGCCACCGCCGCCCTGGGACGGCGGCGGCTTCCTGAACGGGTCGTCTTCCGGGGGCTGGCCTGAGCCGGGGGGCGGCGGTTCGGTGCTCATGGCCCGAGTCGACCGCGAACCCCCCGATCCCGCATCCGGCGAGCCGCCGTCCGGAGTACGGCGGCTCGCCGATGTGACGGCCGAGCCGGACGGCCGGGGTCAGCCCGCGACGAACGTACGGGCCGCCTTGTCGTGCCAGCACTGGCGCCACGGCCGGTCGAACAGGCACCACAGCACGCCGATGACCCCGATGGCCAGCAGGCCGGTCACGCTGTACACCAGCCAGCGCCGCAGCGCCGCGCCGAACATCGGCGCCTCGTGCTCCTCGATGTCCCGCACCTGGAGCCCGCACACCTTCTTGCCCAGGGTGCGGCCCCACTTGGCGGTCGGCAGGGCCTCGTAGAGGACACCGGCGACGAGGAGTACGGCGAGGACGATGCCGAGGTAGGCGCCGGTCGTGCCGTCCAGCAGCCAGACCGTGGCCTGCCGGCCCGACGCCTTCGCCGCGTCGATCTTCCCGTCGATGTGGTCGACGGCCTTGGTGCCGAGCGGGACGGCCACCACAGCGGTGACCGCGCCGAGCACCACCGAGTCGATGAGCCGGGCGACGAGACGCTTGCCGAGCCCGGCGGGCCGCGCCGACGCCTGCGCCTGGGCTGCCGCCAGGAACGGGTCGCTGGCCACGGGCTTCCACGGCGTGACGGGGCCTTCGGGCTGCGCGGGTTCGCCTGCGGCGGGCTGAGCGGACTGGCCGGGCTGTCCGACCTGACCGGGTTGGGCGAGCTGGTGCACCTGCTGCGCCCAGGACGGCGAACCGCCGCCGGGGCCGGTGGTCATAGGGGTGGCGGCAGCGGCCTGCGGCGGGACCGCGCCCGGTCGGCCGGGTGCGGGCTGCTGTGCGGGAGTGGGGGGCTGGGGTGCGTGGGGCTGGGGTGCGTGGGGCTGAAGGGGGGCGGCTTGCGGGGCGTGCGCCTGGTGGGGCGCGGGCTGGTGGGCCGGCCCCTGGGGGGCGAAGCCCTCTTGGGGCTGGGGCTGAGGCTGGGAGCCGGTCCGGGGCTGGGGGTCGGCCTGTTGGGGCGCGGGCTGCCGGGCCGCCTGCGGGTGCTGGGCCTGAGCCTGCTGACCTCCCTGCGCATGCTGACCCTGACCCTGCGCCGGGCCCTGCGTCACGGGCCCTTGCTGCACCGGTCCCTGCTGCCCCGGTACCTGCGGAGCGGACAACGCTCGCATCGTCATCGTGCCCTCGGGGCGGTCCGGGGGCGGGGTCGGGCGGCGGAACGTTACGGTCCCGTCCCTGGGCGGCATCGCGGGCTCCGGCTGTGCGGGGCGGCCCGTGACCGCGCCGTCCGGGCGCTCCTCCTGCTGCGGAGCGGGCACGCGCGGGTCGGCGCCCCAGGACACGCGGCGGTCCTGCTCGCCGCCGAAGCCGGTCTGGCGGGACGCGTCCGCCTGCCAGGCCGTGGCGGGTTCGGGTGCCGCGGGCTCGTCCGAGTACCGCTCCGGCTCCTCGTCGAGAAAGACCGGGCCGGTCTCCTCCACGGGTGCGGGCGCGGGCAAGGGGGCGGGCTCGGGGGCGGGGGCCGGGGTCACCCCGGCGGGGGCGGCGAGGGGTTCGCCGTCGGACGGGGCCGGGCGGCTCGTGCCGGGCACCCACGCGGCACCGTTCCAGTACCGGACATATCCGGGAATGGACGGGTCGGGGTAGTACCCGTCGCGGGGCCTGTCGTCGCCGGGGGCCGGAGTTGGGGCGCTCATGTCCGTCGTCCCGTATCTGCTCGGGGATTTTGTTGGGGGTCCACATCTATCAGACCACCGCCCGCCACCGGGCGGGTCCGTCCGTACGGACCACTTTCCGGGGACGCCGGAAAAACTTTCCGGAACTCGCGTAATGCTCCGTGCCCTTCGCCCTCTCTCCTTGCACGGGCCCGCTCTCACGGGCTCGCGCACGACCCGTACGAGGAGAGGAAACACACGACATGCACACCGTGGTGGAACGCGAACTCGAGCTGGGGCTCGTCCTGTCGCCCGAGCGCAGCATCCCCGTCCCTGCCCGGCTCACCTACCGGACCGAGGACCCGTACGCCGTCCACATCGCCTTTCACATCAGCTCCGAGCACCCGGTCAACTGGACGTTCGCACGCGAGCTGCTGGTGGAGGGGGTGTTCCGGCCGTGCGGGCACGGCGACGTGCGCGTGTGGCCGACGAAGGCCGACGGCCGCAGCGTCGTCCTCATGGCGCTGAGTTCGCCGGACGGCGACGCGCTCCTGGAGGCGCCCGCCGCCGCAGTGTCCGCATGGCTGGAGCGGACGCTGCGGGTGGTTCCTCCGGGCTCTGAGTCCGAGCGGCTCGGCATCGACGACGGCCTCGCCGAGCTGCTCGCCCCCACCCCCGGCCGCGCCGACGAACTGTGGCTGCGCGACCCGTGGCCCTCGGACGAGTCCAAGGACGGTGAGTGAACCGGCGTCCCACGGGGGTGGATGCGAGGAACAGACACAGAAGTACGGGCGACGGCGGGCGTCAGAAGAGCTTGCCCGGGTTGAGCAGGCCGAGCGGGTCGAAGGCCGCCTTGACGGCGCGCTGCATCTCGACGCCGACCGGGCCGAGTTCGCGCGCCAGCCACTCCTTCTTGAGGACGCCGACGCCGTGTTCGCCGGTGATGGTCCCGCCGAGTTCGAGGCCGAGCGCCATGATCTCGTCGAAGGACTCGCGGGCCCGCCGGCCCTCGTCCGCGTCCTGGGCGTCGAAGCAGACGGTGGGGTGCGTGTTGCCGTCGCCCGCGTGGCAGCAGACGCCGATCGTGAGGCCGTACTTCTCGGCGATGCGGTCGACGCCGTCCAGCATCTCGGCGAGCCGGGAGCGCGGCACGCACACGTCGTCGATCATCGTCGTGCCCTTGACGGCTTCGAGCGCGGTGAGCGAGAGGCGCCGGGCCTGGAGCAGGAGTTCGGACTCGGCCGCGTCCTCGGCGGGGACGACCTGGGTCGCGCCCGCCGCCTCGCACAGGGCGCCGACGGCGGCGAGGTCGGCGGCCGGGTCCAGGGTGTCGAAGGCCGCGAGGAGCAGCGTCTCCGTGGTCTCGGGGAGCCCCATGTTCGCCATCGCGTTGACGGCCTTCACCGTCGTACGGTCCATGAGTTCGAGCAGCGACGGGACGTGACCGCCCTCCATGATCTTGCAGACCGCGTCGCAGGCGGCGTCCGTGGAGGCGAATTCGGCGGCCAGGACCAGCTGCTGCGGCGGCTCGGGCCTGAGCGCGAGGGTGGCCCGTACGACGATGCCGAGGCTCCCCTCGGAGCCGACGAAGAGCCGTGTGAGGTCGTAGCCCGCGACGCCCTTGGCCGTGCGGCGTCCCGTGGACAGGAGCCGGCCGTCGGCGAGGACGACGTCGAGCCCGAGGACGTACTCCGCCGTCACCCCGTACTTCACGCAGCACAGGCCGCCCGATGCCGTGCCGATGTTCCCGCCGATGGTGCACATTTCCCAACTGGACGGGTCCGGCGGGTAGTAGAGGCCCTTTTCGTTGACGGCGCGGGAGAGCGTGGCGTTGATGACGCCCGGCTCGACGACCGCGATCCTGTCGACGGTGTTGATCTCCAGGATGCGGTCCATCTTGACCAGGGACAGCACGACGCAGCCCTCGGACGCGTTAGCCGCGCCGGACAGGCCCGTCCGGGCGCCCTGCGGGACGACCGGAACGCGTAGCTCCGTGGCCGTGCGCATCACGTGCTGGACCTGCTCGACGGTGCGGGGCAGCACCACGACGGCGGGCGCGCCCGCGTCGCAGAAGCTGGCCATGTCGTTGGCGTACGAGGCCGTGACGTCCGGGTCGGTGAGGACCGTCCCGGCCGGCAGGCCTTCCTGAAGTCGTTCGACGAGTGTGCGGCTCATGATCACAGCGTGACACTCGGGGCCATCGGTGTGAACCCGTCTGCGGCGGCCTTCACCTGCCGGGATGTTGCCGTGATGTGCTCTTCATATGGGCGCACAGTTACGCCATGAAGAGCGAGGAGATCGAAGCGGAATGGCAGGCTTCGGCCACTGACCCCGAGCCGGGGCGCCGGCTGTCCCCACTGGTGAAGCGCGTGCTGATCAACGCCGTCGCGGGGTCCGTGGTGCTCAGCGGCGCCCTGCTGGTGCTGCCCTCCTCGCCGGAGCGCCCCGCGCCGCCCGCCCCGGGGCCCGAAGGGCACCCGACGAACGCCGCGGCCGTGGGCGCCGCCGCGTCGCTGCCCGATCTGAAGGTGCTCATCGGGGAAAGCGAGTCGTATCTTCGGGACCATCCGCGTGACGACCTGTCGTGGGCGGTGCTCGGGGCCGCCTACGTGGAGCGGGGGCTGCGGACGGCCGACTCGGCGGACTACCCGAAGGCGGAGGGCGCCCTGCTGACCTCGCTGAAGACGCGGCCGGCCGGGAACGTGGACGCCCTGAACGGGCTCGCCGCGCTCGCCAACGCGCGGCACGACTACCGCGCCGCCAAGAAGTGGGGCGAGGCGGCCGTGAAGCTGGCGCCGAAGCGGTGGACGACGTATCCGCTCCTCATCGACACGTACGGCCGGCTCGGTGACTACAAGGGCGTGGGCCGGGCCCTGGAGACGCTGACCGGGCTGCGGTCGGGGGCGGCCGTGCTGGCGCAGGAGGGGCAGGTCTACCTGGACCGCGGCTGGCGTGAGGACGCGAGCGCGTCGCTGTCCGACGCGGCGGCGCTCCCCTCGACGCCGTCCGAGCAGGCCGCGTGTCTGCACCAGCTGGGTGAGCTGGCGTGGGAGCGGGGTGAGGCCGCACAGGCCCTGAACTACTTCACCCAGGCCCTCGCGGCCGACCCCGACCACTACGCGTCGCTCGCCGGGAAGGGCCGTGCCCTGACGTCGCTGGGCCGTACGACGGAGGCGGTCCAGGCATACCGGAGCGTGCTCACCAAGCAGCCGCGGCCCGAATACGTCTTGGAACTGGGCGAGCTGTACGAGTCGATCAGGTTCGACGACGCGGCGAAGGCACAGTACGGCCAGCTGCGGAAGCGGGTGGAAGCGGACGGGGCGAACGGGGTCGACGACGCGCTCGTCCTCGGCCGGTTCGAGGCGGACCACGGGGACCCGCGGGCGGCCGTGACCCGGCTGCGGGCCGAGTGGAAGCGGGCGCCGAGCGTGCAGACCGCGGACGCGCTCGGCTGGGCGCTGCACCGGTCGGGCGCCGACAAGGAGGCGATGGTGTACGCGAAGCGGGCGACGGACCCGGAGCACGGGGGTGGCGGCGTCAGTGCGCTGTTCACCTACCACCGGGGGGAGGTGGAACGGGGGTTGAAGCTGGACGGGGCCGCCCGCCGGCACATCGGCGAGGCCCTGCGCATCAACCCGGTGTTCTCGCCGGTCCTGGCCCCGGTCGCGAAGAAGGCGCTGGCCGCGCTGGGCGAGCCGCGGGCCGGCGGACCCGAGAAGGTGCGGCCGGAGGCGAACACGGCACCGGCTCCGCGCCCCCACGCGGCGCCCCGGAGCCCAGCCCCCGAGCGCCCCGCATCCCGGCGCCCGGCGAGCAAAAGCCCCGCGACGCGCCCGGCCGCCCCCATCGCGCCACCCAGGTCCGCGGCCCCGCCGGCCAAGCCTCCGGCAGCCCCGGCCCCGGCCAAGCCGTCGTCCCGGCCGGCTCCTCAGGCACCCAAGTCCCCGGGCGCGTAACCCCGGCCCCCTCAGGCACACCCCGCTGAAGCACACCCGGCTAAATCGCACCCGTCCCGATGAGCCCGTTCCGTGTGATCAAGGACGCCAGTTCCGCCTCGCTCAGGCGGTCCGTTCCCGCGGGGCGCCTGGGCAGGACCATGTACCGCGTCTCCGCGCTGGAGTCCCAGACCGTGATGTCCACGGACTCCGGGAGCGTCACGCCGAACTCGGCCAGGACGCCGCGCGGGTCCCGTACGACGCGGGAGCGGTACGCCTCGCTCTTGTACCAGCCGGGCGAGGGTCCGAGCAGGCGCAGGGGGTAGCAGGAGCACAGCGTGCAGACGACGACGTTGTGGGTGTCGGCGGTGTTCTCGACGACGCGCAGCCGCTGCTTCTGAACTCCCCCGGCGGCAAAGCCCAGTTCACCCACCGCCGCGGTGCCGTCGGCGAGGAGGCGCTCGCGGTAGGCCGGGTCGGTCCACGCGCGGGCCACGACCTTCGCGCCGTTCACGGGCGAGGCGCCCGCCAGGAACCCGTCGATGACCTCGTCGACGGTGTCGCCCCCGACAATGCCCTGTGCCTCCAACAGGCTTTCCAGGTGCCGTACTTGACGGGAGATCACCGCGTCCTCGTGCGTACCGGACATTACTCGGCCTCCCTCAGATAGCTCTCCGACAGGTCGAGTACGACGTGGTGGTCACCCTCGCCCCACAACTCGCGCGCCGCGAACCGGACCGCGTAGATCATCTCGACGGGGGCGTCGTCCCGCCCCTGCGCGCGCACGTCGGCGAGCGGCGCCCGGCCCTCCGGCTCGACCACGACGCCGAGCTTGCCCCGGGCGTACCGCGGCAGGCGCGTGTGGTGCGGCGGGTCGTGCGGGTAGGTGCGGACGTGGGCGCCGGCCGCGAACCGGTCAGTCATCGCGCAGCGCCCCTTCCTCGATGACGCCCTTGCGTTCGAGGAGCGTGCGGATCGCGTGGAACCACCGCTCGTAGTACGAGGCCGCGAGGTACTCGCCCGGCGGCATCGTCTCGATGGCGTCCCTGAACTCGTCGAGGTTGAAGACCCCCTTGACGAGGAGCGCGCGCTGGAGGGCGAAGACGCGCGCCTCCCAGTCCGCGTGAAAGGGCTCGGCGTCGTCGGAGGTGTCGATGGCGCCGAACCCTGTCATGCCGCCCACGTCATTGATCCTGGCCATGTGACCAGCCTAGGACGTGTGCCTACGGAGTGCCCCTAGAGGTTTCCGCGCTTGTCCTGCTCGCGCTCGATCGCCTCGAAGAGCGCCTTGAAGTTGCCCTTCCCGAAGCCCATCGAGCCGTGCCGCTCGATCATCTCGAAGAAGACGGTCGGCTTGTCCTGGACCGGCTTGGTGAAGATCTGCAGCAGGTAGCCGTCCTCGTCGCGGTCGACGAGGATCTTCAGCTCGCGCAGGGTCTCGACGGGCACGCGCGTCTCGCCGGCCCACTCGCCGAGGGTGTCGTAGTACGAGTCGGGGGTGTCGAGGAACTGGACGCCCGCGGCGCGCATGGTGCGTACGGACGCGACGATGTCGTTCGTGGCGAGTGCGATGTGCTGGACGCCCGCGCCGCCGTAGAACTCCAGGTACTCGTCGATCTGGGACTTCTTCTTCGCGATGGCGGGCTCGTTGATCGGGAACTTGACCTTGAGCGTGCCGTCGGCGACGACCTTCGACATCAGCGCCGAATACTCGGTCGCGATGTCGTCGCCCACGAACTCCTTCATGTTCGTGAAGCCCATGACCTTGTTGTAGAACGCCACCCACTCGTTCATCCGGCCGAGCTCGACGTTGCCGACACAGTGGTCGATGGCCTGGAAGGTGCGCTTGGCGGGGGGCGCGACGATCGGGTCGGCGGCCGCGAAGCCGGGCAGGTACGGGCCGTCGTACCCGGTGCGCTCCACGAGCGTGTGGCGGGTCTTGCCGTACGTGGCGATCGCGGCGCGCACGACGACGCCGTGCTCGTCCTTGGACTCGTACGGCTCGGTGATGCCGCGGGCGCCGTGCTCGACGGCGTACGCGTACGCCGCCCGTGCGTCCGGGACCTCGATGGCGAGGTCGACGACGCCGTCGCCGTGCTCGGCCACATGGTCGGCGAGGAAGTGGCCCCAGTCGGTGGAGGCCTTGATGACGGAGGTGAGCACGAAGCGGGCGGAGCCGTTCGTGAGCACGTAGGAGGCCGTCTCGCGGCTGCCGTTCTCCGGGCCCGAGTAGGCCACGAGCTTCATGCCGAAGGCGGTCGAGTAGTAGTGGGCGGCCTGTTTGGCGTTGCCCACGGCGAAGACGACCGCGTCCATTCCCTTCACCGGGAAGGGGTCGGCCTCGCGCGCGGTGTCGGGGGTGGGGTGGATGTTCGCAGAAGTAGCTGCCATGGCCTGAGGCTCCCTCCGAACCACAAGGTGCGCAATAGTTTGTGATTCCAGTGGTCAATCTGCTCAGCGGATCGCCAAGATGGACGGGCGATCTGTACAGGATGACCATCTCGGAGGCCCGCATGGCGATCGATCATCTGGACGGGCGGCTGATCCTGCTGCTCGCGCGCGAGCCCCGCATCGGGGTCCTTGAGGCGTCCCGGCGCCTGGGGGTCGCGCGCGGCACCGTGCAGGCGCGCCTCGACCGGCTTCAGTCGAACGGAGTCATCCGCGGCTTCGGGCCTCAGGTCGACCCGGCGGCCCTCGGCTATCCGGTCACGGCGTTCGCCACGCTGCAGATCCGGCAGGGCCAAGGCCCCGACGTCAGGGCGCACTTGACGACCGTCCCTGAAGTCCTCGAACTCCACACGACGACCGGCAGCGGCGACATGCTGTGCCGCCTCGTGGCCCGCTCGAACGCCGATCTCCAGCGGGTGATCGACCGGGTCGTGGGTTTTGATGGCATCGTCCGGGCTTCCACCGCGATCGTCATGGAGAACCCCGTTCCGCTGCGGATCATCCCGCTCGTGGAGCAGGCCTCTTCAGACACCTGACGCGCACGTTCCTGATACCTGACGCGCACGTTCCCGACGCTCACGGAGCCGGCCCGGACGAGGTGAGTGCCGGCGCTGCGTCTTTCCGGGGACAACCCCGGACCACCGGCTGAAGCCGTCCGGACGACAGCCCGGCGCGAGGAGGTGAGGCCCGTGAACTTCTGGGAGTACATCGTCACCCGCCATCAGCAGCTGCTGGCGGATGCCTACCAGCAGGCCAGCCTCGTCTTCCAGTGCATGGTCGTCGCGACCCTCGTCGGCGTCCTCATCGGCGTCCTCACCTACCGCAGCGAGTGGGCGGGCAACTTCGCCACCTTGGCGACCTCGACCATCCTGACGATCCCCTCGCTCGCCATGATCGGTCTGCTGATCCCGATCGTCGGCCTCGGTGTCCCGCCGACCGTCATCTCGCTGACCCTGTACGGGCTGCTGCCCATCGTGCGGAACTCGATCGTGGGCCTGCGGGGCGTGGACCCCTCCCTCATCGACGCGGCGCAGGGTATCGGCATGTCCCGCATCGCCCGGCTCGCCAAGGTGGAGCTGCCGCTGGCCTGGCCGCCGATCCTCACCGGGATCCGGGTCTCCACCCAGATGCTGATGGGCATCGCCGCGATCGCCGCCTACGCGTCGGGCCCCGGTCTCGGTAACGAGATCTTCCGCGGCATCGCGTCGCTCGGCAGCAAGAACGCGCTGAACCAGGTGCTCGCGGGCACGGTCGGCATCATCATCCTCGCGCTCCTCTTCGACGCCGCGTACGTCCTCATCGGCCGCCTGACCATCCCGAGGGGGATCCGTGTCTGATTCCGTGCCCGAGAGCCACACGGCCGCCGCCACGGGGACCGCCACCGCCGACCCCGGCACGGGGCAGCCCGGCTCCACGACCGGGGCGACGATCGAGCTGGAGAACCTCACCAAGCGCTACCCGGGGTCCACCGCCCCGGCCGTCGACAACGTCAGCCTGGAGATCAAGGCGGGCGAGACCGTCATCTTCGTAGGACCCTCGGGCGGCGGCAAGACCACCCTCCTCAAGATGATCAACCGGCTCATCGAACCGACCAGCGGTCGCATCAGGATCGGCGGCGAGGACGTCACGGACATGGACCCGGTGAAGCTGCGCCGCAAGATCGGCTACGCGATCCAGTCCTCCGGGCTCTTCCCGCACATGACGGTCGCCCAGAACATCGCCCTCGTGCCGAAGATGATCGGCTGGTCCAAGTCGAAGATCAAGGCACGCGTCGAGGAGATGCTGGACCTGGTCGGCCTCGACCCGGCAGAGTTCCGCGGCCGCTATCCGCGCCAGCTCTCCGGCGGCCAGCAGCAACGCGTGGGCGTGGCAAGGGCGTTGGCGGCCGACCCGCCGGTACTCCTGATGGACGAGCCGTTCGGCGCCGTCGACCCGATCACCCGCGACCACCTCCAGGACGAGCTGATCCGGCTCCAGCGCGAGCTGCACAAGACGATCGTCTTCGTCACCCACGACTTCGACGAGGCGATCAAGATCGGCGACCGCATCGTGGTCCTGCGCGAGCGCTCGCACATCGCCCAGTTCGACACCCCTGAGGCGATCCTCACCAACCCCGTCGACGACTTCGTGTCCGGCTTCGTCGGCGCGGGCGCCGCTCTCAAGCGCCTCAACCTCACCCGCGTACGGGACGTGGAGGTCACCGACTACCCGACCGTGCAGGTCGACGACCCCCTCCAGACCATCTTCGACAAGCTGCGCGACGCGGGCACCAACGAACTGCTCCTGCTCGACAAGCGGCGCCGCCCCTACAAGTGGCTGCGGCGCGGCGACCTGATGCGCGCCAAGGGGTCACTGGCCCGCGCGGGCACCCTCGTGCACGACACGGTGACCCGGGACGCGACCCTGCGCGACGCGCTCGAAGCGGTCCTGACCGACAACGCGGGACGTGTCGCGGTCACCGGGCGGCGCGGCGAGTACGAGGGCGTCGTCGACATGGAGACGCTGATGAACTCCGTACACGAACTCCTGGACGCCGACCGGCTCGAGGCCGTGGAGCACCAGCACGAGCTGGAGGACCTGCGCGCCGCGCAGACCCACCAGGAGCAGGAAGGCGAGGGGGGACCGAAGGCGTGAACACCCCCAAGCCGCCCCTGGACGAGCGTCCCGAGGGCGAGCACGAGGTCAAGGGCGTCGCCTTCCGTGACGAGGGCGAGGCCGAGCAGGAGGCGCCACCGCCGCCGCAGGTCCGCGAGAAGCGCCGGATCTCCTGGCAGAAGCTCACGTTCCTGCCTGCCGTGGTCGTGGCCGTGCTGCTGGCCACCTGGCTCTGGTTCCAGCAGGCCGAACTGGACACGATCTCCGAGAACGCGATCTCGGGCGGTCAGGTGTGGAAGCTCGTCAAGCAGCACATCTACCTCACGGTGGTCTCCACGTTCTTCGTGCTGATCATCGCGATCCCGCTCGGCATCCTGCTGACCCGCAAGGCCTTCCGCAAAGCGACCCCGGTCGCCCTCGCCTTCGCCAACATGGGCCAGGCGACTCCCGCGATCGGCCTGCTCGCCCTGCTGGTGATCTGGCTGGGCATCGGCCGGCGGTCGGCCCTGATCGGCATCATCATCTACGCGATCCTGCCCGTGCTCTCCAACACCATCGCCGGGCTGAAGGCCAACGACCCCACGCTCCTCGAATCGGCGCGCGGCATCGGCATGTCACCGCTCGGCGTCCTCACCAAGGTCGAACTGCCGCTGGCCGTGCCACTGATCCTCGCGGGCGTGCGCACCGCGCTCGTCCTGAACGTCGGCACGGCGACCCTCGCCACGTTCGGCGGCGGTGGCGGCCTCGGCGTACTGATCACCACCGGCATCACCAACCAGCGCATGCCGGTCCTGGTGCTCGGCTCGATCCTGACGGTCGCGCTGGCCCTCCTGGTGGACTGGCTGGCCTCGCTCGCCGAACTCCTCCTGCGTCCGCGCGGGCTGGAGGTGCGGTCATGAGGCGTACGTACCGTGCGGCGGCGGCAGCGGGCCTGGTCGCGTCCCTGCTCGCCGGCTGCGGACTCACCAGCGGCAGCCCGATGGTCGACGACGTGAAGCCGGGCTCGGTCGGGAAGGGCAAGCCGCTCGAGGGCGCCAGCATCACCGTCACGTCCAAGGAGTTCACCGAACAGCTGATCCTCGGCGCGATGATGGGCATCGCCTTCAAGGCGGCCGGCGCCGACGTCCTCGACCGCACCGGCATCCAGGGCTCCATCGGCGCCCGTGAGGCCATCAAGAGCGGTGACGCGGACGGGATGTACGAGTACACGGGCACGGCCTGGATCACGTACCTCGGCCACTCCCACCCCATCCCCGACCCGCAGGCCCAGTGGCAGGCAGTCCACGACGCCGATCTCAAGAACGGCATCACCTGGCTGCCGCCGTCCGCGCTCAACAACACGTACGCGCTGGCCATGAACGAGGCCAACTTCAAGAAGTACGGCACGAAGACGCTCTCGGATGTGGCCGCGCTCTCCAGGAAGAACCCCAAGGCCGTCACGCTGTGCGTGGAGAGCGAGTTCGCCAACCGCGCGGACGGGCTGCCGGGCATGGAGAAGGCGTACGGCATGAAGATCCCCACCGGGAACGTCACGCAGATGGACACCGGGATCATCTACACGCAGGCCGCGAAGGGCACGTGCACGTTCGGCGAGGTCTTCACGACCGACGGCCGCATCAGGGCGATGAAGCTCAGGGTGATGGCGGACGACAAGCACTTCTTCCCGAACTACAACGCGGCCCCGGAGATGAACACCAAGTCCCTGAAGAAGTATCCGGCGATGGCGAAGGTCATCGAGCCGATCACGAAGAAGCTCAACAACACGGTCGCGCAGGAGCTGAACGCGAAGGTGGACGTCGACGGCCAGGACCCGCACGACGTGGCGAAGGACTGGCTGGTGAAGGAGGGCTTCGTGACGGAGTGACGACGGGTGTCGACGGGGTGAGGGGGGCCTGGGGCTAACAGCTGGGGATCTTGCTCGCCTCGCCCTTGTCCAGGGCCGTCAGCGCGGACACCGCGCCCTGCAGAGTCGTCACGGGGATCAGCCGCATGCCCTTGGGCACCTCGGCCTTGGCGTCGCCGCACTCCGCCCTCGGCACCAGGAACACCTTCGCGCCGTCGCGCCAGGCCGCCTGCGTCTTGAGCGACACCCCGCCGACCGCGCCGACCTTCCCGCCGGAGGTGATGGTGCCCGTACCGGCGATGGAACGGCCGCCCGTGAGATCGCCCCCGCTGCCGTTGCCGTCCAGCTTGTCGACGATGCCCAGGGAGAAGAAGAGCCCCGCGCTCGGCCCGCCGACGTCAGCGAGCTGAAGGTCCACCTTCACCTCGTTCGGGGACTTGCCCAGAAAGCCGAGCGCGGCCTCGGTCGCGGAGTCCTGCGACTTCTTCATCTCACCGAGGTTGTGCTGCTCGATCTCCTTGGTGGAATCGCCCGAGGGATATACGGAGTCGCGGGGCATGACCGCACGGTCCGTACGGAACCAGCTGTCGACGACGTCACCCAGACCCACCTCCGCATCGGGCCCCGTAGCGACGATCGTCACCATGCGCAGCTTCCCCGTGGTGTCCCGGGTGGGCGCCCCGGAGATCTCGATGACGGGCTTCCCCTTCGAGTCCCCGAGCACATCGGTGGTCGGCCCCGGCTGCGCGATGGCGAACGGCAACGGCGTAAACCCCGCTACGGCAAGCAGAGCCACCACAGGCAAAGCACAAACGGCAAGGGCCTTGGGCCGAGAAATCCGAGAGAGAAGCACGAGCCCAATCTAACGCGAGGGCCACACGACCCAACTGTGGCGGGGGCAGGGGCGCCCTTCGGGGGCGCGGGGAACTGCGCACCCAGCCACAACGAACCCGCACCCGACAACGGACCGCGGCATTCAGGGGCGCGGGGAACTGCGCAAAACGCCCGGCACTGATACCCCGCACAAACAACCAGCCGGCAGCGCGCTAGCGCAACGCATCGGCCACTTCCCGAGCCGCATCAAGAACCCGCGGCCCCACCCGCTCAGGCACGGAGTCCGAAAGCATCACCACCCCCACACTCCCTTCGAGCCCGGTCACCCCGACCAAGGGCGCCGCAGCGCCACACGCACCGGCCTCGAGCTCCCCGTGGGTCAGCGTGTAACCAGGCTCGGGCACCAGCCCCTGCCGCGCCGCGAGTATCGCGCGGCCCGCGGCCCCCCGGTCGAGCGGATGCCGGAACCCGGCCCGGTACGCCACGTGATAGTCCGTCCAGGTCGGCTCGACGACGGCCACGGCGAGCGCTTCCGAGCCGTCGACCAACGTCAGGTGCGCGGTGGCCCCGATGTCCTCGGCAAGAGATCGCAGCGCCGGCAGCGCGGCCTCCCGCACCAGCGGATGCACCTGGCGGCCCAGGCGCAGCACGCCGAGCCCCACCCGCGCCCGGCCGCCGAGGTCGCGGCGGACCAGGGCGTGCTGTTCGAGCGTGGCGAGCAGGCGGTACACGACGGTGCGGTTCACGCCGAGCTTGTTGGACAGCTCGGTGACCGTCAGCCCGTGGTCGGTGTCGGCGAGCAGCTTGAGGACTCGCAGTCCTCGGTCGAGCGTCTGGGAGGTCTCCGCGGTCACGACGCCCACTCCTTAGTGGTGAAGGCGGCGGCCCCCTCCGCGGCGGTTGCGACGCCGGTCCCGTGGGCGACGCGCGTCAGAGGCCGCCGGTCGGCAATCGACCCGGGCTTCGGATGGTCCCGGGCGGAGGCGCATGGCGCACCGGCTTCGCTCCGCGGCGGCTCTGCCACGGGGCGTGTGCGTTGCCGGGAATGTAGCGAGGTCGTCCCGCTCAGCGGAAGACTCCGTCCAGAATCCGGGCAGTAACTATCCCGACCTGTACCGATTGCCCCGTTACGGGGGCCAGGATCAACGGAGCGTGCACCACCTCTGCACGTAGCGCACACGATTCCCGGCGCGCCGAATACGGCCGGGATGAGACCCACACGGGCCACGCACGGGTCACCCACGGGCCGCACACGGCGCGCACAAGCACGCCGCGCGCCCGTCACTTCCCGTCAATTCCCGTGAAGCCCCGTCACTTCATCCGGGTGGCCCACTCCTGGACCTTCGCGATGCGCTGCCGCAGCTGCCCTGCCGTGGCCTCGGCGCTCGGCGGCCCCCCGCACACCCGCCGCAGCTCGGTGTGGATGACGCCGTGCGGCTTGCCGCTCTGGTGTACGTAGGCGCCGACCATGGTGTTCAGCGACTTGCGGAGTTCGAGGAGCTCCTTGTGGGAGACGACGGGCCGCCGCTCGGCCGGCATCTCCAGCAGGTCGGCCTCACTGTCGGGCTTCTTCTTGCTGTGCGCGATCTGCCGCGCCTGCCGCTTCTGGAGCAGCATCTGCACCTGGTCGGGTTCGAGGAGCCCGGGAATGCCGAGGTAGTCCTGCTCCTCCTCGCTCCCCGGGTGGGCCTGCATGCCGAACTCGGCACCGTCGTAGAGGACCCGGTCGAACGTGGCCTCGGACTCGAGCGCCTCGAAGGAGAACTGCTCCTGCTCCCCCGTGTCCTCGTCCTCCTGCTTGTTCGCCTCGTCCATCTCCTTCTCGGACTCGGCGTAGGGGTCCTCCTCCCCGTCCTTCTTCGGCTTGTCGAGCACGTGGTCGCGCTCGACCTCCATCTCGTTGGCGAAGCCGAGCAGGTCGGGGACGGTGGGCAGGAAGACGGAGGCGGTCTCGCCGCGCCGCCGCGAACGCACGAAACGGCCGACGGCCTGCGCGAAGAAGAGCGGGGTCGAGATGGTCGTCGCGTAGACCCCCACGGCGAGCCGGGGCACGTCGACGCCCTCGGACACCATGCGGACGGCGACCATCCAGCGGTCGTTGCTCGCCGAGAAGTCGTCGATCCGGCTCGACGCGCCGGTGTCGTCGGAGAGGACGGTGGTGGGCTTCGTGCCGGTGATCTCCCGGATCAGCTTCGCGTAGGCGCGGGCGGAGTCCTGGTCGGCGGCGATGACGAGACCGCCGGCGTCCGGGATGCCCTTGCGGACCTCGGTGAGCCGCTGGTCGGCGGCGCGCAGCACGCTCGGCATCCACTCGCCGCGCGGATCGAGAGCCGTACGCCAGGCCTGGCTGATGGCGTCCTTGGTCATCGGCTCGCCGAGGCGCGCCGCGATCTCGTCACCCGCCTTGGTGCGCCAGCGCATGTTGCCGCTGTAGGAGAGGAAGATGACGGGCCGCACGACGCCGTCGCCGAGCGCGCTGCCGTAGCCGTACGTGTAGTCGGCCGAGGAGCGCCGGATGCCGTCCCTGCCCTCCTCGTACTGGACGAAGGGGATCGGGTTGGTGTCGGACCGGAAGGGCGTACCGGTGAGGGCGAGGCGGCGGGTGGCCGGCTCGAAGGCCTCCAGGCACGCCTCGCCCCACGACTTGCTGTCACCGGCGTGGTGGATCTCGTCGAGGATGACGAGGGTCTTGCGCTGCTCGGAGCGGTTGCGGTGCAGCATCGGCCGCACGCCCACACCCGCGTACGTGACGGCGACGCCCTGGTACTCCTTGTTGAGCGGACCCGCGCTGTACTCCGGGTCCAGCTTGATCCCTATGCGCGCCGCCGCTTCCGCCCACTGCTTCTTCAGGTGCTCGGTCGGCGCGACCACGGTCACCTGCTGCACGACATGGTGGTGCAGCAGCCAGGACGCGAGGGTGAGCGCGAACGTCGTCTTGCCGGCGCCCGGGGTGGCGACGGCGAGAAAGTCTCGCGGCTGCTCCTGGAGGTACCTCTCCATGGCCCCTTGCTGCCAGGCACGCAGCTTCCCCGCGGTGCCCCAGGGGGCGCGGCCGGGGAAGGCGGGTGAGAGGTGGTGGGAGGAGGCGGAAGAGGTGGTGGCGGCGGCGGTGGTAGTCACGGTCTCCGGTTTTGACGCAGGTACGGGCGCGGGGTGCGGCTGCGACGTACTGACGCAGGCTGCGGGGCGCTGGCGCGGGCTTCTGACGCTGACTTCTGACGCGGGCTTCGGACGCTGGGGGTACGTACTTCGACGCTCGGGGGTACGTACGACAACCGGGCCACCCTACCGGTGGGGTGGTCGGGTCAGCGGGGGAACGGCGCCGGGGCGGCCCGTGATGCGACCCGTTTCACAGTCGGTCATATGTCGGCCTCACGGAGCGCGTACGGGTCCCGCACGGAGTGCGTACAGGTCCCACACGGAGTGCGTACGGCCGGGCGCCCGCCCGGTTTCAGCGGGCCTGCGCCCGGGACGTGGACGACCTCACGCGCGTAGCCACCCAGGCCCCCGCCAGGGCCACCGCCGCCATCGGCAGGAACACCGCGACGAAGGCCGCCGGATGCGACCCTCCGCCGGAGGAAACCGCTCCGTGGGCGGCCCCCACCGCTCCCCCGCCGAGCGCGGCGAACGCCGCTCCCCCCACGGCCAGCAGCACCACGTTGGACAGCCCGTCCGAGATCTGGAGGGCGGCCGAGTTGGCCCCCGCCTCCTCGGGCGCCGACAGTTCCAGCAACAGCACGCTCGTCGACGAGATGACCAGTCCCATCCCCAGGCACCCGAAGCCCCACGCCACGGCGACGATCCACACCGGCACGGCCTGGATCAGCACGCTCGGCGCCGTCGCGACGGCCGCCGCCACCAGCACCATCCCGCCCGCCATCAGCCGCTCCCGATGCGGCTCGAAGCGCGGCCGCGACTGCAGGAACGACCCGAACGCCCACGTGGCCCCGCCCACCGCGAGCGAGAGCCCGGCCATCATCGGCGAGAGCCCGCGCTGCGTGACGAGCATCAGCGGCACGAACGACTCGGCCGCGATGAAGGACCCGGCAGCGACACCGCGCAGGAGAACCACGGCGGGCAATCCGCGGGCGGCGCGGTACGTCCCGCGGGGCAGCAGCCCGAGCACGGCAGGCACGAGCAGTGCCACGCCCGCCGCACCGGGCAGGAGCGAGATCCACCGCAGGTCCTGGGCGGCGTACTGGAGCAGACCGGCCCCGAGCGAGATCCCGAGGGCGAGCCGGATGCGACGGCCGTCGACGGCTCCGCGCGCCGCGTCCTCCGCGGGTCCCGACGCGCGCCGCCGGATCTGCGGCAGCGCGAGCGCCAGCGGGAACACGACGAGCACCGGGATCCCGATGAACACCCACCGCCACCCGAGGTGCTCGGTCACGGCGCCGGACGCGAGCGGCCCGACGACGGACGGGACGACCCAGCTCGCAGCGAACGCGGCCATGATCGCGGGCCGCAGCCGTTCCGGATAGGCGCGGCTGACGACGACGTACAAGGCCACGATGACGAGCCCGCCCCCGAGCCCCTGCACGGCCCGCCCGGCGATGAACATCCACATCGACCCGGCGGTCCCGGCGAGCAGCAGCCCCACCGCGAACGCGGCGATCCCCGCCCCCAGCGGCCCGAGCGGACCGCGCCGGTCCGCCCACTGCCCCGAGAACACCATCCCGAACAGACTCGTCGTGAAGTACCCGGAGAACGCGAACGCATACAGCGACACCCCGTCCAGCTCACGCGCGGCGACGGGCATGGCGGTCCCGACGGCGGTGGCCTCGAAGGCGATCAGCAGGACCACGGAGACGATGCCGATGCTCAGGGACCGGTAGGAACGGCTGAGGACGCCGACGCCGGGCGGGGTGGCCGGAGCGGGCGAGGTGGCGGCGGTCGGGGTGACGGCGGTCGGGGTCGGGGTCAGGGTCGGGGTGGCTAGGACATCGGCGTCGTCGCGCGGTTCCAGGGTGGCCATACGGCTCAGAGTAAGGGGCACGACAGCACTTGACCCCTGTCGGTGGTCCCCGTTCTCCTGGTCCCTTGGTCGTACGACCATGAACGCCGTATGGCAGTCACATTGCGGCCCACGCGCCTCTCTTGGCGCGGCGGACCAGGGGCCGTACGGTCGAGACATCGAGTTCAACGAACTTTGTTCGGAACTCAGTTGGCCGTGTGCCCGAGTGGTTGAGGGATTCGCCTGCAAAGCGAAGCACGCCGGTTCGATTCCGGTCACGGCCTCGATCAGCACGCTCGTGGAAGGGCGCCCCGTTTCGGCGGGGCGCCCTTCTGTGTTGCATCGCGGCTCCCCGTCAAGCCGGACGGAGTACGTCACCCGAGACGGACGCCCCTCCGCCCGCCCGCCACCGGGTCGCGTCACTGATCACCCGGACGTGGGGTGACCAGCCCGCCCCGCCCCTCGTTGCCCAGAATCCCGCCTCGCCGCAAGGCAGTTGGGCGATGCGCGGGATGCGAGCACACACGGGGAGGACATCGGCATCATGGTCATCGGACCTGCTCAGGGGCAGCAGAATCTGGCTTCGTCACCGGCGCGGAAGCGCGCCGCGGCACGGGCGATCGAGAACCACATCGAACCTGACACGCGCCACGCGGGCGAGTGGGCGGACGAGGACACGGGCGCCGCCGTCCGGGCGTTCGACGCGAAGGACGGGCACGGATGGGACACGTCATCGGCCCTGAAGAAGGCGCACAAGGCCTGGGCGGATCAGGTGAAGTCCCTGATGAACAGGCTGGGTTCGGAGAAGGTGTCGCTGCGCGCCACCACGGCACTCCTCCAGGGAACGGACTTCGGCGTAGGGGCGCACGCCCGGACGTCGTCCTCACTCGACCGCTACTGACTGCCGTACGCCCCGACCGCTACGTACTGCCGTACGTCCCGACCACTACGTACTGCCGTACGACCCACCCGCCACGTACTGCCGTACGACCCGACCGCCCCCGACCGACACACGAGGACAGGACAGGAGAGGGCCGGACCCATGCCCACGTACCACGAGATCATGACCACCGACCTCGCCACGCTCACCACGGCGGCCGACCGCTGGGACGGCATGGCGAAGGAATTCGGAAAGCGGGAGGCGGACTACAAGCGGGACGTGCACGGCATCACGCCCGGCCCGCCGTCCCCCGCGGCCTGGACCGGCCTCAGCGCAGACGCGGCCGGCAAGCGCTTCGACGTAACGCTCCACGAATTCCAGAACGCCCAGACAGAAGCAAAGGCGATCGCCTCGCTGCTCCGGGACGCGCACGCGCAGTTCACGACGTTGCGCGGCCGCCTCTCGTCCGAACGCCAGGAGGCAGTCAAGGCCGGCATAAAGGTCTCGGACCGGGGGGTGGTGGCGTACGACGAGGAGCGCGCGGCGGCGAGCGAGTCGGGCTCTGCGATGCACGACCCCGGAAGCAGAGCCGAGGTTCACAGGGCGGTCGCATCCTGGCAGGTGCGCATCGACAAGGCGGTGCGCGCGGTCGGGGACGCCGATGCGGGTGTCGAGATCGCGCTGAGCGCGGCGGTCTTCGACTCCGTCCTCACCGACGGCACGGGCAACGGATTCAACTCCCGCGCCAAGGGCGACATCGAACGGTACGAGGCCGACGCGGCAGCGGAATCCGCTCGCGAACTGGCTGACGGCGGACGACTCACACCGCACCAACTCGCGGAACTGCAACGCTCGTTCCGCGACAACAGCCACGATCCGGTATTCAGCCGAACCGTCCTCGACAGCCTCGGCGCGAACGGCACGATCCGCCTCAGCAACAGCCTGAGCGACCTCGCCCACGTAACGGACCCCCGGCACGCCGCGGATTACGCGTCCCTCGAAACAGGCCTCGCCAACTCCCTCGCGACAGCCACCAAGAACTCCGACTCCAAGTGGTACAAGAACTGGCGGACGGAAATGCGGAAGGCGGGCGTCGCCCGCTACGAGACCGATGTCCAGGCGGCGAGGCTGGACAAGGTCCGCGGATACCAGTCCCTGGTCACGCTGATGCAGCACGGCGACGGATACGGGCGCGACTTCCTCGAGGACCTCGGCGACGACATGATCAGGGCCGAGAAGAAGAACCCTGACATCTGGGACCTGAAGGGCGAATACAGCGGGAAGCGGGACGGCTGGTTCGCCAACGACCCGGTCGACGGCGTACTCGGCGTCATGAGCCACGAGCCGGCGACGGCGGCGCATTACCTCAATGACGACGACCGCATGAAGTACCTGATGCACGACCGCGACTGGAAGGTCACGCTGCACACGGACGAGGCGGCAAAGGCGACGGTCTACACCCCGTCCCTGGACAAGGACACCCACAAGGGCTTCGCGGCAGCGCTCCAGGCGGGCACAACGGGCCTCGACCCATCGGACCCGAACGCCAAGTACGTCGAGCACTCCAAGGACAACAATGAGGTGTTCAAGTCGTCGCTGAAATACCTGGCAGACGAGGGCGACAAATTCCCGGCGTCATTGAGGGAACCTATGGCGAAGATCCTGGTCAATCATGGGGATACGGTGCATGGGGCGGCGAGCCGAATCGAAATGAAGGGGTCCGCCATCGAGCAGGACACGCTATACGAGGTCGTGAAACAGGTATCCAAGGACCAGGCGTCGTACGCCGCGCTCAACGGCGGGATCAATCACGCAATTGTGAGCGATATTCACGACCCCGATCAGAAGCGCCCGCTGGATTCACTGACGCGTGCGGGACGAACAGTGGGGTTCCTGGAGCAGGCAAGGGTCGCCGCTGCGGGTGACCCCAAGACCGCAGAGTTCAAACACAAGTGGGTCGTCGATCAGGCCATTGGATACCTCCCCGTCGGCAGCGATGAGGTGCAGTCAGGAGTTGACTACGTGACAGAGAAGTGGCTGGCCGACGAACAGCGAAATCTCGACAACAAAGCAGCAGACGCCAATATCGCCAACTACAGCAATCGAAACGATCAGCTCATGGCTCTGGCAGAGGAGTGGCGCAAGGTCCATCACACTCGCGACTCACCGTACGATCCGCAGAACGTAGTTGACCAAGCCGCTGACGCGGGGTCCCAACGCGCTCATGGCGTATCAGGGGAGCCCACCCAGTGAGCCTTCGCAACAGGGTGGGCGGAGCATATGCGCTGGCGACCTTCACTCTGCTCTGCGTGCCCGCCTGTACCGCGCAGGACATCAGCATTCCAAGGTCGATTTGCGACACGCCCGTCGAACAAAAGCTCACTGCACCCCTGCTCAAACCCACAGGGGAATTAAGCGAGTGGCACACCGCCGGCCGGGGAGGGAAGGAGACGTCGGTGTGCATCATTTCTGTCGACAAATCCGAAGCGCTGCGATTCAGGTTTGCCTGGCATACCGACACCATCGACCCTATGGACTACTCGTCACTCGACAATTCTGTCACCGGACTGTGGGAGCCAAGACGCGTAAGCCACTTGGCCGAATCCGCCACGCTCGGAGACAACGGAGCGATCGCCACGACCCGATGCGAGGACCGGGGAAAATGGCACTTCACCCTCGCCCTCAAAGTCACTCGCGATCAAAAGATCGTCCACCAGAGAAACGAAATCGAGCAGTTCATGCGCGCCTACATGCCCGCAACCATGAAAGCCGTGGGCTGCACCCACCCCTGAAAGACCAAGCGGCAGCGCCCGTCATCCCCCAGCCGTAAGAATCACGCCCCCACCCACAACAATCACCGCAAACGCAACAAACACCGCCACGAAGAGCAGCAGTTTCCCGGCGGAAGGTCCCGGCTCGTAAGCGCGCGGCTCGGGCTCATCCGCCGGATTCTGGCGACCTGAAGGCTCACCTGTCGTCGTCACGGCTGCCGTCCTCTCAACGCGAAGTTCGCACCACCAACGTACGACTCCACGGAGACGGGCTGTCAGGCGACCCGCCCAGACAAGGTGGCACGGGCCCGGCCCGACCCGGCCGTACGGGACCCCGCATTCGAGAGCGCGGGGCCCCTCCGGCCACTCCTGCCACCCCCGTGACGCGGCAGTGCCGCCTCACCATAGGCCTGGACCATTGCAACTCCACCAAGCGGCCACCAGATGACCACCGGCCTGACGCAAACGGAATGAGGGCCGCCCAACCACGGGGGGAAGTCGGGCGGCCCTCGTACTCAACAGTAGGCATCCGTCGGCGGAAACGGTCGCGTGGATGGCCGACGTTTGCTCGATCTGCACGCCCGCTGCGCGACCGTCACACGACGTCTGCGCTGGTCATCGCGATGAACGAGTCATGGGGACGACGATGCGCGGCCACACCGGTTCGGCCGAAGTTGACCGCTAGGCCGGTCACTCACCCCCACCAGACACACCACCAGCCGCACCACCAGACGCACCACCAGACGCACCACCGAACCCACCCCCGACCGCGTCACCGACCGCGTCACCGACCGCGTCACCGAACACACCCCCACAAGCCGCCCGATACGCGGCCTCGGCGCTCGTGAGTACCAGCCGGGCATCGATGGCACTGCGCATGATGAGGAGCCGGTAGTAGAAGGGCGCGCTGAGGGCCGCGATGACTTCGTAGGGATCGGTGTCCGGTGGGACCTCGCCGCGGTCGACGGCGCGCCGCACCAACTGCGTCACCACCTCGGTACGCGCGCCGAAGGCGCCGCGGACGACCTCCGCGATTCGCGGGTCGTACGCGGCGGCGGCCACGACGGCCTCGACGAGGTTGCGGCTGCGCGGCATGGCATGGAAGTCGGCGATGGCCTGGGCCAGTTCGTACAGGTCCTGCCGGAAGTCACCGGAGTCCGGCGTATGGATGGTCCGGCTGTGCTGGGCGAGCAGATCGACGACAACGCCCTCGACGCTGCGCCAGCGGCGCCTGATCGTCGAGACGTGGACGCCCGATCTCGCAGCGAGCTTGTCGAGGCTGAGGCCGCCGAACCCGGTCTCGTCGAGCTCCTCCAGGGCGGCACGGAGGACGGCCGCACGGGTGCGGGCCGTGCGCCCGCCCGGGCGGGCGGCACCGGGCTGTGGTCGCTCAGTCATCGACGCCAATCTAATGCGCACCGGATCTTCACGTGCGGTCCGACCTATTCCTCCGCTTTCAGCACGCCGTGTCAGCCCTGTCGCGCGATAGCGTGAGGGCACCTTAATGCGCGAAGACGAGCGTTAGAGTGTCGTCGCGCGTTAGGTAGTACGGGGGTACGCGAGGTGCAGGCCGAAAGCCTGCACCTCGAACAACGGGGGACATCACCACCGCTGCCGCGCCGGCCATCGCCGCGCGGCAGCGGTGCCATGCCCGAGGCGAGGGCCCCACCGCGGTAATTCAGACGACAAGTGCGTCCCGGAGGACCCGTGAAGATGTGCGCCGTCGACGACCGGTCGGACGGCTACTTCGTCAAGGGCATCCTCACCACGGGCCGCACCGTCAGCACGAAGGGCAAGCCGTCACCGGGCGCGGACTGCCAGGGAGGAAACCTCCCCGAGGACCGGGGCTACGGCATGAAGGCCTGCCTGGAAAACCACTACGTACGCGCCTGCTCGATCAACCACTACGTGCACTCGTGACCGACTGACGTCGACGAAAACAGGGCGGGGACGGCAGCCGGACTGGCGGCCGGCCTCGCCGCTCCCCGGATCAGCAGGAGGCGACAAACACGGCCCAGGCGCCCGGCGCCACAGTGAAGTGAGGCCGCCGGGCGTCCTTGGAGTCACGGACGTGGACGACAGCAGGGGTGACCGCCACCTCGACACACTCGCTGCTGTCACTGCTGTCGCTGTAGCTGCTCTTGAACCAGCTCAGCCCGGCCGCATCCCCACCGGAGGGATTGCGCATCATGTCTCTCCCAGCACTTGCTCGATGAAGGCCAGCGACTCCCGAGGGGTGAACGCCTGGGCCCGAATGGTGCCGTAGCGCAGCTCAAGGACTCTGATCTCCCGCGGATCGGATACCGGCCGACCACCGAACTGGGATTCGTCGTGCCCCACAGCCGAACCGTCCTCGAATTTCAGCACCTGAATCCGGCCACCCATCCCGGCGTGATCGCCGCAGTCCGTCGGCATCACCTGGATCTCGACGTTCCGCAACTTACCGACCTCCAACAGGCGTTCGAGTTGCTGACGCAGCACCATTCTGCCTCCAATGGGCCGCCGCAGCGTCACCTCTTCCTGAACGAAGACGAGCGCAGGGGCCGGCGATCGCTCGAAGATCGACCTCCGGGCCATCCGGGCAGCCACCGCTCGCTCCACCTCGTCCTCTGGATACGCGGGCCGCCGCATCTCGAACAAGGCCCGCGCATACTCCTCCGTCTGCAACAACCCGTGCAGGTTGTGGTTGCCGTAGGCCCCGACCTCCGCTGCTTGCGCCTCCAGCTTGGCCAGTTCACGAAGCCTCCTCTTGGGATATCTGGCCTCGGCAACGTCCGCCTTCATCGCGGCGATCTTCCCGCCGGCACCCAGGACTTGGTCAGCCTTGTCGAGGAACTCCGGTCGCGGAATCCGCGCTCCGCGCTCCACCTTGTAGACCAGGTTCTCGCCGTACCCGACGGCGGCCCCGAACTCGGCAGGCCGCATCCCGGAAGCCTCTCGCCACAGCTTCAACTGCCGCCCGACAGCTTCGACAACGGCCCCGACTTCGCCCTCGGGGGTGACGTCCCACCCGGGTTCATCAGCCTGCTCGTCCTCACACGCATGCTCACCGTCCACAGCCATGCCTTCGCCCTCCCCAACAGGTCACGGGGACAGTCGGGACAAGCCGGTACAGACCCTGGACAGTCACCGTAAGTACCACCGCGATCACTGTTCAGGCTACGACTGCCTGGCCACGCTGAGTGACATGAACGCCACCGAACTCACCTTCACAATCCGCCTGTCCGCAACGCCGAGAGGCGCCCGCCTCGCTCGTCGCCTGACAGTCCAACAACTCCTCGACTGGGAAAGGCCATTCGAGGCAGCGGAACAACTCGCGGCCGAACTGGCAAACAACGCGATCACTCACGGCCGCGTACCGAGCCGGGACTTCCGCCTGACGCTCAAACTCACACCGACGAACACGCTACGTATCGAGGTGACGGACACACGGGGTGACGCCACGCCACCACCCCTCTCCCAACACCCGCCCCTGGACGCCGAGTCAGGCCGAGGCCTGCTCCTCATCAACGCCCTGGCGGACCGCTGGGGCACAACCCTCGGTCCGACGCCCACCAAATCAGTCTGGGCGGAATTAGATGTATCGAAGTGATTCTGCCGATTCTGTCCGCATCGAGGAACTCACGACGCGGTGATCCGACCCCCGGACCGCCCCGCGATCAAAAGCCAAGGATCTCGGGAGAGCACCCTCCCCAACCTCCCCCAAACCCCCGCCGCGAGGCTGCCCCACCCCGCCCTCACCCACAAGAGTGATCACGCCCAACTCAACTTGCGCACAGGCTGCTTCACACACCAGTCTCAGCGAAACAACCCCACAAACACTTCGGCCCCCGCCGGGACTGGCATCCCAAGGCGAGGGCCTAACCACCAAGGAAGCAAACCCTTCCCGATGGCTGTTGAGCAGCTTAACGCGCCCTCGTGCGCCGAGCCGGATGTTCCCTCAGGGGCAACCCCCGCCGGCGGAATCCACCACATCAACCGCCGCCATGCCGACCGCTACACGATCGTCGGCAACCACCTGGTCCAGCACCGCCGACTCTCCCTCACGGCGATCGGCCTGGCGGCGCACATCCAGTCGCTCCCACGAGGAGCCAGCGTCACGATCAAAACCCTGACAGCCCGCTTCCCGGAGGGCGAGGTACGCATCGCAGCGGCGTTACGCGAACTGGAAGCACACGGCTACCTGACCCGAACCCGCGAACGCCTACCGTCAGGCCGAGTGATCACGCGCACGACGTCGTACAACAACCCACCGGCGATGAACGGCAGTTCAGGGCCAAAGCCCTCGCGGGAACCCCACACTCCGGCAACTCCCCCGCGCCCAGATCGGCCAATCACCCCCTCAACACCACCGCCCGCGCACCCCGAGCACTCAACGCACTCAACGCACTCAACGCCCTCCACCTCCTCCGACCCGGCCGTGTCACTCCTCGCGGACCTACGCCGCGACGACCCCCGCCTCCTGCTCGCAACTCGCGACGTACACCGCCTGGCACCCGCGGTGACGACATGGATGGACCGCGGCATCACACCGGAGGCAATCCGCCGAACCCTCACAACCGGCCTCCCACCGGAACCCCTCCGCAGCCCGGCAGCCCTCCTGTCCCACCGCCTGTCAGAACTCCTCCCACCACCCCTGCCGTCCCGCTTGCCAACGACGCCATCCCCACCCCGCCCGGCCCCACTCCAAAACTGCGACGGCTGCGACCGCGCATTCCGCTCCCCCGGACCAGGTAAATGCGCCACGTGCCGCGCCTGCCAGCCGGAAGCCGCGTAACCAAAGCCTGACGAACAACGGAACCCTGACGCCTACTTGGCGATGCGGGGGCTGCTCCCTGCTCCCCAGGCTGGACGACGCGCTTCCCGGCAAGTTGGAGATCGCAAAGGAAGGGGTCAACGGGACGACGCTGCGACCCCCGACGGCCCCATGAACTGTCAGCGCTCCGCATCAGGAAACGTCCGAAGCAGGCCACGCCAAACCAAACAACCTGGTGGCGCACACCGGAGTCCCAGACGTGGAGGAGGAGCCCAAGTAGGTCCTGCGCCGCCCGGACGTCATCGTGACCTCCGATCCTCGAACGGGCACCAGCGTCGTGATGACCGACATCCGCCCCGCACTAGATGTCCCGCACTACGCGTGAAGCCAACGGCAGTCACCCGCGCCTCAGTCGGCCCTACTCATCCCCTTGCCGTTGATGTCAGTCAGCGAACTGTCGACGGAACTTGGTGGGCGGACCCTCGCGGATGGAGGACCCTCACCGCTCGACCTTCGCAGAGCCATTCGGCAAATTGTCCGCGCCCTTGCAGCCGAGCAAGTCCCGGGCAACGATGCGCGTGGCTTCCGAAATCAGGGAGACCACGTTCTGGCGCGTGGTTGCATCGGCACGGGATCCCGACGCTACGACAGTTACGTTGAGTACGTATTTGCTGTCATGGATCCCCGGCTTCGGACAGGCCAGGTAAAGAGAGGCACTCGTAACATGCGAGGCACTCTTAAGATACTTCGAGTCCCGCTCGAACTGCCCCACATACCCCTTGGCGTCACCGAACCTTATTCCCCTGGACCCAGGGCTATTTGAAGCCTCCTTAATTTTCTTGTCCGCGTATCCATCGAGGAACAGGTTGTGCTCAATTGAGATCCCTTGTCCGCCCGCGGACAGATCGCAACTCCCTCCGCCTCCATGAACATAGGGTTTTACTGGAAGTGCGAATCCGGTAGTTATCGGCACCTCCTTGAATTCTTCCCCACTCACCGGCAAGAGCGGTCCAACGTACTTACTCGACAAGGATTTCTGGCAGACCTTGTCCGGAATTGCCACTCTTTTTTCGCCGGAAGACCAGGGGGACCAGACCAACATTGCCACAAGGACGACCAGCACCGAGAGTCCGGATAGCAACCACGGCTTACGGAATCGCCGGACCTTCGGAACCGCATTCATCTACTTCCTTCCCGCCCCTTGCATCCCAAGCCCGTAGCTGGCGAGGGCCTCGTTCTTGGCGTGCTCGGCAAGCGTGTCAGCCTGATCTGCGGAGTACCCCGCCTCGAGAGCACCACGCTTCGTGGCGTCATAAATGGCCTGCCCGGACGACGCCTGCTGCCCTTCGATGTAGGCATCCTTGTCCATACTGGCCTTGACAGTTGAATCCCTGGTGTAATTCGACACCACGGACTCCTGGACATCTTCGGTGACCCAACCCACGACGTCACCCGCAACGGGAATCTTGCCCACCCCCATCCCGATGATGCGCCCGGCCCATTTGTCCGCTGTACCCAACCCTTCATTGAATTTCGCATCGTCGTCGATCTGATCGTCGTAGATCGCGTCACCGCGGGATTGCGCCATTATTCCGGCTATACGCGCTCCCGGCTGGGTCTCATTGCCGACATTATCGGAAAGATAACCATAACTATGACCCTCCTTGATCGCTCCATTCACCAGCTCCGTGGTGACAGCCTGCTGTGAGGCAAGGATGGCGCCATTCGCATCAGGATCCTTACCGACTGCAGCCAGGAAGTTCTTGAGAGCGTTGGGGGAGATCCCGTCGGTGTTGTTTGGGCCAGCTGATTCAAGATGTGCACTCGCGCCATGCGTGGCGATTGTGGACGGATCTCCCTTGTAACCGGCCTGGACGTCCCGCATGTAGTCGGCGGTAATGTTTCCCAGACTATCTCGCATCGGGGAGTCATTGAGATCGGTTGGACTGGTTCCATATCGTTCGACGATATTGTGGAAGATCGCCGCACCCTTCTCGGAGTGCGGCGGAGTCGGACCATCACTTCCGTAGGGAACGCCTGTCGTTGCAGCCTCAAGCGCGTGCCCCAATGCGTCCTGTCCATACCCGTGGATCCGCTTCGCGTCGTCTTCACCAGCGACGGCCGGCCCTTCCAGCGAGTCGACCGGCCACTTGAAGTCCTTCTTCGTCAGCTCGTCGAAGTACGTGTAGCCAAGAGACTTTCCGTGGGCGACGGTGCCGTCCTCGTTGTAGACCGTAGGCGTATACGAATCCGAAAAGAACTGCTCTGCCGCTGCGGGGCTGTGACCGAGGCCCTCCAGAACGCTACCCAACGGGTCATACCCCGCACCGTCCTTTCCGGATGGATTGAAACCGTAGTCCAGATCACTCCTACTTTCCGGAATGTCCCTCATAAAGAAGTCAGGGTCTTTATGGTGCAGTTGAACAATGTGTTCCGCGATGGGATTGATGAACTTTGGGTCGTAGTCTCCGTACCGCAGGAGCCCACCGAGGATCTGGTAGCCACGGGGCGGGTACATCGCCCCTGGTTCGATCTCTATCGACCTGGCGCCCAGACGCATGAACTGGGTTCTCCAACTGTCGGACAGATGCGGCTTGTTGTGGGAGTCAGTCGCGGTGGCAAGCGCAGTCCCCATGTTGTGTTGGAGATCCTTGGTCAAGGCCAGCCGGCTCTTGTCGTCCCCGTTGGTGCCGTCTAGGGACATGCGCCCGTAGAACTCAAGGGTCTTCTCAGGCCCGCCCAGGGACTTGTAGAAGGCGGTGGTGAAGTCCGCGTCCTTCGCGTTCCACTTCATGATGGAGTTGAACTCGGTGAACTGCTTGTCGCTCATCTTCGGGCCGAGCTTGGCCAGTTCGGTGGCTCGCTGCTGCTCGGCGTCGTCCAGGGACGTGTACGTCTCATGCCCGAAGTCGTGTTTGTCCTTGCCGTAACTCTTCTGCAGCGCCCGAGCGACAGAGGCGTCGATCTCTTGGGCGTGAGCTACGAGGTTGGCGATGCGGGTCGCCAGGCCGTGGGCCTTGTCGAGCTCGTCCTGAGTGTGGCTGTCATCCGTCGTGCGATCATGCGGGAAGAAGACATGGATCGTCGGGGCGCCGTCTTCATTTCCGTAGTCTTCGACCTTGACGCCAAGCTCCGTCGCTTCGCTCCCAATAGCCGTCTTCAACTTATTCTGAATACCCACAAGTTCACTGTGGGCGTCGTCAAGAACCTTGAAGATGCTGTCCGCCTCGGCATGCGCATCCCTGAACTCCTTGGCCGTCTTCCCCACGAAGGCTCGCGTGACGTCCGAGTTCACTCCGGTCCATCGGGCGGATTCCGCCTTGGCCTGCAGGCCCCTCTCGGCCCTGTCCGCCAGATCCTTCAGTCTGCCGACGACCGTCTTCCAGTCGGCGACGCTGGCCTCCAGCTTGCCGAGGTCAACTTCTGCTAGGTCCGTCATCGTGACACCTGACACAGCAGCCCCCGCTACTTGAAGTACTTGTTGAGCTCCGACACAGACATGGCCGAACCATCAGCGTGCCTGACCGATGCCGCGATCATCGCGTCGTCGTGAGCATAAGACTTCTTGGAGTAGTTCAGATGGTTCGAGATATGGGCGCAGGCTTGCAGCAGCGAGTCCACCTGGCTGCTCCACGTCTTGACGGCCTGCGACAGGGCTCCACCCATCGCAAAATTCTGCCTCTTGAGTTCGACCGCAGCCCGCGTCGTGGTTCCGTTGCCCTGCTTGTCTGCACCCATGCCGTCAATGTCGGCCTGCGCATGAAGATCACCATGAAGCTCGTGAGCCTCATGCCCCACAGCCCCCAGCTCATCTTGATAGACCATCAGGCCTTGCTCGCCGCTTCCGCCCACGTCCGCCAGTTGATTCAGGCGCATACGGGCCGAACTCCGTTCAGTAGCCTGCGCCTTGAGCTGCTCCCACTCTTCCCATGCCACCTGGACGCTCCCCCGTGCCGAGTACTAGGACCAGTCACACTCCATGTCAATCTAGCGAGCCACCACACTCACTCACAAGCATTGCAACCGATTAAGAAATGTCCCATATTGCCCGTGATTCGAGTTGAGCGCCTTTATTCGCAATTCAATTGCATAGAAGCTGTGCGAATCTTCAGAAACATCAGCCCCCGCCATGCCGATCATGATAAGCGGCAGATTGGCTGGAACGGTGGTAGGCGCCATCGTCTGGAGCCGCATGCGATAGATGATTCGAAGTTGAACCCTTGTGGGATGCGTGCTCTTCACCAACACCCATAACCATCAAGCTCGCAGGGCTCTTGAAGCAGCAGGGATCGTTCTCTCGTACGCACACCAGGTGCAGGTCCACAGGATGAGGTCCTGGCGAAAATAGCCCACGCAACGCTAGACGGCCTGTCGCCGGGCTGCCGGCTGTGGAAGGTCACCGCCGTCGTGGTGGGCATGCTGCTGGTCCTCGGGGCCGGGGCCAGCGTCTGGCTGCTGTTGCCCGACGAGCATCCCGCCGTGACAGTCTCGGGGAAGGTGTGCGAGAAGTCGCTGCCCGACACGGCAGTGAAGGGCGACCTCATGTCTGAACACGGCGAGAAGTTCCAAGAGCGGAACGCACCAAGTTCGCCTCCGTCGAGCACGGCCAGTTCCCTCTGTTTGGCTGGGCACTTGGGCAGTGCTTGCTGACCGGCGGAGGGGCGAAGGTCGACATCGAGTACCGCCCGCTCCAGGATAGCGACTACACCCGCGCCGACGCCGAGCGCGATGCCCCCAAGTCCGGCCATGCGCCGCTGACGATCGGGTACCTGAATGGCACCGGCGCCCACGTCTTCGTCAACTGCCGTGTCAGTTCGGGCGGTGACGAGCCTCTGTCGGTCTCGGCCGGCGTGGGCGGCAGCGGGACGGACATGGAGGACCGTGCCGTACGCACCAGCGCGGCGGCGCTCGCCGCCGACACCGCCCGGCACGCCGCCCACGACATCCGGGCAGTGCGCCGGCGCGGAGAGATCGGGATCAAGGGGATAGGGGTTCGCTGGCGGTGAGACTCGGAGGGTAGCCGGGAAGTTCTTCGGGGAATCCCAGGTCCTTCTGGCACTCAGCAGTCTTGTAGGCGTGCTGCGTGAGCTGGTACGCGAAGTCCGTAAGTTCCTGGCGCAGTACCGCCCCCTTGACTCGGCTCTCCCCAACTACCCTTACTTCGCCTATCAAGGCATAGGACTGCCTCGCATTGGATGCCTTCACACCACGTGGGACGCAAGGCACATATACAGAGGCGATGCGGGTTTTCGAGAGCGCCCGGACCTCATTGGTAGCGACGTGTAGCGCTTTGCCTTCTTCTGAGCCACCGTAGCCCTTGTAGAAGTCACTCCAGCTCTTCGCAGAGACGTCTTGGACCTTGACCTCCCCGGAAACGAGCGAGTCGCCAGTTGTGTCCACGCGGCAACCGACCAAGAAATTGTCGCCAGTTCCCGTCGCGCCGCCGTCTTCACTCGCCGAACGGGCATCGGGCAGAACGTGGGCCACGGTCTCCCGGTCGACAGCACCATCGCACACCCTATCCGGAAGCCGGTCTAGCCCCTGGGTGAATATTTGCTGGTACCCAAACAGGCCGCCAATTGTCAGCCCGCAGACACACACCGCACCGATCCCGAAATCCCGCGCACTCTTCCTCACGACGGATAAATTCCTGACCATTTATACTGTAGAGCGCTTCTCTGCATCTTCCATGACTCTTTCGCGTTCGCTCTAGCTATGGTTGACCGCGTTCCGAACTAGATCGCTAGTGCCATCTTTCGGCAAGACCACATGATGTCGCCTCAGCCCATCGTCCGCCGACAATTGAGCCTGCTGTTAACGAAGTCCTGCGTCCTGTCGAGTTCCTGACCTGTCGGGTAAGGGGCTTCGTCTGTAGCTGTATCTAATTCTCGAACGTCAAAGATGCGGTCGACAGCCATGCCGGGAACTTCCCTCAAGAAGCCGCCCGCAATGGCTCCCGCCAGCGCACCCGGAATCGTTTCCGGAACCAGCGCCACCGCCCCGACTCCGACGCCTGTCGCGCCGCGAACCCTGCTCTGCGTCGCGGCGTCCAACAGGGGGCGTCCTAGGGCGCCGCTCCGGCCCGTTCCGCCTGGCCCGTAGGGTGCGATTCCTCCGGCGAGGCACCAGCAGCGGATCCCTGGCCGCGGCTACCCCGGCGTCCGCCCGCAAAGTGTCGTGCGGGACGTCCCCGGGTGGCCCTGTCAGGGACCCTGATGAGGGCTGTGCTGGTTGTCGTTCGACGGAGGCGTCACGTACGGCTGTGGGTTCGTGAACTGCGGCGCCCCGTAGGGCTGCCCCTGGTAGGGCGGCTGGGCTGGAGGGTACGGCGGCGGCGAGGCCTGCGAGGCCGCCGCGCGGCGCCGGCTGCGGGTGACCGCAACTGCGGTCGCGGCGCCGGCCACGACGAGCACGCCTACGCCGACGCCGATCCAGAGCGGGGTGTTGCTTTGGTCGCCCTTGGACGCGGCGGCCGGCGCGGCGGAGTTGGTGCCGCCCGGGGCCTGCGCGCCCTTGGACGGCTTGGCCGACGGCGACTTGGACGCTGCGACGGGGTAGTCCGGGAGCGGGTACTTGTCGGCCGGGCCCGGGTTGCCCGGGGTCTTCAGGGCAATTCGCGGGCGGACGATTCCGTAGCCGATGGAGTCGTTGCGCTTCTCACCGTCTGTGGGAGCGCCGATGGTGTTGAGGATGACCCGGAGGACCTGATTGTTCGTCCAGGCGGGGTGCTTGGACCAGATCAGGGCCGCGCTGGCGGAGGCGATGGCAGTGGCGTCACTGGTGCCGTGGCTTTCGCAGAGCCCTGTCTTGCCTCCGCAGGCATGGATCATTTCGTCACCTGGGGCCGAGATGTCCACCTGCTGGCCGTACTCGGAGAACTCCGTTTTGTGGAGGTCCTTTCCGACAGCCCCTACCCCCACCACCCCAGGTGTGGCTGCTGGGTACTGAACTGGGTTGCCCTTATCCCCACTGTTACCGACTCCCGCGAAGATCAGTGAGCCCTTGCCGAGGGCGTACTTGACCGCCGACGTCACTTGTTGCGAGTCATTACCGGCAGTCAGTGAGATGTTAATGACCTGGGCACCAGCGTCCGCCGCATAGCGGATGGCCTGACTCAGTCTGGCGTTCACCTCGAACGGACTGATGTCCCCGGGGCCAGGCATTCGGACGGGGAGAATCTTGGCGTCCGGTGCGAGGCCAAATGCTCCATTTCCGCCACTGTATGCGCCCGTTCCAGCGATCAGGCCCGCCATACCAGTGCCGTGGCCGTTGTAGTCGGTGTGCTCATCCCCAGCACGGCTTGAGGGGGCGAAGTCCTTGCCCTTCAGCACGCGGCCGTTAAGGTCCGCGTTGTTCGGATCCACGCCGGTGTCGATCACGGCCACCGTGACGCCCTTGCCGGTGCTCGTCTTCCACATGGCCTCAGCCTGCATGGCATCGAGGAACCACTGCTTGGATCGCGTGGATTCCGCCGGTGCAGGCGTGGCAGCGACGCCCACCAGGAGCAGACCGAGGGCTGCCGAGGAGACAGCTCGGCGACCGTACCGACTCGCGCTGGTGGGCATGCGACTACCTCTCGCTGTTCTCTGATGTGCCGTCGACGACCGGCGGCACATTGCGCCGGATGTCCGGCTGCCAGGTCTCCTCGTCCTCGACGAGGTAGTCGGGCCGCGAACCCTGCTCTTCGTCGCGGCGCCCATCGGGGCCAACCCCTTGAGGCGTCGCCCCGGCGCGGCCCGCCTGGCCTGTATGGTGCGATTCCTCCGGCGAGGCACCAGCAGCGGGCCCTTGGCCGCGTACCAGTCCTGACCCGCCCGAACTGAAGGAGCGGTTGTTCGCACGGCCCTGCTGTTGCGGACGACCGCCAACGATGCCGCCGTTCTCGCCAGTCGCGCCGACTGCCCGTCGTCCCGAGGACGCACCCCGCGGGTTGCCGTTGGCGCCCATAGTGGTCGGCCTGGCGCCCGTCTGCCCTTGGCCTGTGGCGCTCCGGTTGTTGGATACGCCCTCAGTACCCATCACCCTGCCGCGAGGAATTCCCTTGGCAGGCTGTCCCGTTACAGGTTGGGGACGGCCCCCTGACACGCCGTTGTTGGTCGGCAAACGGCCGGGAGCGCCCGACCGGCCCGTAGAGGTGGCGTTCTGGCCAGGCATCATCGGGCCACGTCCGCCGGGCGTCGACGGCCGACCCGTGGCGTTCTCCACCGGCGGGCCCCCGGGCCTCACAGTTCCCTTGGCATTACCCATGGGCGAGATCCCACGTGCAGTGGGTCCGGCGAGCGGGCCCCGGCTGTTTCCGTAGGCCGGCGGGATGGGCCCGGTGAGCGGTGGTGGTGTGTTGTTTGGTCCCGTCACACTCGGTCCGGGCTGTGAGGGAGCCGGAGATGCCACAGGCGGCGACGCTTCGGGGAGCGTGCCCACAGAGTCGATGCCCATGTGCGTGGGACTCTCGACGACCGTCGGTGTCCTGCGCTCAGGTGACACTGCGGAGGCGGATGCATCTGGTGTCTCTGCATGAGAACGGACCGAGTGTGCGGGTTGCCCCTGTGCGGGGATGGCTGCCGCACCCCCTGTTGGACCAGGCGTTTCCCCGCTGCCGGCACCGGGACGAGCCACATCTCTGCTTTCATCAACCGGCGCAATCGCCTCCGGCGGCGGAGGGAACCGCGGTCGTTTAAGCCCATTCATCTGCGTAGCGGAAACCTGGTAGGCCCCCGCCAGCTTGCGCATTTCTCCTGCAGCCTCCTGGCGGACCTTCTCCTTGTTCGCCGCCAGAGCCGCCAACTCGCTCGAGGATTTGCTGGAAATCGCTCCTGCGTCAGGGTCGTTGTGCGCCGACTTGGCCGCCGCCAGGTTCGCCTCCGCGCCGGCCTTGTCCCGTGGGATCGAAGCCTGGGCTGTCGAGATCGCATCGGAGGCGTGTGAGAGCCACTTCGCGGAGTCCTCGCTGAAATCGCCGAGGCTCACGGTCGCGTTGGCCAGGTCGCCGCTCCAGACGCGGAAAGCGTCGGCACCGTCGCCCTTCCAAGTCACCCACTGGGGGCGGATCTTGAGATCTTCGGCAATCTTGTGGATTTCCTTGGCAGCGGCCTTGAGCTTTTCTGCAGCAGCCTGCACGGTGCCGCTGTTCGCCTGATCCAGCCACTTGAGCATTTCCTCGTGGCTCATGCCATCGAAAGACGTAGCGCCCTCGGCGCCCCCGCCGATTGGTGCCAATGCCATCAGATCGCCCCGCCCGTGTCGCCGTCCGTGGGGGCGTGATCCGGCTTGTCCTGGTCGCCGCCGCCCGTGTCAGTCTTCTTCGGAAGCTTGGGAATGTACGGTCCCCCGTAGTGCTCCTTCGCCTCTGCGCTGATGGCCGACATCCGATCACGGATGTCCACGTCGATGTTCGCGTACCCCTTGTGCGAGGCCATGACAGCAATGCCCATGCCCTCTATGGAGTCCGAGAGCAGCTTGGAGAGGCTCTCCAGTTCCTTGATGACCGTCTGGTACGAGTCGAAGACGCCGTTGGCCTCGCGCCACGAGTCCGGCCCGCCGCCGAACTGGTGCCGTGCGAGGGGCTCCTCAGCGACCTTCTGAGGGCCTGCCGGTGACCCCTTCAGGTCTTTGATCAACTGATCAACCCGCTGCTGGAACTTGGTGAACGACTCCAGCTCGGTGACGACCTCCCCCACCGCCGCCTGCGCCGCCCCCACCGCTCCGAGTACGTCGAAGAAGCCCCCCGGCGACCCGCCGCTCCCGCCGCCGTTGTCCGCTGCCTCTGCCATCGCGTCCTCCCCGTTCCCCGCGTCCCCGTGTCCCGTACAGACCGCTCGTCGAGCGGCGGCAGCCGGCGTCGTCCAGACCGCTCGTCATGTCGCGTCGCCCGCCGAAGGTCATCGGCCGGCGCCCTCGTCTACGAAGTCTCGACAACAACTCTAGCCAAACGCACTGTCAGTTCACACGCCGCCCGGTGCAGAGACCATCCACATCGCGTCACACAACGACACGTCGTGTCACAAGTTGCAACGAGCAGGCAGGGTTACTCCGTTGACGCCATCGCCGGAGCGGACGCGTTCGTCACCACCGCCGCCTGCGGGCGGATCGGGAGGCGGTTGACCGGGCGGCCTGTGGCTGCGCGGACCGCTGAGGCGACCGCTGCCGGGGACGCGACCACCGGGACCGCGCTCGCCGCCTTCGCTCCGAAGGGGGCCACCACGTCCCGTTCCTCGACCAGTTTCACGATGCGGATGTCGGGGGCGTCCAGGGACGTGGGGAGTGCGTAGCCCGTGAAGTCGGGGTGGCGGACCAGGCCGCGCGGGGTGCGGAGGTTCTCCGTGAGGGCCGCGCCCACGCCCTGAGTGACGCCCGCTTCGATGCGGGCCGTCAGCTGGGCGGGGTTGAGCACGCGGCCCACGTCCTGGGCCACTGCGAGTTCCACGACCCGTACCGAACCGAGTTCGATGTCCACGTCCACCACCGCGCGGATCGCGCAGAACGCGAGGCCCACGAAGGCGTCGCCCTGGCCGTCCGCGTCGAGGGGTTCCGTGGGGTGCGGGCGGCACTGGGCCGTGGCCCACAGTTCCTTGCCGTCCATCGCCTCGGTGACCGTCGTCGACAGGACTCCGTCGTACGACGTGATCTTGCCGTCCGCGATCTGGAGCAGCTCCGTGGACATGCCGAATTTGTGGGCGAGGGGCTGGAGGAGTTGCGTGCGGACCATTTTCGCCGCCCGCTCCACCGCTCCGCCCGAGACCCAGGTGTGGCGGCCCCGGCAGCCGGGGCCGGCCGGGGGCTGGTCCGTGTCGACCGGCGCGACCTGGACCTCGTCGATGCCGAGGGTGTCCTGGACGATCTGCCTCGCCAGAGTAGAGAAACCCTGGCCCGTCTCGACTGCGGCGCAGATGACCGTCGCGACGCCGTCGTGGACCTTCACCGTCGCCGTCGACACCTCGTCGGTGCCTTCCGCGCCGAGCATGTGCACCATGCCGATGCCGTAGCCGACACCGCGGCGCACCGCGCCGGGTTCGCCCGCGCCCTCGGGGCCGCCGGGCAGCAGCCACTCGTCCTCGGGGGTGTCCCTGGGCAGCTCCGGGAGCGGGAAGTCCCTTACGGCGGACAGGAGTTCGGCCACGGGGGCCGGGCACGTCACCGTCTGGCCCGTGGGGAGGATGTCGCCCGTCGCCATGACGTTGCGCAGGCGCAGTTCCGCCGGGTCGATGCCGAGCTTCTTCGCCAGCTTGTCCATCTGTGCCTCGTACGCGGCGCAGACCTGGAGGGCGCCTTCTCCGCGTACGTGGCCGGAGGGCGGGTTGTTCGTACGGACCGCCCAGCCCTCGATGAAGGCGTGCGGGACGACGTACGGGCCGCAGGCGAAGGAGACCGCGGCGGCGAGCGCCTCCGAGGACGTGTCCGCGTACGCGCCCGCGTCGAGGAGGATCTGCGCCTCGACCTTGACCAGCTTGCCCTCGGCGTCCGCGTGGTGGCGGTAGCGCAGGAGGGTGGGGTGGCGGTGGGTGTGGCCGAGGAAGGACTCCTCGCGCGTAGCGGTGAGTTTGACCGGGCAGCCGGTCCTCAACGCGAGTAGTCCGAGCGGGAGTTGGAAGCTCTGGTCCTCGCGGTCGCCGGTCGCGCCGGGCACGCCCGTGACGACGACCTTCACGCGCTCGGGTTCGAGGCCGTAGCGGGCGGCGGCGAGGTCGCGGTCGCCGTGCGGGTCGGTGGAGGCGATGTAGAGCTCCACTCCCCCGTCGGGCCGCGGGACGGCGAGGCCGGCCTCGGCGCCGATGGGGGCCGGGTCCTGGCGGCCGATGCGGTACTGGCCCTCGACGACGATTTCGCCGACCGCGTCCTGGTCGCCGTGGCGCAGGGGGATGTGGCGGATCAGGTTGCCGTCGGGGTGCAACGGCTCGGCGGCGAAGGACTGCTCGGGGTCGGTGACGGGTTCGAGCAGCTCGTACTCGACGATGACGGCCGCGGCCGCCATGCGCGCGGTGTCCGGGTGGTCGGCGGCGACGGCCGCGATGGCCTCGCCGTGGTGGCGTACGACGTCGGAGGCGAAGACCGGGCGGTCCGCGGCGCGGTGGCCGGAAAGGGGCGCTCCGGGGACGTCCTCGTGCGTGATGACGGCGCGTACGCCGGGCATCTCGCGCGCGTGGGTGGTGTCGATGGACAGGATGCGCGCGTGCGGGTGCGGGGAGCGCAGGACGGCCGCCCACAGGAGGCCCTCGGCCCACAGGTCGGCGGCGTACGGGAAGGTGCCCTCCGTCTTGGCGCGCGCCTCGGCGGGCGGCAGGGAGGCCCCGAGGCCGTGCGGCAGCGGCTCGGCCACGGGGGCCGGCGGCGCGATGGCTGCTGCTTCGTCACTCACGTCAGACCTCCGTCCTGAATACCTTCGGTCGCGCTGGGGCCCGCCTGGTGCGGAATGCGGGCCTCGCCCCCGGCGTCACCCGCGTAGGCGGTGGAGCCTGTCGAGTCCGTCGCAGTGGTCGCGCTCGCCGCGGACGCCTCGCGTTCGGTGACGACCTGCTGTACGGCGTCCAGGATCCCGCGGTATCCGGAACAGCGGCACAGGTTGCCGCACAGGGCCTGGCGGGTCTCCAGCTCGGTGGGAGCCGGGTTGCCCTCCAGGAGGTCGTGCACGGTCATCGCCATGCCCGGCACGCAGAAGCCGCACTGGACGGCGCAACGGCCGGCGAGGGCGCGCTGCACGTCGGAGGGCTGCCCGTCGGCGGCCAGGCCCTCGACGGTGCGCACTTCGCTGCCGGCGGCGGTGGCGCCGGGCACCAGGCAGGAGGCTACGAGGCGGCCGTCGACCTGCACGTTGCAGGCGCCGCACTCGCCCTGCGAGCAGCCGTCCTTGGCCCCGGCGAGGCCGAGGCGCTCGCGCAGGACGTAGAGCAGGGACTCGCCGATCCAGGCGCCGGTAACGGGGCGGTCGGTGCCGTTGACCCGCAGGACGTAGGAGGCGAGGGGGTGGTCGTCGTGGAGGGGGGCGACCACGGCGTCGGGGGCGGGCTCGTCGGTGTCGACGGCCTCAGGGGCGGGGGCTGCGAGCTCGGGGGCCTCGGGAACGTCGGGGGCCTCGTCGAGCTCAGGAGCCTCGCGGACGTCACGGTCACGGACGTCGCGGACGTCAGGGACCTCACGGCCCTCACGCACGTCAGAAGGCTCGGCGGCCGGCACCAGGACCGGCTCGTGCTCGCCACGTGCGCCGTGCTCACCGCCTGCGCCGTGCTCACCGCTTACGTCGTGCTCACCGCTTACGTCGTGCTCGGCGGGTACGCCATGTTCACCGCGTACGCCGTGTTCACCGCGTACGCCGTGTTCACCGCGTACGCCGTGTTCACCGCGTACGTCCCCCCACGCCGCCTCCGGCGCGACCTCAGGCTCGAACGCCTCGCCCTCCTGGACCTCCGGGACCTCCCGGACCCCCGGAACCTCAGTGACGTCCTGCGAAGGCTCCCGTGCCCACTCCTCCGCCGCCCAGGGCGCCACCGCGCCACCCGGCAGCGTCGCCGGAGGCGTCCGGCCCCACTGCGCGGCGATGGACGACGTGGTGAACTCGCCCGACTCGTCCGGAAGATCCCCCTCGGCGATGACCGGGATCGACCACTGCCCGGTCTGCCCGGCCTGCCCCGCCGGTTCGGCCACCGGATGCCCGTGGGCGGGCGGCACCTGCCCCGCCTGCGCGTCGGAAAAGTCCCACTGCCCGGTCACCCCGGCCCCGTGGCCGCCGCCATGCCCGAGCCCGTTGCCGTACGAGGGCATCGCCTCCGGAGCGGCCGGTTCGGCATGCCCTGCGTGTTCGCCGTGCTCGGCCGGTTCAGGCCAGTGCACCTCGCCGGTCCCCGCGCCCGTGGGCGCCGCCTGCGCACCCGTCACGTCGGGCGGCAGTACCCACACGCCCGTCGCCGCCGGGTCCGTGGCCGCGGGGCCGCCGGGCGCGATGGTGATCTGCGGCGGTACGTAGCCGTGCCCCGGCGCGGCCAGCGGCACATCGGGGAGGCCGCCCTCGGGGAGCTGCACGAAGGCGGTGGCGTCCGCGTCGTAGTCGCCCTGGGGCAGCGGCTCCCAGCCGCCACCCTGGTGACCACCGTGGCTACCGTGGTTGTGCTCGTCAGTCACGACAGCGCCCTCCCAAGTGCACGTCGGGCCAGCGCGGCGACCGTGCGCCGCAGGTGCAGTACGGCGGGCGGCAGTTGCTCCTGGGTGCCGTCCGGGCCCGGGGCGGCGTCGGGGATGCAGGCCGCGGCGACGTACTCGCCGAACGCGGTCAGCGCCTCGGGTACGAGCATCCGCTCGCCGTCCCAGTCGATGAGCGAGGCCACCCACTGCTCGGCCTCCAGGGGCCGCAGCGGCATGGGCGCGATGGCACCGACCGCGCACCGCACGCCGCGCCTGGCCGGGTCGAGGACGAGCGCGACGGACGCGAGGGCGCGTCCCGGGCCGGTACGCCCCGTGGCCTTGAGGAAGGTCTGCGGGGCGTGCAGGAGCGGCACGCGCACGAAGCCGATGAGCTCGCCGGGGCTGAGCATCTCCATGCCCGCGAGCAGGTGGGAGACGGGGACCTCGCGCCGCGCGCCACCGGGGCCCGCGATGACGAGGGTCGCTTCGAGGGCGGCCAGGACGGGCAGGGTGTCGCCCGTCGCCGAGGCGGAGGCGATGTTGCCGCCGAGGGTGCCCGCGTTACGGATCTGGGGCGGCCCGGCGGCGCGGGCCGCGGCCGCGAGGGCGGGGATCAGGGCGGCGAAGTCGGGGCGTCCGATGCGGGCGTGGGTGAGGCCGGCGCCGAGCAGAGCGTGACCGTCCTGGTACTGCCAGCCGCGGATCTCGCTGATGCGGCCGAGGCCGACGAGGGCGGCGGGGCGCAGCAGTCCGGCGTTGACCGAGGCCATCAGATCGGTGCCGCCCGCGACCGGGACCGCGGCGGGCATGGCGGCGAGTGCTGCCACGGCCTCGTCCAGCGAGCCCGGGAGCGTCACGGCCTGCGTTGCGTGCGTGGTCAAACCGGCTGCCCCTTCCCGATGTCCGGCACTTCGCCCGGCGGCTTCGGCCTGTGAACCGTCGTTCGCGCCGTTACGCCTGTTCCGCCGTACGGTACGTGCTGACAGGCCGGACGTGGCAACTCTGGCACATCTTCCCGGGGGCCCGGCGAGGGGGTCCGCTAGGAGGCTTTCGCCCCGAGGACCAGGGAGATGGGTCGTTTTCGCCCCTGGTCACCGGTCGGTGCGCATTGCCACTCTTCGGTGATTTTTGTAAGGCTTTCTCGTGCGGTCCCACGGTCCCAGGGCCGGGGCCCCGGGGCACGCGTACGGCGGGCACCTCACACGTTCGGGGGCGCCCCCTCGATCGGGCGTCCGAGCACACCCGGTCGCTGCTGCCACGGAAGGGGGCCTGTGGGCGGGCGGTAGCTGACGCCGAGGGCGTCAAGCCGGGCGTAGTGGGCGGTCATTCGGCGCCGGAAGTCCGCGTAGTCGCGTTCGGCGGGTGCGGGCAGGGCGCTCCAGGCGACCTCGGCGAGGGCGGCCAGGCGCGGGAACACCTGGTAGTCGACGCGGTCCTGGCTCTCCATCACCTCGGTCCACACGTTGGCCTGGGTGCCGAGGACGTGCCGCGCCTCCGCCTCAGTGAGCTGCGGGGGGACGGGCTCGAAGCGGTAGACGTCCTCCAGGGTGCGGACGTAGCCGATGGGCATCGGTTCGTCGTCGCCCGGCGCCTGACGGTGGTCCAGGTACACCTGCTGTTCGGGGCACATGACGACGTCGTGTCCGGCACGGGCGGCGGTGATGCCGCCCTGGTAGCCGCGCCAGGACGACACGGCGGCGCCGGGCGCCAGGCCGCCCTCCAGGATCTCGTCCCAGCCGATGGGGCGGCGGCCGCGTTCGGTGAGCCAGGTGTCGAAGTGCCGGATGAACCAGGACTGGAGCTCGTCCTCGTCCTTCAGGCCGAGTTCGGCGATGCGGGCCTGCGCGGCGGGTGACTGCTTCCACTGGTCCTTGGGGCACTCGTCGCCGCCGATGTGAATGAACGGCGAGACATCGGCCGGGAAGAGGCCGAGGAGTTCCTCGAACACGCCCTCGTAGAAGCGCAGGGTGTGGTCGGTCGGCGCGAGTACGTTCGGGGTTACTCCCCAGTTGTCCCAGACGGTGAGGGAGGCGGTGTCGACGACGTCCGTGTTGCCGAGTTCCGGATAGGCCGCGATGGCCGCCTGGGAGTGGCCGGGGACATCGATCTCGGGGACGACGCGGATATGCCGTTCGGCGGCGTACGCGACGATCTCGCGGATGTCGTCCTGCGTGTAGAAGCCGCCGTGCGGACGGTCGTCCCACAGTGGTGAGGCGCGGTGGCCGAATTTCGTGCGTGCGCGCCAGGCGCCTTGCTCGGTGAGCCTGGGGTGGCGCTTGATCTCGACGCGCCATCCCTGGTCGTCGGTCAGGTGGAAGTGGAAGACGTTCAGTTTGTGCGCGGCGAGCAGGTCGAGATAGCGCAGGACTCCGTCCTTGGGCATGAAGTGGCGTGAGACGTCCAGCATCAGGCCGCGCCAGGGGAAGCGGGGTGCGTCCTCGACGGTGCCGGTGGGGACGGTCCACCTGCGGCCCGGTTCGAGGGGCGCGCGCCGGAACGCGTCGGGGCCGAGGAGCTGACGGAATGTCTGGGCTCCCCAGAAGACGCCGGCGGCGCTGCCGCCTTCGATGCGGACGGCCCGCCGGTCGACGGTCATCCGGTAGGCCTCCGGGCCGAGTTCCTGGCCGAGTTCGGGATCGACGCGCAGTTCGATACGGGTGTCGCCGTCGCGCAGTTCAAGGCCGGTGTCCGCGTCGCGCAGGGCGAGGCCCGTGGCGGCGCCGACGGTCGAGCGCAGCCAGCGGGTGACGCCCTCGGTACCCGCGCCGGCGGCGATCGTGGTGGTGTCGCCGAGTTCGTGGAGGCCGTCACCGGGCGCCGTCCGGCGGGGTGCGGGAATGAGATCTGCCGAAGTCACTGACGTCAGTCCTTAACCGCGCCGCCGAGCCCGGACACCAGGCGCCGCTGTACGAGTACGAAGAAGACCAGTACCGGAATGGTCATTACCGTCGACGCCGCCATGATGCCGCCCCAGTCGTTCTCGTCGGGTTTGAAGAAGACGAGCAGGGCCATGGGCAGGGTCGACTGCGAGGTGTCGCTGATGATGAAGGACTTCGCGAACAGGAAGTCGTTCCAGGTGGAGATGAAGGAGAAGACGCTGGTCGCCACGAGGCCGGGAAAGACCAGCGGGAAAAGGATCTGCCAGAGGAACCTGGTGCGGCTCGCGCCGTCGATGTACGCGGCTTCCTCAAGTGCTTCAGGAACGGCCTTCACAAAGCCACGGAGCATCCACACGGCGAAGGGCAGGGAGAACGCGAGGTGCGGCAGGATCAGTGAGCCGAGTGTGTTGAGCTGCCCGAAATCCCGCATGAGGAAGAAGAGCGGAATGGTGAGGGCCTCGACGGGCACCATCTGCGCGACCAGGAACATGATGAGAAGCGTCGTGCGGAACCTGAAGCGGAACCTTGTCACCGCGGTCGCCGCGAGGAATGCGACGAGGGCGGAGAGCACGACGACGGTGCCCGCGACGATCAGGCTGTTGAGGAAGTACCGGCCGAATTCCTGCTGTTGGAAGACGCGCCGGAAGGAGTCGAGGGACGGCGCGAGCGTCCAGGGTCTCGGCTCGGCCGACTCGATCTCGCCGGCGGGCTTGAAGGCGCCGAGCACCATCCAGTAGAGGGGGAAGGCGACGACGAGGGCGATCAGGAGAGCGGACGCCTCGGCGGCGAGCCGCCACGGCCGCCGCACCCGGAGCCGTACGCGTACCCGTACGGAACTCACGGCGCGTACGGGACTCGCAGCACGTACGGAGCTCACAGCTCCTCCCCTCTGCGGCGCAGGATCCGCAGGTAGCCGAGCGTGACGGCGAGCAGGATCAGCAGCATGACGACGCCGATCGCCGAGCCGAGGCTGTACTGGCTGGACGCGAAGGCTTTTTGGTACGCGTACACGTTGAGGACGAGGTTCTGGCCCGCGATGCCGCCCCCGTTCGTCATGACGTAGATCTGGGTGAACACCTTGAAGTCCCAGATGACCGACTGGACGGTGACGACGAGGAGGATCGGCCGCAGCATCGGTGCGAGCACCGAGCGCCAGATCCGCCACTGCGAGGCCCCGTCGAGGGCCGCCGCCTCGACGATCTCCGCCGGGACCGCCCTGATGCCCGCGTACACGGTGACCATCACGAACGGGAAGGAGCACCACACCACTTCGAGCAGGACGAGCGCGAAGGCGCTGTAGCGGCCGTACGTCCACGAGAAGTCGCCGAGCCCGAACACCCGGTTGACCGGGCCGAAGTCGGGGTCGAAGAGGAACATCCAGACCGTGGATCCGGTGACGGCGGGGGTCGCCCAGGCGCCGAGCGCGGCGAGCATCAGGGCGAGCCGGGGCAGGGCGCGTACGCGGGTGAGCAGGACGGCGAGGGCGCAGCCGACGGCGAGGGTGGAGACGACGCACGCGGCGGCGAACAGGACCGTGGCGAGCAGGACCTGCCAGAACTGTTCGTCGGCGAAGAGCGTCGCGTAGTTCCCGAGCCCCTGGAAGGTGGTCGGTTCGCCGCCGCTGACCTGGGCCTGGGTGTATTCGAGGAACGAGATCAGGCCGAGTTGGTAGACGGGGTAGACGAGGAGCCCGCCGAGGAGGAGCAGGGCAGGGGCGAGATACAGCCAGGGGGTCCAGGCGCCGGTGCGGCGGGCGGTCGTGGTGTGGGTGGCCACTCGATCAGCCCGCGGCGCGGAAGGCGGTGTCCATCTTCTTCGCCGCGTCCCGCGAGGCCGTCGCCACGTCCTCACGTCCGCTGACGATCTCCTGGAACATGGTCGGCAGGACGAGCGAGGCGTCTATCTGGCCCCAGGCGGGCGATGCGGGCACGAACTTGGCGCCGGCGCCGAGGGTCTTGATGAAGGGCGCGACGAAGGGCTCCTTCTTCGCGACGCTCTCGCGGACGTCCGTGTACGTGGGCAGGAATCCCATCGCGTCGAAGAGTTCGCCCTGCGTCTTCTTCGAGGCGAGGCTCTTCATGAGGTCCACGGCGAGCGTACGGTGCGAGGTGCTCCTGAGTACGCCGATGTTGTTGCCGCCCGCGAAGGCCGGGGCGATGTCGCCCTTGTCCGCGCCGGGCAGCGGCACGACGGCGTACTTGCCCTTGACCTTGCCGTCCTCCATGGCCTGGTGGCTGAAGTCGCCGCCGATGGCCATGCCGGCCTTGCCGGAGGCGAAGGCGGTGACGGTGTCGTTGCCGCCCATGCCGGCGCACTTGGCCGCCGGACAGTTGTCGCCGCCGAAGAGGGACGTGTAGGCCTCGATGCCCTTGCGCGCGGCCGGGCTGTCGATGGCCGACTCGTACGATCCGCCCTTCTTCTCGGCGAGTTCACCGCCCTGGGACCAGATGAAGGGCATGGCGCCGTACGTGTAGGCGCCGCCGACCGCGAGGCCGTACAGGTCGGGCTTCGCCTGGTGGATCTTCCGTGCCGTGGCGGCGAGTTGGGCCTGTGTCGCCGGGACGTCGAGCTTGAGGTCCTTGAAGATGTCGGTGCGGTAGTAGAGGGCGCGGACGCCGACGAAGTAGGGGGCGCCGTAGATCTTTCCGTCGACGGTCACGGACTCCTTGGCCGTCGGGTCGGTGTCCTTGGCCTCGGACCAGGCGCCGAACTCGGCGGTCACGTCGGCGAGGCCGCCGTCCTTGACGTATCCGGCGGTGTCGGTGTTGCCGTACTCGATGACGTCGGGCGCGCTCTTCGGGTCGTTGAAGGCGGCCTTGATCTTCTCGGCGCGGGTCTCGACGGGTATGTACTCGATCTTGACGTCGGCGCCGTCGTGGGACTTCTCGAAGGCAGCGACGGCCGCGTCGACGACCTTCTGCTTCGGCTGGTTGTTGACCTCTTGGAAGAGCCAGACGCGCAGGGTCCCGCTCTTGTCGTCCTTGGCGGAGCCGGTGTCCGACGTCCCGGGGGCGCAGGCGGCGGCGAGGGCAAGTGCGGCCAGGGGTGCGGCCATTCGGACGGGGAGCTTCATGGGGGCAGCCTCCGAAGTGTCGTTGCAACATACGCAATGGCGGTTTTGCTGTGCACAACACAGAGGAGGCTAGGAGGTCCAGACCACTGAGCGCAACGGTCGCGCAGGCAGCACAAAGGCCCCCATGGCGCGACAGATGCGCACCTCGGGGGCCTTTCGCAACGGCCTCAGGAGTCTCAGGAGCCTCGCGGGCCTTCAGCAGCGGCGCGGGCCGCCGCTTCTCGCCCTCTCGCCCTCTTGCTCCCTGCCTTTACTACTACTTGTCCTTGCCGCCCTTGTCCTTGTCGCCGCCGGCGCCCATGGACTCGTAGATCTCCTTGCACATGGGACACACGGGGTACTTCTTCGGGTCCCGGCCCGGCACCCAGACCTTGCCGCAGAGCGCGACGACCGGCGTCCCCTCGAGGGCGCTCGCCATGATCTTGTCCTTCTGGACATAGTGGGCGTAGCGCTCGTGGTCGCCGTCACCGTGCGACGTCTGCGGCGTCGGCTCTACGAGGGTCCCCGTACCTGTCCCGCGCTCGGGCTCAAGAGTGCTCATAGAAGCCAAGGGTACTTAAGCGCCGGGGGAAGGGTCAGCGGCCTCGGGACGAAGGGCCCGCACGCCCGGATCCCGCCGGTCACTGCACCGGCCGACGGCGTCAGTTGAGCGACGGATCGTCCGGGTACGTCGCCACTATCGCCAGGTCGCTGCGCTGGCGCCGCAGCACCGCCCGCCACAGCCCCTCGGGGTCCGTCGACGAGACGTCACCCGGCTCCGACTCGACGACGTACCAGGCGCCGTCGGTCAGCTCGGACTCCAACTGGCGCGGGCCCCAGCCCGCGTACCCCGCGAAGATCCGCAGCGAGCCGAGCGCGGCGGCGAGCAGCTCCGGAGGGGCCTCCAGGTCGACCAGGCCGATCGCGCCGTGGACCCGGCGCCAGCCGAGGGGCCCTTCGCCGCCCGGGATCACCGCGACGCCGAGCGCCGAGTCGAGCGAGACCGGGCCGCCCTGGAAGACGACGCCCGGATCCCCGGCGAGCTCGCCCCAGCCCTCCAGGATGTCCCCGACGCCGACCGGTGTGGGCCGGTTGAGGACGACGCCGAGCGAGCCCTCCTCGTCGTGGTCGAGGAGCAGCACGACCGCCCGGTCGAAATTCGGGTCCGCGAGGGCGGGTGTGGCCACGAGCAGCCGCCCTGTGAGCGAGGACACCTCGGTCATGCCAGACATGATCCCGCATCTTGCCGCCGAGCGGGGAGTCAATGACCCTTCCGGGGTGCGCCCAGCTCAGGGACGCCTCACGCGCCCCGCGCGTGCGCCGCGAGCCGCCCCGGGAGGTGACCCTCCGCGCCCGTTTCGGGACTTTTCGTGTTGTAGCGAAGTCATGACGTGCCCCCGGTGCCCTTGGGCTTACGGAAGGGGGGTAGGCGGCCCTTACGCTTATGCCTTGGCCCGCCCAGCGGCCCGGCCCGAAAGGCCTCGCCCGACGGCTCCGCCCTGCGGTCCTGACCATCTGTCCTGTCCATCTCATCGGAACGCGAGATTCATGACCGTCACCGACGATGTACTGCTTGTCCACGGCGGAACCCCGCTGGAGGGCGAGATCCGTGTCCGCGGCGCGAAGAACCTCGTGCCCAAGGCCATGGTCGCCGCGCTGCTCGGCAGCGAGCCGAGCCGACTGCGCAACGTCCCGGACATCCGCGACGTCCGGGTCGTACGCGGCCTCCTCCAGCTGCACGGCGTGACGGTCCGCCCAGGTGAGGAACCTGGCGAGCTGATCATGGACCCGTCGCACGTGGAGAGCGCCAACGTCGCCGACATCGACGCGCACGCCGGCTCCTCGCGCATTCCGATCCTGCTGTGCGGGCCGCTCCTGCACCGGCTCGGCCACGCGTTCATCCCCGGTCTCGGCGGCTGCGACATCGGCGGCCGGCCGATCGACTTCCACTTCGAGGTGCTCCGCCAGTTCGGCGCGACCATCGAGAAGCGGGCGGACGGCCAGTACCTGGAGGCCCCGCAGCGGCTGCGCGGCACGAAGATCCGGCTGCCGTACCCGTCGGTCGGCGCGACCGAGCAGGTGCTCCTGACGGCCGTCCTGGCCGAGGGCGTGACCGAGCTCTCGAACGCGGCCGTGGAGCCCGAGATCGAGGACCTCATCTGCGTGCTGCAGAAGATGGGCGCGATCATCGCCATGGACACCGACCGGACCATCCGGGTCACGGGTGTCGACAAGCTCGGCGGCTACACGCACCGCGCCCTCTCGGACCGTCTGGAGGCCGCGTCGTGGGCGTCGGCCGCGCTGGCGACCGAGGGCAACATCTACGTCCGCGGCGCCCAGCAGCGCTCGATGATGACGTTCCTGAACACGTACCGGAAGGTCGGCGGCGCCTTCGAGATCGATGACGAGGGCATCCGCTTCTGGCACCCGGGCGGCTCGCTGAAGTCGATCGCCCTGGAGACGGACGTCCACCCCGGCTTCCAGACCGACTGGCAGCAGCCGCTCGTCGTGGCCCTGACGCAGGCCTCGGGCCTGTCCATCGTCCACGAGACGGTCTACGAGTCCCGTCTGGGCTTCACGTCCGCGCTGAACCAGATGGGCGCGCACATCCAGCTCTACCGCGAGTGCCTGGGCGGCTCCGACTGCCGCTTCGGCCAGCGCAACTTCCTGCACTCCGCGGTCGTGTCGGGCCCCACGAAGCTCCAGGGCGCCGATCTGGTCATCCCCGACCTGCGCGGCGGCTTCTCGTATCTGATCGCCGCCCTGGCCGCTCAGGGCACGAGCCGGGTCCACGGCATCGACCTGATCAACCGCGGCTACGAGAACTTCATGGAGAAGCTCGTGGAACTGGGCGCGAAGGTCGAGCTGCCCGGCAAGGCACTGGGCTAGCCACAGCCTGCTGACGCCCTCTTGAAGCACTGCGGCAACACAGAAGGGGCGGCCACCCGGTTCGGGTGGCCGCCCCTTCTGTTGCCTGGCTTACTTGCCCTTGGCGGCTTCCTTGAGCTTGGAGCCCGCGGACACCTTCACGCTGAAACCGGCCGGGATGTTGATCGGCTCGCCGGTCTGCGGGTTGCGGGCGGTGCGAGCGGCACGGTGCGTGCGCTCGAAGGTCAGGAAGCCGGGGATGGTGACCTTCTCGTCGCCCTTGGCAACGATCTCGCCGACGGTCTCGGCGAACGCGGCCAGCACGGCGTCGGCGTCCTTGCGGGTCACCTCGGCGCGGTCGGCCAGCGCGGCCACCAGCTCACTGCGGTTCATGTTTGTACTCCCGTGTTCTTCTTGCCGTTGAGGCGTGCCACGCGGCGGAGCCGCATGTTGGGCACAGCGAAGCCGATGCTGCCAGGGTCCTCGGTCAGGCCCCGGACCCGGGTCCGTCTTCAGACCCTCGCGCCCGAAGACGCATCCTGCCCCCACCAGCGGCGGGAAAGCCAATCCGGCGCCCTCAGGAGGCACCCGAAATGCGTCGCCGTCCCGGAATGGGGCGGGGTCGGGGCCGTGCTTCCCGGCCACCCTAGAGGGCGGCCAGGGGCCCCGCATTCCGCGACGCGCCGGGCCTCAGGAGGCCGTGGCGCCTGTCACAGCGCCGCCGGCGGCCTTCGCGGCGTTACGCACCGCTCCGGCGACGGCGCCCGCGACCTTGTCGTTGAAGACGCTCGGAATGATGTAGTTCGGGTTGAGCTCGTCCTCGCTCACCACGTCTGCCAGGGCGGCCGCGGCGGCCAGCATCATCTCCGTGTTGACCGTACGCGACTGGGCGTCGAGGAGGCCACGGAAGACGCCCGGGAACACGAGGACGTTGTTGATCTGGTTCGGGAAGTCCGAGCGGCCCGTGGCCACAACTGCCGCCGTCTGACGGGCGATTGCGGGGTCGACCTCGGGGTCGGGGTTCGCGAGCGCGAACACGATGGCACCCTCGGCCATGGCCGCCACATCGTCGCCGTCGAGCACGTTCGGAGCGGAGACCCCGATGAACACGTCGGCGCCGCGCACGGCCTCCTTGAGCGTGCCCGTGAGGCCCTCGGGGTTGGTGTTGTCGGCGATCCAGCGCAGCGGCGAATCGGCCTTCGCGTCGACGAGGTCCGCCCGGTCCGCGTGCACGACACCGTGGATGTCGGCGACGACCGCGTTCTTGACGCCGGCCGCGATCAGAAGCTTGAGGATCGCCGTACCGGCCGCACCCGCACCGGACATGACGACGCGGATGTCGCCGATGGCCTTGCCTGCGACACGCAGGGCGTTCGTCAGGGCGGCGAGGACGACGATGGCCGTGCCGTGCTGGTCGTCGTGGAAGACGGGGATGTCGAGGGCCTCGCGCAGGCGGGCCTCGATCTCGAAGCAGCGCGGGGCGGAGATGTCCTCGAGGTTGATGCCCGCGAAGCCGGGGGCGATGGCCTTGACGATCTCGACGATCGCGTCGGTGTCCTGGGTGTCCAGGCAGATCGGCCAGGCGTCGATGTCGGCGAAGCGCTTGAAGAGGGCCGCCTTGCCCTCCATGACCGGCATGGCGGCCATCGGGCCGATGTTGCCGAGGCCGAGTACGGCGGAGCCGTCCGTCACGACTGCAACGGTGTTTCGCTTGATCGTCAGACGCCGGGCGTCCTCGGGGTTCTCGGCGATCGCCATGCACACGCGGGCCACACCGGGCGTGTAGATCATGGACAGGTCGTCACGGTTGCGAATGGGATGCTTCGACTGCATCTCGATCTTGCCGCCGAGGTGCATCAGGAACGTACGGTCGGAGACCTTGCCGAGGACGACACCCTCGATGCCGTTCAGGCCCTGGACGATCTCGTCGGCGTGCGAGGTGGAGCTCGCGGCGATCGTGACGTCGATGCGGAGTTTCTCGTGGCCGGACGCCGTCACGTCGAGACCGGTCACCGAGCCTCCGTGGGACTCCACGGCCGTCGTGAGTTGGGATACCGCTGTTCCGCTGGCGGGCACCTCAAGGCGGACCGTCATCGAGTAGGAGACGCTGGGCGCCGTTGCCATGGCCGACTTCCTCTGCTTTCACCGTGTGGCTGCTGCTGTTTTTCCGTCCGATCGTCGCACCTACCGCTGAGTACGTGGTAGCCGCCCCGGATTGCGAACGTTTTGTTCACCGCCCGGACAGCACCCGGGACGCACCCAGGACGCTCACTTTCGGAAAGTTGTTTCCACCATACGAGAAGTGACGGAAAACAGAAAGAGGTCCACGTCACCAGGTGACGTGGACCTCTTCCTACGTTAATGACACCGACCCGCCATGCTCGCCTCGCGGCAAGTGGTCGCTCGAAGCGACGAAGGTTGGGCCCGGGGGCTTGGATCGAGCCGGTGCCACGTCCAAGGTAACAAAGGATCCCCGTAAGGCAATTCCCATCCCTCGAACTCATTCACGCAGCAGGTCCGGCACCCCGTCCGCGTCCGGTTCGTCGCGGCTGCCCGAGACGACCGTGAGCTGCTGCGTGGCGCGGGTCAGCGCCACGTACAGGACGCGCAGGCCCGCCGGGGACTCTTCGGCGATCTCCGCGGGCGACACGACGACCGTCGCGTCGTACTCCAGGCCCTTGGCCTCCAGGCTGCCGAGCGCCACCACGCGGTCACCGAGCCCGGCCAGCCAGCGCGCCGCCTCCTCGCGCCGGTTCATCGCCACGACTACGCCGACCGTGCCGTCGACCTGGTCGAGCAGGCGCGCCGCCTCCTCGCGGACGGTGTGCCCGAGGCCGTCCCGCACGACCGCGAACCGCGGGCGCACCCCCGTCGAGCGGACCGCCGACGGGGACTCGGAGCCCGGCATGGCGAGCGCGAGGACCTTGGCGGCGAGCTCGGCGATCTCGGCCGGGTTGCGGTAGTTCACGGTGAGCGTGAAGCGGCGGCGCGGGCGGGAGCCGAGGGCCTCGTCGCGGGCCTCGGCCGCCTCGTCGGGGTCCGACCAGGACGACTGGGCGGGGTCGCCGACCACCGTCCAGGTCGCGTGCCGGCCGCGGCGGCCGACCATCCGCCACTGCATGGGCGTGAGGTCCTGCGCCTCGTCGACGATGACGTGCGCGTACTCCGTGCGCTCCTGGGCCAGGCGCTCGGCGCGCTCGCGCTGGGTCTCGTGGCGCTCGGGCATCAGCTCCTCGAGGCCGGTGAGCTGGTCCAGGGGGTCGTACTCGCGCTTCTTCTTCGGGCGCAACGGGGAGCCGAGGATCGCGTTCAGCTCGTCGAGGAGCGCCACGTCGTGCACCGACAGGGCGTCGCGGCGCAGCGAGCGGGCGACCTTGCGGACCTCGCCGGGGTTGAGGATCCGGCGCGCCCAGCGGCCGAGGCGGCGCTCGTCACCCATCGCGGCGAGGACCCCGCGCGGGGTCAGTTCGGGCCACCACGCGTCGAGGAAACGGATGAAGTCGTCCTCGGAGGTGATGTCGTCGTCGAACGACGAACGCAGCTCCGCGGCCAGCTCCGGGTCGCTGTGGCGGGTGCCCGCGCCGGACTGCGACCACAGGGCGTCCAGCAGGAGCTTGCGGGCGCGCGGGCGCAGGAGGTTGACGGGGGCAGTGCCGCTCAGCGCGTTCTGCCGGATCCTCGCCAGTTCGGCGGCCTCCAGTTCGAGGCGGCGGCCGAAGGCGACGACGCGCAGGCGCGTGGGCTGCACGGCGGGGGCCGCCGCGTCGTCGTCGGGCTCCTCGCCGAAGGCCAGCTGGCCCGTGCCCTGAGACGGTTCCTTCGCGGACGTGCCCGCTTCGAGCGCGCCGCGCGCGGCCTTGCGCAGGACACGCAGCATCCGCGAGGAGCCCTTGACGCGGGCCACCGCCGGGGAGTCGTAGACCGTGGCCTCCGCGCCGGAGACGTCGTCGGCCAGGGAGCCGACCGCGCGGATCGCGACCTGGCCCTCCTCGCCGAGCGAGGGCAGTACGCCCTCGGTATAGGCGACGAGGAGCGGGGTCGGGGACACGATCAGGATGCCGCCCGCGTAGCGACGGCGGTCCTGGTAGAGCAGATACGCGGCGCGGTGCAGGGCGACGGCCGTCTTGCCGGTGCCGGGGCCGCCCTCCACGTACGTCACCGAGGCGGCGGGCGCCCGGATCACCAGGTCCTGCTCGGCCTGGATGGAGGCCACGATGTCGCGCATGGTGTGGCTGCGGGCCTGGCCGAGGGCGGCCATCAGGGCGCCGTCGCCGATGACGGGCAGCTGCTCGCCGTCGAGGTGCGCGGTCAGCTCGGGGCGCATCAGGTCGTCCTCGACGCCGAGCACCTTGCGGCCCTTGGAGCGGATGACCCGGCGGCGTACGACCCGTCCCGGATCGACCGGTGTCGAGCGGTAGAAGGGCGCCGCGGCCGGCGCGCGCCAGTCGATGACCAGGGGCGAGTAGTCGGCGTCCAGGACGCCGATCCGGCCGATGTGGAGCGTCTCGGCGATGTCGGCGGTCCGCTGCCCGTCCGCGTCCTCGCGTACGGCCCCCTCGGCGGGCTCCACGGCCGTGTACGCGCCGTCGGGGCCCTTCTTGCCGTCCTTGCCGGGCAGCAGGTCGATCCGGCCGAAGAGGAAGTCCTCGAACTCGTTGTTGAGACGGTTGAGGTGGATCCCCGCGCGGAACACCTGGGCGTCGCGCTCGGCGAGGGCGCCGGGGGTACCGACCTGCCCCCGCTTGGCCGCGTCGTTCATCAGGAACTCGGCCTCGTGGATCTTTTCCTCGAGACGGCGGTACACCTGATCGAGGTGTTCCTGTTCGACGCCGATCTCGCGATCCCGTACGGAATCGCGGTCCTGGTCGAGCGCGGTTTGCTGATGAGCCTGAGCGGCCACCGGGCCCCCTTCTGACGTGCTGGGCAGCCGTCAAAGGTACGCGAAGGGAGGCCCGGGAGGCTACGCATCCGGCCGCCGGGGCTACGCGTCGACCTCCACGAGGCGTTTGCCGTCGAGCGTCTCGACCTCGAAGTGGTCGATCGCGTTGCGCTCGAACGCGGCGCCCCCGTGCACGTACAAGGGGTACTTCGACTCCTCGTGCTTGCTGTTGGGAATGCCGTAACCCCACTTCGGGACCGCCCAGGTGGTGACCGTCTCGCGCTGGCCGTTTTTGCCGACCGCGACCAGCGAGCAGGTGAGCGGGCCCTTGACGTTCTTCAGCTCCAGGACGGTGTGGGTGCCCCAGGCCTTCTTCTCCATGCCGATGGTGGCGGTGACCTTCGTGGTCGCGTCGGTCGCCGCGACCTTGTCGGACATGCCGTGGAAGAAGGCGTCCTTGGCGGGGCTGGTGGAATGGGGCGGCCCGGCCACGTTGTCCGTACCGCCGCCGTTCACGGCCAGCACCGTCAGCGGGCCGCCGACGATCAGCGCGGCGGCGGCTGCCACCAGGTACATCCCGCGCCGGCGCTTGCGTGCCCGCTTCTGCGCCACCTCGGCGAAGAGCCGGTCGGCGAGCTGGTCGCTCGGACGGGCGCCGAGCTGCGCGCCGAGGCGTTGTCTGCCGGGGGTGCCCTGCGGCTCGGGGATGTCCGCGAGGGCGGCGAGCATCGGCTCCATGCCGGCGAACTCCTCCAGCTGGCGCGCGCACAGCTCGCAGCCCGCCAGATGCGCCTCGAAGGCACTCGCCTCGGCGTCGTCGAGGACACCGAGCACGTAGGCGCCGACCGTCTCGTGCGCGTCACCGGACCCATGCGGTCCGTAGTCGTCGTACGAGGCACTCATGCCGTCACCCCCCGCTCCTCCAGCGCCAGCTTCATGGAACGCAGCGCGTAGAACACCCGAGAGCGCACCGTTCCGCTGGGTATACCGAGCGTCTCGGCCGCCTCGTTGACCGTACGCCCCTTGAAGTACGTCTCCACCAGTACCTCGCGGTGGGCGGGCGTCAGGTCCTCGAGCGCGTCCGAAAGGGTCATCAGCCACAGCGCCTTGTCGATCTCGTCCTCCGCGGGGATGACCTCCAGCGGCGACGGATCGACCTCCTGCGGCCGGGCCTGCCGGCTGCGGTGGCCGTCGATGACGATGCGCCGGGCGACCGTCACCAGCCAGGGGCGTACCGAACCGGTCGCTCGGTTGAGCTGACCGGCGTTCTTCCAGGCACGGATGAGCGTTTCCTGTACGACATCTTCGGCACGCTGCCGGTCTCCCGCCACCAGCCTGAGCACATAGGCCAGAAGCGGACCCGCGTGCTCGCGGTAGAGCGCGCGCATCAGCTCCTCGTCGGGCTCGGGAGGCTGCGGCGCGCGATGTCGTGCCCTCGGAGGGCGTTCATCGGCCACGGCGGAATCCTTGCGCACGCCTACCTCCGCTGTCCCCTGGTTGAGCGTTCCGGCTGGGTCACCGCTCGGCTGAACGCACCCCAATACGTAAGCGGGCCGCGAAGTGTTCAAACGATCTGCCGGGACATGTCAAAAGAGGGTTCAGAGAGGTCTCCGGGGGCTCCTCAGGCCCTCCTCACGCTCTCCTCAGGCCCGCGAGAGCGCCGCTCTGCGCCGGTGTCTCGCGACCCGCTCCCGGTTGCCGCACACCTCGCTGGAGCACCAGCGGCGGCGCCGCCCCCGGGACGTGTCGAGATAGATGATCGGGCAGCTGTCGCCCTCGCAGCGGCGCAGGCAGGAGCGGGCGACCGGGTCCGTAAGGAGCTCCACGGCGTCACGCGCGACGGCCGCGAGCAGCTCGCGGCAGCCGGGGTCGGCATGCAGGGCCCTGGCGAGGGTGCCGTCGGTGCGGCGGGTGGCGCGGGGTGCGGGCGGCGCCGCGCGGGCGATCGCGTTGACCCGCTCCAGGGCGGCGGACGCGGGCCTGCCGTCGAGCTCGCCGCGCACCAACTGGCCGATGTGGCCGCGCAGTTCGCGCACGGCGGCGAGCCAGGCGTCGTCGGCGTCCCGCAGCGGCGTGTCCGCGGGCACGAGCCCCGAGCCGACCAGCCAGTCCCGCAACCGCCCCACCGAGTCGAGCCGTTCGCCGGGATGCGCCGTGGCCAGGAGATCCAGCGAACTGCGCCCCGAGTCGAAGCGCAGCTCGTACGAGGCCGTGGACGACGGCGGGGACGACGGCGAGGACGATGGCGATGCCATGCCCCTACAGTGCCCGCCCGCACGCACCGCCGGAACCCCCGGTGCCGGGCCCCTCACGAAGGGTTCACGGACGAAGGGTTCACGCAAGAAGGTTCAGTCCGTCGCGTACTTGGAGTCCGCTGCCGGGTCCAGGGCCAGGCGGTAGCCGCGTTTGACCACCGTCTGGATCAGTTTGGGGGCGCCGAGGGCTGTGCGGAGTCTGGCCATCGCCGTTTCCACCGCGTGTTCGTCGCTGCCCGCGCCGGGCAGCGCGCGCAGGAGTTCGGCGCGGGGGACCACCCAGCCGGGGCGGCGCGCGAGGGAGCGCAGGAGCGACATCCCGGCGGGCGGCACCGGGTGCAGGTCGCCGTCGACCAGGACGGCCTGGCCGCGGATCTCCACGCGGTGGCCCGCGACCGGCAACGTACGGGCCCTGGCCGGGAGTTCGGCGCACAGGAGCTGGACGAGCGGCCCGAGGCGGAAGCGTTCCGGCTGCACCGTGTCGACGCCGTGGGCCTGGAGCGGCAGCGCGGTCACGGGGCCGACGCAGGCGGGCAGGACGTCGTGGCGCAGGGCGGCGAGCAACTCCGGGAGCTGGCCCCGCAGTTCGGCCCGGGAGAGCAGGGACGCGGCCGCGGGCGCGCTGGTGAACGTCAGCGCGTCGACGCCCCGCGTGAGGGTCGCGTCGAGCAGCCGGTCGACGGGCCCGATGTCCTCCGGCGGCATCCACCGGTACACGGGCACACCCACGACGTCGGCGCCCGCCTCGCGCAGCGCCTCCACGAAGCCCGGCAGCGGCTCGCCGTGCAGCTGGACGGCGACCCGGCGGCCGTCGACGCCTTCGTCGAGGAGCCGTTCGAGCACCTCGGCCATCGACTCGGACGACGGGGACCACTCCTCGGTGAGCCCGGCGGCCCGGACGGCGCCCTTGACCTTGGGCCCGCGGGCGAGCAGTTCCACGCCGCCCAGCCGGGCGACGAGCGCCTCACCGAGACCCCAGCCGTCGGCGGCCTCGATCCAGCCGCGGAACCCGATGGCGGTGGTCGCTACGACGATGTCGGGCGCGTGGTCGACGATTTCCTTGGTCGCCGCGAGGAGCTCGCTGTCGTCGGCGAGCGGGACGATGCGCAGCGCGGGCGCGTGCAGGACGGCGGCGCCGCGCCGCTGGAGGAGCGCGCCCAGTTCGTCGGCGCGGCGGGCCGCGGTCACGCCGACGGTGAAGCCCGCCAGGGGGCCGTGCTGCCCCGCCGGGGGGCCCTGCTGTGCGTCGTACATGTGGCTCTCGTCCCGCTCGGGTGGTTCTGCCGGGGTCGACCGAGCCTGTCAACATCCCGTGACGGGCTCGGTTCCCCATGATGTCAGCGGTGTTACGTCACACCTCGGCGTAGCTGAGCCGGGGCTCCGTCTCCGTGGCCTCGACGGGAGCCTCCACGGCGGCCGGCCGGCGAAGGTATACGGCCCAGGTGAGGGCGAAGCACACCGCGTAGAAGACGAGGAACCCGACGAAGGCCGCCGTGCCGGTGCCGGCCGTCTGGAAGGACTGGCGGAAGGCGAGGTTGATGCCGAGCCCGCCGAGCGCGCCCACCGCGCCGATCAGCCCCATCGACGCCCCGGACAGGCGCCGCCCGTACGCCGCCGCCTCCTCCCCCGCGAGCCCCTTGGCGGCGGCCTTGGCCCGGAAGATGCCGGGGATCATCTTGTACGTCGACCCGTTGCCGAGCCCGGTGAGCACGAACAGGGCGATGAACGCCGTGGTGAACAGTGCCAGCGACTTCTGCGTCGACGCGAGGACGACCACGGCGGTGGCGGCGGCCATCGCGACGAAGTTCCACAGCGTGATGCGGGCGCCGCCGAACCGGTCGGCGAGCCGGCCGCCCACGGGCCGGATCAGGGAGCCGAGCAGCGGCCCGATGAACGTGATCGACGCGGCCTGGAGCGGCGTCCTGCCGAACTGCGTCTGCAGGACGAGACCGAACGCGAAGCTGTAGCCGATGAACGACCCGAACGTTCCGACGTACAGGAACGACATGATCCACGTGTGCGGGTCGCGCACGGCCTCCCCGGCCGCGCCGGTGTCGCTCTTCACGGTCGCGAGGTTGTCCATGAACAGCGCGGCGCAGACCGCCGACACCACAATGAGCGGGAGGTAGATCCCGAGCAGCACGCGCGGGCCGCCGCTCGCGCCGATCACGGCGAGCCCCGCCAGCTGCACGACGGGGACGCCGATGTTGCCGCCGCCCGCGTTCAGGCCGAGCGCCCAGCCCTTCTTCCGCAGCGGGAAGAAGGAGTTGATGTTCGTCATCGACGAGGCGAAGTTGCCGCCGCCGACACCGGTGAGCAGCGCGCACACCATGAACGTCGTGTACGAGGTCCCCGGCTCCATCACGACGAACGCGGCGGCCGTCGGGATCACCAGCAGGCCAGCCGCGAAGATCGTCCAGTTCCGGCCGCCGAAGCGGGCGACAGCGAACGTGTAGGGCACCCGTGCGATCGCCCCGACCAGCGTGGCCATCGAGACCAGGAAGAACTTGCCGGCCGGGTCGATGCCGTACTCGGGCCCCATGAAGAGCACCATCACGGACCACAGGGTCCAGATCGAGAACCCGATGTGCTCGGACAGGACGGAGAACGCGAGATTGCGCCGCGCGACCTTCTCGCCGCCTTCCTGCGACCAGAACGTCTCGTCCTCCGGATCCCACCTGTGGATCCAACTCCGGGCTGCCATCACACGCCTCCAGGGTCACGGTTCTGGGCTGATGACCCCGAACGTAGGGAGGCGGGATTACCGCGCTGTGCCGCACCGTGACCGCCGGGGAACGTTGCTCTCACCGGGCGCGGGGCCCGGCGGTGAGCTTCGCTCCCCGGCGTGGTTCAGGTAGCGGACCTGGGTCAGGTCGTGGTGCCCGCCCACTTGAGGCTCGCCGAGCCGCCCTTGTCCCACTTCAGCGTGACCACGTCGTCGGCCTGCGTCAGGTTCGCGCCGAAGACCTCGTCGCCGGTGTCCTTGCCCATGCACTTGACGGCGATCCGGAAGGCCCCGCCGCTGCGGTTCTCCCCGATGCCGGTGCAGATGCCCTTACCGCCCGCGTCGATGTAGGAGACGCTGTACTTGCCCTTGGCCGTGCCGGACGCGACCTTGTCGCCGACCGTGAGGGTCCTGGCCTGCTCGTCCTGCCACTGGCCCTGATAGCCGGTGGACCCGGCGGGCCGCTCCTCCGCCGTCCCCGCGGGATCACTCGGCTCCTCGACGGGATCCTCGGTCGCGGGGTCCTCGGTCGTGGGCTCGTCGGAGGGCTCGTCCGACGTGCTGGGCTCCGCCGACACGGACTCCTTCGCCTGCGGTTTGTCGTCGTCGCCGCCGCTCTTCGTGGCGAGGAAGATCCCGCCGACGATCACGACGAGCGCGACGACCGCGGACCCGACGATGACGGCCGTCCGCCGCTTGTTGCCGCCCTGTGGGGGCGGAGGCGGCGGATAACCACCAGCACCGTAGGGCCCGCCGTACGGGGGCTGGCCGTACGGGGGCTGACCCTGCGGGGGCTGACCCTGCGGGGGCTGACCCTGCGGGGGCTGACCCTGCGGGGGCTGACCCTGCGGGGGCTGACCCTGCGGGGGCTGGCCGTAGGGAGGCTGGGCGCCGTAACCGGGCTGGTCACCGCCGTAGCCGGACTGATCGCCGTAGGCGGGCTGGTCACCGTAGCCGGGCTGGCCCTGAGATGCCGGTGCCGGTGCCGGTGTCTGCGGCGGAGCCGGCGGCGGGGTCGGCGCCCCGGCGTACGGGTTGTCCTGCCCGCCGCCGGACGGCGCCTGCGGCGGGGTGGGCGGCGGCCCGTACGCCGGGTGGTGTCCGGATCCGTCCTGCGGCGGCTGGCCGGGAGGCTGAGTCATGTCGGTCCGGGTCCCCTCGTGGTCCTGCGGTCACTGGTCGCTCACGCCCCAACCTCCCCCACCCCCACCGGCCGCACAACCCCGTCTAGCGACTATGTGCCCGCTTCTTGACGCCGTTCGGCCACAGCCTCGGACGCCGCTTGGCGGCCAGGTCCTCGATCCAGCCCGTCCCGAGGACCGCGAGCGCGATCAGCGGCCAGGTCAGCACGAACATCCAGAGCATGTACGTCGAGTCGAGGGCGCCGCTCCATCTCGCGTCCTCCATGAACGGCAGGTTGTACGCGAGGTCGATGATCGGCACCGTCGCCATGATCAGCATGTTGTGCCAGAGATAGATGGTGACCGCGCGGTTGTTGGACAGCGTGATGAGCTTGTCCCACTTGGCGAGCCGGCCCGGCAGCTCCTGCCAGGACGGCGAATACTGGAGCAGGATGACGACGAAGCCGAAGGACCAGGCCGCCTGTGCCAGCGGGATGTCGTTCAAGTCCCAGCCGTCCGGCCCGAGATGGCCCGAGGCCCACCACAGTCCGAACGCCATCACGATCGCCGAGCAGGACACCGCGAGATAGCGCGGCACCTTGGCCAGGACACCCTCGTGGTGGGCGATGCCGAGGACCCAGCAGCCGCCGTAGACCGCGAAGTCGGTGACCGCGTTCCCCGTCTCGCCGGGGATGGTGACGATGCCCGTACCGACGACGGCCGTCAGCGCGAGCGGCGCGAGCAGCGTCGCCCACGGCACCTTGCGGAACGCCCAAAGCAGCAGCGGCGAGGCGAGGACGAACCACAGGTAGGCCCGCAGGTACCAGAGCGGGCCCGCGGCCTGCGACGGCCAGGTGTCCTCCAGGAGGCCCGCCTTGTCGCCGAGGTGCCAGGGGAACGACGGCGCACCGACGGGCACGAAGTAGTTGACCAGACTGATCCAGCCCCAGGTCCCGCCGCTGTCCGGGTCCTTGCCGGGGTTCCAGCCGCCCAGGAAGAGCAGGGCGAGGACGACGACGCTGAAAGCCCACATGGGCGGCAGGAGCCGGCGGATACGGCCCTTGATCACGCCGATCGCGGGACGGCTCAGGGAGCGTGCCATCAGCGATCCGGCGAGCGCGAACATCACGCCCATGGACGGGAAGAGGACCGTCAGCCAGGCCCACCCGAAGAGGTGGTAGGCGACGACACGGACCAGCGCGATGGAGCGCAGCAGATCGAGATAGCGGTCGCGGCCCGGCTTCTTGGGCGCGGCCGCCTGCGTGGGCGGGGCCGGTGGCGCGGACACGGGCGCGGGCGCCCGTTCCGGCGTGAACGGCACCTGTGGGAACGGCACTTGCGGCATGGGCCGCGTCTGCCGGAACCCGCTCTGGCCGCCGGTGGCGGGAGTGGGATACGTCATGCGACGGGCCTCCGATCGTTGCCGTGCGACGCCCGCTGGCGCGGAATCGCCCCCGGCGCTTCCACCGCTCCGGTACGCCGCAGCTTCTGCCAGCGCAGCCGGCCGCCGGTGAGCGCGGTGATCCAGGACTGGAGCAGCACGACGTACATCAGCTGCCGATAGAGGAGTTGCTGGAGCGGGAGCGAGATGAGATGGGTCATGCGTTCGCGGTCGAGCCGGAAGGCGTACGCCGCGCAGACGGCCTGGATGGCGAGGACGCCGAGCCAGGCGACGATCGTCTTCTCCGTCGGGCCGAAGACGAGGCCGTAGAGCAGGAAGACGTCGATGAGGGGCGCCAGGAGCGGCGCGAGGACCATGAAGAGGGCGACGAAGGGCAGCCCGATGCGGCCGAAGCGCCCGGAGGGGCCCGACTCGATCACAGAGCGGCGGTGCTTCCAGATCGCCTGCATCGTGCCGTACGACCACCGGTAGCGCTGGGACCAGAGCTGCTGGACCGACTCCGGGGCCTCGGTCCAGGCGCGGGCCTTCTCGGCGTAGACCACGCGCCAGCCGTCCCGGTGCAGGGCCATCGTGACGTCGGTGTCCTCGGCGAGCGTGTCGTCGCTCATGCCGCCGATGCGCTCCAGGGCGCTGCGGCGGAAGGCGCCCACGGCCCCGGGGATCGTGGGCATGCAGCGCAGCATGTCGTACATGCGCCGGTCGAGGTTGAAGCCCATCACGTACTCGATGTGCTGCCAGGCCCCGATCAGGGAGTCCTTGTTGCCGACCTTCGCGTTGCCCGCGACCGCGCCGACGCGGTGGTCGCCGAACGGCTGGACCAGTTCGCGTACGGTCGCCGGCTCGAAGACCGTGTCGCCGTCCATCATCACGATCAGGTCGAACCGGGCGTTGGCCAGGCCTCTGTTGAGTGCGGCCGGCTTGCCCGCGTTGTGCTGGCGGACCACCCGGACGCCCGGCAGGCGCAGGTCCTCGACGATGCGGGCCGTGCCGTCGGTCGAGCCGTCGTCGATGACGATGATCTCGATGGGGTGCTCGCTCGACATGAGTGAACGCACCGTGTTCTCGATGCACTTGGCCTCGTTGAACGCCGGGACCAGGACCGACACCGGTTCGGTGACGGGCGGCCCCCAGGAGAATCCGCGGCGCCGCACGCGCCGGGCGTGCGCCCCGGACAGGAGGAGCATCAGGCCGAAGCGGGTGAAGACGAGGACGCCAATGACCGCGAGTCCGACGACGAGGACGTCCGTCACGTTGTCCGACGCCTCGACGGCGTAGATCCAGGCCTTGCCCTTCGCCAGCTCCAGGCCGTGGACGGGCGTATGGGCGCTGGTGGTGTGCGCGCCGGGCTTGTCGAGCGCCTCGGTGAGGTTGACGAAGTCGTAGCCCTGGCCCTGGAGTTGGGGCAGGAAGCGTTCGAGGGCGGCGACGGTCTGCGAACGGTCGCCACCGGAGTCGTGCATGAGGACGATCGCGCCCTTGCCGCCCTTGGGCGTGGCACGGCGGATGATCTCGTCGACGCCGGGGCGCTTCCAGTCCTCACTGTCGGTGTTGTTGACGACGGTCAGGTACCCGCGGCTGCCGATGTACTTGGCGACCGGCCAGGACTTGTCGTCCATGGCGTCGGCGAACGAGGAGTACGGCGGCCGGAAGAGCGAGGTGCGGATGCCTGCGGCGCCCGCGAGCGCCGTCTGGTTCTGCGTGAGTTCCCAGTCGATGCGGCTCTTGGACTGGTACGAGAGGTCGGGGTGGTTGAAGGTGTGCAGGCCGACCTCGTGACCCTCGTCGACCATGCGTTTGACCAGGTCCGGGTAGCGGGAGGCCATGGTGCCGGTGACGAAGAAGACGCCGTGCGCGTGGTGTTCCTTCAGGACGTCGAGGACCTTCGGGGTCCACTCGGGGTCAGGGCCGTCGTCGAAGGTGAGGACGAGCCGGTGGTCGGGCACGCTCATGCTGGTCTCGCGCCCGCCGCGCGTGTCGATGACGGGTCCGCCCTCGAGGATCTTCTCGGGGACGTGATCAGTGGCGGCGGGCGGCTGGATGCGGTGGTCGGCGAGGATCTCGCTGTGCACGTACCCGCGGAGCATGAGCATCGCGAGCAGGGCGACCAGGAGCAGCGACGGCAGCAGATAGCGCATGGGCAGGCGGCGGCGACGCGGCGCCCTGCGGTTGCTGCGTGGGCGGGAGGACATTTACAGGATGCCGCTTTCCGGGGACGAGGCCGTTGGCGGTCCGGCCGGACTCTGACTCGGGTCGACGGGCGACGCGACGGGTGACTCGACAGGCGGCGCCGCGACGGTCTCGGTGCCGCCCTGGACCGGGGTCTCCGACGGCTCGACGGGCGGCCCGCTGTCCGACGGGGACTGCTCGCCGGGACCGGGTGAGCTGGGCTCCTCCGAGGGTCCGGGGCCCGGGTCGGGCGAGTGACCGGGGTCAGGCTTCCCGGCGCCGCCGGACGGCTTCGGGTCGGGCGACTTGCCGGGTTTGTCGCCCGGCTTCGCGCTCGCGCTGCTGTCGGGCCCGGTCGACGAGCCGGCGCCCGGCTCGCTGGACGCCGCTCCCGTGCCGGAGGCGCTGGGAGTGGCCGTGGCGCCCGTCGACGAGGACGGCCGGGCCGCCGGGTCGGCGGGCAGCGGCGGCGTGTCCACCTTGCCCGCGGGCTTGTCGTCGTTCTGGCCCGTGATGGGCAGCCAGGGCGCGTTCGAGTTTCCGGAGAGCAGCGTCGCCACGATGACCACGGCGTAGACCGCGCAGATCATTCCGACGATCGCGCCGAAGCGGCGGTACCTGCGGTTACGCCGGCCCGAGTCGTCGACGAAGACCGGGACTTCCTTGTCGGCCGCGCCCGCGCCCTCGCGCCGCGCAGCGATGAGTTCGTCCAACTGGCGGCCTGCGCCGTCGAGTTGGACCGTTACTTCATTAGGATCGTGAGTTTGCCCGGAACGGGCATTTTCTCGCCAGTGTTCCACCGTACGCACATCCCCCCAAGGACATGAACATGGGTGCGCGCACGACGTACCGAGCACTCGTCGTCCGGACCGGGCCCCCACCCGATCCGAGCGCCCCCTTATCACATTGCGCTCGGAGGACGAATGTAGCGCACGCGAGTGACAGCCGCGTCCACTCCTCAGTCCCGACTCATCATGATGAGTGCATCTATGGCCGGTATCCAGGTACCTGGGGGCTTACGTAGCCAGTCGTTCTCCTCCGCGAGCGTGGCCGCCGCCGCACGGAGCGCGTCGATCCCCGGGTGCACGAGCCCCGTCGGCCACACCAGCGACACCGGCGACAGGGGCACGGGGTCGGTCAGGGGCCTCACGACGGATCCGGGCATGGCCGGAAAGTCCCCCGCGGCGAGCACCGGCGTCCCCGTCTTGGCCATGATCCGCCGGAACTCCTCGACGCCCACGGCGAGCGGCGCGGGCGGCGCGACCGCTATGCCGCGCCCCTCGAAGAGCCGCCCGGCCAGGTCGGTCCACTCCGGTGTACGGGGATTGCCCGCGCCCGCGTACACCGTCTCGCCCGCGAGCCGCGCGAGGGGCACGGCGTCCAGGGCGGCGAGGGGATGGTCCTCGGGCAGGACCACCGTCATCGGCTCGTACCGCACGGGCTGTTGCGAAAGGCGCGCCCGCACCGCCGCGTCGAGCCCCGCGTACCGCCCGAACGACGCGTCCAGGCGCCCCGCGGTCATCTCGGTGGCGGCGCCGGTCAGGCCGCTCTCGTAGCGGGCCATCAGCTCGCACTCGGGGGCCAGCTCGCGGGCTCGCTCCAGGATGCGTTCGAAGACGAGGCCCGGACTGTTCACGTCGACGAGCAGCGGCCGCGCCGCCCCTGTGGCCGGGCGGCGCGCGAAGGCGGCGAGCAGCTCGTCCTGCGCGACGAGGACCCGCCGCGCGTATGGCAGCAGCCGCGCCCCGTCGGCGGTCAGGGCGACCTGACGGGTGCTCCGCGTGAACAGCTCGACACCGAGCTCGCGTTCGAGCCGGCGGATGTCCCGGCTGAGGGCCTGCTGTGCGACGTAGAGCCGGGCGGCGGCACGGGTGAAGTGCAGCTCCTCGGCGACGGCGAGGAAGCCGCGCAGCAGCCGGGGCTCCAGATGGGCGGGGGCCGGCGTGCCGAGAGCGGCCGGCATGCCGGGCGCGGCTGGCTGGTCAGGCGCGGCTGGCATGCCGGGCGCTGCTGGCTGGTCGGGCGCGGCTGGCATGCCGGGCGCTGCTGGCTGGTCGGGCATCCGGCGAACTTACAACGCGGGCGCGTGAATCGGTACGGAGAAGGTGTTGGACCGGGCGCGCGGCCGGCGACGACGCTGATCACATGCCCGACGCGATATCCGAGCCCGCCACCGCTCCCCCGACCTCGACCGCCCCGCCACAGCCCAGCCGCTCCCCGTACGTCCGGCTCCTGTCCACCCCCGGCGCCCTCGCCTTCACACTCGGGAACCTCGTCGCCCGACTCCCCATGGGCATGTTCAGCGTCAGCGCCGTCATCATGATCGCCGGGGCGCGCGGCTCGTACGCACTCGCCGGGGCCGTCACCGCGACCGGGATGGCCGCGACCGCGGTCGTCGCCCCGTGGACGGCACGTCTCGTGGACCGTTACGGACAGGCCAGGATCGCCGTACCAGCCACGGCGATCGCGGTCTGCGGATCGCTCGCGCTCCTCCTCTGCGTGCACTACGAAGCGCCCGGTTGGACCCTCTTCGCCGCCTACGCCGCGACGGCCACCACGCCGAACACTGGCGGCATGTCACGCGCTCGCTGGGCCCATCTCCTCAAGGGCGACCCCACCGCCCTGCACACCGCGAACTCCTTCGAGCAGGCCGCGGACGAGCTCTGCTACCTGCTCGGCCCGGTCCTCGCCGCCTTCCTGTGCGGGTCGCTCTTCCCGGAGGCGGGCACCCTGATCGGCGCGGTCCTGCTCCTCACGGGCGTGCTCGTCTTCGCCGCGCAGCGCGCCACGGAACCGCCCACTCATGGGCGCACGGCCACGAAATCGCCCCTCCACGCGCGCGGGATGCCCGTTCTCCTCGCGTCGTTCCTCGCCACCGGCGCCGTGTTCGGTTCGATGGAGGTGGTCACGATCGCATTCGCGGACGAGGCGGGCCACAAGGCGGCGGCCGGCGCGGTCCTCGCACTCCAGGCGGCCGGTTCGTGCGTCGCGGGGCTTGTCTACGGGGCGGTGAAGCCCGCCGGTCCCGCCGCGCGCCGCCATCCGCTGTGCGTCGCCGCGATGACGGTCCTGCTGGCCCTCCCTCTGCTCGCGGCCGCGTTCACCGGCTCCCTCCTTGTGCTCGCCTGCGCTCTCCTCGTGGCCGGTATGGCGACGGCCCCGACGATGGTCACGGGAATGACGCTGGTCCAGGCCCGCACCCCCGAAGGCCAGCTGAACGAGGGCATGACCCTCGCCGTGACCGGCCTGCTGGGGGGCATTGCCTGTGGCGCGGCGGCGGGCGGCTCCGCGGTGGAGCGCCTCGGCCCCACCGCGGGCTACGCCGTCCCGGTCACCGCGTCGGCCTGCGCCTTCGTGCTCGCGCTCGCCGGCTACGCGCGCGGCCGCCGGTAGTCACCTCAGCAGACGGCCGGCTTGCGCCACGAGCACTCCAGGTCGCCGTTGCGCTCGGAGACCGGCACGGAGCGCAGGGTGCGCGGCTCGACCGCCACCGCCGCGTCCGCATCCGACTTCGCGAGCGTCACCACGATCGCGTCCTCAAGGGGCTTCACCGAGTCGACGAGGTAGTTGTTCTGGACGATGCTGTACACGAGCTCGCGTCCGCCGGCGTCCTTGACGTAGCCGGAGAGCGCGGAGGCGCCGGTCAGGGACCCGGTCTTGCCACGGGCGTTGAGCGCGGCCGGGGTCTTGCACATCCGCGAGCGCAGGGTGCCGCCGACGAACCGGTCCGGGTCGCAGGCCACCGGCAGCGCCTTGTACCAGTCGCCGAACCACGGTTCGGCGCGCACCGCGAGCAGCAGCTTCGCGATCTGGCCCGCCGGAACGTCGTCCATCCGCGAGAGCCCGGACCCGTCGACCTGGCGCAGCCGCCCGGTGTCGACACCGATGCCCTTCAGATAGCCGCCGATCGCCGCGAGCCCGTCGTCCCAGTTCCCCGGGCGGCCGGTCGCCTTCGCACCCATGGCCTTGGTGAGGATCTCGGCGTGCATGTTGTTGCTCAGCTTCATGAAGGGGATCAGCAGGTCCTTCAGGGGCATGGAGTCGTGTGTGGCGAGCCGTACGGCGCCCTTCGGGGTGGCGCGCCCGAGCTTCGTGCCGCCCGACACCTTCACGCCGTGCGCGGCGAGCGCGTCACGGAAGACGGAGGCCGCGTAACCGGTGGGCTCCCAGACGGTGACCCACTCCTTGGTGGTGTCCCCGCCGGCCGGGACGGTGCCGCTGACGGTGACGGTGTTCGTGCCGTGCTGCCGCTCGACGGTGAGACTGTCGTCACCGCCGGCCGCGACGGTCGTGGCCCGCACGTCGATGTCGACGTAGTGCGTTTTCGGCGTGACGGTGATCTTCGGCTTGTCCCCGGCCTTCGCTCCCGGCGAGGCCTCGACGATGACCGTTCCGGTGTCGTAGTCGGTGTCGGGCGCGACGCTCAGGGCGGAGATCTGCGCCGAGTAGTACGAGGACTCGTCGTCGGCGGCCCAGGAGCGGCCGATCCGTTGGCCGTCGAACGCGGTGTCGTCGGCGACGAGGCGACCGCTGACCGACCTCACGCCCGACGCCGCGACTTTGGCGGCCAGTTCGTCGTAGTCCTTGGCGAGGGCGGTCGGGTCGCCGGTGCCGCGCAGATACAGATCGCCGTCGAGGACGCTCCCCCGCCGGCGCCCGTCACCGAGCACGTCGGTGGTGAACCGGTAACCGGTACCGAGGAGTTCCGTCGCGGCTGTCGAGGTGAGGAGCTTGGTGTTGGACGCGGGCATCAGGCGCCCGGTGGGGTTGTGCTCGTAAAGGATGTCGCCGCTCCCGGCGTCGGCGACGACGACGCTCGCCGCGCCGCCCTCCATGGACGGGTCTCCGAGGATGGTGTCGATGGCCTCGGGGAGGCCGGTGCTGTCGCCGTCGGCACCGGCCGGTGAGCCCCAGGTCAGGCCCGCCGCGAGAGCGACGAGGGCGGGCCAGACGAGGTAACGCCGTTGACGTGCAAGCGGATTGAGAAGTCGTCTCACAGGTCCGTCGGGTCTACTCATGCCTCAGAAGCATCCCCGATCGCGGCACCCGCGGACAGGGTGCGTTCAGCCGAGCCCCCACGAGTGGCCCATCGCGTAGGCCGCGCACAGGTTCACATCGAGAATGTAGGCCCCCGCGGTCCCGCACTGCGCGGCCCCGCTCCCGGGATCGACAGGCTGCCCGTGCCCCATCCCCGTAATGCTGTACGTCTCCACGGCGGCGCTCCCGTCCGCCCGGCGGAAGACCTGATGCGGATACCCGCCCACGGTGTCGCTGACGTCGGCGGCCTGATCGGCCCCCTGGACATCGGTCCACTGCTTCATCAGGTCGGTCATGTTCACGGGCTTGACGGTGTAGTCGGCGCTGCCCTGGAAGACGGTGAGCCGCGGCCAGGGCCCGGCGTACCCGGGCCGCGCGGCCCGCACCCGGTCACCCCACTGTGCTGCGGTCTGCGTGGCACCCACGTACATGCACACGTACGGCGACCCGGCGGCCTGCGCGCACCCGTACGGCAGCCCGGCGACGACGCCTCCGGCGGCGAACTTCTCGGGGTACGCGGCCATCATCACGGAAGTCATGGCGCCGCCCGCGCTCAGCCCGGTGACGTAGACCTTCGTGGGATCACCGGAGGCGTCGGTGAGCTGGCGGTCGACCATCTGCGCGACGGACGCGGCCTCGCCCTGGCCGCGTTCGATGTCGCCGGCCTGGAACCAGTTGAAGCAGGAGGACGCGTTGTTCCCGGTCTGCTGCTGCGGCAGCACGACGGAGAATCCCCACCGGTCGGCGAGCTCGGTCCAGCCGCTGCCGGTGCCGTAGCCGGAGGCGTTCTGTGTGCACCCGTGCAGGGCGACGACGACGGGCCGCCCGGCGGGCAGCCCGTCGGGCACGTAGCGGTACATCTTGAGGGCGCCGGGGTTGGTCCCGAAGCCGGTGACTTCCTGAATCGCTCCGGCGGCAGCGGCGGCGTCGGCGCGGGGCGCTGGCAGGAAGACGGACAGGAGGGCGGCCAGGAGGGCCACGAACGCGAGACGTGGGGGTGTTGCGGCTCTGGTCGGTGTCATGGGGAGGGACCGTAGAGGCGGCCCGGGGGCCCCGGTATGGAGCCGGGCCACACAACGACAAAGGCCCGGCTGTGTGCCAGCCGGGCCTTCGTCTCACATGGGGTTTGTGGAGATGGCGGGAATCGAACCCGCGTCCAACGGTGCAGCAGCAGGGCTTCTCCGTGTGCAGTTCGCTTCGATTTTCTCGGCCCCGGTGATCACGCGAACAAGTCGCCGACGGGCCCAGTCACTGTTTGATTTCCCATCGAACCCCGTGACCGGGCTCGATGGTTTAGTCCCCTAGATTATGCCAGGATCCGGGTCGGGAACACTCCCGGGCTGACACCCTTTTAGGGTCCTTCAGTCGCTGTTATTAGGCAGCGAGGGCGAAGGACTGGGAATCGCTCTTGGAATTGGCGATTATTGGTTGCGACATATGGTTTACGAGATCATTGCCGCTTCCTCGACACGCTTCACCTGCTTCGACATCCGCTGTCGAAACCGATCATCCCCATGTTTTTTTATCAAGGTGGATCTTTCGATCCGGTGTCCCTGTGGTGAGGAACAGTGCCATCGTACGTGACCAACGCACGCCGATGCCAGCGCATTCCTGACGGGCTCAGCGCTCGCGCGCCCGCTGCCTCCGTTTGGCCGCCGCGATCGCGCGGTCCGAGTCCCTCCGGTCCTGCTGCTCGCGCAGCGTCTGCCGCTTGTCGTACTCCTTCTTGCCCTTGGCGAGCGCGATCTCGGCCTTGGCGCGACCGTCCTTGAAGTAGATCGCGAGGGTCACGATCGTGTGACCCGACTCCTGGGACTTCGACTCCAGCTTGTCGATCTCGTCGCGGTGCAGGAGCAGCTTGCGCTTGCGGCGCACGGCGTGGTTGGTCCAGGTGCCCTGGCTGTACTCGGGGATGTGGGCGTTGTGCAGCCACGCCTCGCCCCCGTCGATCTGGACGAAGGCGTCGGCCAGGGAGGTCCGCCCCTGGCGCAGCGACTTGACCTCGGTGCCGGACAGCACGATGCCGGCCTCGTAGGTGTCCATGATCAAGTAGTCGTGCCGCGCCTTCTTGTTCTGCGCGACGATCTTGCGCTTGCCGTCCTTCTGGTCGGACGCCTTCCCCTTGCCCTGCTTGGGCTGGGACTCCTTCGGTACGAACATTCCCTTAGACATAGTGCGGCCATTTTCGCACTACGAGGGGTCCCCGAGGCCACTCAATACTGTCTCGGCCCGCTGTCGGGCGCCCTCGTCGGCCTCGAGGTCGGGGGTGATGCCCCGGCCGTCGACGCCGCGGCCGGTGGGGGTGCGGTAGTGGCCGACGGTCAGCTCGGCGACGGAGCCGTCGGGGAGCCGGCTCGGCATCTGGACCGAGCCCTTGCCGAAGGTCTTCGAGCCCACGACGACCGCGCGGCCGCGGTCCTGGAGGGCCCCGGTGAGCAGCTCGGCCGCGCTCATCGTGCCGCTGTCGACGAGCGCGACCACCGGTCTGGAGGTGTCGCCGCCGCGCTCGGCGTGCAGGGCGCGCTGGCGTCCGCGCACGTCGTACGTCGCCACGAGCCCGCCGTCGAAGAACGCCGACGCCGCGGTGACCGCCTCCGTGACCAGGCCGCCCGAGTTGCCCCGCAGGTCGAGGAGGACGCCGTCGCCGTGGGGGGCGTCGCGCACGGCGGACCGTACGCGCTCGCCCGAGCCCTTGGTGAAGGCGGCGACCTTGATCAGGACGGTGCCACCGGGGAGGCGGGAGACTGTGACGGTCTCCGTGGCGAGGTTGGCCCGGCGCAGGGTCTCGGTCCACGCGCGCGTGCCGCGCGCCAGGCCGAGCCGGACCGCCGTCCCTGCGTGCTCGCCGCGCAACAGGGAGACGACCTCGGTGACGGGGCGGCCGGTGACGGGCCGGCCGTCGACGGTGCGGAGCCGGTCGCCGCGGCGCACGCCCGCGTGCGCCGCGGGGGACCCGGAACCGACCTTGGAGACCTCGATACGGCCGTCGGCGGTGCGCTTGGCCCAGAGGCCGACGCCCGTGTACTGGCCGTCGAGTTCCTGCTCGAACTCCTTGTACTCGCCCTGCGAGTAGACCGCGCCCCAGCGGTCGCCACTGCGGCTGACGACCTCCTCGGCAGCCTGCGTCGGGGACTTGCCGTCGGCCATCGCCTCGGCGGCCGCGTCCGCCACGTCCTCGTGTCCGGCGCCCGTGGCCGAACCGACGGGACGCTCCTCGGACTTGCTGCCCTCGGCGCTCCACGAACCCGTCGCGACGCCGGTCGCGAGGGCGCTCGCGAAGACCAATGTCAGGGCCGCCCCGCGGCCGAAGCGGCGGGGCCGGGAGAACAGCTCGGGGCCCGACATGACGGTGAGTCTAGGACAACGCGAAGCGCCGTACGGCTCGTTGAACCGCACGGCGCTCGGTAACTCAGGGGAGTCTTGTCACACCTTCAGGTACTTGCGCAACGCGAAGAAAGCGGCGATCGCGGGCATCAGCAGGCCAATTGCGAGGACGAGCGGCAGCTTGGCCAGGACAGCGTCCCAGCCGATGAAGTTGATCAGGTTCAGCTTCTCGGAGAGCGCCAGACCGTGGTCGATCATGAAGTAACGGCCCACGAGGAGCATGCCGCAGGCGACGACACCGCCGATGACTCCGGCGACGGCGGCCTCCATGATGAACGGCATCTGGATGTAGAAGCTGGACGCGCCGACCAGGCGCATGATGCCGGTCTCTCTGCGGCGGCTGAACGCCGAGACGCGCACCGTGTTGACGATCAGCATCAGCGCGACGATCAGCATCAGCGCCATCACAGCGAGCGCCGCCCAGTTCATGCCGTTGAGGAGTCCGAAGAGGTTGTCCAGGATGCCCTTCTGGTCCTGCACGGACTGCACCCCGTCACGCCCGTCGAAGGCGGTCGCGACTACCTGGTACTTCTCCGGGTCCTTGAGCTTGATCCGGTACGACTCCTGGAGCTGGTCGGGCGTCAGTGAGCTCGCCAGCGGGGAGTCGCCGAACTGCTCCTTGTAGTGCTTGTACGCCTGGTCCGCCGACTCGTGGGAGACCTTCTCGACGACCGGCATCTTGTTCAGGTCGGAGACGATCTGCTGCTTCTGCTCGGCAGTGACGGCTCCCTTGGCGCACTTCGGGTCCGACTCGGCGTCGCCCTTGTTGCACAGGAAGATCGAGACGTTGACCTTGTCGTACCAGTAGCCCTTCATCGTGCTCACCTGGTCACGCATGAGCAGCGAGCCGCCGAACAGGGCGAGCGAGAGGGCGACCGAGACGATGACCGCGAAGGTCATCGTGAGATTTCGGCGGAGACCGACGCCGATCTCCGACAGGACGAATTGGGCGCGCATGGCGTCTGCTCAGGCCTTTCTCAGTGCTCTGGTGCTCACGGGGCTCAGTGCTGGTAGCCGTAGACGCCGCGCGACTGGTCGCGGACGAGACGGCCCTTCTCCAGCTCGATGACGCGCTTGCGCATCTGGTCCACGATCTGCTGATCGTGGGTGGCCATCACGACGGTCGTCCCGGTGCGGTTGATCCGGTCGAGCAGCTTCATGATGCCGACCGAGGTCTGCGGGTCGAGGTTGCCGGTCGGCTCGTCGGCGATCAGGAGCTTGGGGCGGTTCACGAAGGCGCGGGCGATGGCCACACGCTGCTGCTCACCGCCGGAGAGCTCGCCGGGCATCCGGTCCTCCTTGCCACCAAGACCGACGAGGTCGAGCACCTGGGGCACGGACTTGCGGATCTCGCCGCGGGACTTGCCGATGACTTCCTGCGCGAAGGCGACGTTCTCGCCGACGGTCTTGTTGGGCAGGAGCCGGAAGTCCTGGAAGACCGTGCCGAGCTGGCGGCGCATCTGCGGCACCTTCCAGTTGGACAGTCGTGCCAGGTCCTTGCCCAGGACGTGCACCTGGCCGTGGCTGGTGCGCTCCTCGCGCAGGACCAGCCGCAGGAAGGTGGACTTTCCGGAGCCGGAAGATCCCACAAGGAAGACGAATTCACCGCGCTCGACCTCGAGGGACACATCCCTGAGGGCGGGCCGGGTCTGCTTGGGGTAGGCCTTGGAGACGTTGTCGAATCGGATCACGGGTGCGCCTCGGTGCATCGTGGGCGTCGGGGGTAGGTGAGCGTGACCATACGCGAACCCGGCTCCGCGGCGCAGTCCGCGTCCTGGGTTGAGTGTTTTGTCCCGATGATTGCCTGGTCGCGGACGGGTTCTGGCGGGAACGGAACGGGTCCAAAGGGGCAGCATCCGGGGAGGCGCGCCGAAATCCCCGGAAGCTGGCACAGTGGTAGGGGGAACGGTTGCGTTCCCCGGAGCGTTGTGCGGAGAGAATGATGCTGTGGCGGCTCCGCCGCGCGGGAGGAGGAAGAGCGCATGACCTATGACCGACTGGTGTGCGCGAACTGCGCGGCGCCCGTGAGCGAGGGCCGCTGCCCCGTGTGCCGGGCGAACCGCGAGCGGCTTCAGCAGGAGGGCCCGTTCGCGGGTCTTCACCCGATGGCTCTGATAGCTCTGGTGGCTGTGCTCATCGCGGCGGTGGCGCTCCTCGCGCACCAGACCGTCTGACCCGCCTGAAGCGTCCGATCGATCCGATCCGTCCAAGACACCGAGAAGGGCCCGGAGCAACGCTCCGGGCCCTTCTCGCGTTACGTACGGACGTACGTGCCGTACGTGACGTACGTGCCTACGGCTGCCTAGGCAACCGTGCGGCCGCCGCCGACGAGGCGGGGCAGCAGGCGGAAGCCGATGCCGCCGGCGATCATCGTCGCGGCGCCGATCAGCAGGAACGTGGTCTCGGCGGCGCCGGTCTCGGCCAGCTCGCCGCCCTTGCCCTGCTGGGCCGGCTTGGCGGCCGGCACGGAGCCGGTGTCCTGCAGGCCGTCCTTGCCCTGGCCCTGCTCGACCGGGTTGTTGCCGCCGTCGGGGTCGGTGTTGCCGTTCCCGCCGCCGTTGTGGCCGCCACCGTTGTCACCCGGCGAGGTCGGGTCCTCGGTCGGTGCGGTCGGGTCCTCGGTGGGCTCGGTGGGCTCCTCGGTCGGGTCCGTGGGCTCCGAGGTCGGCGGAACCGTCGGCTCCTCGGTCGGCGGAACCGTCGGCGGGTCCGTCGGGACCTCGGTGGGCGGGTCCGTCGGGTCCTCGTCGCCGCCGAGGCTCACACCGGCTGCGACACCGTCCTCGCCCGCGTGCACGTTCACGCCGGCGCCCGGAAGGTTGACGCCGATGTCGAGGGCCGAAGCGGCGCCCGCGGCCGTCAGCGATGCACCGGCCGCGATCACCGCACCGGCTGCTATCCGCGCGACACGGATGCGCGTCTTCTTGGTCATCTGCCTGCTACCCCCAGTAGCTAATGGTTGATGGAGCAGCGCGCGGGACGGGGGCCGTCCGGGGGTGTCGGCGAATGCTGGGCCCTCCCCCGGTGCACACGCGTCCCACTGATACGCATGCCGCGCGTCAGCCTTCCCACTTTTCATGTCAGCGTCAAGGTCGTTGCGTACGCGATGCCCGAAATCTGGGGAGTTGAGCGTCGTAAGTACATGTGACTGTGACGTAAAAGGCAACTGCCGCCCGGTGGGCGGCAGTTGCCTTGTCGACAAAGGTGGAAAAGACCTGCGGTTACTTCTCCTGCTGCTTGCGCCAGCGAATTCCCGCTTCGAGGAAACCGTCGATCTCGCCGTCGAGCACCGACTGCGGGTTACCGACCTCGAATTCCGTACGGAGGTCCTTGACCATCTGGTACGGGTGCAGGACGTACGAACGCATCTGGTTGCCCCACGAGCTGCCGCCGTCGCCCTTGAGGGCGTCCATCTTGGCCCGCTCCTCCTGACGCTGGCGCTCGAGGAGCTTCGCCTGGAGGACGTTCATCGCGGTCGCCTTGTTCTGGATCTGCGAGCGCTCGTTCTGACAGGAGACGACGATGCCGGTGGGCAGGTGCGTCAGGCGGACCGCGGAGTCCGTCGTGTTCACGCCCTGGCCGCCGGGGCCCGAGGAGCGGTAGACGTCGACGCGCAGCTCGGACTCGTCGATCTCGACGTGGTCGGTCGTCTCGACGACCGGGAGCACCTCGACGCCCGCGAAGGACGTCTGGCGACGGCCCTGGTTGTCGAAGGGCGAGATGCGGACCAGGCGGTGCGTGCCCTGCTCGACCGAGAGCGTCCCGTACGCGTACGGGATCTGCACGGCGAAGGTGGTCGACTTGATGCCGGCCTCTTCCGCGTACGACGTCTCGTAGACCTCGGTCTTGTAGCCGTGGCGCTCGGCCCAGCGCAGGTACATGCGCTGGAGCTGCTCGGCGAAGTCCGCGGCGTCGACGCCGCCCGCCTCGGCGCGGATGTTGACCAGCGCCTCACGGGAGTCGTACTCACCGGACAGGAGGGTGCGGACCTCCATCTCGTCCAGCGCCTTCTTGACGGAGGTCAGCTCGGACTCGGCCTCGGCACGGGTGTCCGGGTCGTCCTCCTCCTCGGCCATCTCGAAGAGCACGCTCAGATCGTCGATCCTGCCGCGCAGGGCCTCCGCCTTGCGCACCTCGGCCTGGAGGTGGCTCAGCTTGCTGGTGATCTTCTGTGCCGCGTCGGGGTCGTCCCACAGGGACGGTGCGGCCGCCTGCTCCTCGAGCACGGCGATATCTGCCCTCAACTTGTCGAGGTCCAGGACGGCCTCGATCGACTCCATGGTCGAGGAGAGGGACTTGAGCTCTTCGGAAACGTCGACGACTGCCACGACACCAGCGTAACGGCTGGGGCAAGTGCTCTGGTCCTGGTGGCCGCGGGACGGGGTCCGGACCGGGCGGGACGGGCCTGCGCGGCCTGAACCAGCGCGCGAACCGGGGGCCGGGCGGAACGCTCAGGGGGACGCCGGCGCCGACTGCCCGGGGTTCTTGCCCGGGGTCGCGTCCGCGTCGTCGCCGCCCACGGCCGCCCACGTGCCGATGCCGGCCGCCACCACCAGGACGGCTCCGGCCACGCCGAGCGTGATCCGGCGGCGCCGGGCGGAGGCGCGGTGGCGGGCGGACCCGGGGCGGGGCGCGCCGGCCGCGCGCGGGGCGCGGGCGGTGCCGCGGGCGCCGCCGGCCAGCTCATCGGGGGCCGGTACGCGCATCGACGTGTGGGTGTCCCGGTTCGAGTCGGCCGGGGTCGCGCCGGGAACGAGGGGGACGGCGCCGCGGCGGGCGGCGGGCGCCTCGGGTGCGGCCGGGGCGGCCTGCGGCTCCGGGTCGGGCTCGGTGTCCGGCTCGTCCACGTCGAGGGGCGCCATCCCGGCGAGCTGGGGCAGCTGCTCGCGCAGGCGGTCCCCCAGCTCGGAGGCGCGCAGGCGGGACGCGGGTGCCTTGGCCAGGCACTGGACGAGGAGCTGCCACAGCTCGTCGGGGATGCCGGGGAGCGGGACGACCGTCTCCGTGACGTGCCGGCGCAGGATCGCGCCGGGGTGGCCGCCGCCGAAGGGCGTAAAGCCGGCGAGCAGCTCGTACAGGACCGTCGCCAGGGCGTAGATGTCGACGGCGGCGCGCGGCGGGAGGCCCTCGATGAGTTCGGGGGCGAGGTAGTCCGGGGTGCCGATGATCTTCGTGGCGCGGGTGCGGCGCGGGGAGTCGATGAGCTTGGCGACGCCGAAGTCGGTCAGGAGGGCCGGGTGGGAGCCGCCGGGGCCGAGGGGGCCCTGCATGTCCAGGAGGACGTTCTCCGGCTTCACGTCGCGGTGCACGATCCCGGCGGCGTGCGCGGCGGCGAGGCCGTCCGCGATGTCGGCGACGATGGCGACCGCGGCCTCGGGGGCCAGCCGCCGTTCGCGGTCGAGGCGGGTGCGCAGGTCGGTGCCGCGTACGAGGTCCATGACCAGGGCCAGGTCGTTCCCGTCGACCACGAGGTCACGGACGCCGACCACGCGCGGGTGGTCCAGGCTGAGCAGGGCCGTGCGCTCCTGGACGAAGCGGCCGACGAGCTCCTGGTCGGAGGCCAGGTCCTCACGCAACAGCTTGATGGCGACGGGCCCCTCGGGTCCCTCGCCCAGCCACACCGTGCCGGCGCTGCCGCGTCCCAGGATCTGGTTCGCGGTGTACCGGCTGCCGATCTTCCGTGCCAAGACTGCTCCTACAGACGCGTGTTGGCGCCCAAGCTACGCGGCTCGGACGCCAACCATCACATCCACGGGGGAAATCACCCTCTGGAAGTCGACAAATCTCCAACCTCACGGCCGAAGCGGGCTCGTGAGGCGTTTTTCAGGTGCCGGAACCCAACAGGTGCCGCAATCCCCGCTAGTTGGCGGAACCTTCGCCACCGGAACCCCCGCCGCCAAGGTCGCCGATCCAGCCGGAGACCGTGTCGTACCAGGACGAGAGCTGGCCCCAGTAGGACTTGCCCGTGCCGATCCAGTCCTGGAGCGGGGTGAACTCCCAGACGAGCCAGCTCACCACGAACAGCATGACGATCATGAAGAGGCAGCCCTTGAGACAGCCGAGCCCCGGGATCTTCATCCGGTTCGCACTGCGCTGCCTCGGCTGCCGCGGCTCGCGCTGCGGCGCCTGAGGCTGCGGCTGGCGGGGCTGCTGCGGCGGCGCGTACTGCTGCTGCTGAGGCTGCGGCGCGTACTGCTGCTGCTGGGGGTGCGGCTGCTGCCGACGGGGCTGCTGGGGCGCGTACTGCTGCTGGGGGGGCTGCTGGGGCTGCTGCTGGCGTCCCTGCGGGCGCTGGGGGCGGCGGCGCAGCGGGTCGTCGTTCGGGTCCAGGTACTGGACCTGCGTCTGCTCGTTGCGGTCGCGGGCCGCCCGCATCTGGTTCTGCCAGGGGTGCGGGTCGTCCGGGTTCGCGCCCGGCTGGTGCGGCGGGACGGGGGGCATGACGGCCGTCGGGTCGGGCGCGCCCCGGCTCGGCAGGACCGAGGTGGGGTCGGCGTCGCCGGTGCCGGTGGACTGCATGACGCTCGTCGCCGCGTTCGGGTCGTACGAGCCGGCGTTCCCGGAGGTGCTGGGCAGGACCTGCGTCGGGTCGGCCGCGCCGGGCACCTGCGCGGGCGCCGGGTCCGGCATGAGGAGGGCGCCGACGCCCTCGGCGGCCGCGATCTGCGCGGAGTTCGCGTGCACGCCGATGCCCTCGGCGACGGCGCGCAGGCCGCGGGCGAGGTTCTCGGCGCTGGGGCGCTCGTCGGGGTTCTTGCGCAGGCACCGCTCTATGACCGTCCACAGCGGGTCGGGCACGGTGGACGGGCGGCGCGGTTCGGCGCTCAGGTGCTGGTGCAGGACCTCGAGCGCGGAGCCGCCGGAGAACGGGGGCCGGCCGGTGACCAGCTCGTACAGCAGGATTCCGGCGCCGTAGATGTCCACCGCGCTGGTCTGCGGGCGGCCCTCGGCGGACTCCGGCGCGACGTACGCGGGCGTGCCGACGAACTCGTGGGTGCGGGTCAGGCCCGGGGAGTCGGCGAGGCGGGCGATGCCGAAGTCGGTGAGCATCGGGTGCATCTCACCGCCGTCCTGCTTCAGCAGGACGTTCGCCGGCTTCAGGTCGCGGTGCACGACGCCGTCCGCGTGGCTCGCCGCGAGCGCGTCCGCGACCTGGGCGGTCAGCAGGGACGCGGCGACCGGGGAGAAGGGGCCGTTCTCGCGGAGGTAGCGGTGCAGGTCGGGGCCCTCGACCAGGTCCATGACGAGGGCGAGGAGCTCGCCCTCGACGACCAGGTCGCGGGTGCGCACGATGTTGGGGTGCGTCAGGCGGAGCAGCACGGAGCGCTCGCGCAGAAAGCGCATCACCACATCCGCGTCGTTGGCGAGCTCCTCCTTGAGGACCTTGATCGCCACGGTCTCGCCGGGCTGCCCGGCGACGGCCGCCTCGGCCCCCGCGGTCTCTCGCTGGCGGGCCCGCCAGACGGTGCCCGTGGCGCCGCGTCCGAGCGGCTCCTCGAGCAGGTACTTACTGCCTACCGGCCGCACGTCATGCGCTCCCTGCTTGCTGCGTACTGGCGTACTGCTTGGTCTTGCTCGTCCTTGGGTGTTCCGACCCACTGTAGTGCCGTCGAACAACCCACCGTCTGTTGATCTTCCGCGGCTTCCGCGACTCCCCGCCCGCCGCGGCCGTGTTCGACGGGAAGACGCCCGGGGCGGTCGGTTGGTTGCCGCCGGCGGGCGTGTGAGCGGTCCCAAGCGGCATCATGCAGGCACTTTTGCGGGCAGAGCCGACCAATCAAGATCACTTACGGGTGGCCGACGGGCGTGTTGTCGGTGGCAAGTGCGAGGATGCCTCTCGTACTGGCCTACGTGCCCGTTGTGCGGTGGGGGATCTGCGGTGAGGTGACCGCTGTGCAGCCCCTTCCCGGGCGCCCGCGCAGAAGGGACCGCTGACGCGATGCAGATCCGGCTGACCGTCGTAGACCCCCTGGGGACGCGCCCCGACCCGCAAGGCCGCGCGATGTCGTGCGACGTGCTGGTGACCGCCCCGGCGGGCACCGCGCTCGCCGCGGTGGCCTCCGCCCTGGTGACGGCCGTCGCGGGCGGCGAGGGCACGGCGATTCTCTACGCGGGACCCGAGCGCCTCGACGGGCAGCGCTGCACGCTGGGCGAGCCGCCGCTGACCGACGGGGCCGTGCTGTCCCTGGGCGTTCCCGCCGAGCCGGGGCCCGAGATCGAGGGTGCGGCGGCGCAGCTCCAGGTGGTCGCCGGGCCCGACGCGGGCGGTGTGCACCTGCTGCACGGCGGCGAGATCCGCGTGGGCCGCTCCGCGGACGCCGACGTCGCGCTCGACGACCCCGACGTGTCCCGGATGCACTGCGCTGTGACACTCGGCACGGACGGCCGGGTGACGGTCACGGACCTGGGCTCGACGAACGGGACGACGGTGGACGGCAGCCCCGTCACGGAGCGGCCCACCCGGCTCGCCCCGGGCGCCCTCCTGCGCCTCGGCGAGTCCACGCTGCGGCTGGCCCCCGAGGGCGCCGCGGGTTCCTCAGGTTTCACCGGATTCTCAGGTTTCTCGGGGCCCGTGCTGCGGACGGCGCCCGACGGCGAGGGCCACGTACGGGTGACGGCCCCGGACGCGGGCGCTTTCGAAGACCCCTCCTCCCGGCCCGGTCTCGCGGGCGAGACCCGGCACGCGTACGGGCCCGCCGCGCTCGCCGCCGGTGCCGGCCCCGTCGTGCCCGAGCAGGGCGGGCCGCCCGACGTCGAGAGCACGCCGACCGTCACCCCCGCCCGCGGGACGCCCGTGCCACGCGAGCAGCGCAGGCGCGGTGGGCTCGGCGCCTGGGCGCGGCGCCTGGCCGGCGGACGCACCGGCGAGGACGTGTCCCCGTACGACACCGGCGGCTACGACGACGGGCCGGGGGCGCACGTCCCAGAGACCTTCGCCCCCGCCTCCTCCGGGGGATCTTCCGAGTCCTGGCCCGACGCGGCCGCGCTGCTGCTCACCGCGCTCGGCCCGGGGCCCCGGCTCTGGGAGCGCGGTCCCGAACACCCCGAGGCGCTGGCGGTGCGGCTCGGCACGGACGACCGGACGGCTCCGGACCGCACGGGCCTGCTGCCGGGCGTGCCGGTGACGGTGGGGCTGCGGGAGGCCGGCGCCCTCGGGCTCGCCGGGCCGCGGGCGCGGCTGTCGGGCGTGGCCCGCTCCGTCGTCGCGCAGCTCGCGGCCCTGCACTCGCCCGACGTGCTGGAGATCGTCCTGGTCAGCACGGACCGGTCGCGCAGCGTCCAGGACCGCGCGGCGGAGTGGTCCTGGCTCGGCTGGCTCCCCCATCTGCGTCCCGCACACGGCCAGGACTGCCGTCTCCTCCTCGCGTACGACCGCGAGCAGGCGGTGGCCCGCACCGGTGAGCTCGTGCGCCGCCTCGACGACCACATCGCGGACGCGTCGCGCCGCTCGGGCGCCGGGCCCGGCGCCGCCCGCGCGGGGCAGCAGCGGGCCGGCTCCGGGCCCCTGGTGCCGAGGTCCCGTTCGGGTGAGGCGGCCGACGCCGGGGAGCGCGGTGGCGGCATGGCCGCATCCGGGCCGTACGGACCGTACGGGCACGAGGGCGCGGGAGGCCGGCCGGGCGAGGCGCCGACGGACGGCCCCGGCGCTTTCGGGCCCGCCACGGACCGGGACGGGCGCGGGACGGAACACCCCACTGGGCATCCCTCCACCGAGGAGACCTGGCCGCCCCCTGGCCCCGACGCCGGGCACCGCTGGACCGGCCCGCTGACCGTGCTCGTCGTCGACGGGGACCCGGGATCGGCCGGGCTGCGCGAGGCCACCGTGCGCCTCGCGACGGAAGGGGGCCGGGCCGGGATCCATGTCATCTGTCTCGCCGAGGCCCCCGCGTCCTCGCCCGCCTCTCCCGTGACCCAGACCTACGAGATGGCGTGCGCCGTGTCGCCCGCGTTCAAGTCGTGCGGCGCCGTCGCGCTGCTCAGCGGGGACGTGGCGACGGCGCTGCGGCTGCTGCGCACGTCCCACGGCCAGGTCGTCGGGCACGGCACGGTCGCCGCGATCGACGCGGTGTCGGCGGCCTGGGCCGAGCGCTTCGCGCGGGCCCTCGCCCCCTTGCGCACCGACAGCGGCCCGAGCGAGCCGCACCCCAGGGTCTCCGCCCCCCTGCCCCAAATCGCCCGCCTCCTCGACGAGTTGGGGCTCGCTCGGGCCACGCCCGCCTCCCTGATGGCCCGCTGGGCCGCCGCCGGGGACGACGCGGAGGCGCTCGGCGGGCGCGCCTGGGCCGTGCTCGGCGCCGGGCCGCGCGGCCCGGTCGTCGTGGACCTGGCCGCCGAGGGCCCCCATCTGCTGATCGAGGGCCCGGCGGGCAGCGGCCGTACGGAGCTGCTGCGCGCGATCGCCGCCTCGCTCGCGGCGGCCGAGCGTCCTGACCGGCTCGGGCTCGTCCTCGTCGACGGCCGGGACGGCACCGGGGGCGCCGACCGGGGGGACGGGCTGCGCGTCTGCACGGACCTGCCGCACGTCACGACCCATCTGGCGGCCAACGACCCCGTGCGCATGCGGGAGTTCGCCCAGTCGCTCGCCGCCGAGCTGAAGCGCCGCGCCGAGCTGCTCGGGCGCCAGCACTTCGCCGAGTGGCACACCCAGCGCGAGGTGTCCGGCCGGATGGTCGCCCAGCGCCCCGCCCCGCCCCGGGCGACCGACCAGGGCGCCGGGGACCTGGAGGCGCCGCCCAGTTCGACCATGCGCCTGCGGCCCGCCGCCGCCCGCAAGGAGGCCGATCCGGCCCCGCCCCTGCCCCGGCTCGTGGTCCTCGTGGACGACCTGGACGCGCTGCTCTCGCCACCGCTCGGCTCCCCGGGGCGGCCCGCCGCGGGTTCCGTCGTACGGGCCCTGGAGGCCGTCGTCCGGGACGGCGAGCGCCTCGGGGTGCATCTGGTCACGGCCCGCGCGTCCGGTGCCGAGCCGGCGTGGGGCGTGACGCTGCGGGTCGCGCTCGACGCCCCGTCGGCAGGCCCCGACGACCCGGCGCCCGGCCGCGGCCGGCTCTCCGGCGCCGACGGACGCGAGCTGGTGTTCCAGGCGGGCCGCGTCACCGGGCGCATCCCCCGTACGGCCACCCAGCGGCCCACGGTGGTGCCGATCGACTGGACCCGGATGGGTGACCCTCCGACCCGGCGCCCCGTGCGGGAGCTGGGGAACGGGCCGACCGACCTCGCCCTGCTGGCCAGCGCGCTGGAGCGGGCCGCCCGTTCCGTCGCCGCGCGGGAGGTGCCGTCGCTGCTGTGACGGGGCCTCCGGCGGGACGGCCCGAAATTCCCCAACTCCCCAGGTTCGGGGTCGACATCACGACCCCGTCACGATCTTGGAGCTGACACCGCAGGCGCCCTTGCCTGTTCTCCCTGGCCGGGCGTAGAACCAGTCCCCACGGGACAGCGCACACACGTACGTTCAGCGTTCGGGACGTACGTTCAGCGTTCGGGACGAGAACGGGGCAGCGATGCGCAGCATTCGTACACGCACGACTTCAAGGGCGTCGAGGACGTCCGGGGCCGCGAAAGCCGCAGCGGCAGCTCTGACCGCGGGCGCCCTCGCGCTGACGCTGACCGCCTGTGGCGGCGGCGGGGACAAGAAGGACAGCAACGACACGGGCGGCGGCGAAACGGGCAGCGCCTCTTCCGTCAAGCTGCCCAAGCTCGACGGCCAGACCCTGGAGGTCGCGGCCGTCTGGACCGGGCCGGAGCAGGAGAACTTCACCAAGGTCCTCAAGGAGTTCGAGAAGCGCACCGGCGCCAAGGTCAACTTCGTGCCGACGGGCAACAACACCGCCACGTTCCTCAGTACGAAGATCGAGGGCGGCAAGCCGCCGGACGTGGCGTTCCTGCCGCAGGTCGGCGTGCTGCACCAGTTCGCCGACAAGGGCTGGATCAAGCCACTCGGCAGCGAGGCGCAGGCACAGGTCGACAAGAACTTCTCGGCCGGCTGGAAGAACCTCGGGGCGTACAAGGGCAAGCAGTACGGCGTCTACGTGAAGGCCGCCAACAAGTCGCTGGTCTGGTACAACACAGCCGCGTTCGAGGCGGCCGGGATCTCCAAGACCCCGAAGACGTGGGACGAGTTCCTGTCCACGGCGCAGACCCTGTCCGACGCGGGCTCCCCCGCCGTCTCCATCGGCGGCGCGGACGGCTGGACGCTCACCGACTGGTTCGAGAACATCTATCTCTCCCAGGCGGGCCCGGAGAAGTACGACCAGCTCGCCGCCCACAAGATCAAGTGGACGGACCCCTCCGTGAAGGAGGCGCTGACCACGCTCGCCCAGCTGTGGGGCAAGGACGATCTGATCGCGGGCGGCCGCAAGGGCGCGCTCGGCACGGAGTTCCCGAAGTCGGTCACGCAGACGTTCTCCGGTGACACCCCCGCGGCGATGGTCTACGAGGGCGACTTCGTGACCGCCAACATCAACGCGGACACCAAGGCCAAGGTCGGCACGGACGCCAAGGTGTTCCCGTTCCCGGCGGTCGGCGCCAAGGCCCCCGTGGTCAGCGGCGGCGACGTGGCCGTGGCGCTCAAGGGCGGCAAGGGCGCCCAGGCGCTCGTCACGTTCCTCTCCTCGACCGACGCGGCCGAGATCTGGGCGGCGCAGGGCGGCTTCATCTCCCCCAACAAGGAGATGGACACCGCCAAGTACAAGGACGCGGTCACCCGGGACATCGCGAAGGCGCTGCTCGCGGCGGGCGACGACTTCCGCTTCGACATGTCCGACCAGGCGCCCGCGGCGTTCGGCGGCACGCAGGGTGTCGGCGAGTGGAAGGCCCTCCAGGACTTCCTGAAGAACCCGAAGGACGTCGCGGGGACCCAGCGCCAACTCGAGGCCGACGCCGCCAAGGCGTACAAGAACGGCTGACGGCGCGGTATGTCGTCCTCCGTGGCGAAGGCGGGAGGCGCCGGGGCACTGCCGCCGGCGCCGTCCGCAGCACCGCGCAAGAGCGTGATCGGGACCAGGCCGTGGGTGGCGGGGCTGTTCCTGCTGCCCGCACTCGTCCTGCTCGGCGCGCTCGTGGTCTACCCGATCGGGTACTCGGTCTGGCGCAGCCTCTACGACTCCGGCGGCTCCCACTTCGTCGGCGTCGACAACTACGTCGACATCTTCCGCGACGACCAGACGCTGATCGCGGTCAGGAACACGGCGATCTGGGTGGCCGTGGCGCCGGCCCTGTGCACGGCGCTCGGCCTGATCTTCGCCGTGCTGACCGAACGGGTGCGCTGGGGCACGGCGTTCAAGCTGATCGTTTTCATGCCGATGGCGATCTCGATGCTGGCGGCGGGCATCATCTTCCGCCTGGTCTACGAGCAGGACCCGAACCAGGGCGCGGCCAACGCGATCGTGACGTCCGTGCACGACGCGTTCACCGACGCCTCCGTCTATCCGAAGGCGCGCCCCGCCATCGGCGGCGATCTCAAGGCGACCGGCGGCGGTTCGTTCACGACGAAGCAGACCGCGCAGGCCGGCACCCCGGCGTTCCTGCCGCTGGTCGGCATCGCGCCCGACAAGGTGCCCGGCAGTCCGCAGAACGCCAAGCCGGCGAGCGCCGCGGGCGACAAGGTCACCGGGACGGTCTGGCTGGACTTCAAGCTCGGCGGAGGCGGCACGAAGGGCGCCGTCGACGCGGGCGAGAAGGCCCTGAAGGGCGTCAAGGTGGAGGCGGTGAAGGGCGGCAAGGTCGTCGCGTCCACCACCAGCGGCGACGACGGCACCTTCACCCTGCCCAAGTCGGCCGACGGGGCCCAACTCCGGCTCCCGGGCTCGAACTTCGCGACCGCCTACAACGGCGTCGAGTGGCTCGGGCCGGCCCTGGTGACGCCTTCGATCATCGGCGCGTACGCCTGGATGTGGGCGGGCTTCGCGATGGTTCTGATCGCGGCCGGGCTCGCGGGCATCGACCGTAACCTCCTGGAGGCGGCGCGCGTCGACGGGGCGAACGAGTGGCAGGTGTTCCGCAAGGTCACCGTGCCGCTGCTCGCCCCGGTCCTCACCGTCGTCCTGGTCACGCTGATGATCAACGTGATGAAGATCTTCGACCTGATCTACATCATCGCGCCACAGCCGTCCCAGGACGACGCCAACGTCCTGGCCCTCCAGCTGTTCCTGTCCGCGTTCGGCGGCCAGGGGAACTTCGGCGCGGGCAGCGCCATCGGCGTGCTGCTCCTGCTGCTCGTCCTCCCGGTGATGTGGGTCAACATCCGCCGGCTGCGGAAGGAGCGTCAGCGGTGACCGCACTCGACACGTCCGTGCGCGCCAAGCGTTCGCTCGCCGCCCGGATCGCGAGCGGCGCGGCGGGCGGGGCGCTGCGCGCCTTCCTGCTCGTGGTCGGCCTGTTCTGGCTGGTGCCGACCTTCGGGCTGCTGGTCTCCTCGTTCCGCGATCCGGCGGACATCGCCGCGTCGGGCTGGTGGAAGGTCTTCACCACCCCGGCCCAGCTGACGACCAAGAGCTATCAGTCGCTCCTGGAGAAGGACGAGATCACCCACGCCCTGTTCAACACGATCTGGATCACGGTCCCGACGACGCTCCTCGTCGTCATCATCGGGTCGATGGCCGGATACGCCTTCGCCTGCATGGACTTCAAGGGCCGCGACGGCTGGTTCATGGCGGTCGTCGGGCTGCTCGTGGTGCCGGTGCAGGTGGCACTGATCCCGCTGTCCGAACTCTTCGGGAAGATCGGCATCTTCGGCAGCATCATCGGCGTCATCCTGTTCCACGTCGGCTTCGGGCTGCCCTTCGCGATCTTCCTGCTGCGCAACTTCTTCGCGGAGATCCCCCGCGAACTCCTGGAGGCCGCGCGGCTCGACGGCGCGGGAGAGGCGCGGCTCTTCGCGACGGTGGTCCTGCCGCTCGGCGGCCCCGCCATCGCGTCGCTCGGCATCTTCCAGTTCCTGTGGGTGTGGAACGACATGCTGGTCGCGCTGATCTTCTCCGACTCCGGCTCGCAGCCGCTGACGGTCGCGCTCCAGCAGCAGGTACGGCAGTTCAGCGGGAACATCGAGATCCTGGCGCCCGGCGCCTTCATCTCCATGGTGATCCCGCTGGCCGTGTTCTTCGCCTTCCAGCGGCAGTTCGTGTCCGGTGTGATGGCAGGAGCGGTGAAATAGCCGCATTCGCAAGCGAATTGAGGGGCGGACCGGTCACGGTTCGCCCCTCTTCGGCTACCGAGGGGTCCCTCGTATGCCACATCTGGCGTAACCGGATCACTCCACCGGCCGTTGCCGGGCAGTATGCCCGTGCCGACCCATGGATGCGCCTTGCCCCGGTTCAGTGTCATCGTCCCCGTGTACAAGGTGCAGGCCTACCTGCACGCGTGCCTCGAATCCGTCCTGGAACAGTCGTGTTCCGATCTCGAGGTGATCGCGGTCGACGACTGCTCGCCGGACGCGAGCGGGGCGATCGCCGACGAGTTCGCGGCGCGGGACAAGCGGGTGCGGGCGGTCCATCTGCGGGAGAACGTGGGTCTCGGGCGCGCCCGCAACGCAGGTCTCGAACACGCCACCGGCGACTACGTCCTCTTCCTCGACAGCGACGACACCCTCACGCCGGGCGCGCTCCAGGCGATCACGGACCGCATCGAGGAGACCGGCGGCCCCGACGTCCTGGTCTACGACTACGCCCGTACGTACTGGACGGGCGAGGCCGTGCGCAACCAGTACGCGGACCGTCTCACGCAGGACGGACCGGCGCCGTTCACGCTCGCCGACCGGCCCGAGATCCTCCAACTCCTCATGGTCGTCTGGAACAAGGCGTACCGGCGCGCCTTCGTCGAGGAGCAGGGCTTCGCCTTCCCGCCCGGCTATTACGAGGACACGCCCTGGACCTATCCGGTCCTGATGTCGGCGCGGACGATCGTCACCCTCGACCGGGTCTGCGTCCACTACCGCCAGCGCCGCCGGGGCAACATCCTGGGCACCACGTCCCCCGAGCACTTCGACGTCTTCGATCAGTACGACCGTGTCTTCGCGTTCCTCGACGCCCACCCCGAACTCGCGGCTGTCTGGAGCCCGTTGCTGTTCCGGCGGATGGTCGAGCACTTCGCCACGGTGTTCACGCATCCGGACCGGCTCCCGCGCGGCACCCGCCCCGACTTCCTGCGCAAGGCCCGCGCGCACTACCGGCGTTACCGCGTGCCCGGTGTGCCCGTCGCCGCCCGCGACCGGCTCCGGCACGGCCTGGTGCGGCTCGGCTCGCACCGCACGTACCGGTCGCTGGCCGCGGCGATGCGCGTCGTGCGGCGGGTCCGGGGACTTGCGGGCCGGCTGCGGCGCGCGGCCCGGTCGGCCGCCCTCCAGGCGCACTACCGCGTCCAGCTGCGGCTCCCGGTGCGCGCGGACCGGGCCGTCTTCTCCAGCTACTGGGGGCGCGGCTACGGCTGCAATCCGGGTGCCCTGGAAGCCGCGTTCCGCGCGCACGCGCCGCACGTCGCCACATCGTGGATCGCGCTGCCCGAGCACCACCACACCCTGCCGTCCGGCACCCGCGCCCTGCGCCCCGGAACCGCCGCCTACTGGACGGCCCTGGCCCGCTCCAAGTACCTGGTCAACAACGTCAACTTCGACCGCAGGCTGGTCAAGCGCCCCGGCCAGGTGCTGATCCAGACCCAGCACGGCACGCCCCTGAAGAAGATGGGCCTCGACCTCCAGGAGCACCCGGCTGCGGCCCGCGGCCAGGACTTCGACCGGCTCCTGCGCTCCGTCGACACCTGGGACTACGTCCTGTCCGCCAACCGGCACTCCACCCTCGTGTGGGAGCGCGTCTACCCGTCCGCGTACACGACGCTGGAGTACGGATATCCGCGCAACGACGCCTTCCACCGGGCGAGTTCGCGGGACGTGGCCCACATCCGCGAGAGCCTCGGCATCCCGAAGGGCGCGACGGCGATCCTGTACGCGCCCACCCACCGCGACTACCGCCGCACCCAGCGCTGCGCCCTCGACCTGGAGCGGGTGCTGCGCCGGCTGGGCCCGGACTTCGTCGTCCTGGCCCGCACCCACCCGCTGCACCGTGCGCCCCTCGTGCGCAGCACCGGCCGCGTCATCGACGTCTGCGGCCATCCGAGCGTCGAGACGCTGTGCCTGGCGGCAGACGCGCTCGTCACCGACTACTCGTCCCTGATGTTCGACTACGCCAACCTCGACCGGCCCATCGTGATCCACGCCGACGACTGGGAGGCGTACGAGGCGTCGCGCGGCACGTACTTCGATCTGCGCGCGTCCCCGCCCGGCGCCGTCGCCCGCAGCGAGGACGAGCTGATCGACATCTTCGCGAGCGGGCACTGGCGCGGCTCGCGCTCGGCGCAGCTGCGGGGCGCGTTCCGCGAGCGGTTCTGCCCGTACGACGACGGGCGGGCGGCCGAGCGGGTCGTGCGGCACGTCGTGCTCGGCGAGTACGAGAAGGCGGCGGCGCGGTCCGTGCGCGAGGTGCCGCTCGCCGGGCCGCGCCCGGAGCCCGCGGGTGAGCGGGTCGGCCCGCGCGCCTGAGCACGGAAGGCGCGGGGCCGGGCCTCACCGCTCCAGCAGGTCGAACAGCTCCTCCCAGCGTTCCAGTACGCGCTCCTCGGAGAACCGCTGCACATTGACCCTGGCCCGCTCCCCCATGGCGTCCCGCAGTCGCGGGTTGCCGGTGAGGCGCAGGAGGCGGTCGGCGAGGGCGGCGGTGTCGCCGGGGGGTGCGAGGAGCCCGTCCTCGCCGTCGCGCACGATCTCCCGCACGCCGGGCGCGCAGTCGAAGGCCGCGCACGGCACGGCGCTCGCCATGGCCTCCATCAGCGCGAGAGGGAAACCCTCGCCGCGCGACGACTGGACGAACACGGAGCTGCCGGCGAGCGCCCCCGCCACGTCGTCCGTGCGGCCCATCCACTCCACCGAGCCGTCGAGGCCCAGCTCGGTGCACTGGCGGCGCAGGTCCGGCTCGTCGGCTCCGGCGCCGTAGATCCGCAGGGTCCAGCCGGGCCGGCTCGGGGCGACCTCGGCCCAGGTGTCGACGAGCATGTCGATGCCCTTCTGGTCGGCGAGGCGGCCGATGCTGCACACGACCTTCGCGGTGCGCTGCGAGGGGATCTCGGGGAGGTGGGCGAGGGCGTTCGGCATGGCGCCGACGTTGTGCATCCCGTCGGCGATCCAGTCGTCGGCGTCCTCCTGGGTGAGGGCGAGCCAGCGGTCGGTGGACGGGTAGTTCCGCTTGACGGAGCGGTAGCGGTGGCAGGCCCGCGTATAGGCGTACGACTCGTGGCTCATGCCGATGATCCGCAGGCCCGCGGTGTCCGCCTCGCGCAGCCACTCCATGGGCCACACCTGGGTGACGACGGCGACGGCGCCGGGTCGGGCGGCGCGGAAGAGCCCCGAGAGACGGGCGACGGCGCGAGCGCGGTCCGCGAGGCGTGCGGCTTCGCGGCGGTGCGCGGCGGGGCTGAGGCGGGCGAGACCGCGCACAGGGCGCGGGGTCGGGGGGTGGGCCCGGTAGAGGCTGGTCACGTCGTAGCCGAGGCCGGCGGGGAGGGTCAGCTTGAGCTCCGCCTCGTGGACGCCGATGACGTGCACGCGGTGGCCCGCGCGCTGGAAGAGGCGGGCCATCTGGTGGGTCCAGGCGGTGACGCCGCCCAGTTCGTCGACGGTGTTGGCGACGAGGAAGAGGTCGCGGCCCGTGCGCCGGACGGCCGGGGTGGTCGATGCGGTCATGCTCAGCCCTTCTTCCCTTGGATGAGGTCGGCTGCCGCGCGGGCCGCGCCGCCGTCGTCGTACGAGCCGAAGTCGGCGGCGAACGCACGGCGGGCGGCCTGCCAGTCGCCGTCCGCCTTCTTGATCCCGTCGAGGGTCCGCAGCAGCTCCTCCTGCGTCTCGACGACGGGTCCGGCGGCGCGCGTGCGCAGGTCGAAGTAGGTGCCGCGGTCGGCCGCGTAGGCGTCGAGGTCCGGTGCGAAGTGGACCAGGGGCCGGTCGAGGAGGGCGTAGTCGAACATGATCGACGAGTAGTCGGTGATCAACACGTCGGCCAGGACGAGGAGTTCACTCACGTCGTGGTGGCCGGACACGTCGACGACCGTGCCGGGCGGGGTGACGGGCAGGCTCGCCGCCTCCAGGTAGTGGGCGCGCACGAGCAGGACGTGCGTGTCACCGAAACGTCTGGCGAACTCCCTCACGTCAAGCGGCAGTTGGACGCTCCGCCCCTTCTTCGGGTCGCCGCGGAACGTGGGTGCGTACAGGACCACCGTGCGGTGGTCCGGGATGCCGAGTTCCGTCGCGAGCGCCGGGCGCGGGAAGCGGCCCTCGCGCTCGTCGCGTCCGCGGGCCTCCACGAGGCGGTCGTTGCGCGGGTAGCCGGCGCGCAGCAGCCGCTCCTCGGGGATTCCGTAGGCGCGGGCGAGGGTCCGTACGTCGTTCTCCGAGCGGACCATGAAGTGGTCGAACCGGCCGACCGCGCGCCGCAGCTTCTCGCGCTCGGGGGCGTTGCGCGTCCTGAGCCGCGCCTCGTCGAAACCCATGCGCTTGTACGCGGATCCGTGCCACGTCTGCAGATACGTGGTGTGGCGCGGCTTGTCGAGGGCGTGCGGGAAGCCCTGGTTGTCGACCCACCACTCGGCGCGGGCCAGGGCCCACAGATACCGCCAGGACCAGCGGCGCACGAGCCGGGACCCGGCCGGGAACCCGGCGCTCGACGTGGCGTACGACCAGACGCAGCGCACCCGGGCGCCGCGGGCCAGGAGCTCCTCGTGCACGGCGCGCGGACTGTCCCCGTAGCACTTGCCCATGTGGCTCTCGAAGACGACGAGGCCCTTACTGACGGGCAGCCAGGACAGGGCCCGCCGGTAGACGCGCAGCTTGACGCGCTGGGAGTGCAGCGCCTCGCGCTTCTTGCCCAGGGCGCGCAGTACGGGCTTCAGCTTCCGGGCGGGTCGGAAGTGGGTGACGTAGTGCAGGGCGGACTGCGCAGTGCGGGCCGCGCGGCGGCGGGGCAGCAGGCAGACGGCCAGGTGGTGCCCGGCGGTGACGTAGGGCTGCCAGGTGTCGGCGGTGAGGCGGGTCAGGAGGGGGCGGGCCGGCAGGGCGGTGGCGCGGGTGGGGACGGCCGCCTTGTCGGCGAGCAGGCCGGTGGTGACCGGAACGCCGTCCACGGTGAGGACGAGCCGCGGGTCCCACACGCGGTCACCGATGCCGCGCGGGCGCAGCGCGCCGGTGAGGGGCAGCTCCGCCCGCCACACGACGCCCCCGTCCTCCTGGCGTACGTCTCTCACCGGCACGGAGAGCGTGTGCGCGCGGCCGCCGCGCACCGAGAGGTCGAGGCGGGCGGTGAGCGCGGGCCGGTGGTCGAGGAGGCCGAACGGCACGACCAGGCGCCCCTCGACGGCGATCACCGCGCCCTGGCGCAGGCAGTGGGTGACGCGGTTCAGGAGGCGCAGTTCGGTGAACTGCCGGTACTGGTGGCCGAGTTCGGTGAGGTCGAACGTGTCGTCGTCGGCGTGCTCCGCGCTCCAGCGGACCCGCCCGGCGCCCGTCCTGACGAGCGGGGAGACGACGGTGCCGGGCCGGTCCAGGGCGTACGCGGCGGCCTGCACGCCGTCCGCGTCACCGTCGGCGAGAAGCCGTACGCCGATGCGCTCGACGGGCGGCAGCGCACGCAGCGCGTCCGGGGCGACGAGGCCGTCCAGGCTTGCGGCGAGGGTGTCCGCAGCCGCGCGTCGCGCCTCGGGGCCGAGCGGCAGGAAGGCTCGGACGCAGGGGATCACCTGGTCGGCGAGAAAGGCCTGCGCCCGCAGGAGGCCCAACTCACTTCCTGCACCCAGGAGTTCGAGCGTGTCCCGCTGGGCCTGCGCGGCGTCCGGCAGGTCCCTCAGCGGATCGGCCGGGGCGCATCCGGTGGTGATCAGGTTCGGGACGAGCGCGATGCGCCGGGCGGCGAACGCGGCCCGCACGCCGAAGGGGGCCCGCCCGGCGCCGGACAGCGCGCCGAGTGCGCCGCGCCGCACGCAGAACCCGGCGCTGAGGCTGTCCCGCGTGACGAGTTCGGGCGCGTCCGCGACGTCCTCGACGACCCGGGACCTGGCGTGCAGTTCCCTGTGCCAGGCGGGCGCCTTGTCCCGGCGGCCCGCGACCAGGTCGGCGTCCGTGCGGCGGCCCGCCTCGAAGAGGTTACGGCAGGCGTGCCGTTCGAGCCGCTCCCCCGGGGCGGCGACCATGACGTACCGGCCGCGGGCGGCGGCGAGTCCCAGGTCGCGCAGGACGCACGCGGGGCGCTCGGCGCCGGCGTGGACCAGCCGGATCCGCTGCGGGTCGCCGGCCGCGAGTGACATGGCCTCCTCGTCCGCCCCGGCCGTGACGAGGACGGCCTCGGTGGCGGCCAGACTCTGGTCGAGCACGGACCGTACGGTGGCGCGCAGGGCGGCGGCGTCCGTGCCGCAGACGACGACGCAGCTGATGTCGTACGACTCCGGGGTGCTCATCGGCGACCTCCCGGCAGCATGGCGTCGGCGACGTGCGCGGCGGCGCGTCCGTCGTCCAGGTCGCAGAACACCTCGCAAAAGCGGCGGTAGGCGTCCTCGTGCCCGGCGGTGGCGGCGGCCGGGTCGCGCAGCGCCTCGACGACCTCCTCGCCGGTGGTGAGCAGCGGCCCCGGCGCCTGCGCGACGAAGTCGAAGTAGAAGCCCCGGAGCGTGTCCCGGTAGTGGTCGAGGTCGTAGGTGTGGAAGAGCATCGGCCGGCCGGTCTGCGCGAAGTCGAACATCAGCGAGGAGTAGTCGGTCACCAACACGTCACTGATCAGGAGGAGTTCACCCACGTCCGGGTGACGGGTGACGTCGCGCACGAAGCCGGACGCGGTGCCCGGGACGGTGCCGCCCACCAGGTAGTGGCGGCGCACGAGAAGGACGTGGTCGTCGCCGAGCGCGCGCTCGGCCGCCGCCAGGTCGAGGCGGAGGTCGAGCCCGTAACGGCCGCCCCTGCGCGGCTGGTTCTCGCGCCAGGTGGGGGCGTAGAGGACGACGCGCCTTCCCTCGGGGATGCCTAGGCGTTCGCGGACCGCGGCGGCGACCTTGGCGCGGTCCACCGCGTGCAGCAGGTCGTTGCGCGGGTAACCGGACTCCAGGACCTCGCCGTGGTAGCCGAACGCGCCCCGCAGGACGGGGGTGGAGAAACGGTTCGGGGAGACGAGCAGGTTCCACTGCGCGGCGCGTTCCGGCAGCGTCGCGATGTAACGCCGGTCGCCGGACGGGCTGTCCGCCAGGTCGCGGCCGATGCGCTTGAGCGGGGTGCCGTGCCAGGTCTGTACGACGTACTGGTCCTCGGCACGCTCGAACCAGTCGGGCAGCTGCGTGTTGGTGACGACGTAGCGGCTGCGGGCCAGCGCCTCGTACCACTCGGTGCTCCACAGGGCCACGGGCCGGCAGCTCGCGGGCACCGTGACCTGCTGGTCGCGCACCACCCACAGGTGCTCCAGGGGTTCACCGCGGGCGATGAGCTCCTCGTGCACGGCGCGCGGCGAGTCCGAGAACTGCCGGCCGTCGAAGCTGGAGTACAGGACCGTGTCGGTGCGGGGCTCGACGCGCAGGGACGCGTAACGGGTGCGCAGCGCGGCCTGCTGGGCGCCGCCGCGCTCCGTGACGGCGAGGGCGGATCCCGGCTCGATGACGAGGCGGTCGTAGTAGCGGCGCCCCACGGTGAAGTCCCGGCCGCCCAGGGCCCGTACGAGGGGCAGGGTCTCGTGCCGGGCGGGCGCCACATGGACCTGGCGGTACCGGCCGGGGTCGCTCTCGCCCGGCTCACGCAGGAAGAGGTACCAGCGGCCCTCGGCGAGCGGCAGGACTCCGGCGGGGCCCGCGACCGCGTCCGGACACAGCGCCGCGCCGAACCGCCCGCCGGACACCTCGACCGGAACGACGGCCTCCTCGTCGTGGCCGCTGTGCTGGAGCAGCAGCTCCCACGCCGTGCCGGACGCGTCGGGGAAGCTGCCCGCGACGGCGAGCCGCCCGTCGTCCTCCCAGGTCAGGGTGTCGACGAGCGGCCGTACGGTCTGGTTGCGCAGCTCCACGTTCCCGGCGGCGTTGGCGAGGACGAGCAGTTCGCGCCCGGCGCCGAGCGGGTGGCGTCCCGGCGGGATGTCCGGGCGGACCGCGAGGGCCGACCACTCGTCGTCCCCGCGCACGAGGCCGATGCCCCACGGGTCGGTCTTGCGGGGCGAGCCGGAGGCGTCGGTCGCGGTGCCCGCGATCAGTTCCAGGCGCAGCTCTGCGGTGAAGGCGCGGCCCGAGCGCTCGACAGGGAGGTCGTACGCCTCCTTGGTGTGCCAGTTCTCGACCCGCAGCGCCTTGAGGTCGGCGGGCGCCCCGGGGGCGAGCTCACCCTCCAGCCTGAGGGTGCCGCCGGACTCCTCGTGCCGCGCGAGCCGCGCCTGCACGCGCTCGGCCCGCAGCCGGAGCCGGCCCGCGCTGAGCCGGGGCGCGATCCGCAGGAAGTCGCCCAGATAGCGCACGGGCAGTGCGGCGAACCCGCCCATCCGCACGGGCCCGGTACGCAGAAGACCGCCTCCGAAGGCGGCCATCTCGACGTTCCAAGTGGTGTGCGGCCGCTTGGTGACGAGCCGCGCCGCGTCGATGACCGTCTCGAACCCGGACCTGTCGTAGCTGTGCAGCCCCTGCTTGGAGCGGTAGGTGGCCTCTCGGGAGCGGACGGTGCGCACCTTCAGGGGCACCACGCGGCGCTTGCCCGCCCGCAGCCAGGCGAACTTGGCGCGCGCCCCGGCCCGGCCCGCGGGCAGATTGCGCACGTAGGCGAACCCCTTGAGCCGCAGCCGCCCGGCCTCGTCCCAGGACGCCTCGGTGATGTGCGACTTCAGCGGAAGATCGGCCTTGCGGAGCGCGGTCACGGCGCGCGGCAGGGGCCCGGTGACGGGCGGGAACTGCGCCCTGCGCCTGCGCGGCCCGCGCGCCACGAACGTCGTGCCGTTGCTCTTCTCGTACGTCATGAACGCGAGCAGCTCGGTCAGGCGGCGCTCCCGGATGAGCTGCCACTTGACGCGCAGGGCCAGCGGAAGCCCGGCGAGGACCTCCGGGTCGACAGTGTCCGCGAAGGAGTTGGCGTGGTCGAGGAACGCCTCGTGGTACTCGGCGTCGCCGAGCGGCAGCGCCTCCATGAACAGCCAGAGGTCCCCCGCGAGCACCGTCGCGTCGTAGCGCCGCTTGCCCTTCACCCAGGCGGCGGCCTCCGGGGTGCCGGCGCTCTCGCGCGCCTTGTCCCCGAGGAATCCGCTGGCCGAGCGGACGGCGGCGGTGCGGTCGGCGACGGCGCGCGGCCTGGTCCGGCGGTTGGTGATGGAGCCGTCGCGGTCGCGCCACAGATAGACGGGCCCGGACAGGACGTCGACGCTGCGGGCGAGGAAGTGCGCGGGCACCATGACCGGGGTGTCCTCGAACAGCACACCCACGGGGAACGCGAACGCATGACGGTCCCAGAAGTCCTTACGGAACACCTTGTTGCAGGCGATGCGGTCCCCGAGCAGGTCCCAGTACCGGGTGACGTGGGTGGCGGCGCGGTCCGTGCCCATCACCTTGCGGAACATGGCGGACTGCTCGGTGCTCCCGTCGACGCGCAGCCGGTGCACATTGCCGGTGGCGAAGTCGGAGCCCGACTCCTCCAGGGCGTCGAGCATGCGCGCGTAGGCGTCGTGCGGCACCACGTCGTCGCTGTCCACGAAGGCGAGGTGCGCGCCCGTGGCCAGGGCCGCACCCGCGTTGCGCGCCGCTCCGAGGCCCGCGTTCTCCTGCCCGACGTAACGGAAGCGCCGGTCGCGTGCGGCCATGGCGCGGGCGATCTGCGGACTCCCGTCGGTGGAGCCGTCGTCGACCATCACGACTTCGAGGTCGGGCATGGTCTGCGCGGCCAGCGACGCCAGGCAGGCGTCGAGGTACGCCTCGACGTTGTAGATGGGGACGACGACGGTGAGTCGTGGTGTCATGCGCTGCGCACATTCCTTCCGGAGAACTGACGGGCACGGCTGCGCGACCCGCGAGGGACCTACTGGTTAACAACCGGCCCTGTGGATCCGGGTCACCACGCCTGAGCCGTTCGGGTGATCACGCAGCGATCCCGCGCAGCGGGCCGGCGGGCGGCCGCGCTGCGCGGGATCGGTGGGGTCGGGTCGGGGGCTGCGGGCCGGGGGGCTGCGGGCCGGGTCAGGGCTTGACGGCGATGCGCCCCTCGTCCATGCGCAGGAGCAGGAGCCGCTCGCCGGTCTTCTCCAGGAACTCGTCGACGGCCTGCCGCGAGCCCTGCCAGTAGCCGTAGTCGTCGATGAGGAGGACGCCGCCGGGCACCAACCGGTCGTAGAGATGGTCGAGTTCGTGCTTGGTGGAGGCGTACCAGTCGGTGTCGAGGCGCAGGATCGAGATCTGCTCCGGGGCCTGCTGGGGGACGGTGTCCTCGACCTTGCCCCGCACGAAGTGGACGCGCTCCTCGGGGTAAGGCACGGCCTGGAAGCCGGACTTGACGTCGTCCAGGGTGGCGACGGCCCAGATCGGGCGGTCCTTGCCCTGGGCGGCGAGCAGCTCCCCGGCGGACTTGCCGTCGCGCCTGAGGTCCTCGTCGGTGGGCGGCGTCATGCCCTCGTACGTGTCGAAGAGGTAGAGGCCGCGCTCCGTGTCGCCCTGCGAGAGGAGGGTCTTGGCGCAGGCCTGCATCGAACCGCCTCGCCACACACCGCACTCGACGATGTCGCCGGGGATGTCGTGCTTCACGATGTGGCGGGTGGCGAGGATGAAGGCGTTGAGGCGCTCCGGGGACGTCATCGTGTACGGCTTGACCGCGCGGATGATGTCCTTCGCCTCGTCGTCGTAGTCCTCGGGGAAGACCAGGCCCTTGGGTTTCGGCGGCTGCGCGGGCTTCGGCCTGGATGCCGGGGCCGACGGCTCGGGCGCGCGGGCGGCCTGCCGGGGAGCGGGCACCGGTACGCGGGTCAGCTGGTACCCGGTGAGCTGCTTGATGACGCCATTCACTGCGCTTCGCCATGCCATGCGCGGCACCCTACGTCCGTGATATTCCGCATGTCACCTTTCGTCAACCAGTAGGCGTTTCTCTGCATTTGATACGCCCGCGGGGCGGGGAACCACCGCCGCCGGCCGGCCGCACCGCTCCCGCCCGGCCAGCGGCGTGGGCAGCGGCACTCCGTCGACACCGCCGACGCGATTGGCCCACCAGCGCGTCGTGGAGCGCACGAACGCCATGGTCAGGCGCGGGTACTTGGCCGGCTTGCGGAAGACGCCGACGGTGTCGCCCCAGTAGGCGTGCTTGGCGTCGATGCCGGCGTAGGCGTGCCGGATGCCCTTCATCGGCGGGAAGTCGGTGTACACCTCCCGCAGTTCGAGGCGCGTGTACGCGGCCAGGGCGCGCATCCCGTCCGGGTAGTAGCGCCAGCAGTCCTGCGCGTCGTGCACATGGCCGCGCGAGGGGGCCGTGATGAACGCCGTGCCCTCCGGCTTGAGGACCCGGGCGATCTCCAGCATCGACGCCCAGAAGAACGGGATGTGCTCGAAGGCCTGGCCCGAGATGAGGAAGTCTGCGCTGTTCGAACGGACGGGGATGCGGTACGGCTTCGCCATCACCGCGTCCACGTTGCGCCCCTCCAGCACGTCGACGCCGACGTACTCGGTGTCGTACCCCTCCAGGAGCGACTTGTGGGTGCGCACCTGCCCGTCCGAGACCCGCGCGCCGAGGTCGACCACCCGCAGCCGCCGCCCGCGCGGCAGGTAGCTCCGGACACAGAGCTCCATATGTTCGTACGCGGACTGATGCATGGCGGCCTCCGTCAAGGGGGTTGGGGCGACGTGATGGCTCTTCAACGCGCCTGACCCCGTCGGGTCACCGTGCGAGACGGCGCGGCGTGTGCCGGGACCACCACTTCCTGGCCGGTTCCTCGACGTACGTGAACAGCGCCCAGGACAGCGCGACGACCGCGACGGCGAGTCCGCACAGCGCGAACAGCGCGGAGTTGTCGGGCCGCATCCGGCCCCAGGTGTCCTGCACGTACCGGTTCAGCGTCTGGTGCAGCAGATAGAACGCGTACGACCACGCGCCGAGCAGCACCATGGGGCGCGAACAGAGCACCCCCCGGCGTCCGGACAGCTCGCGCTGGGCGTACGCGACGATGAAGAGCGCCGCGAACACGGCGACGAACGGCCGCACGGTCCACTCCAGTTGGCCCACCGCCTGCGGGGAGAGCCAGTCGGCCCGGTGGCAGTACGCGGCCGTGTACGCGGCGAAACCGGCGAGCAGTACGGTCGGGCGCAGGGCGATCCGGTGGCCGCGGCGCAGGGCGATCGCGCACACGAGGCCGACCGCGAACTCGGGCAGGCGCGTCACCGGGTGGCGCATGACCCATTCGCGGGCGAAGGGCGAAAGATGGTCGGCGGCCCACCAGTTGACGGCCCACATGGCGGCCAGACCGGACGCCGCGAGGAGCGCGAGGGTGCGGGTGCGCAGCCGCAGGGCGGGGCCGATCACCCAGGGGAACAGGAGGTAGAAGAACACCTCGACACTGAGCGTCCAGGCCACGCCGTTGCCCGGGAACATCGGCACGACGCCGGGGAACCAGGTCTGCACGAGCAGCAGCGACGTGACGAAGCTGAACGCGTCCGTCGGCACACCGCCCCAGAGGTAGAACACCCAGATGCACGGGATCGTGGCGGCGAGATGGCCGGGCCAGATGCGGCCCACGCGACGCCAGTAGAAGAGGCCGCGGGGTGTGCCGGGGCGGTGCCCCCAGGCCAGCAGGAACCCGGACAGCACGAAGAAGAACCCGACGCCGTTGACGCCCATCGTCGAGTACGGGAAGAGCACCGGCGCCTGCGCCAGACCGCTGCCCGGGGCGAGGCCTGTGGTGTGGTGCACGAAGACGGCGAGGGCTGCGATGAAGCGCATCCCGGTCAGCGAGTCGAGCCGCGGCGCCCGCTCCTTCGCGGGGCGGGAGCGGGCGGGCGCGGGGAGAAACGTGGTGGTCACAGGGCGGCTCCTTGCCCCGGGGTGAGGGTGGCGCCGCAGCCGCCGGTGTGGTCCTGCGCGGCGATCAGCCGGTCGAGGCGGGGTTTCGCCCAGGCACGCACGGCGGTGATGCGGGCGGGGTCGTGGACGGCGTCGGCCCGGACGAAGTCACCGCCGTTCCCCTGCCGGTACAGCGGGACGTAGCCGGCCTCCGCGAGGCGTGCGAGGGTCAGGCCCGGCTTGTTCACCCAGGCCGCGTGGACGTGCAGGAGTTCGGGGCGCTCGGCGCGCAGGACGTGGTCGCGCAGGGCCCGCGTGTCGCCGGCGGCGTACGCGTCCGCGACACGGCGGTCTGTCAGGCCCGCCAGGTCCAGTACGCGCAGCCGCGTGGTGAGCAGCGTGCCGCCGAGGTCGGGCAGGGCGACGGTGGCGTGGCGCAGGCCGAGACGCTGGGCGTAGGTGTTGAAGACCTGTCCGTAGCGTTCGGCGACGAAGCACATCGAGAGCGTCGGGTGGGCCTTGAACGCGGCCTCGCGGCCGGCCTGTCCGGCGTGTGCGAGGACGAGCGCGCCGGTCAGCGCCGTGACGAGGACGGCCCTGCCGCGGGCTCCTTCCGACTTCCACAGCACCACGGCCGACAGGGCGGCGACGGCCGCCGCGAGCACCCACACCGGGGTCGCGAACCGGTACAGGGCCATCCAGTCCCGGCCGAGCACCCCGTACGCGAGCAGCGCCAGGAGCAGTGGCACGAGCAGCGCCACCAGGGCCCGGCGCCCCTTGCCGGGCCGGGCGAGCACAGCACCGGCGCACAGTGCGCCGATCAGCGCGAAGGCCCAGCCCGCGTACGTCAACAGGTCGCTCGACTGGGCGAGTTGGGCGAGTCGCGGGGTCTGCTGCGCCTTGGCGACCGCCGTGTTCGGCACCCACAGCCCGAAGACGGCGTGCCGCCACAGGAGGAACGCGCCGTAGGGCACGGCGACGGCGGCGGCGTGCAGGGCCAGCGCGCGAACCGACCGGGCCAGGTCGCGGCGGCGCAGGAAGAGGACCAGGACGAGCGGGTAGGCGGCCGCGAGTACGGCGCCGTCGGGGCGGGTCAGCGCGGCGAGCAGAGCGAGCGCGGCGGCGGCCAGGGCGGTGCGCGGGGCGGTGAGACCGTCGCGGGTGACTCCCTCGCCGGCCGTCGCCGTCGTGCGCGGGCCGGCCGGACCGTTCCCGGTGACCCCCCGCACCAGCACCGCCGCCATCGCCGCGGCCGTCAGCCCGTACAGCGGGTTCTCCAGGCCCGAGAAGGACCAGGCCACGTAGGACAGGTTCGTGGCGAGGACCGTGCCCGCCAGGAGCGTCACCGCCCAGGCACGGCCGGGCACCACGGCGCGGGCCGCCCACGCGATGCACCCGAGGGTGCCTGCCGTGCACAGCAGGGCGAGTGCCTTCGGGTAGAGGACCAGGTCGCTGACGCCCAGCAAGGCGCCGTGGTCGAAGAGTCCGAGTCTGCGGCCCAGGGCCATCAGGGCGAGCCAGGACGGGTTGGAGTACCCCTCCACCGGGGCGGCGCCCGGGAGTTGGACCAGGCCGAGGCCCTCGTCGACGCTGCGCGCGTAGGCGAAGGTGACGGCGGCGTCGTCGACGATCCAGCGCCCGAGTCCGGCGGCTCTGACCGCGATCAGCGCCGTGGCCGCGAGAACGGCGGCGAGGTCGGCCCACCGGCGGATGCGGGACGCGGGTCCGGCGGGTGCGGCGCGGGCGGCGGGCACGTTCGGCGCCCGGTCGGCGCGGCGGTTGTCGAGCAGGGCGAGGAGCGAGGCGTTCATGGGGACTCCGGCGTGGGCTCGGTGGGAGTGACGGTCGCCGCGGCAGGCCCCGCGGCGGCCGCGCAGGTGGGGGCCGGGCGGCCGACGCGTTCGTACAGGCGGAGCAGCCCGCTGTGGCGTCTCGACTCGGCGAGGGGCGTGAAGTCCCGTTCCAGGAGCACGAGTTCGGCGCGTTCGGCGGGGTCGCGGGTGCGCCAGCCGGGGCGGCCCGCCTCCGCGTCGAAGAGGACCCAGACGCGGGTCAGGCACGCCATCCGGGCGCGGATTTCGGCGGGGCCCGCGTCCACGCCGTAGAGGGTTCCGGAGCGGGCACCCGTCGACTTCAGGGCCACGTCGCGCACGCCCGCGACCGCGCGCGGGTACGTCCCCGTCAGGCGTCGGCCGGTCTTCGGCAGGTAGAGCAGCGCGTCGCCGGGCCGCAGGTCCCGCTCGGCCATCCGCGCCACGGCCCCGAAGTCGTCCCCGCGGCTCTCGGGCGACCGCTCGCGCAGCTGCGCCGGGAACTGCGCCCAGAACGCCACCGCGACCAGGGCGGCTCCGGCGGTCACCTGGACGTACCGGGAGGGCCGCACCCGCTCCGGCAGGCGCCGCAGGACCGCGTCGGCGCCGGCCGCGACCAGCAGGGGCAGCCCGGCGAACGCGAAGAACGCGTAGCGCGGCGCGTACAGCGGCTGCCACTGCGACACGGTGAGCAGCAACGCGGGCGGCACCACCGCCAGCGGCAGCGCGACCGCCGCGAGTCCGCACGTCCCCCGGCGGACCGCGGGGGCGAGCACGGCGGCCGCGGCGAGCAGGAGCGTGGTGTCGAAGACGGCGCCGGGGTGGCCGGCGGCGAGCCGCAGCAGCGCCTCCGCGTCCGCCCAGCCCGGCCTGCGGATCCACGCCACCTGGAAGCTCTGCTCCCGCGCCTCGCCGGCGAGGGGCAGCACCAGCAGGACGGCGGCAGCGGCGGCGGCCGACCAGCCCCGCCACAGCACGGGGGCCGCGCGCGAGACGAGGAGGGTGACGGCGTGCGCGGCGAGGACGAGCACGGCGAACTCGTGGAGCCACGCGGTCACCGTCACGAGCGCGGCGTACCCGGCCCAGGCGGGCCACGACGGATGCCGTACGCAGTGGACGAACAGGAGCGTCGCCGCCGCCGCGCCCGCCGCGACGATCGCGTACGAGCGGCCCTCCTGGGCGTAGTAGATGGTGAACGGCGAGGCGGCGTAGAGGAGTCCGGCCCACAGGCCGACGCGGGGCCTGGCCAGGCGGATGCCGAGCGCGGCGACGAGACAGGCCGCCGCGGTCGCGCCGAGTACGGACGGCACCCGCATCAGATAGGCGTCGGTCCGCCCGCCGAGCACGAAGTGGATCAGTACGTAGTAGAGGCCGTGGACCGCGTCGACGTTGCCGAGGAGATGGTGGATCTGAGGCAGGGAGCGAGTGGCGACGAGCATCGTCGCGGCCTCGTCCCGCCATATCGTGCCGCGGTCGAGCCCCCAGAGTCCGAGGCCCAGCATCACCACGCCCGGCAGCAGGACCGCGGTCACGACGGGAGCGGCAGAGGGAAGGGCCCTGAGGGTGCGGCCGCGCGGACCGTCCGAAGAGATGCGCACGCGCCGATCCTGTCCCAATTGACCCTATTTCTGACGCAGCCTTGCCGTCGTGGGTCATGCCTGCGGTGCGGGACGGGAACGAGAAACGGGGCGCTCCCCGGCGGCCGGGGGCGCCCGGCCGCCGGGGAGCGCCCCGATGCGACTGCTCGATACGGCCGAGCGATACGACCACTCGACTCGACCGCTCGATACGGCTACTCGACGACGAGGTCGACGTCGATGTTGCCGCGGGTCGCGTTCGAGTAGGGGCAGACCTGGTGGGCCTGCTCGACCAGCTTGCGGCCGGTCTCGGCGTCGACCGACTCCGGCAGCTCCACGCGCAGCGTGACCGCGAGACCGAAACCTTCGCCCTGCTTGCCGATGCCGACCTCGGCGGTCACCGCGGCGTCACTGATGTCGACCTTCGCGGCACGGCCGACGAGGCCGAGCGCGCTGGCGAAACAGGCGGAGTACCCGGCGGCGAAGAGCTGCTCAGGGTTGGTGCCCTGGCCACTGCCGCCCATCTCCGTGGGGATGCCCAGCTGGAGGTCGAGGCGGCCGTCGGAGCTGACGGCACGGCCGTCACGGCCGTGGGTGGCGGTGGCTACGGCGGTGTAGATCGCGTCCATGAAAATCCATCCCTCATGCGGTGAAGTGCGTGCTGCGCTGACGGATACAAGTAGAGCACGCAATTCAGTTGTGCACAACTCAATGACGCACAGAGGTTCCCAGTTACCCTGGACCCATGACCACCGAGACGACCGAGACGACCGGCGACGAGGAATTCCTGCGGCTCGACCGGCAGATCTGCTTCTCCCTGAACGCCGCCTCGCGCGCCTTCGGCGGCGTCTACCGCACACTCCTCAAGGACCTGGGCCTGACCTACCCCCAGTACCTGGTCATGCTCGTGCTCTGGGAGGACGGCGAGCTGCCCGTGAAGCGGCTCGGGGAGCGGCTGCGGCTCGACTCAGGCACGCTGTCGCCGCTGCTCAAGCGCCTGGAGGCGGCCGGCCTCGTCCAGCGGGAGCGCAGCGCCCGCGACGAGCGCTCGGTGAACGTCCGGCCGACCGGCGCGGGCGCCGAGCTGCGCGGGCGCGCGGCGCTGGTGCCGCGCCGGATCGCGGCCGCGACGGGGTTCGACCTGGCGGAGATCGAGGACATGCGCGCCCGCCTGGACCGCCTGACGACGGCGCTGGACGGGGCTGCGCTGGACGGCACGACGCCCGACGGCGCGGCGCTCGACGCGTAAGGCGCGGCACTCGACGCGTAACCGGCCACCCGCACCACCCGCGCCGGACGCCTGACGTCCTCGCCCCCGCCCCCGCCCCCGCCCTCACCCTCGCCTTCGCCCGACACGGAAGCCCTATTCGGCTGATTATCACCGCATATGCGGGCATACGCGGGCATACGCTCGTACGCTCGCGCAGGTGACGCTCGAGACTCAGCCGCCGCCCACCACCGCAGCGCCCGTCCATGCGACCTGGGTCCGCCCCGGGCCCCTCGCACGGGCGGCACTCCCCCTGATCTGGCTGGCCACCCGCGCCGCGATGCTCGCCCTGCTCGTCACGGACGAGCACACCCCGCTCGGCGTCGGAGGCGTCGCGCACGAGGTGCACACGCTGTACGCCCGCTGGTACGCCACCCTCGCCGTCGGCTCCTTCCCTGCCGGTGACGCGATGTGGCAGTACCCGCCCGGCGCGGGCCCCGTCCTCCTCCTGCCCGGCCTGATCCCCGGCCTCACCTACTTCCAGGCCTTCGTCGCCCTGACGCTCACCACGGACGCCCTGGTCACGCTCGCCCTCGCCCGGGCCGGCGCGCGGCCGAGACGCAGCGCGGGCGGTGCCTGGCTGTGGGTGGCCGGGCTGCCGCTCCTGCTGCACATCCCGCTGGCCCGCTACGACATCGAGGTCACCGCACTCGCCGTGTTCGCGCTGCTGCTCATGGGGCGGTTCCCGCGCACGGGCGGCGTGCTCGCGGCGTGCGGCGCGCTGGTGAAGGTGTGGCCCGCGCTCGCCCTGCTCGGCACACCCCGGGGACGCACGAGCCGGGAGGCGTGGACGGCGGCGCTCACGTCCGCAGCCGCGCTCCTGCTGGTCCTCGCGGTCGCCTTCCGCTCGCCGTTCTCGTTCCTGCGCCAGCAGGGCGGGCGGGGCGTGCAGATCGAGTCACTGGGCGGCACGGTCCTGTCCTTCGCGCGCAAGGCGGGCTGGTCCGGGCAGGTCCGCTTCCGGTTCGGGGCGATGGAGTACGTCGGCCCGTACGTGGACGTGGTGGCCGCCGCGTCCCTGGTGCTCACCGCCGTCGCGGCGGCGCTGCTGATGCTCTGGCGGCTGCGGGCGCAGAGCTGGAGCCCCGCGACACCGTTCGACGCGGCCCTCTGCGCCGTCCTGCTCTTCACCGTCACCAGCCGCGTGATCAGCCCGCAGTACCTGATCTGGCTGCTCGGGCTCGCCGCGGTCTGCCTCACCTCGCGCCGCACCACCCAGCGCCCCGTCGCCGTACTCGTCGTGGTGGCGGCCGGCCTGAGCGCACTCGCGTACCCGGTCCTGTACCGCGACGTCGAGGCCGCCACATGGACGGGCTCGCTGCTAATGCTGGCGCGCAACGGCCTGCTCCTGACCGGGGCCGTCCTCTCGTACCGCTCCCTCTGGAAGGGAACGAAGGCGTAGGAAATTTACTTTCCGGACAATTGACGCAAAGGCCTAGGATTTCCTTCTGTGGAAGCAGCGCAGCCCCAGCCCAAGCCCCAGCAGTCACAGGTTTCCGTCGTCGTCATCGGCTACAACGACGCCGCACGGGTCACCGACGCCGTACGCTCCGCCCTCGCGCAGGGCCCCGCCGTCCGCGAGGTGATCGCCGTCGACGACTGCTCGACGGACGGCAGCGGCGAGCTGCTCCAGCGCACGGCCAACGCCGAGCCACGCCTGAAGGTGGTGCGCCGCGCCACGAACAGCGGCGGCTGCGGCACCCCGCGCAACGACGGCGTCGACAGCGCGTCGGCGCCGTTCGTCATGTTTCTGGACAGCGACGACGTGCTGCCGCCCGGCGCCGTCGACGCCCTGCTCGGCGCGGCTCTCGCGCACGGCACCGAGGTCGCCGCCGGTCTGTGCGTGCGCCGCGAGCTCCCCTCGGGCCGCGACATCCCGTGGCAGCCCGACCTGTACGCCGAGGCCGCCGTGATCCCCCACCCGGAGCGCCGCCCCCGCATCGTCCACGACACCCTCTGCGTCAACAAGCTCTACCGCACGGACTTCCTCCGCGAGCACGGGATCCGCTTCCCCGACGGCCACTTCGTCTACGAGGACTTCGTCTTCACCGCGCGCGTGCTCGCCGCCGGACCGCGCATCGCGCTCGTCCCCGACACGGTCTACGTCTGGCACGTCCGCCGCGACGCCGAGCGCCTGTCGCTCTCCCTGGACCGGGCCGGACTCGACAACTGGACCGCCCGCATCGAGGCCCACCGCCAGTCCGCCGACATCCTCATGACCGCCTCGCACAAGCGCCTGGCGCGCGCCGCCCGCACCCGGTTCCTCGACCACAGCCTGCGCATGTACGCCCGCGAGCTCGACCTGCGCAGCCCCGAGTACCGCGCCGAGTGGTGGGACCGCACCCGCGCCTACCTCGCCACGTTCGACACCGCCGACATCGACGCGGCGCCCGCCCCCGGCCGCGTCGTCGCGCGCGTGATCCTCGCCTCCGGCCACCCGCGCGACCTGCCCCGCCTCAAGGAGGTCGCGGCCCGCCCCGCCCGCCTGCGCCCGCCCTACGCACGCGCCGCGGACGGCATGCCCATCTGGTCCGACGACCTCCCCCAGGTGACCCTGGAACACCTCCTCGTACGCCCCATGGAGCTGCTCCCCATCGCCATAGAGGCGGAACTGCGGCCACGCGCGCGTGGTTCACGGCTGCGGCTGCGCCTGTACGACCTGTACGGGCGCGTCGCCGAGGCGGGCCCCACCACCGTCGACATCGAGGTCACCGACCGCCTGCGCCACCGCCCCGCCCGGCGCCGCACGGTGACCTTCGTGCCCGGGTCCGACGCCGGGACCTGGGAGGCCGGGGCGTCCCTCGACCTGTCGGCGCTCGCCACCGGCACCTGGGACCTGCGCCTCCATGTGAACTTCGCGGACGGCACGGGCCGCGACGCGAGCGCCCACGCCGTCACCGGCCCCGGCCTCCTGCGCCGCACCGCCCTGCCGAGCCTGCGCCACGGCATCCTGCTCGCGCATCCGTACGCGACGCACTCCGGCGCCCTCGCCGTGCGCCTCGCGCCGGGCGTACGCGGAGCCGTGGCGGTGGCACGCGGTCGCCTCAGCCGCCTGCTTCACTAGGGCCTGTCTTCAAATTCCCGCCGACCGCACACGCACGACACGCACCGACTCGACCGAGGGGACCCTGGACCGACATGACCTGGCTGATCACCGGCGGTGCCGGATACATCGGGGCGCACGTCGTCCGCGCCATGCAAGAAGCGGGCGAGCGGACCGTGGTCTACGACGACCTGTCCACCGGCGTCGCCGAACGCGTCCCGGACGGCGTGCCCCTGGTCGTCGCCTCGACCCTGGACGAGGAAGCCGTGGCCCGCGCCATCGCCGAGCACGGCGTCACCGGCGTCGTCCACCTCGCCGCGAAGAAGCAGGTCGGCGAGTCGGTGGAGCTGCCGCTGCACTACTACCGCGAGAACGTCGAGGGCCTGCGCGTCCTCCTGTCTGCGGTCACCGCGGGCGGGGTCCCGTCCTTCGTCTTCTCCTCGTCCGCCGCGGTGTACGGCATGCCCGACGTCGACCTGGTCACCGAGGACACCCCGTGCCTGCCGATGAGCCCGTACGGCGAGACGAAACTCGCCGGCGAGTGGCTGGTCCGCGCGGCGGGCCGGGCGCACGGCCTCGCCACGGCATCCCTGCGCTACTTCAACGTGGCGGGCGCGGCCACCCCCGAACTGGCCGACACCGGCGTCTTCAACGTCGTACCGATGGTCTTCGAGAAGCTCACCGCCGGCGAGGCCCCGCGGATCTTCGGCGCGGACTACCCGACACCGGACGGGACCTGCGTACGCGACTACATCCACGTCGCCGACCTCGCCGAGGCCCACGTGGCCGCCGCCCGCCGCCTCTCGGGCGCGGCTCCCGGCACCGACCTCACCCTCAACATCGGCCGCGGCGAAGGCGTCTCGGTCCTGGAGCTGGTCGACCTGATCAACGCGACGACGGGCCACGGCACCGACCCGGTCGTCACCCCGCGCCGTCCCGGCGACCCGGCCCGCGTCGTCGCCTCCGCGGACCGCATCGCGACGGAACTCGGCTGGACGGCGAAGCGCGACGTACGCGACATGGTCGAGTCGGCGTGGCAGGGCTGGGTCCAGGTCCACGGGACCGCCGTGAGGTGAGTCCCCGTTCGGCTCGGGCCGACGCGGGAGCGGCTCCCCCGGGCGGTCGACCGGTCCGGAATCGGTACCGTCCCGGCCGGGGACCATTGGCAGATCTGCGCCAGAACGAACCCCGATGGCCCCCGCCACGGCTACAACGCCCTCAACCCCGCCGCCGTAGCCGAAGCCAGTTTCCCCAGGTACCCCTTGGGCAGCGGCGTCCGCACCACCACGGCGCGCCAGTACAGCGGGCCCGAGATCAGGTCGAGGGCGAGGTCCTCGTCGAGGTCCGCCCTGACCTCCCCGCGCGCGGCGGCGCTGCGCACGATGCCGTTCGCCACCCCGTGCTGGCCTTCGCGCAGCGCCTTCTGCATGGCCTCCGCGATTTCCGGGTTGCGGGCCGCCTCGGCCTGGAGGTCGGGGATGATCTGGCCCGCGACCGGGTGCTTCAGGGCGCGTGATGTGACCTCGTAGAGAAGGCGCAGGTCGCCCTCCAGGGAACCCGTGTCCGGGGCCGGCAGGCCCTGGACCGCTATGGCGGAGACCAGGTCCAGGACCAGGTGCAGTTTGGAGCGCCAGCGGCGGTAGACGGCTGTCTTGCCGACGCCCGCGCGGCGCGCGATCCCCTCGATGGACATACGGGCGTAGCCCACGGCGGCGAGCTCTTCAAAGACGGCGGAGCGGATGGCTTCCGTCACATCCTCACGGAGGACTGCTGCGCCTGCGGGGGCTCTTCGACGTGGCGTCGGCGATGGGGGTCCCCCCTGCTCGAGCGAAGCCGAGAGCTCGGGGGAGGAGTCGGCGTTGGTCATCCGTACAGCATAGGGCGGCACGACGAAACGGTTGCGTTCCGACGTCGGGACGCCCTACGCTCACGTCACGACGATACGGACCCGTTCCGACGTCTCCGACCCCTTGAGCGAAAGCAGCGGATGTGAGTCAGGCACTCGACACACCTCCCCCGCCGACGGCCACCGCGCCGGCGGAGGATCCCGCGGTCCTCGCCGCGCGGTACGGCCTCTCGGTCAGCGGCGCGCGCCCGACCCTCTCGGCGTACGTGGGCCAGCTCTGGCAGCGGCGCCACTTCATCACCGCGTTCGCGACGGCCAAGCTCACCGCGCAGTACAGCCAGGCGAAGCTCGGCCAGGTGTGGCAGGTGGCGACCCCGCTCCTGAACGCGGCGGTCTACTACTTCATCTTCGGCGTGCTGATGAACACGAAGCACAACGTGCCGGACTATGTGCCGTTCCTGGTCACGGGCGTGTTCGTGTGGACGTTCACGCAGAGCTCGATCATGGCGGGCACCCGCGCGATCTCCGGCAACCTCGGTCTCGTACGGGCGCTGCACTTCCCCCGCGCCGCGCTGCCGGTGTCGTTCGCGCTCCAGCAGCTCCAGCAGCTGCTGTTCTCGATGTGCGCGCTCGTGGTGATCCTGCTCTGCTTCGGCGTTCCGCCGGCCCTCTCGTGGTTCCTGGTCCTGCCGGCCCTGCTGCTGCAGTTCGTGTTCAACACCGGCGTGGCCCTCGTGATGGCGAGGATGGGCGCGCGGACGCCGGACATCGCGCAGCTGATGCCGTTCCTGCTGCGTACGTGGATGTACACGTCCGGCGTGATGTGGAGCATCGACAAGGTGCTCAAGAACCAGCACCTGCCGCACGTCGTGCACGTACTGCTGTCCGCGAACCCGGCCGCCGTCTACATCGACCTGATGCGCTTCGCCCTGATCGACAGCTTCCACCACAGCCAGCTGCCGCCCCACGTGTGGGCGATCGCGACCGGGTGGGCGCTGGTCGCGGGCGTGGGCGGGTTCATCTACTTCTGGAAGGCAGAGGAGACGTACGGCCGTGGCTGACACCTCCGGGGAGCGGATCCCCACCGTCATCGTCGACGACGTCGACATCGTGTACCGCGTGAACGGCACCCGAGCGGGCCGCGGCACCGCGACCGCCGCGCTCGGCCGCATCATCGGGGGCCGGAAGAAGGCCGAGGCGCGGGCCGGCGTGCGCAAGGTGCACGCGGTGAAGAAGGTGTCGTTCACCGCCTACAAGGGCGAGGCGATCGGCCTGATCGGCACGAACGGGTCGGGCAAGTCGACGCTGCTCAAGGCGGTCGCGGGCCTGCTGCCGACGGAGAACGGCCGGATCTTCACGCATGGCCAGCCGTCCCTGCTCGGCGTGAACGCGGCGCTGATGAACGACCTCACGGGCGAGCGCAACGTCCATCTCGGCGGCCTCGCCATGGGCATGAGCCGCGAGGAGGTCCGCGAGCGCTACGACGACATCGTCGGCTTCTCCGGCATCAACGAGAAGGGCGACTTCATCACGCTGCCCATGCGGACGTACTCCTCCGGCATGGCAGCCCGGCTCCGGTTCTCGATCGCCGCCGCCAAGGACCATGACGTACTGCTGATCGACGAGGCCCTGGCCACCGGCGACCGGTCCTTCCAGAAGCGCTCCGAGTCCCGCATCCGCGAGCTGCGCAAGGAGGCCGGCACGGTCTTCCTCGTCAGCCACAACAACAAGTCGATCCGCGACACCTGCGACCGGGTCCTGTGGCTGGAACGCGGCGAGCTGCGCATGGACGGGCCGACGGACGAGGTCCTCAAGGCGTACGAGGCGTTCACCAATCCGAACGACGCCAAGGCGGATCCGAAGAAGGCCAAGGTCGCCGTTTCCGCCTGAGGCCGGTGCGGGCGGCCCGCTCCCTTTATCCCTTTTATCCGATTGGTGACACTATGGTGCGCCAGGAGAAGAAGGGACGGCGACCGTGCAGGAACTCAGCGTCATCGTGTACGGCCAGGACGTGCAGGGGCATCTCGCAGACTGCCTGGACAGCGTGAACGGCCAGCTGCCCGAGGGGGCGGAGCTGGTCGTCGCCGCCGTGGACGACCCGGCGCCGACCGCCGACGTGCCGGGCCGCGTCACCGTTCTGGCCCTGCCGCGCGCCACCTCCGACGAGGACGCCCGCGCGGCCGGCGGCGAACGGGCCTCCGGCGCGTGGCTGCTGTTCGTACACGCCAAGGACCGCGTGCCCCCCGGCGCGCTGCGGGCGCTGCAGGAACGGATCGCGGCCCTCCCGGACGGCGCGGACCGCGTGGACGTGGTCCTGGCCGACCATGTCCGCTCGACCTGGAACACCTCCGGCGTCCCGGGTCCCGACGCCCGTCCGCTCGCCAGGGCGGGCGGGCGCGACCTGGCTCTCGCGGACTGCCCCGACCTGCTGAGGGTCACCCCGCTGCTCGGCAACCGCGCCCTGCGCGCCGCGTTCTGGCAGGAGCACCGCGACCAGCTGGCCGCCACCGACGAGGGGTTCGCGGCCCGCGCCGCCCTCGTCCTCGCCGACCGCGTCACGGCTCTGCAGCAGGTGGTCCTCGACGAGCGCAGGCTGCGCCCCGCGAGCCTGCCGCCGCTCACCGAGGAGGAGCACTACGCGACCGTCGGCCGCTACGAGGACCTCCAGCGCCTGATGGCCGACCACGGCACGCCGACCGGTCCCCGCGCGGTCCTCTACGACGTGATGGCGACCGAGTGCATGCGGATCGTGGCCCGCGCCGCGATGCCGGAGCCGGTGGGCCGCGAGTTCTTCCGCCGGGCCTCCCGCGCGGCCGTCGCATGGCGCCCGGAGGGCTACCGCAGGCCCGCGGGGCTCGAAGGCATCCGGCGCCGCCTGCTCGAAGAGGACGCGTACTCCCGGTACCGCGCCTTCCAGAGCGTCAACCACAAGCGCCGCGACCTGAAGTCCGCGGTCAGGGAGCGCAAGCGGCGGGTCGGCGCAAAGGTCCGCGCCCACCGCTACCAGCGGGAGCTGCGCCGGCCCGTGGACCCCGACCTGGCCGTGTTCTCCTCCTACTGGGACCGCGGGGTCTCCTGCAACCCGGCCGCGATCGCCGCGAAACTCGCCGAACTCGCCCCGCGCATCCATCAGGTGTGGGTGGTCCGGTCGGCCGACGTGCCGCTCCTGCCGCCCGGCACCGACCACGTCGTGCCCGGCTCCCGCCGCTACTGGGAGGTCATGGCCCGCGCCACGTACTTCGTCAACAACGTCAACTTCCCCAACGGCGTGGTCAAGCGCCCCGAAGCCGTCCACGTCATGACCCACCACGGCACGCCTCTCAAGCGCATGGGCCTCGACCAGATGGAGTACCCCGCCGCGTCCAAGGGCCTCAACTTCCGCCAGCTCCTCGCCCGCGTCGACAAGTGGGACTACAGCATCTCGTCGAACAGCCACTCCACACGGACGTGGGACCGCGCCTACCCCACGCACTGCGTCCCGCTGGAGTACGGCTATCCGCGCAACGACGTCTTCTACCGCGCCACGGCCGCCGACATCCGCGCCGTCCGCGAGCGCCTCGGCATCGCGCCGGGCCGGCGGGCCCTCCTGTACGCGCCGACGCACCGCGACTACGAGGCCTCCTGGACCCCTCGCCTCGACCTCGCCGCGCTCGCCGAACGCCTGGGCGACGACACCGTCCTCCTCGTGCGCGGCCACTACTTCTACGGCGCGGCGGCCTCGCCGCTCACGGACCTGCGCCGCAGCGGCCGGGTCATCGACGTGTCCACGTACGACCCGGTCGAGGACCTCTGCCTCGCCGCGGACGCCCTCGTCACGGACTACTCGTCGATCATGTTCGACTACGCCGGCCTGGACCGCCCGATCGTGATCTACGCGGACGACTGGGAGATGTACGCGAAGACCCGCGGGGTCTACTTCGACCTGATCGCCGAGGCACCCGGGCCCGTCGCCCGTACGCAGGAGGAGCTGACGGAGACCTTCACCTCGGGCGCGTGGCGCGACGAGGCGTCGGCGAAGGCGCGGGCCGCGTTCCGCCGCCGGTTCTGCGAGTTCGACGACGGCCACGCCGCCGAGCGGGTCGTGCGCCGCGTCTTCCTCGGCGAGCACGAGGCGTCGCTGCCCCCGGTGATCCCCGTCGACGAACGCACCCCCGCGCCCAGCCCCGAGGAGGCGGCCCGCCGATGACCACGCCCACGAGGACGATCGCACCCGACGTCACGGTCACCGTCATCGTCTACAACGACGCCGGGCGGCTGCCGCGCGCGGTTGCCTCGGTCCTGGACCAGACGCACGGCAACATCGAGGTCGTCATCAGCGACGACCACTCGACGGACGCCACCCCCGAGGTGGCCCGCCGCCTCGCCGCAGCGGACCCGCGGGTGCGCTACCTGCGGCTGCCCGCCAACAGCGGCGGGTGCAGCGCGCCCCGCAACCGCGCGCTCGACATCGCCCGCGCCCCGTATCTGATGTTCCTCGACAGCGACGACGAACTCCCGCCGGACTCGGTGGAGTTGTTGCTCGCGGCGCACCGGGACCGGGAGATCGACTTCGCGATGGGCGCGGTCGAACGGGTCCGCGTCGACACGGGCCGCACCTCGACGTGGATGCCGCACCTGGTCGCGGAGCGCCGCACGGTCGACGGGATCGACGCCGAACCCGGCCTGTTCTTCGAGCACTTGTCGACGAGCAAGATGTACAAGCGGGAGTTCCTCGACCGCACCCAGCTCCGCTTCCCCGAGGGCATCCACTACGAGGACCAGCTGTTCTCGGCGCAGGCGTACTGCCTGGCGAAGTCCTTCACGGTCATCCCCGAGCCGGTCTACCGCTGGTACATCGCGCCGTTCGTCGACGCGGACGCCGCGTCGATCTCGAACCAGCGGCACAAGCTCAGCAACGTCCGCGACCGCGTCCACGTCCAGGAACTCATCGACGAGTTCCTCACGGCGGGCGGCCACACCGGGGTGCGCGAGGACAAGGACTACAAGTTCCTCAAGCACGACTTCCGCATGTACGCGGGCGACCTGCCCCACCGGGACGACGCGTGGCTGGCCGGGTTCGCCGAGATCATGAATCCGTATCTGGTGGGGCTGTCCCCGAACGCGTACGCCCGGCTGCCGCGCCCGGAGCGGGTCGTCCTGCAGCTGGTGCGCGACGGCCGCCTCGCCGACGCCCGGCTCGCCGCACGCGGGCTCGGCCACGTGGTGGGCCCGCGCGAGACGGCCCTGGCCGCGTCCGGTGCCGTCTACTGGGGATCCATGGTCCCCTATTCGGCCGAGGCGCGCGCCGAACTCGACCTGTCCGACCAGGAGTTGTACTCGCGCCCGTTCCCCGGCGCCCACTTCCGCCACGAGATCACGCGGATCGAGCGCGGCCCCGGCGCTGCCGTCGACCTGTCGGTCCGCACGTACGACCCCGGTCTGCGCCTCGCCGTCGGCCCGCAGGTCGCGACCCTGCTCGTGGCTCCGGGGCGGCGCCGTATGACGACGCGGCTGCGGCTCGACCCGGTGCGGCCCGGCGTCTTCGAGGGCCGGGTGCGACTCGACCTGGCGGCGGCCCCGCTCCCGTTGCACGGCTTCGACGGCGTACGGCATCCGATGCTCCAGCTCCAGGACCACGGGCTGCGCAACACTTCGATCCTGCTCGCGCCGCTGGACTTCCCCGCGCTCACCGCCCGCGTCGGCTACCACTCGGGCGCCGCCCCGCACCGGGTGACGCTGGAGCCGGAGGGCCGGGGCGCGGGCCGCCTCCAGATTCGCTGGCAGCCGGCGGGGCTCACGGCCCTGGTGACGCACCCGGTGGCGCGCAGGCTGGCCACGGCGTCGGACGGGCGGGTAGGGAACGCGGTACGGCTGGTGAAGAGCGCGCTGCGGTAACCCTTGAACCAGGCCGCACAGGCCGCGCCGGCCCCCGCGAGCCCGGCCTGATCCGAACGAGAGGCCCTAGCCCCGGTCGCCGACGACCTCGTACAGGGTCTGGCCTCCCGGGCCCGTCGTGACCTTGTGCAGTGCCGGGTCGGTGGCGGCGAGGCCGGCGTCGTCGCGGTGGCTCACGATCCAGCGCACCTCGTAGCGGCGCAGGACGTCGAGGCGCTGAGCCCGCGTGGTGCCGGGTGCGAAGTAGCTGTCCACGGCACGGGCGCGGGCGTCCTCGTCGGGCAGGAAGAAGTCCGGGTAGCCGGGGGCGACGGTGTAGGGCCCGTACCCGGGGATCTGCCGCGCCGGGAACATCGTGGCGAGGACCACGTCCCCGTACTTCGCCCAGGGCGTCACCCACTGGTAGCCGCGCCACGGCGGGTGGTAGCGGTCGGCGATCGGCGGGGGCAGGAACTCGCGCGGCAGGACGTAGCCGAGCACGCCCGACTGGGTCCACGCTCCCGCGAGGAGCGCCGCGCCGAGCACCGCCCCGAACGCCGTACGTACCGCCCTGCGCCCCTGCCCGAACACTTCGAGGCCCGCCGCGACCTGCGTGGGGATCACGGCGGCCGGCAGGACCCTGCCCCACGAGTAGTGGCCGCTCACCCCGCCCGCCGCGAACATCAGCACCCCGAGCGCGAAGAAGACCACCAGCGGATCGCGGCGATCCCTGCGCAGGCGCAGGGCGAGGGCGAACACGCCGGGCAGCAGGAGCCAGTACCGGCCGAGCAGATTCCCGTACAGGGCGCGGTGGATCTCCTCCAGGCCCTGCGCCTGGAAGAGCGAGAAGAACGAGTAGTACGGCCACGCGGCGAGCACCACCGCGCCGAGGGCGAGCCCGGCCGCGAGCCGTGTCCACACCGCGCGTGCGGGCCAGGGCCGCGCCCCGGCCATCATCGCCAGGGCGCCGAACGACGCGACGACGCCGGTGAACTGATGGCTCAGCAGGATCACGGACCAGAGCAGGCCGAGGGCGAGGAACGCGGGCAGGCCCGAGCCGCGTGCGAGCGCCCCGCGCAGCAGCGCCCAGAAGTGGAACGACACCCCGAGCGCGAACGTGCTGGGGTAGGAGACGGTCAGGGCAAGGGAGTTGAGGCCGAGGAACCCGCTCCAGTTGAACGGGCTCGTGCCCCACAGGAGGAGCAGGCACAGGAGGACGAGCACGGTGACCGCCGTGCGCCGGGTGCGGCCCAGGGACGTGCCGGTGAAGGTGCCGGTGAACCGCCACACGCCGGTCACGAGCAGAGCCAGCGAGATCAGCGCGGCGATGCGCAGGACGGTGAAGGTGCCGAGGCCGGTGACGTCGGCGAGGACGCCGAGGAACACCGTCCACGGCGAGTAGTACGGGCTCGGTGTCTTCTCGTCGACCAGCGGGTTGCCCGGGTCGAGGAGATCGTGGCGCAGGCGCTCGACGGTGGCCGCGTGGATGCCCAGGTCGCCCGCCCAGGGCAGCCGGATCGCGACCGCCACGAGCAGGGCGAGGAGCAGCAGGAGGACCAGCGGGGCGGCGGCCCTGAGGGCCGCGCTACTCGCGGCGCGCATCGTGCTGGAAGACCCACGTCCGGTAGACGAGGAAGCGGAACGCCGAGGCCAGGACGATGGACAGCGCCTTGGCGACGTTCGACGCGAGGGGTCCGGTCATCGAGGCGCCGTTGTATCCGGCGTAGAACAGGACGCTCTCCATGAGGACACCGAGCGCGCTGAAGCCGAAGAACAGCGCGATCTGGCGGCGGGTGCGCGAGGCGCGGTCCCGGTAGGCGAAGAAGCGGAAGCCCAGGTAGTTGGTGGCCATGGCGACGCAGCTGGCCAGGACCGTCGCGGTCATGGGGGCCCGGCCGATGCCGTGCAGCAGGAGGTTGAAGACGAGGAAGTTGACGGCGACGCCGCTGCCGCCGACGACACCGAACTTGGCGACCTCCATGGACAGGCGGCGCACGCGCGCCCGGACGGGAACGACGACGGGCGGCGCCTCACGCGCCGCGGTCTGGACCGTCATCGGCGCGCCCTCGCCCGCAACTTCCACGGCATGCCGACCGATTCGAGCTGCACCATCAGGTTCATCTTGGACTCGCCGACCGTGCGGTCCTCGAAGTGGATCGGGACCTCCATGACGCCGAAGCCGCGGCGCACCGCGCGGAACTTCATCTCGACCTGGAAGCTGTAGCCCGCGCTGTCCACGGACGCCAGGTCGATGGCGCGCAGGGCGTCCTCGCGCCACAGGTTGAAGCCGCCGGTGATGTCGCGGACGCGGGTGCCGAGGATGGTGCCCGCGTAGGCGTTGGCCCAGCGGGACAGGAGCCTGCGGTGCACGCCCCACGCCTCGGACAGCGTGCCGCCCTGGACGTAGCGGCTTCCGATGGTGACGCCGGCGCCGGTGGCCAGGGCGGTGCCGAGGAGGGCGGGGACCTTGTCGGCGGGGTGGCTGCCGTCGGCGTCCATCTGGAGGACGTAGCGCGCGCCGTCGGCGACGGCCCGCGCCATGCCGGCCGCGTACGCCCGGCCGAGGCCCTCCTTCCCGGCGCGGTGCAGGACGCTCATCCGGTCGTGCCCGTGCCGTTCGGCGTACTGCTCGGCGATGTCGCCGGTGCCGTCGGGGCTGGAGTCGTCGACGACGAGGAGGCGCAGGCCCGGGAGCGGGAGCGCCATGAGGGCGTCGGCCATGCCGGGCAGACTGCCCGCCTCGTTGTACGTCGGCATGACGACGGTGAGGGGGGTGCGGGCCCAGTCGTCGGGCAGTGGCCTGGCGGCGGCAGGGGTGGCCCCGAGGTCGGGGGAGTTCGCGTTCACTGTTCGGTCAGCCCTTCTCCGGCGAGCGAGGAGAAGCGGACGGCCCGGTCGGGCAGTACGGCGCCGCACCACACCCGGGTTCCGTTCCGCAGTTCGTTGTGGGCGCCGACCCAGGCGCCGTCACCGATGACGCTGCCGTGCAGGACGGAGCGCCGCCCGATCCGCGCACCGGCGCCAACCAGGCTCTTCCTGACATAGGCACCGGCGCCCACGGTCACGCCCTCGTGCAGCACGGAACCGTGGACGACGGCCCCTGAACCTACCCGAGCGCCCGCCCCGACGACGGTCCCGTCGGCGAGCCAGGCGTCGGCGGCGACCTTGGCGCCGGGCAGTACGAGGGAGTCGCCGCGCACACCGGGCACGGCGGGTGAGTGGATGACCCCGCGCACGAGGTCGGCGGAGGCCTGCACGAAGGCTTCGGGCCGGCCGAGGTCGAGCCAGTAGGAGTCCTCGACCAGGCCGTGCACATAGGCGCCCGCGGCGAGCAGGTCGGGGAACGTCTCGCGCTCGACGGAGACGGTCCGCCAGGCGGGGATGGTGTCGATGACGGACCTGCGGAACACGTAGGAGCCCGCGTTGATCTGGTCCGTGACGATCTCCTCGGGCGTCTGCGGCTTCTCGGTGAAGGCCAGCACGCTGCCGTCGGCGTCGGTCGGGACGAGCCCGAAGGGCCGGGGGTCGTCGACGCGGGCGAGGTGGAGGGTGACGTCGGCTTCGCGCTCGCGGTGCCGGTCGATGAGGGCGCGGATGTCGAGGCCGGTGAGGATGTCGCCGTTGCAGACGAGGACGGGTTCCTCGGGAGCGGAGATCAGGCGGACTGCCGCGTGCCGGATCGCGCCTGCGGTCCCCAGCGGCTCGTACTCGACGGCGTACTCGAGGTGGACCCCGAACGCCGATCCGTCGCCGAAGTACGGCTCGAAGACGTCGGCGAGGTAGCAGGTGGCGAGGACGATGTGGCGCACGCCCGCGGCGGCGAGCCGCGCGATCTGATGGGCCAGGAAGGGGACTCCGGCCGCGGGCACCATGGGCTTGGGGGTGTTGACCGTGAGCGGCCGCAGCCGGGTGCCCAGCCCGCCGACCAGCAGAATCGCTTCCGTCATGGACCCTTCCCGACCTCTCCGCTCCGTGCCGCCGATCTGACAATCAGGTCCACTTTAGACGTAATGCCCGAATTGACGGCTCATGACGAACCTCGTGGAGCCGACGCGCCTGAAGGAACAACCGATTGGGCGCGCGGTCCATCAGGCCAGACCCGGTCAAGAGGCCGACCGGAGAAAGGGAAGAGAACGGAAAGAGTCCGGGCGGTGAAACGGGGGCGCCCCGCACCGGAGTTCCGGTGCGGGGCGCCCCCGTTCGATGACGCGGACCCTACGAGTGCGTGCGCAGCAGCGTCCTCATCGTGCGCATCGCGACCGACAGGTTCGCCAGGTCGAAGGCGTCCGAGCCCTGGATCTCCTCCAGGGTCGCCCTCGCCCGGCCCAGGATCGGCGCGTTCTTCTCCTGCCACGCGTCGAAACGCTGCTCCGGCGTCGACACGCCGTTCCCGACGGACAGCACATCGGCCGTCAGAGCCGCGTGCGCCGCGTACAGGTCCTCGCGGATCGAGGCACGGGCCATCGACTGCCAGCGGTCGGCCCGCGGCAGCTCGATGATCCGGTCCATCAGCTGGGTGATGGACAGCCGGTCCGCGAGGTCGTAGTACACCTCGGCGACGGCCAGGGGGTCCTTGCCGGTGCGGTCGGCGATCGCCACGATGTCGAGCGTCGGGAAGGCCGAGGAGAACCCGGCGACCCGCTGGGCCAGCTCCTCCGGCACGCCCGTGGCGGTCAGCTCGTCCAGGATCGACTGGTACCACTCGGCGTCCGCGCCGCGCAGCATCTTCGGCATGGCCGACCACACCTCGGCGACGCCCTCGCGGAAGAAGTCGATGGTCTCGGCGAGCTGGAGCGGCTGCGGCCGGTTGTTGAGCAGCCAGCGCGTACCGCGCTCGACCAGGCGGCGCGAGTGCAGCCTGATCCGGGTCTGGACGTCCGCGGCGACGACATTGTCGAGCGACTCGACCGCGTCCCAGACCTCGCCGAGGCCGAAGATCTCCCGCGCGGCGAGCTGCGCCCGCACAATCTCCTCCAGCGACGCCCCGGTCTCCTCGCGCAGCCGGTGCAGGAACGTCGAACCGCCGGTGTTCACCGTGTCGTTGACCAGCACCGTGGTGATGATCTCGCGGCGCAGCGCGTGCCCGTCGACCGCTTCGGAGAACCGCTCGCGCAGCGCCTGCGGGAAGTAGGCGTGCAGGAGCGTCCGCAGGTACGGGTCGTCCGGCAGCGACGTCTGGATCAGCTCGTGCGCGGCCGTGATCTTCGTGTACGCGAGGAGGACGGCCAGCTCGGGCTGGCTGAGCCCGCGACCGGAGTTCAGCAGTTCCTTGATCTGCCGGTCTGCGGGCAGGAACTCCAGGGCCCGGTCGAGGTTCCCGTCGCGCACCAGCCGGCGCATGAAGCGCTGGTGGGCGTGGAGCAGGTCGGGCGCCTGGGCGCCCGCGTTGGCCAGGGCCGTGTTCTGCGCGTAGTTGTTGCGCAGCACCAGCGCGCCGACCTCGTCGGTCATCTCGGCGAGCAGCTTGTTGCGCTGCTTGACGGTCATGTCGCCGTCGGTGACGAGCGTGTTGAGCAGGATCTTGATGTTCACCTCGTGGTCGGAGGTGTCCACGCCCGCGCTGTTGTCGATGGCGTCGGTGTTGACCTTGCCGCCGCTGCGCGCGAACTCGATACGGCCGAGCTGGGTCGCGCCGAGGTTGCCGCCCTCGCCGATCACCTTGGCCCGCACGTCCTGGCCGTTCACGCGGATCGCGTCGTTGGCCTTGTCGCCGACGTCCGCGTTCGACTCGGCGGACGACTTCACGTACGTGCCGATGCCGCCGTTCCACAACAGGTCGACCGGGGCGTGCAGGATCGCCTTCATCAGGTCGGCCGGCGTCATCTTCGCGGCGCCCGACTCGATGCCGAGAGCCTCGCGGATGTGCGCGTTGAGCTGGATCGCCTTGGCGGAGCGCGGGAAGATCCCGCCGCCCGCGGAGATCAGCTCCTTGTTGTAGTCGGCCCACGAGGAGCGCGGCAGGTCGAACAGCCGGCGGCGCTCGGCGTACGAGGTGGCCGCGTCGGGCCGCGGGTCGATGAAGATGTGCCGGTGGTCGAACGCGGCGACCAGGCGGATGTGCTCGGACAGCAGCATGCCGTTGCCGAACACGTCACCGGACATGTCGCCGACGCCGACGACCGTGAAGTCCTCGGTCTGGGTGTCGGTGCCCAGCTCCCGGAAGTGCCGCTTCACGGACTCCCAGGCGCCGCGGGCGGTGATGCCCATGCCCTTGTGGTCGTAGCCCGCCGAACCGCCGGACGCGAAGGCGTCACCGAGCCAGAAGTTGTACGACTCGGCGACCGCGTTGGCGATGTCGGAGAACGTCGCCGTGCCCTTGTCGGCCGCGACCACGAGGTACGTGTCGTCCTCGTCGTGCCGCACGACGTCCGCCGGGGGCACGACCTCGCCGGCCACCAGGTTGTCGGTGATGTCGAGCAGCGCCGAGATGAAGGTCTTGTACGACGCGACACCCTCGGCCAGCCACGCGTCACGGTCGACGCCGGGGTCCGGCAGGTTCTTCGCGACGAAGCCGCCCTTGGCGCCGACCGGCACGATGACGGTGTTCTTCACCATCTGCGCCTTGACCAGGCCGAGGACCTCGGTACGGAAGTCCTCGCGCCGGTCGGACCAGCGCAGACCACCGCGCGCGACCTTGCCGAAGCGCAGGTGCACGCCCTCGACACGCGGCGAGTACACCCAGATCTCGTAGGCGGGGCGCGGCGCCGGCAGGTCGGGGATGGCCTGCGGGTCGAACTTCATGGAGACGTACGCGTGCGGCTTGCCGTCGTCGGACTTCTGGAAGAAGTTCGTCCGCAGCGTCGCCTTGATGACGGTCAGGAAGGACCGCAGGATCCGGTCCTCGTCCAGGCTCGCGACCTGGTCGAGCGCGCCGTCGAGCTCCTCCAGGAGCCCGTCGATCAGCTCGGTCCCGGCCCGCTGGCGCTCCGGCGACATGCGCGCCTCGAAGAGGCTCACCAGGAGGCGGGTGGTGTGGACGTTGTTACGGAGGGTGTCCTCCATGTAGTCCTGGCTGAACGTCGCACCGGCCTGGCGCAGGTACTTGGCGTACGCGCGCAGCACCATCGCCTGCCGCCAGTTCAGACCGGCGCTCAGGACGAGGGAGTTGAAGCCGTCGTTCTCGGCGGCACCGGTCCAGGTCGCCGTGAAGGCCTCCTGGAAGCGCTCGCGGCCGTCGTCACCGAGGTAGTCGCCGTTGCCGCCCGGCGACTTCGGCAGGCGCAGACCGAAGTCGTAGATCCACGCGGTGGTGCGGTCCGAGCAGCGCAGCTCGTAGGGGCGCTCGTCGATGACCTCGACGCCGAGCCGGTTGAGGACCGGCAGGACGGACGACAGGGAGACCGGGGCACCGGTGCGGTAGATCTTGAAGCGGCGCTCGCCGGGGGCCGCGCCCACCGGCTCGTACAGCGAGAGCGCGAAGTCCGTCTCGCCGCGCTTGAGCGCCTCGAGGTGGACCAGGTCGGCGACCGCCGCGCGCGGCGAGTGGTCGGCCTTGTAGCCCTCGGGGAAGGCGCCGGAGTAGCGGCGGCCCAGCTCGGCCGCGCGCTCCTCGCCGCACTCCGCGTTCAGCGCCTCGCCGAAGCCGTCGGCCCAGGAGCGGGCGGCGTCGACGAGCCGCGCCTCGATGCGCTCGGTGTCGGCCTCGGTCAGCACGGGCAGCTCGGTGCCCGGCTCGACGCGGATGACGAAGTGCAGCCGGGACAGGATCGACTCGGTGTTCCAGGCCGTGAAGTCGACGCTGGTGCCGTTGAGCTCTTCCTTGAGGATGTCGATGATCCGCAGCCGGACACCGGTGGTGTAGCGGTCGCGCGGCAGGTAGACGAGGGCCGAGTAGTAGCGGCCGTACTCGTCCTGGCGCAGGTAGAGCCGCAGCCGGCGGCGCTCCTGGAGGTAGAGGACGCTGGTGACGATGGCGCGCAGCTCGTCGGCCGGGGTCTGGAACAGCTCGTCGCGCGGGTACGTCTCCAGGATCTGGAGCAGGTCGCGGCCGTCGTGGCTGTTGGGCGAGAATCCGGCGCCCCGCAGCACTTCCTGCACCTTGCGGCGCACGACCGGGACACGCCGGACGCTCTCCGTGTACGCGGCGCTCGAGAAGAGGCCGAGGAAGCGGCGCTCGCCGATGACGTTGCCCTCGGCGTCGAACTTCTTCACGCCGACGTAGTCGAGGTACGACGGGCGGTGCACGGTGGCGCGGCTGTTGGCCTTGGTCAGCACGAGGATCTTGTGCTCGCGGGCCTTGGCGCGCGCGTCGGCGGGCAGCCGGCTGAAGGACGGGCTCACCGGGTGGTGGTCGTCGCCGCCGTGCTGCGGGTCGGAGCGCAGGATGCCGAGTCCGGTGCCGGGGACCGCCGACAGCGAGTCGTCCTCGCGCAGCTCGTACTCGCGATAGCCGAGGAACGTGAAGTGGTCGGCGGACAGCCAGCGCAGCAGCTCCCGGGCCTCCTCGACGTCCTGGGTGCGCAGGTCGTCGGCGGTGGGCTCGCTGGGCAGGTCGTCGGCGATGCGCAGCGCCGAGTCCCGCATCTTCTCCCAGTCCTCGACGGCCTCACGGACGTCGGACAGGACACGCAGCAGGTCGGAGGTGATCTGCTTCAGGTCGGCGCGGCCGGTCTCCCGGTCGGTCTCCACGTGGATCCACGACTCGGTGAGCGTGTCGTGGCCGTCGGCGGCGGTGCCTGCGGGCAGGACCTCCAGGAGCTTGCCGGTCAGGTCGCGGCGCACGGTGACCTGCGGGTGGATCACGACGTGGATGCCGCGGCCCTGGCGGGACAGCTCGTTGGTGACCGAGTCGACCAGGAACGGCATGTCGTCGGTGACGACCTCGACGACGGAGTGGCTGCAGGTCCAGCCGTTCTCCTCGACGGTCGGCGTGTGGACTCTGACGTTCGCGGTGCCCTGCGGGCGGACCTCCGCGAGCCGGTAGTGGGAGACGGCTGCTCCGAAGACGTCGACCGGGTCACGGTCGGCCAGGTCCTCGGGAGCGGTGTGCAGGTAGTAGCGCTGGAGGAACGCGAGCACGGACTCCTGGTCCGGAGCCCCCTCGCCATTCGTCCCGGCCGGGAGTTGGCCCCCAGCCGGGCTGTTCTCAGCTACCCGGGCGGCCCGTGCGAGCAGCTCGGCCTTGGCTTCGTCCAGCTTGGTCTGCATTGTCCTCTGGCTCCTGTCGCGCGCCGTTGCGTGACGTTGAAGAAAGTGATGCGGCACAACGCCACGACGCGGGGTCTCCGGTCGATGTCGACGGTATGCCGGGATGAGAGATGAGCGGGCGGTTATCCGCCATTTTTGGCGTATTTCCTGCCCGGAGTCCGGACGGCATCCATGTTCCGTCCCGGAGGGAATGGTCAGCGGAGCACCGGGCACGGATGTAGATCTCCGTGTGCTCCCGGCGCGGGCAGGGGGCGACGATGCCCCCGCGAGATATCGCGCTGATCACGGGACAAGGCTATCTCCCCTCCCCCGGGAGTCGTCATGAGCCGTATGTGTACAAATACAGCAGTCGAACTTTGACACTCTGCACAGGGACAGCGACACGGATGGATGCCTCGGGGGGTTGCCTAACCGTCCGGCCGGGTCCACGTTGAGGGAGAGACACCCCGGTCCGAAGGCTCCGAGGGGAGCGCACAGCCATGGCACCCAAGATCCTCCTGGTGACCGGCGACGCCGCCGAGTCACTGGAAGTCCTGTACCCCTATCAGCGCCTGCGCGAGGAGGGCTACGACGTCCACATCGCGGCCCCGGAGCGCAAGAAGCTGCAGTTCGTCGTCCACGACTTCGAGCCGGGGTTCGACACGTACACGGAGAAGCCCGGCTACACCTGGCCCGCCGATCTCGCGTTCGCCGAGGTCGAGCCGGAACAGTACGTCGCTGTCGTGATCCCGGGCGGCCGCGCCCCCGAGTATCTGCGCAACGACCCGGAACTGCGCAAGATCCTGAAGTCTTTTTTCGACGCCGACAAGCCCGTGGCCCAGATCTGCCACGGTCCGCTGCTCACGGCGGCGGTCGACGGGCTGCGCGGGCGCAACGTCACGGCCTATCCGGCGCTGGAGCCCGACATGCAGGCGGCGGGCGCCGCCTTCCGCGACGCGGAAGTGGTGGTCGACGGGACGCTGGTGTCGTCCCGTGCCTGGCCGGACCACTCGGGGTGGATGCGGGAGTTCCTCACGGTGCTGCGGGCGAAGGCGCCGGTGACCTGAGGCGATGATGGGCGGCTGCCCCGCCGACGAGGGCAGCCACCACGCATGGCGCTCCTGGGCCGCACGACGGAGCCCCGCTGCCACGACAGCCGAGGGAGTTGACCAGATTGCCGCCCGGCGCTCCGCCGCGCCCGACCACCCGGGGAACGGCACACCCCCAGCCTGACGTGCGGAGGAGGCCCCGGGCATCGGTATCGGCGCGGAGCCGTATACGCATTTCGGCGCCCGGACCTTGATCGGTATACCTACCGGCGGCGCCGGTACTGGTCGGAGAGGGGCCGGGACTGGGGTGCGGGCTACGGCTTTCCCGCGACCGCCGCGATCTCCGTGCGGGACGCAACCCCCAGCTTGGCCAGGATGTGCTCCACCGCCTGCTCGGGCAGTTCGAGAACCGCGGCGAGTGTCGCCGGGATCAGCTCGGGGTCGCGCAGCGCGGAGAGCTCCACCAGCCAGATGCCGTCGGGGAATTGCTCCCCGAGCCCGGCCGCGGCGCGCAGCGCCGTACGGCTCCAGCCGACCCCGCCGGGGGCCCACGAGTGTGACGAGCCGCGCCTGCCCGAACGCCCCCGCACCTGCGCCAGTTCATCCGCCCGGCCGGCGAATGTCGTGACGTCGGCCGGGAGTTGTCCCCCGCGCCTCCACTCGAAGCCGAATCCCATGGTGCCGCGCCCCCGCCCCGCTCGCCCGGATATGCGCCTTCCGGTTCGTCGACGACCCCACCACAGCGTGCGTAGCCGGCAGTGGAGCGTGAGCGCATTCGCTCACTCCGCCAGGCGTTCCGCCAGCCCCACCGCCTCGGCGAGGCTGTCCACGATCGGCGCCCCCACGCCTTCGAGGCTGGCTCTGCTGTGCGATCCGCCGGTGTAGAGCACGGCCTGGGCGCCCGCGCGCAGGGCCGCCACCGCGTCGTCGGCCGCGTCCCCGATGACCACCGTGCGCCCCGGCGCCACGCCCGAACCGGCCAGCGCGCCGAGGTGGCGGACCATGTACTCGGCCTTGCTGCCGCCGGAGGGGCCGGTGCGCCCGTCGATCCGCAGGAAGTGCGACTCGATGCCGAACTCCCGTACCAGCGGGACGAGTTCGTCATGCCCGTACATGCTGAGGATCGACTGGCTGCGGCCCGCGGAGCCCCAGCCGGCCAGCAGCAGCTCCGCGCCGTCGGCGAGCCCGCAGGCGGTGCGGTGGAGCGTGTAGTGCCGCTGGAAGGCGACGTCCATGCGCTCCCACTCGGCCTCGGTGGGCAGCCGCCCCATCAGCCGCTGGTAGAAGCGGGGAATCGGCACGCAGTACAGCTCTCTGTACCGCTCCAGGGTGATCGGCTCGAGTCCGATCTCCTCGAAGGCGGCGTTCGTCGCGCTGATGACGGCGTCGTTGTCGTGGAACAACGTCCCGTTCCAGTCCCAGACGATGTGTGCTCCGGCTGCATGCTTCCCCATGCCAAGAACGTACCCGCAGGGACCGACAATCGTGCGTTCGCGCAGGTCAGCCGCTCAGGCCCAGCAGGTTCGGGATCTCCTGCGTCGCGAACCAGAGGAGCTCGTGGTCCTCGGCGCCGTCGACGACGAACTGCGCGTCGTCGTCGCCCTGGTCCGCCGCCCCGAGCACCGCGGCCGCCGCCGTCACGTCCTTCTCGGCGTCGGCCGAGTCGACGTGCACCGCCGCCGCCTTGGCCAGCGGGACCGCGTCCGCGATCCGCACCTCGCCGAGCGCTCCCGGGTCGAGCCCGCGGTCCGGGTCGGCCACGGCGGCGCCGTCCGGCACGTCGAGCGCGACCACGACCCGCTTGCGGGGCGCGTCCGGCTCCCCGGCGATCAGCCGCAGCGACGCCACGGCCGCGCGGTTGAGGGCCGCGTACTCCAGCTCCTCGATGTCGTCGGAGACGTACCACTCGCGCAGCGCGGGCGTCACGGCGTACGCGGTGAGCGGTCCGGGTCCCAGTTCGCCCGCCTTGTGCGCCTCGGCGAGACGGGGCAGGGACAGGGGGACGTACACGCGCATGGCTGGCCACTTTCGTCGGCGAGAGGGCCTTCAGGATACGTGCGGGAGTCCCCCTTCGGGGTGCCGGTCACCCCCTGTCCAGACGTCCACACCGGACCGCTCCGTCACCCTGCCGAGCCCTGTCCGCACACGCCTCGTCCGCGGTCCCGCCACCCGGATAGGTGATCTTTCCGAGCCCACTCGCCGGGCCCCGTCGGACTTGTGGCCGGCGCCGCGGCCCACGTACAAGATCCCCAAGCGAAGTTACCGACCGGTATCCATCGGTCGGAAGCCGAACGGGGACCCAGACATGCACGAGCCCACCGCCCATGAGCCGCCGCTGCGCAAGGTGATGGACCAGCCGCGGCGCCGCCCCAGGACGACCCGCCCGCCCGGCGGCCGCCCGCCCGGCAGGCACGACACGAGGCGCCCCGGCGCACGGCCCGTGCGCGTCCCGCCCCAGCTGCCACCGCACCCCGCCGAGCTGTTCACCGAGCGCCTCCTGCTGATGCTCAGCGGCCAGCGCCCCGTCCACTGGGCGTCCCGCCACTTCGCCGGATCCCTCTACGACGCCCTGATCCGGCTCGCCGAGAACCAGCCCCTCAGCGACCGGGGACGGCAGCCCGTCGTCCGCGGCATCGGCCACTACCAGCCCCAACCCGGCGTCTACGAAGTCTTCGCCCGGATCAGCGCGGGCCCCCGGCTGCACGCCCTCGCCTTCCGCCTACACCAGGGCGACGACCACCGCTGGCTCTGCACGGCCCTCGAAATGGGCGGCAGCCCCGCGCTCACACGACAGGACCGGTGACGCCGACGAGACCGGTCGGTGACGCCCGACAGGACCGGTGACGCGCCACAGGACCGGTGAAGCCCGACAGGACCGGCTGACGCCCGGCACGACGGAAGGGGCCGGACACAAAGGAGCCTGACACGAAGAGGCCGGACACGAAGAGGCCGGACACGAAGAGGCCGGACACCCGATGATGTCCGGCCCCTTCACTCACGCTCTGTCAGAGCGCGCCGCGCACTACTTCTTGCGGCGACGCCCGCCCTTCTGCTGCTTACGACGCTCCGCGCGCGTGAGGCCGTCGGCCTCGGAGCGCGCCGGGCCGTCCTCCGTCACGTAGTCGATCTCGTCCACGCCGCCCTCGGCGTTCGGCGCCTGGAAGTGCAGGCGGTCCGGACGCTGCGGGGCGTCGAGACCCTTGGCGCGGATCTCGGGACGGCCGACACCGGCCGGCACCGCGTCCTGCTTGTCGAGGGACGGCACCGCGTCCTGCACCGGGACCTCCTCAACCTGCTGCTCGACCTGGACCTCCAGGTTGAACAGGTAGCCGACGGACTCCTCCTTGATGCCCTCCATCATGGCGGTGAACATGTCGAAGCCCTCGCGCTGGTACTCGACCAGCGGGTCCTTCTGCGCCATGGCGCGCAGGCCGATGCCCTCCTGGAGATAGTCCATCTCGTAGAGGTGCTCACGCCACTTGCGGTCCAGGACGGAGAGGACCACGCGGCGCTCCAGCTCACGCATGATCTCGGAGCCGAGCTGCTCCTCACGCGTCGCGTACTGCGCGTGGATGTCGTCCTTCACGGACTCGCCGATGAACTCGGCCGTCAGACCCGCGCGGTCACCCGCGGCCTCCTCCAGCTCGTCGACGGTAACCTTCACCGGGTAGAGCTGCTTGAAGGCGCCCCACAGCCGGTCCAGGTCCCACTCCTCGGCGAAGCCCTCGGCGGTCTCGGCGCCGATGTACTCGTCGATCGTGTCGTCCATGAAGTGCTGGATCTGCTCGTGCAGGTCCTCGCCCTCCAGGACCCGGCGCCGCTCGCCGTAGATGACCTCACGCTGCCGGTTGAGGACCTCGTCGTACTTGAGGACGTTCTTCCGGGTCTCGAAGTTCTGCTGCTCGACCTGCGACTGCGCCGACGCGATGGCGCGCGTGACCATCTTGTTCTCGATCGGCACATCGTCCGGGACGTTCGCCATCGACATGACGCGCTCGACCATCTGAGCCTTGAACAGGCGCATCAGATCGTCACCGAGCGACAGGTAGAAGCGGGACTCGCCCGGGTCTCCCTGACGGCCGGAACGGCCGCGCAGCTGGTTGTCGATACGGCGCGACTCGTGCCGCTCCGTGCCGAGGACGTAGAGCCCGCCGAGCTCCTTGACCTCCTCGAACTCGGCCTTCACCGCCAGCTCGGCCCGCTCCAGAGCGGCCGGCAGCGCGGCCGCCCACTCCTCGACGTGCTCGACCGGGTCGAGGCCGCGCTGACGCAGCTCCGCCTCGGCGAGGTCGTCCGGGTTGCCGCCGAGCTTGATGTCGGTGCCTCGACCCGCCATGTTCGTGGCGACCGTGACGGCGCCCTTACGGCCGGCCTGAGCGACGATCGTCGCCTCACGGTCGTGCTGCTTCGCGTTCAGCACCTCGTGCTGCACACCGCGCTTGGACAGCTGCTGCGAGAGGTACTCGGACTTCTCGACGGAGGTCGTACCGACGAGGATCGGCTGGCCGTGCTCGTGCTTCTCGGCGATGTCGTCGACGACCGCGTCGAACTTCGCGACCTCGGTGCGGTAGATCAGGTCGGCCTGGTCCTTGCGGACCATCGGCTTGTTCGTCGGGATCGGGACGACGCCCAGCTTGTAGATCTGGTGGAACTCGGCCGCCTCGGTCATGGCCGTACCGGTCATGCCGGAGAGCTTGTCGTAGAGACGGAAGAAGTTCTGCAGGGTGATCGTGGCGAGCGTCTGGTTCTCGTCCTTGATGTCCACCCCTTCCTTCGCCTCGATCGCCTGGTGCATGCCCTCGTTGTAACGGCGGCCGGCGAGGATACGGCCGGTGTGCTCGTCGACGATCATGACTTCGCCGTCGATGACGACGTAGTCCTTGTCCTTCTTGAACAGTTCCTTCGCCTTGATGGCGTTGTTCAGGTAACCGACGAGCGGGGTGTTCACCGACTCGTAGAGGTTGTCGATGCCCAGCCAGTCCTCGACCTTGGCGACGCCGGGCTCGTGGATGGCGACGGTGCGCTTCTTCTCGTCGACCTCGTAGTCGCCGGTCTCCTCGATGCCCTTCAGCGGGTTACCGGCCTCGCCCTTCTTCAGGCGGGTGACCAGCTTCGCGAAGTCGCCGTACCACTTCGTGGCCTGGTCGGCGGGGCCGGAGATGATCAGCGGCGTACGGGCCTCGTCGACGAGGATCGAGTCGACCTCGTCGACCACCGCGAAGTTGTGGCCGCGCTGGACGAGCTCGTCCTGGGACCACGCCATGTTGTCGCGGAGGTAGTCGAAGCCGAACTCGTTGTTCGTGCCGTACGTGATGTCGCAGGCGTACTGCTCGCGGCGCTGCGCCGGCGTCATGTTCGCCAGGATGCAGCCCACGTCCAGGCCGAGGAACTTGTGAACGCGGCCCATCATCTCGGAGTCGCGCTCGGCCAGGTAGTCGTTCACCGTGATCAGGTGGACGCCCTTGCCGGACAGCGCGTTCAAGTACGTCGGGAGCGTGCCGACGAGGGTCTTGCCCTCACCGGTCTTCATCTCGGCCACGTAGCCGAGGTGGAGGGCGGCGCCGCCCATCAGCTGCACATCGTAGGGACGCTGGCCGAGCACGCGCCTGGCCGCCTCGCGGACGGTGGCGAAGGCCTCGGGGAGCAGGTCGTCGAGGCTCTCGCCGTCGGCGAACCTCTCCTTGTACTCGTCGGTGAGGGCCCGCAGCTCGGCGTCGGAGAGGCTGACGAAATCCTCTTCGATGGAGTTGACCTGGTCCGCGATGCGGTGCAGCTTGCGCAGGATCTTACCTTCGCCTGCACGCATGATCTTCGAGAGGACGGACACGGGGGTTGGTCTCCTTGCCGGTCGGGCCTGGCACGGTCGGGTGTGACGGTATAAAGCAACGGCCATCGTATGCGAGGACCCCGGCGCACCGGGAGGTCTGCCGTAACCACAGCCACAAGGACAACGCACGAGGACCGCTCAAGGTGCCGCACGAAGCTGTACACCCCGACTGCGAAAGGTAACAGCGCCCTCACTCCGCGAATTCTGCTGGCGTCATTGTCGCCCTCCCAGCAGAATCAGCCGATGGAACCCGTCGTACTCACCACCGACCGCCTGCAGCTGCGCACGTTCACCGCCGAGGACACCGACGAGGTGTATCTCGCGGCCCAGGACCCCGACATCCAGCGCTGGACCACGGTCCCATCGCCCTACGCACGCGTGGACGCCGAGCACTTCGTCGGCCGCATGGTCCCGGACGGCTGGCGCGCCGACACGGAGTACACCTTCGCCGTGCGGCTCCAGGAGGACGGCCCCGTGGTCGCCGCCGCGAGCCTGCACCACCCGCGCGCGGGCGCCTGGGAGGTCGGCTTCTGGACCGCCAAGGAGTACCGCGGTCGCGGCTACATGACCGAGACGGTCCTCACCCTGGCCCGCTGGGCCTTCACCGAACTCGCCTGTACACGCCTGGAGTGGCGCGCCGAGGTGGGCAACGCCGGCTCACGCACCGTCGCCGAGAAGGCCGGCTTCACCCTCGAAGGCGTCATGCGGGCGGGCCTGCCCAACAAGGGCGTGCTGCGCGACTGCTGGGTCGCCTCGCTCCTCCCCTCGGACCTCGACATCCCGCCCGTGCTGCCCTACCTCCCGGCACCGGCCTGAGGCCTTACCTGGCCGGTCTGAGGTCTTCCAGTGCCGGCCTGAGGACCTACTTGCCCCGCCTGACAGCCATCGACCTGACGGCTACCGGCCTGGCAGCCGCCAACCTGACGGCTACCGGCCTGACGGCCACCGCTTCGCGGTCCGGGCACGACTGTCAGTGCCGCGTCCTATCGTTTCGGAGCATGACGACCTCGCCGCGACCCGCCGCCGAACTCTCCGCCGACGAGGCCCGCCGCATCGCGCTGCGGGCCCAGGGTTTCCTCGGCGCGCCGGACCGCAGGGCCGGGGTCCGCGGCGTGCTCCGTCACCTCGGAGCGGTCCAGCTCGACACCATCTCGGTGCTGGCCCGCTCGCACGAACTCATCCCGTACGCACGCCTGGGCGCTGTCGGCCGCAGAACGGTCGAGGACGCGTACTGGACCCCGGGCACGGCAGGCGCGCCGCACGCCTTCGAATACTGGTCGCACGCCGCGTGCATCCTGCCCGTCGAGGAATGGCCGCACTTCGCGTTCCGCCGCCGCGCCTACCGCACCCGCCCGCACTGGCACCACGACCTGCCCGACGGCGCCTACGAGCAGGTCATCAAGCAGCTGCGCACCGAAGGCCCGCTCACGGCAACGGAGTTGGGCGGCGCCAAGAACAAGGGCGAGTGGTGGGACTGGTCCGCGGCGAAGGTCGCCGTGGAGCGCGCCCTGATGTACGGCGAGGTGGTCTGCACACGGCGCCGCAGCTGGAAGCGGGTGTACGACCTCGCCGAGCGCGCCGTCCCGGCCGAGCTGCTCCATGACGACCTGGACGACCGGGAGTGCCTGCGCCGCCTGGTACGCCTGGCCGGACAGGCCCTCGGCGTAGGCACGCGCTCCGACATCGCGGACTACCACCGCCTGAAGAACGAGCAGTTCGACGCGGTGGCCGAGGACGCGGGCCTGGTTCCGGTCACCGTAGAGGGCTGGGGGAAGCCGGCCTGGGCGGACCCGGCGGCGCTGGAGACCGTCCCGCGCGGCCGCCACCGTACGACGCTGCTCTCGCCCTTCGACTCCCTGATCTGGGAGCGGGCCCGCACGGAGCGGATCTTCGGCGTCACGCACCGCCTGGAGGCGTACGTCCCCAAGCCGAAGCGGGTGCACGGCTACTTCGCGATGCCGGTCCTCGCGGGCGGCCACCTGGTGGGCCGCGTCGACCCCGCGCGCGACGGGAGCACCCTGGTCGCCAAGCAGGTCTCCCTGGACGGCCCGAAGGCGGTCCCGGCCGTGGCGCAGGCGCTGCGCGAGGCCGCGGAGTGGGTGGGCTGCGACACGGTCCGGATCGAGCGCGTCGACACGCCGGACCTCAAGCCTGCCCTGGTCACCGCCCTCGGCTGACCGCTCTCACGCGATGGCCCTCACCTGATCTCGAGGATCTTCTCCCGCATCGCGTACACCACGGCCTCCATCCTGGAGTGCAGCTGCAGCTTCTCCAGGATGTTGCGCACATGGTTCTTCACCGTGTTCTCGGAGATGAACAGTTCCTTCGCGATGTCGCGGTTGTTCATGCCCGTGGCGACCAGCTTCAGGACTTCCAGCTCGCGGTCGGTCAGCCGCGGCGCCGGGACGAGGCGCCGCTCGTCCGTGCGCTGGATCATCGACTTGAATTCGGTGAGGAGCTTCGACGCCATCGAGGGGCTGATCTGCGACTGCCCGTCGGCCACGGCGCGAATGGCCGTCGCCACCTCGTCCGTGGAGATCTCCTTGAGCAGATAGCCCGTCGCGCCCGCCTTGATCGCGTCGTAGAGATCAGCTTCCTCGTCACTGATGGTCAGCATGATGATCTTGGCGCTGGGGGCCACCTCCTTGATGGAGGTGCACGCCTCGATCCCGCCGCGCTTGGGCATCCGCACATCCATCAGGACGATGTCAGGCAGCAGGTCGGCCGCCTTGTCCACGGCCTCGGCGCCGTCACCCGCCTCGCCGACGACCTGGATGTCCTCCTCGGCCGCGAGAACGATCTCAAGCCCACGCCGGAACAGCGCATGGTCGTCCACCACAAGGACCCTGATCGGCTCCTTGCGCGGTGCGCTCTCGTCCGGGCCCATGCCCTGGACACCGTCGTCCGCCGTAACGGCGCCGTCGTCCCGCATCGGTCCGAAGCTGTCCGCCATCGTTCCTCCCCCTGAAGGCCATGGCCCGTCTTCCTGTGCCACGCCAACCCGGGGCAGCGGCACACCGGTTGACCCGGCACGGCCATGATTTCATGCCTTGACGTCGGTGCGGTGACAGAGCCGGGCGCAGGGGGGTCGCACGAGGGTGCCCCTGGGGGCGCACGCGCTCCCAGGGGCACCCTTCACGGCTGTCTCCCGCGGGCTCAGCGGCGTGGTGCCGCCGGCCTCAGCCGCCCAGCGCCCCGCCCGCTTCGGACGACTGCGCCTGAGTGACCATCGGGTCGGTGTTGAGGTGGATCACGCCGTAGTCGTAGGCGTGGCGCCGGTAGACGACGCTGGGCTCCTTGGTCTCGGAGTCGACGAAGAGGTAGAAGTCGTGCCCGACCAGCTCCATCTCGTAGAGCGCCTGGTCGAGCGACATGGGCGCAGCTACGTGCGTCTTCTCGCGAACGATGAGCGGGCCTTCGCCCTGGACCTCGAGGGAGCCGATCCTCGTGGTCGGCACTCCGCCGGGCTCCTCGTTGTCGACGACCGAGCCGTCCCCGTTCAGAGTCGCCGTGCGGACGACATCGGGGACTTCCGCGGCCGTGAGCCTGCCGCTGCCGCGGCGGGTGGACCGCTTGCTGTGTTCCTTGCGCAGGCGCGCCTCGAGCTTGTCCGTTGCCAGGTCGAGCGCCGCATACGGGTCGCTGGCCGCGGCCTCCGCCCTGATGACCGGGCCGCGCGTGCGGAGTGTGATCTCTACGCGGTCGCAGCGGTCGGCCTGTCGGGGGTTGGGCTCCTTGGACACCTCCACGTCGAGGCTGATCACCTTGCCGTCGAACTTCTGGATCTTCTCCAGCTTCAGCTTCTCGGCCACGTGCTTGCGGAACCGCTCGGGCACCTCGGTCTTGCGGCCCTTGACGACGATGTCCACGCAGAACTCCGTTCCCGGATCGCCCCGCTCCATCGGCGGAGCATCTCCCTGTTGCACCAGACTCCGGCCACTTCCGGAGTCTCTGACTCGGCGACTTCCACCTCCTCCTCCCCCATGGACAAGATCTACACCCCATCATCGCGGGTGATTGCCGAAAAAACCTGCGGCGCCCACGACACCGGCATTCCTGATTGCTGAGGACGGCGTCAACCATTCCTCACAACCGAACATATCTCGCCCGGACGGATGGCGTCACCCTCTACTGACGCGTACCTCCATTCAGGTGAAATGACCCTCTCGCTACCTGCAACGACGCAGGTTTACGCTCAGTTCCGGTTTATTTCGAAAGAACCCGGAGAGGAGGCGACCACGGCCGCACTGATCAAGTTGCGCGGGGGCAATTCCCGTGCAGTTTCCACCCATCCCGGCGTGATCCCATCACTCTCGCCCAGAGCCGCCCCGGCCACTGCGGCACGAATTGCACGGGCCGCCTCCGCCAATGAGGCGCCCGTGGTCATGACGTCGTCGACCAGCACGATCCGGCCACTCGCGGCGAGCAGCCCACGCGCTCCCGCGGGCACCTCCAGAGCACCGGCGAGATTGGCCAGACGCCGCCGCGAGTTGAGCCCGGCCTGGTCGGCGACGACCCGCCGCTGGCGCAACGCGGCCAGCACCCTGGCGGGCACCCCCGCCCGACGCAGCTCAGCCGCAGCGGCATACGCGATCCGCCGCGCGGGATCATGCCCCCTAGCCCGAACAGCCTTCCGGGCGGAGGGAACGGGGACTAGGACTACGGGGCCCCCACCCCCTGCCCCTCCCCCATCCCCCGCCCCGCTCGGTCCCGCCCGCACCGCCCCCGCGAGGGCCACGCCCAGGGGCTCCGCGAGCCCCAACGCCCCCCGCTCCTTGTGCGCGAGCAGCACCGCCCGCACCGCGTCCCGGTACGGAGCGGCCGCGTGCACCACGGGCAGCCCGCGCGGTTCAGGACTCGGCCGCACCCGGCCCGGCGCACCGCCGCACAGGGCGTCCCCGCAGCGCGCGCAGAGCGCAGTACGCGGCCGACCGCAGCCTCCGCACTCGGCCGGCAGCACAAGATCTCCGAGGTCCTGCAACCACCCCCGCATGTCCACCACTGTGCCAACAGGGGCGCCTTGCGGCCACCCCTGTGGATACCCCCTGTGGACAACTCCCGGAAGGACACACTCCGTTGCAATCGGAGGGCTCAACTCCGTCCGGCGGGAGGGGCAACGGCACACGTCATGGCCGCCACACCCCTCAACTCCTCCTACCCGGCCGTCACACCCTCAGCCCCTTGACCGACCGTCACACCCCTCAACTCCCCCTGCCCGACCGCCACACCGCTCAGTTCCCCTACCCGGGATAGACCGGCGCTGTCCCATCCTTGAGCACCGTCTGCCACGGCAGGCCCGGCGGCAGCCGGACGATCCCGTCGTCCGAGTGGGCGACCAGTGGCAGGCGGTCGTCCTCGGACGCCGCGATCTCCTTCACGCCGGTCAGGCCGGGCAGCGCCTGCCCCGTCGGCGCAGAGCCGTCGCACTGGACGTAACTCAGCTGCTGGACGCCCCCGGACTCGCGTCCGACCACCACGAGGCGGCTTCCGCCGGCCCAGGACATGGCCGTGACCTCCTCCATCTGGGGTGCGGCGGCGCGCAGTTCGTCGACCGAGACGGCCGATTTCCCGTCCGGTCCGGCGTCGCGTTCGACCCGCCCGATCCGCAGCGTGGTCCTTCCGTTCTCCGCTACGAGCAGCGCGATCCGTACCCCGTCGGCCGACACCTTCACGGCCTCGATCCGCCCGCCGTCGAGGCCGGAGACGTCGACTTCGTGGATCTCGTCCGCCATGCCCCGGCCGAACATCAGCAGCCGTGGCTTCTTCGGGTCGCGGTCGGCGACCCACAGGTCGCCGAGTCCGTCCCAACTGGGCGTCGTCAGCCGGTCCTTCTCGGACTTCGCGCCACTGCGTACGACCGGGTCGCCGAGCGAGGCACCTGAGACGAAGGACCCGACGAACAGGGCGCTCCCGTTGTTCGACACCGCCGCGGCCTGCGTCTCGTCGCGCGAGACGGCGACCGAGCGCATGCGCTGTTCACCGTCGCCGAGCGGCCCAGGCACCCGTTCCGGGTCCTTCGTGGTGCGGGAGGCGCCCGACATCTGGACGAGCCGTCCCTTGTCGTCCAGGAAGTACTGGTCGTCGGAGGGCCCGGAGGTGCGCGGCGTGACGAGGGCCTCGGCGCCGCTCTCGCTGAGGACGCACAGCTGCGAGCCGTTCGACCGCTCGAGCTCGATCTGCGACACGTTCGCCGACGTCACATCCCGCAGGGAGAAAAGGAGTTGGGCGGCCATCTCCTTGCAGCGGGCCTGCCCGACGTGGTCGGCCTTCGCGTTCAGCGGGACCTTCAGATTGTTCTCGTCGTCGGGCGCGAGGGACTTCACGCCCTTGCGCAGCCGCGTGTCGGAGGGGAACGTCGTGGTCACGACCGGGTTCAGCCAGTGGGTGGGTCCCGAAAGAAGGGCCCGCACCGTCTGTGTGAGGGGGTCTATCCACTGACGCACATACACGGGGTCGGCGACCAGCCTCTTCTGACGGCTGCTCGAACCCGAACCCGAACCCGATCCGGAGCCGGTGTCCCCACCTGAGGTCTCCTCATCCAGCGCGTAGTAATACTTGTTGACGGGCTGGTAGATGCGCTGGAAGTCGGACTGCCCGAGGACAACGCCCTGCGGCAGTCCGTCGATACGCCACTGCTTGCCCTTGGGGCCGTCCTCCTGCACGAGGTGCAGCGTCTTGCTGTACGAGGTGCCGTCGGGCCGGTACGCCTGCTGCTGGTCCACGAACGCGACCTGATGGCCGCTCAGTCTGAACGTACGTCCCTCTTCGCCGGCGCTCGGCCTGCTCGCGGGACCCGTGCTCGGGCCGTCTGTGAGGACGGTGGTGCGTTCCTCCGGGTGCCAGCCCTTGGCGGCCTTCTCCGTGAGGTACTTGCGCGCCATCGTGTACTGCGGATCGTCGCTGGTCAGCGCCTCGAGGAAGCCCTCGACGATGCTGACGGGCCCGGCGTTCTCGCGGGGCGGCATCGCGAAGACACGCACCTGCGAGTCGGGCCGCTGGGACGCCTCCACGGCCTGGAGTCCGCCGTTGTCCGGCATGGACGCACAGCCGCTGAGCACCAGGGCGCCGCAGCCGAGCAGCACACCTGTACGCAGCCCGCGCCGCCGTCCGGCCAACGGTGGCCGCCCCCGCTCACCGCGCACGTCCGCCCCCACTTCCCTCGCCGTTCCCGCCGGCGGCCCCCTCGGCCGGTCCGGCCTGCTCGTCCCGGGGTCCTTCCGGAACCCCGGCGTCGTGACTGCGTGCCGCCGGCGTGGCGGCGTCGGCGCGGGCCACGACCCGCGAGCCGCTCCCGGGCAGCGCCGCGGGATCGACCGCGTACCGGGACGCGGCCGGTTCCTTCGCCGGTACGGGCGAAGGTACGCGGGGTGCGCCCGTCGTCTGCGCCGGAACCGTCGCCGGCTTGCCGGTGCCCCCGCCGAGCGGAAGCCCTGCCTCGCTCAGGCCGCGGTTGCGCCGCGAGTCCTCCGGTTCCAGGGGTATCGGTGACCCGCGCAGGGGTTCGTCCGCCGTGCGCGGCAGGGTCAGCCGGAACTGTGAGCCGCCGCCGGGCTCGCCCCACGCCTGGAGCCAGCCGCCGTGCAGCCGGGCGTCCTCGAGGGCGATGGACAGGCCGAGGCCCGTGCCTCCGGTGGTACGCGCGCGTGCCGGGTCCGCGCGCCAGAAGCGGCTGAAGACGCGGGTCGCCTCGCCGGGCTTCAGACCGACGCCGTAGTCGCGTACGGCGATGGCGACGGCGCCGCCGGCCGCGGCGAGCCGCACCACCACGTCCTTGCCCTCGCCGTGCTCGACGGCGTTGACCACGAGGTTGCGCAGGACGCGCTCCAGGCGCCGCGCGTCCGCCTCGGCGACGACCGGTTGCTGGTCGCCGACGATCCGCACATGCGTGCCCTTGTGCTCGGCGAGCGGTGCTGCGCCGCCCACCACTCGGCGTACGACCTCCCGCAGGTCTATCGGCTCCGCCTCCAGCGCAGCCGCGCCCGCGTCGAACCGGCTGATCTCGAGCAGATCCGAGAGCAGCGATTCGAACCGGTCCAGCTGGTCGGCGAGCAGCTCCGCCGACCGCGCCGTCACCGGATCGAAGTCCACGCGCGCGTCGTGGATCACGTCGGCGGCCATGCGCACCGTCGTCAGCGGCGTCCGCAGCTCGTGTGACACGTCGGACACGAAGCGCCGCTGCATCCGCGAGAGGTCCTCCAGCTGCTGGATCTTCGTATGCAGGTTCTGCGCCATCTTGTTGAAGGCCTCGCCGAGCCGGGCGATGTCGTCCTCGCCGGTGACCTTCATACGTTCCTGGAGGCGCCCCGCGGACAGCCTCTCGGCGACGCCGGCCGCCATCCGTACGGGTGTGACGACCTGCCGTACGACCAGCCAGGCGATGGCGCCGAGCAGCACCACCACGAACAGCCCGGCGGTGGCGAGCGTCCCCTTGACCAGGCCGAGCGACTTCTCCTCCTGCGTGAGCGGGAAGAGGTAGTACAGCTGGTAGGCGTGGCCCTTCGGGTCGGTCAGCTGTTTGCCGATGACGAGGCCCGGCTGGGAGTCCTTGCCGTCCTCGTAGACGATGCGCGTGTACTCCTGGGACGCGCCCGTCATCTTCTCGACCCGCTCGCGCAGGTCGTCGGGGACGCTGGGGTCGAGGACGCCGCCGGAGGCCCGCGGTCCGCGTACCGCGTCGCCGCTGTCGGCCCCTGCCGGGCTGAGCGTCACCACGTCGAAGGCGCTCTGGCCACCGGAGGAGAGCTGGGTGACCAGCTCACTCATCCAGTTGTTCGTGTTCAGGGGGGCGCGACTGTCCGTCGTCGCCCCGTCGCGCGCCCCGGCCGCGGCCGTATCGGCCTTGTCCTTGGCGGCCCGGAAGCCTCCCTCGGCCTGGCTCTGCGACGCCTTCACCTTGGCGTCGAGCAGGCCGTTGCGCACGGAGCCGATGACGACGATGCCGAGCAGCAGTACGACACCGAGCGACATCAGCAGCGTCGTGACGACGATTTTGAGCTGGATGTTGCGCCGCCACAGGCGCATGGCGGGCAGCAGCGGCCGCCGCACCCAGCGCGTGAACAGGCGCAGCACGGGGCTGCCGTTCATCCCGCCCTGGAGCAGCAGACCGCCGTCGAGGACCCGGCGCAGCACCGAGCCACGCCTGGCGTTCGGTCCCACAGGCCGCCCCGAGCGGATTCCCGGCCCCCCGGGTGCCGGAGCGGCACTGTCACGGGACATGTCAGCTCGGTCCGGCCTTGTAACCGACGCCTCGGACGGTCACCACGATCTCCGGACGCTCGGGGTCCTTCTCGACCTTCGAGCGCAGCCGCTGCACATGCACGTTCACCAGGCGGGTGTCGGCCGCGTGCCGATAGCCCCACACCTGCTCGAGGAGGACCTCGCGCGTGAACACCTGCCACGGCTTGCGGGCGAGCGCCACCAGGAGGTCGAACTCCAGCGGGGTCAGAGCGATCGACTGCCCCTCCCGCTTCACGGAGTGCCCGGCCACGTCGATGACCAGGTCGCCGATGGCGAGCTGCTCCGGCGCAGGCTCCTCGGACCTCCGCAGCCGCGCCCGGATACGGGCCACGAGCTCCTTCGGCTTGAACGGCTTCACGATGTAGTCGTCGGCGCCCGACTCGAGGCCCACCACGACGTCCACCGTGTCGCTCTTCGCGGTCAGCATCACGATCGGCACCCCGGATTCCGCCCTGATCAGGCGGCACACCTCGATGCCGTCCCGGCCGGGAAGCATCAGGTCCAGAAGGACCAGATCCGGCTTGGACTCACGGAATGCGGCCAGCGCCTTGTCGCCGTCAGCTACGAACGACGGCTCAAAACCTTCACCACGCAGCACAATGCCGAGCATCTCGGCCAGTGCGGTGTCGTCGTCGACGACAAGGACTCGTCCCTTCATAGGCCACATCATCCCATTACTTAATCGTTACCTGGCGTGACCTGGCACACAGCTCGCCCAGTCCTTCAGCTGTCACAGGGGAAACCACTCCCCACTCTGTGACGATCGCCGTCACCAACTCGGGCGGCGTCACATCGAATGCGGGGTTGTACGCCTGCGTCCCCAGCGGAGCCACCGGAATCACGCCTCCCGCCTCAACCCCGGCCATCGACACCTGGGGTGCCGTGACCTCCGTCACTTCATGTCCGGCCCGCTGCTCCACCTCGACGGACGCTCCGTCGGGGGTGTCCGGGTCCACGGTCGTACCCGGCGCCACCACGATGAACGGCACGTGGTGGTACTTGGCGAGAACCGCGAGCGGATAGGTCCCCACCTTGTTCGCGACGGAACCGTCCGCCGTGATCCGGTCGGCGCCGACCAGCACCGCGTCCACCTCACCGGCCGCGAACAGCGACCCCGCCGCATTATCCGTGAGCAGCGTGTATGCCATCCCCGCCCGCGCCGCCTCGTACGCGGTCAGCCGCGCGCCCTGGAGCAGTGGCCGCGTCTCGCCGACCCACAGCCGGGTCAGCCGTCCCACCCGGTGCGCGGCGAGCGCCACCGCGAACGCGGTGCCTTCGCCCCCCGAGACCAGCGCCCCGGAGTTGCAGTGCGTGAGGATCCGGTGCTGTCCGCCCGGCAGCAGTTCGTCGAGCAGCGCGAGGCCGTGCCCGGCCATGGCGGCGCTGGCCTCGGCGTCCTCCTGGTGGAGGGCCCGCGCGGCGGCGAGTGCGTCCCGGGCGGCCCGCTCCCGGTCCCCCTCGTCCCCGAGCCCGGCCCGGTACGCCGCATGGGCCCGGCGCACCCCTCTCTCGAGATTCACCGCGGTGGGGCGCGCGCCGGCCAGCGCGTGGGCCGCCTCGTCCACGTCGAACCCCCGTGCCGCAGCCAGGGCGACCCCGTACGCCCCCGCGATGCCCAGGAGTGGCGCTCCCCGCACGGCGAGCGTCCCGATGGCCTGGACGAGCCCCTGCGCGTCGGTGCAGACCAGCTCGACCTCCTCCACGGGCAGCCTGGTCTGGTCGAGCAGGACGAGCGCGGGCCCCTCGGCCGGCTCCTCCCATCGGAGTACGGGTATGTCGGTGGGCCGCTTGTCGTCGCCGGTTTGCGCGTACTGATCAGCCATCCGCCCAGTCTGCCCCGTACCCGGCGGACAATTGAAGGTGTGCAGCCCATACGGCACCTGGTCAACTCCGAGCCACACCGTGGCACGATGGGCGCCAAGCTGCCGCCGCGACCGCGGACGGGCACCGTGAAGGAGCGACGATGAACGACACTCCGGGCTGGGCCTCGCCCGGATCTGCCCCCTCCGACGGCCAGGACGACCAGCCTGCGCAGGACGGCCAGGACGACCAGGACGGTCGGAACGGCCGCAGCGGCGACGGGAAGGACTCCGCTCCCGACCCGAAGTGGTCCAAGGAGCAGCCACCGCCCGCGCAGTGGTCCGCCCCGTCCGGCTCCGGCCAGGGCCAAGCCCCGCCCCCTCCGTCGCCTCCGTCCCAGGGATGGGGCGGCGGATCCCCCGGCGGCCCCGCAGGCCCGGGCGGCTACGGCGGCGGTTACGGCGGCCCCGGCGGTGGCTACGGCGCCGCATGGGGCTCCTGGCAGGGCAGGCCCCCGGCGGCCAAGCCCGGCGTCATCCCTCTGCGCCCGCTCGGCGTCGGCGAGATCCTCGACGGCGCCGTGTCGACGATGCGCACGCACTGGCGCACCGTCCTCGGGATCTCGCTCTCCGTGGCCGTACTCATCGAGATCGTGGTCGTCCTCCTCCAGGGCCTCGTCCTGAACGGCTCGACGAACACGGACGCCCTCGACGACCCGAGCGCGACGGCGAGCGAACTGACACACGCCGTCGGCGACGCCCTGCTCAGCTCGGGCGTCGTCCAGATCGTCTACCTGCTCGGCACCATCGTCGCCACCGCGCTGCTCACGACCGTGACCAGCCGGGCCGTGCTCGGCAAGTCCGTGACGACGGGGGAGGCGTGGAAGGACGCCAAGCCGCAGCTCCTCAAGCTGGCCGGCCTGACACTCCTCCTGCCGCTCATCGCCGCGGCCGTCCTGCTCGTCTGCATGCTGCCGGGCATCCTCGTCGCCGCCCTCAGCTCCTCGGACTCCGGCGCCCCGCTCATCGCTCTCGGCGCCCTCGGTGGCGCCGTCCTGGCGATCTGGCTGATGATCCGCTTCTCGCTCGCCTCGCCCGCCCTGATGCTGGAGAAGCAGAGCATCCTGAAGTCGATGAGCCGCTCCGCCAAGCTGGTCCGCGGCTCCTGGTGGCGGGTCTTCGGCATCCAGCTGCTCGCCGGGATCATCGCCGGACTCGTCTCGTCGATCATCGTCATCCCGTTCACCTTCCTCGCCGCCTCGCTCAGCGGCGAAGGCGTCAGTGGATTCCTCGACAGCGGCACCGGCGACCTCGGCTGGACGTTCCTCATCGTCACCGGCATCGGCTCGGTGATCGGCTCCATGCTCACGTTCCCGATCACGGCGGGCGTCACCGTGCTCCTCTACATCGACCAGCGCATCCGCCGCGAGGCCCTCGACCTCGAACTCGGCCGCGCGGCAGGCCTCCAGGGCTACAGCAACACCACCGGCACCACCTCGGGGAGCTGATGCGGTGAGCCCGGCGGGGGGAGTGCTCTGGGCTGCCGTGCTGCGCTCACGCACCGGCGGCGACGAACCACCGGTGACGATTTCGCGGGACCCCGCGCGGGAAGCGGCCCGACGCGAGCTGTCCGAGCCCGCGTACCACCAGGACGATCCGAGCCTCCTCCAGCGGGGCCTCAACCGCTTCTGGGAATGGCTCGACAAGCTGTTCTCCGCCGCCGCCGGGGCGACCCCCGGCGGCGGTTTCGGCCTGCTCGTCATCGCACTCGCGGTCGTGGCCCTCACCGTCGCCCTGTGGTGGCGCCTGGGCACCCCGCGCCGCTCCCCCCACTCCACCGCCGCCCTCTTCGACGACCGCCCCCGCAGCGCCGCCGAACACCGCGCGGCCGCCGGGGCACACGCCGCCCAGGGCCACTGGACCCAGGCCGTGCAGGAACGGATGCGCGCCATCGTCCGCTCGCTCGAGGAGCGCGCACTCCTCGACCCGCGCCCCGGCCGCACCGCCGACGAAGCCGCCGCGGAAGCCGGCCGCACCCTGCACGCCCACACGGACCGGCTGCGCACCGCCGCCCGCGACTTCGACGACGTCACATACGGCGGCCGCACCGCCACCCCGCAGACGTACGAGCGCCTCACCGCACTCGACGCCGAACTGGACCGCGCCACCCCCACCTTCACCGGCAGCGCCCCCCGAGGAGCCGCCGAGTGACCACCCAGCACCCGCCGGCCCCCGCCGCCCCGCCGAGCGCGCAAGACCCCGCGACACCGGCACACTCCGGCGAGCAGCCCCCGGCCACCTCCACGGCCCGCACCCCACGCCAGCTCTGGACCCGCACGCGCGGCCTGCTCATCGCCGCCGTGATCCTGGTGATCGCCGCCGTCACCATCGCGCTCGTCCGCTCCGGCGCCGCCCACGGCCGCCTCGACCCGCGCTCCGCCGACCCCGGCGGCAGCCGCGCCGTCGCCCAACTCCTGGCCGACCGGGGTGTGACCACGCGCGTGGTTACCACCACCGCCGGGGCCCGCGACGCGGCAGGCCCCGACACCACCCTCCTCATCGCGTCCCCGGACCTGCTCACCGACCGCCAACAGGCCCAACTGCACGCCGCCACCACCGACTCGGGCGGCCGCACCGTCCTGATCGCCCCCGGCGCCCCCTCGCTCGGCACCCTCGCCCCCGACGTCACCGCGGACCCCGCACCGAGCCTCGACGCGCTCGCGCACCCCGACTGCTCCCTGCCCGCCGCCCGCCGCGCCGGCGACGCCGAGACCGGCGGCCGCCGCTACGCCACGTACCCCGCGGACGCGGACACGTGCTACCGCAGCGAAAGTCTCCCCACCCTGCTGCGCCTGCCGGAGGCCAAAGGCGGCGACACCGTCCTCATCGGCGCCCCCGACATCCTCCTCAACGCCCGCCTCGACCAGCAGGGCAACGCCTCGCTCGCCCTTCAACTCCTCGGTTCCCGCCCCCACTTGGTCTGGTACCTCCCCTCCCTCTCCGACGACGCCGCGGCCACCGACACCGACCGCCGCAGCTTCTTCGACCTGCTCCCCTCGGGCTGGCTCTGGGGCACCCTGCAACTCTTCGTCGCAGCCGTCCTCGCCGCGTTCTGGCGCGGCCGCCGCCTCGGCCGCCTCGTCCCCGAACGCCTCCCCGTCGCGATCCGCGCCTCCGAAGCCGTCGAAGGCCGCGCCCGCCTCTACCGCAAGGCGGACGCCCGCGACCGCGCCGCCTCCGCTCTGCGCACCGCCACCCGCACCCGCCTCGCCCCCCTCATCGGCGTCCCCCCGTCCCAGGCCCACACGCCCGAGACCCTGCTGCCCGCCCTGACCGCCGCACTCCGCACCCCCGGCCAGGACCCGCGCCTCCTCCTCTTCGGCCCGCCGCCGGCCAACGACGCGGCCCTTTCAGCCCTCGCCGACCAACTCGACGCCCTCGAAAGAGAGGTACGCCACTCATGATGGCCCCGACCACTGACAACGCCGGGCCCACCGGAGATCCCCGCAGCTCAAGGGCGTCTCTGGAGGCCCTGCGCGCGGAGATCGCCAAGGCCGTCGTCGGCCAGGACCCCGCGGTCACGGGCCTCGTCGTGGCGCTCCTCTGCCGCGGCCACGTCCTCCTCGAAGGCGTCCCCGGAGTAGCCAAGACCCTCCTCGTACGCGCCCTCGCCGCGTCCCTCGAACTCGACACGAAGCGCGTCCAGTTCACCCCCGACCTGATGCCGAGCGACGTCACGGGCTCCCTCGTCTACGACGCCCGCACCGCCGAGTTCTCGTTCCAGCCGGGCCCCGTCTTCACCAACCTCCTCCTCGCGGACGAGATCAACCGCACCCCGCCCAAGACCCAGTCCTCCCTCCTCGAAGCCATGGAGGAACGCCAGGTCACGGTCGACGGCACCCCCCGCCCGCTCCCCGACCCCTTCCTGGTCGCGGCGACGCAGAACCCCGTCGAGTACGAGGGCACGTACCCCCTCCCCGAGGCCCAGCTGGACCGTTTCCTCCTCAAGCTCACCGTCCCCCTCCCTTCCCGCCAGGACGAGATCGACGTCCTGACCCGCCACGCGCAGGGCTTCAACCCCCGCGACCTGCGCTCCGCGGGCGTACGCCCCGTGGCCACCGCCGCCGACCTGGAAACCGCCCGGGCCGCCGTGGCGAAGACTTCGATCTCCCCCGAGATCACGGCCTACGTCGTCGACATCTGCCGCGCCACCCGCGAATCCCCGTCCCTCACCCTGGGCGTCTCCCCGCGCGGCGCGACGGCGCTCCTGTCCACGGCTCGCGCCTGGGCCTGGCTCACCGGCCGCGACTACGTCATCCCCGACGACGTGAAGGCGCTCGCCCTGCCCACGCTCCGCCACCGGATCCAGCTCCGCCCCGAGGCCGAGATGGAGGGCGTCACGCCCGACTCGGTCATCAACGCGATCCTGGCCCACGTCCCCGTTCCCCGCTGACGCAAGGCTCTGGACCCATGGCCCTCACCGGACGCACCGCCCTGCTCGCCGCCCTGGGCTCCCTCCCCGTAGGCATCTGGGAGCCCAGCTGGACCGGCATCCTGGCCGTGAACACCCCCCTGGCCCTGGCCTGCGCCTGCGACTTCGCCCTGGCCGCCCCGGTACGCCGCCTGCGCCTGACCCGTTCGGGCGACACCGCAGTACGCCTGGGCGACGCCGCCGACGTCACCCTCACCGTCACCAACCCCTCGCGCCGCCCCCTGCGAGCCCAGCTCCGCGACGCCTGGCCACCCAGCAGCTGGCTCCCCGGCACCGAGGTCGAGGCGTCCCGCCACCGCGTGACGATCCCCCCGGGCGAACGCCGCCGCATCACCACGCGCCTGCTCCCCACCCGCAGGGGCGACAGGAAAGCCGACCGGGTCACGATCCGTTCGTACGGCCCCCTGGGCCTCTTCACCCGCCAGGGCAGTCACGACGTCCCCTGGACGGTCCGCGTCCTCCCGCCGTTCCACAGCCGCAAGCACCTGCCCTCGAAGCTGGCCCGCCTGCGCGAACTCGACGGCCGAACCAGCGTCCTGACCCGCGGCGAGGGCACCGAATTCGACAGCTTGCGCGAGTACGTTCCCGGGGATGACACCCGCTCCATCGACTGGCGCGCCACCGCACGCCAGTCCACTCTCGCGGTCCGCACCTGGCGCCCGGAGCGCGACCGTCGCATCCTTCTGGTCCTCGATACAGGCCGTACCTCCGCGGGCCGGGTCGGCGACGCACCCCGCCTCGACGCCTCGATGGACGCCGCGCTCCTCCTCGGCGCGCTGGCGTCCAGGGCCGGCGACCGGGTCGACCTGCTCGCCTACGACCGCCGCACCCGCGCCCTGGTCCAGGGTCGCGCGGCCGGCGAACTTCTGCCCGCTCTGGTCAACGCCATGGCCCCACTGGAGCCGGAACTCGTGGAGACAGATGCCCGCGGCCTGACCTCGGCGGCCCTGCGCACAGCTCCCCGCCGTTCACTCGTCGTCCTCCTCACGAGCCTCGACGCGGCTCCGGTGGAAGAGGGTCTCCTCCCGGTCCTCTCCCGCCTCACCAAACGCCACACAGTATTGGTGGCCTCGGTGGCGGACCCGACCATCGCGGAAATGGCCGGCTCCCGAGGAAACGCAGAAGCGGTGTACGACGCCGCCGCCGCGGCCCAGGCCCAAGCGGAACGCCACCGCACGGCAGAATTGCTCATCCGTCGCGGCGTCACGGTCGTCGACGCCACCCCGAATGACCTGGCACCGGCCCTCGCGGACGCCTACCTCGCTTTGAAGGCAGCGGGCCGACTCTGAATACGAAGGAAAGGCCGGGCCTTGAAAAAGGCCCGGCCAGGAACTGCAGCTGGGAACCGAGAATCGAGAACCTCGAACTGCAACCGGCCCTAAACGCAGAAAACCCCCGTAACAGGATTCTCATCCGTTACGGGGGTTTTCTTCAAAAATAGTTCGGCGGCGTCCTACTCTCCCACAGGGTC
>NZ_JBWKIS010000013.1:0-224996 GCF_056432625.1 Streptomyces sp. NPDC045026
GGTAAGACCCTGGTCGAGCTGTTCGGTCTCGCCCGCGAGCTGAACATCGACGCCGAGGGCATCGACATGGGCCCGTCCCCCACGGACGCCGCCCTGGCCGCCGATCTGGCGCTGCCGATCGAGGAGCTCGAGCTCACCGTTCGGTCGTACAACTGCCTCAAGCGCGAGGGCATCCACTCCGTGGGTGAGCTCGTCGCACGCTCCGAGGCGGACCTGCTCGACATCCGCAACTTCGGTGCGAAGTCGATCGACGAGGTCAAGGCCAAGCTCGCCGGCATGGGCCTTGCGCTCAAGGACTCGCCTCCCGGCTTCGACCCCACGGCTGCTGCCGACGCCTTTGGCGCCGACGACGACGCGGACGCCGGCTTTGTGGAGACCGAGCAGTACTAAGCGCTCGGCGCTTGCTGCTTGATTTTGGCTGCCGGCCGGCTGTGGCTGGTCGCGCAGTTCCCCGCGCCCCTCAGGGGGCGCGGGGTCTCCGACAGGTGACCGCCTGCTCGGACACTGACTTCGGTACCTAGTACGGCCGGGGCAGACACCAAGGAGATACACCATGCCGAAGCCCGCCAAGGGCGCCCGTCTGGGCGGCAGTGCTGCGCACGAGAAGCTGCTTCTCGCGAACCTCGCGAAGTCGCTCTTCGAGCACGGCAAGATCACGACGACCGAGGCCAAGGCCCGTCGTCTGCGCCCGTACGCGGAGCGCCTGGTCACCAAGGCGAAGAAGGGCGACCTTCACAACCGCCGCCAGGTGCTCACGGTCATCACGGACAAGAGCGTCGTCCACACGCTCTTCACCGAGATCGCCCCGCGCTACGAGAACCGTCCGGGTGGTTACACCCGTATCACCAAGATCGGTAACCGCCGTGGCGACAACGCGCCCATGGCTGTCATCGAGCTGGTCGAGGCGCTGACGGTCGCGCAGCAGGCCACCGGTGAGGCCGAGGCCGCCACCAAGCGTTCCGCCAAGGACGCCGAGGCTGCCGCTCCGGCCGCCGAGGTCGTCGAGGACGCCGCAGCGGTCGAGGCCGCTGAGGAGTCGAAGGACGCCTGAGGCTCTGCCTTGATGTGAGCGGGTCCGCCCTTCGGGGCGGGCCCGCTTTCGTATTGCCTTTGCCTGAGAGGATCTGTGTGTGAGTGACGAGGTAGAGCCCGGGTTCGTGCGGGTGCGGCTTGATCTGTCGTACGACGGCAAGGACTTCTCCGGGTGGGCGAAGCAGGCCAGCGGCCGGCGGACCGTACAGGGCGAGATCGAGGTCGCGCTGAAGACCGTGACCCGGTCCGCGCAGACGTACGAGCTGACCGTGGCCGGGCGGACCGACGCGGGGGTGCACGCGCGCGGGCAGGTCGCGCATGTCGATCTGCCGGAGGACGTCTGGGCCGACCACCAGGACAAGCTGCTGCGCCGGCTCGCGGGGCGGCTGCCGCACGATGTGCGGGTGTGGAAGGTGGCCGAGGCGCCGAGCGGGTTCAACGCGCGGTTCGCCGCCGTGTGGCGTCGGTACGTGTACCGGGTGACCGATCACCCCGGCGGTGTCGACCCGCTGTTGCGCAGTCATGTCCTGTGGCACGACTGGGAGTTGGACCTCGACGCGATGAACGCGGCCGCTCAGCAGCTGCTCGGGGAGCACGACTTCGCCGCGTACTGCAAGCGGCGCGAGGGCGCGACGACGATCCGTACGCTTCAGGAGCTGCGCTGGGAGCGGTCGTCCGAAGGGATCCTCGAGGCGACCGTGCGGGCCGACGCGTTCTGCCACAACATGGTGCGCTCGCTGGTCGGCGCGATGCTGTTCGTCGGTGACGGGCACCGGCCGCCGGACTGGCCCGCGAAGGTCCTGGCCGCCGGCGTGCGGGATTCGGCGGTGCACGTGGTGCGGCCGCACGGCCTGACGCTGGAGGAAGTCGGTTACCCGGCCGACGAGTTGCTCGCCGCGCGCAGCCGTGAGGCCCGGAACAAGCGGACGCTGCCGGGTGCGCCCTTCTCCGAGCCGGGCTGCTGCTGAGTGCCTACTGGGGCGCCTCGGCGGCCGCCGAAGCCTGCGCCTCGCCGCGCCGGGTGATCTGACGGAACGTGAACTCGGCGAGTTGGTCCCCGGTGGTGAACACCTCGCGGTCCTTGGTGGTGACGTCCCGGCCGCCGCTGGTGAACCCGGCGGTCGTGAAGTACGCGTAGCGGCCGTACGAGTTGGTCGTCGAGCGGCAGATCGTCGTACGGCAGAACGCGGGGACGCCCGAGCCGGACAGGGTGGTCACGGTGCCCTTGGTGTACTGGTTCTTGGCCTTGGTGGCCTGGGCCTCCGCGTCGAAGACGGCGACGCCGACGGTGACCGCGACGCCGTCCCTCGCGTAGGTGGCGCGGATCAGGCGCGTGCAGTCGTTGCCCGTCAGGACGCCGCCGAGTGCGCCCTGGGTGGCCGAGGCGCAGCTCTTCGTGCTGGACGTCGCGCCCTTCTTGTAGACGCGGTCGCCGACGGTGAGCTTGGTGCCGGGGAAGAGGGTGTCCGCGCTGAGCGGGGCCTTGTCCTTCTCGGCGCTGGAGATGAAGTCCTTGGGGTCGAGCGGGGGCGGCGGTGTGGTCTCCGCGAACGTCGGGTCCGCCGGCGTGGTGTCACTCGGGATGTCCGCGGTCGTCGGCAGCTTGTCGGCGGGCTTGTTCGAGGCCGAGCTGTTGCCGTTGGCGGAGACGATCGCGAACGCTACGGCCGAGCCGACGGCGATCGTGGCGAGCGCGCCACCGCCGATCATCAGCCAGCGGCGGCGCCGCGCGCGTGTCTCGGACGCTTCGGCGAGTGCCGCCCAGTCCGGCCCCTGTGAACCACCACTGCCCCCGGAACCCCACTGGGGTCCCCCCTGCCCAAAGCTCATGGGGCGCATCTTAGACCGACGCGCAGGGGGTGCTAAGGGGCGCGGTGGGGAAGGGGGTGTGCAGGGTCGGGCCGGTCTTGTGCGCGCCTCGTGTGTGTCCACTGTGTGCTGGGGGTCACGCTCGTGCGGTGCTACCCGCGGCGACGTGCGGTTACCCTGGAGATGGCAGGGTCGCCCGGTGCGATAGCGCCGGCGGTGCCGGTGTCCGGATCCGCGTTTTGACCCGTACGGGGAAGCGCGGGTATCCTGCCTATTCGTTGTGTGTATTGGCTTGATCGCTCTCGCGTGAGGGGCCATGCACAGGTTCCCTGGAGCAGTTACCAGTGGGCGGCATACGGGCGCTGAACCCGGCACTGTCGTCCCCAGCTGCACGATCGCTTCAGTGATGCCACTTTCAGCACCCATCCACTGAAGAAGAAGAAGGCTGCTAAGTGCGTACGTACAGCCCCAAGCCCGGCGACATCACTCGCCAGTGGTACGTCATCGACGCCCAGGATGTCGTCCTGGGTCGCCTGGCGACCACTGCCGCGAACATCCTGCGGGGCAAGCACAAGCCGATCTACGCCCCCCACGTCGATGCCGGTGACTTCGTCATCATCATCAACGCGGACAAGGTGCACCTCTCCGGCAACAAGAAGACCCAGAAGATGGCGTACCGCCACTCCGGTTACCCGGGCGGTCTGCGTTCGGTCCGTTACGACGAGCTGCTGGCCAAGAACCCCGAGAAGGCCGTCGAGAAGGCCATCAAGGGCATGATCCCCAAGAACACCCTGGGCCGTCAGGTGCTCTCGAAGCTGAAGGTCTACTCGGGCGACCAGCACCCCCACGCTGCCCAGCAGCCGGTGCCGTTCGAGATCACCCAGGTCGCGCAGTAGTTCCGGCCACACCCCCAAAGACAGAAAAGAATCTGAGGAGAATCGTGGCCGAGACCACCGTTGAGCAGCCGGTCGAAGAGACCGAGATTGTCGACGTCGAGCAGTACACCACCGAGTCCGAGGTCCCCGTCGAGGGCGAGTACACCTCGGAGTCGAACGCCGCGCGCTTCGGCGACCCGCAGCCGGCCGCCGGCCTGGGCCGCCGCAAGAACGCCATCGCGCGCGTTCGCATCGTGCCCGGCACCGGCAAGTGGAAGGTCAACGGGCGCACGCTCGAGGACTACTTCCCGAACAAGGTCCACCAGCAGGAAGTCAACGAGCCCTTCAAGGTGCTCGAGCTCGACAACCGCTACGACGTCATCGCCCGCATCTCGGGTGGCGGCGTCTCCGGTCAGGCCGGTGCGCTCCGTCTCGGTGTCGCCCGCGCGCTGAACGAGGCGGACGTGGACAACAACCGCGGCGCCCTCAAGAAGGCCGGTTACCTCAAGCGTGACGACCGTGCGGTCGAGCGCAAGAAGGCCGGTCTCAAGAAGGCCCGTAAGGCCCCGCAGTACAGCAAGCGCTAAATCGCTGCTGCTTGTTCGTTTCGTTCGCCCCGGCGGCACGCTGTGTGCCGCCGGGGCGTTCGTATATAGCGGCGCTGGGCGTTATAACGGCACAAGGCGCTCACAAGTTTGCATGCTCGGATGATTTCCGACTCTTCTTCGAGAATTGCGAAAGTTCGGAGGACACCAGTGGGACGACTGTTCGGCACGGACGGCGTACGAGGTGTCGCCAACGCGGATCTGACGGCCGAGCTCGCGCTCGGACTCTCCGTTGCGGCGGCACATGTACTCGGCGAGGCGGGGACGTTCGAGGGGCACCGTCCGGTGGCCGTGGTCGGTCGTGACCCGCGGGCCTCGGGCGAGTTCCTCGAGGCGGCGGTTGTCGCGGGTCTGGCGAGCGCGGGCGTCGACGTCCTGCGGGTCGGCGTGCTGCCCACCCCTGCGGTGGCGCATCTCACCGGCGCGCTGGGCGCCGACCTCGGCGTGATGCTGTCCGCCAGCCACAACGCGATGCCGGACAACGGCATCAAGTTCTTCGCGCGCGGCGGCCACAAGCTCGCCGACGAGCTGGAGGACCGGATCGAGCAGGTCTACGAGCAGCACCGCACCGGTGCGCCGTGGGACCGCCCGACCGGTGCCGGCGTCGGCCGTGTCAACGACTACGACGCGGGTCTCGACCAGTACGTCGCCCACCTCATCGGTGTGCTGCCCAACCGTCTCGACGGCCTGCGGATCGTCCTGGACGAGGCGCACGGCGCGGCGGCCAAGGTCTCTCCCGAGGCGTTCACGCAGGCCGGTGCGCAGATCGTCACGATCGGCGCCGACCCGGACGGCCTGAACATCAACGACGGCTGCGGCTCCACCCACCTCGACCTGCTGAAGGCCGCCGTCGTCGAGCACGGCGCCGACCTCGGCATCGCGCACGACGGTGACGCCGACCGCTGCCTGGCCGTCGACCACACGGGCGCGGAGATCGACGGGGACCAGATCCTCGCCGTGCTCGCCCTGTCGATGCGGGAGCTCGGCGCCCTGCGCGAGGACACAGTTGTCGCGACCGTCATGTCGAACCTCGGCTTCAAGCTGGCCATGGAGCGCGAGGGCATCCAGTTCGTGGCGACCGCCGTCGGCGACCGGTACGTCCTGGAGTCGATGAAGGAGCACGGCTACGCGCTCGGTGGCGAGCAGTCCGGGCACGTGATCATCCTCGACCATGCGACGACCGGCGACGGCACGCTCACGGGTCTGCTGCTCGCGGCCCGCGTCGCCCAGACCGGCCGCACCCTCCAGGACCTCGCCTCCGTCATGGAGCGCCTCCCGCAGGTCCTGGTCAATGTGCGCGACGTCGACAAGTCCCGCGTCACGACGTCCGCCGAACTGGCCGCCGCCGTCACCGACGCCGAGCGCGAGCTGGGTGTGACGGGCCGGGTGCTGCTGCGCTCGTCCGGCACGGAGCCGCTGGTCCGGGTCATGGTCGAGGCCGCCGACATCGAGCAGGCCCGCTCGATCGCCGGGCGCCTCGCCGATGTCGTCAAGTCCGCGCTGGGCTAAGGCAGTTCGGCGGTCGGCGAGAGGTCCTAGGCCGGTCCGGCCGCAGGAGCGGCACGCTTGCGCTGCTTCGCCCAGAACCATTTCTGGGCGAGCAGGGTGAGCGTGCCGGCCAGGACGATGCCGCCGAGGTTGGCGAGGAGCTGGGCGGTCGATCCCCATGTCTGGGCGTAGTCGCTGTACGCGAACGCCACCGCCGCGTTCGCCGCGGCCGGGACCGTCGTCACCGAGATGGCGACGCCGATCAGGGCGCCCGACTTCGCCGACGTGAGAGACAGCGTCCCAGCGATGCCCGCGAGGAACGCCACGACGAACGACATCCAGTCCGGCTTCCAGATGAACGACGTGTTCGGCCGGTCCGCCTCGACCATCGAGCGCGTGAACAGGCCGAACAGGTCAAGGAGCCAGCTGAACCCGGCCGTGAGCACCATCGCGGCGGCGAATCCGGCCAGCAGCGCCCACAGCGATCGCCACACCAGGCGCGGGGCGCGCTGTACCAGCGCCGTGGAGATCCCGGCGAGCGGCCCGAACTCGGGGCCGACGGCCATCGCGCCGACGATCAGGATCGCGTTGTCCAGCATCACACCGCAGGCCGCGAGCATCGTCGCGACCGCGAGGAACGCCACGTAGGTGACGTTGAGCGTCGACTCCTCGTGCGTCGCGTCCGTCAGTGCTTCCCACAGGACCGCGTCCGCGCCCTCGCCCGGTGCCTCGTCCTCCGCCCTGTCGGCCAGCCTCGACAGCGACAGGTCGATGTTCTCGACGGCGATCGAGCCCGTCGTGTCGATGTGGAGGCCGCGCAGCCCGCTGATCAGCTCGTCGCCGGCCTCCCGCGCGACGTCGCACATCACGACGTCGCCCTCCGGGTCGCGGGCCGCGCCCGGCATCACCACGAGATGCGTGGTGCCGACGGTCCTCTCGATCAGGCGGGCCACCGCGTCTGTCTTGTCGGCCGGGGTGATCAGTCGCAGGTGCAGCATGCGCGAAGCGTAGCTTTCCGGCTTTCTACAGCTTCCACGGCTTCTACAGCTTCCGCAGGCTCAGCCGCTGCACCTTGTGGTCGGGTCCCTTGCGTACGACGAGCGTCGCGCGGCCGCGCGTGGGCGCCACATTCTCCAGCAGGTTCGGCTTGTTGATGGTCCGCCAGGTCGTCCGCGCGTAGTCGAGCGCCTCCTCCTCGGAGACCTGCGTGTACTTGCGGAAGTACGAGGACGGGTTCTGGAAGGCCGTCTGGCGGAGCTTCTTGAACCGGTTGAGGTACCAGCTCTCGATGTCCTCGGCGCGGGCGTCCACGTACACGCTGAAGTCGAAGTAGTCGGCGAGGCCGACGCGGGTGCGGCCGTCCTTGCCGGGCATGGCCGGCTGGAGCACGTTCAGGCCCTCGACGATGAGGATGTCGGGGCGGCGGACCGTGAGCTTCTGGCCGGGCACGATGTCGTAGATCAGGTGGGAGTAGACGGGCGCCGACACCTCGTCCTTGCCCGCCTTGATGTCGGCGACGAAGCGGGTCAGGGCGCGGCGGTCGTACGACTCCGGGAAGCCCTTGCGTGACATCAGGCCGCGCCGCTCCAGCTCCTTGGTCGGCAGGAGGAAGCCGTCCGTGGTGACGAGCTCGACGCGCGGGTGCTCCGGCCAGCGGGACAGCAGCGCCTGGAGGAGGCGGGCGACCGTCGACTTGCCCACCGCCACCGAACCGGCGACCCCTATGACGAAGGGCGTGCCGGACTGGGACGCCTTTTCGACGGTCTCGCCGAGGAAGGTGTTGAGGGCGCCGCGCAGGGTGTCGGTGGCGCCGACGTAGAGGTTGAGGAGGCGCGAGAGCGGGAGGTAGATGTCCCGGACCTCGTCCAGGTCGATGACATCGCCGAGGCCGCGCAGTTTCTCCAGCTCACCGGCGGTGAGGGGGAGCGGCGTCTTGTTGCGCAGCGCGCTCCACTCGGTGCGGGTGAGGTCGACGTAGGGAGTCGCCTCCGGCTTGTGCCGGTGGGCGCTCCGCGGTGCCGTCGGGGGCACAGAGACCGAAGAGATCACAGTCCATTGTTACGGCTGTGTGGACGGGGTGGGGGGTGGGGTGCGTCACCTTGGGGGCGGCGGGGTGCGGCGGGTGGGGGTGCGGTGGGTTTTCTGTGCGTGGTTCGTGCCGGAATTCGCGGGTTTCCGTGGTCGCAGGTCTGGACCGGGCGGGGGAACGGGGATACGTTCCCCGCACCCGGCGCCGAGCCGCGCCGTCCGGGTGGGAGGGAACCGTCATGGCTGTGCCTCATTTGCGTGACCTCGTCCGGCGCAGATCCGGGCCCGTCGAGGACGAATTCGCCGGTCAGGTGCGCAGCGAGCTCGCCCTCGACCTGCCCGACGAGGACCTGCGCGAGGATCTCGACGACTGCCTCGACCTCTACGAGATGGGCAGCAAGCCGCGCTGCGAGGAAGTGGAATACCTGCGTCTCCTCGAGGACGCGCGGGACCGGATCGTCTGGGGCTGCTGACCGCGCGGCCTTAGGCTGCCGCTATGTGCGGAATCGTGGGATACGTCGGATCTCAGTCGGCGCTCGACGTCGTGCTCGCCGGACTGAAGCGGCTCGAATACCGGGGCTACGACTCGGCCGGGATCGCGGTGCTCGCCGACGGCGGCCTCGCCTCGGCCAGGAAGGCAGGCAAACTCGCCAACCTGGAGAAGGCGCTCGTGGAGCGGCCGCTGCCGGCCGGGGCCACGGGTATCGGCCATACCCGCTGGGCCACCCACGGCGCCCCCACCGACGCGAACGCGCATCCGCACACCGACAACGCGGGCCGGGTCGCCGTCGTCCACAACGGCATCATCGAGAACTTCGCCGAACTGCGCGCCGAGCTCGCCGAGCGCGGGCACGTCCTGGAGTCCGAGACCGACACCGAGGTCGTCGCGCACCTGCTCGCCGAGGAGTTCTCCGCGTGCGCCGACCTCGCCGAGGCCATGCGGCTCGTCTGCCGGCGCCTCGAAGGGGCGTTCACGCTGGTCGCCGTGCACGCCGACGAGCCGGACGTCGTCGTGGGCGCCCGCCGCAACTCGCCTCTCGTCGTGGGCGTGGGGGAGGGCGAGGCCTTCCTCGCCTCCGACGTCGCCGCCTTCATCGCCCACACCCGCTCCGCGATCGAACTGGGCCAGGACCAGGTCGTCGAGCTGCGCCGGGACGGCGTACGGGACGGGGTGACCGTCACCGACTTCGACGGGCGGCCCGCCGAGGTGCGGTCGTACCACGTCGACTGGGACGTCTCCGCGGCCGAGAAGGGCGGCTACGACTACTTCATGCTCAAGGAGATCGCCGAGCAGCCGAAGGCGGTCGCCGACACGCTGCTCGGTCGCATCGGCGTCGACGGGGCGCTCACGCTGGATGAACTCCGTATCCCCGCGGCCGTGTTGAAGGCAGCCGACAAGGTCGTGATCGTGGCGTGCGGGACCGCGTTCCACGCCGGTCTGATCGCCAAGTACGCCATCGAGCACTGGACCCGGATCCCTTGCGAGGTGGAGCTCGCGAGTGAGTTCCGGTACCGGGATCCCATCCTCGGCGGGCGTTCACTCGTCATCGCCATCTCGCAGTCCGGCGAGACCATGGACACGCTGATGGCGCTGCGGCACGCCCGCGCGCAGGGCGCGACCGTCCTCGCCATCTGCAACACGAACGGGTCGACCATTCCCCGTGAGTCCGACGCCGTGCTCTACACGCACGCCGGGCCCGAGGTCGCCGTCGCCTCCACCAAGGCGTTCCTCACGCAGCTCGTCGCCTGCTATCTGGTGGCCCTGTACCTCGGGCAGGTGCGCGGCACGAAGTGGGGGGACGAGATCCGTGCCGTGATCCGGGACCTGGCCGACATCTCCGGTGAGGTCGAGCGCGTCCTGGAGACCATGGAGCCCGTGCGGGCTCTTGCGCGTTCGCTCTCCGACAAGCGGACCGTGCTCTTCCTGGGGCGGCACGTGGGCTATCCCGTCGCCCTTGAAGGCGCCCTGAAGCTCAAGGAACTCGCCTATATGCACGCGGAGGGCTTCGCCGCCGGTGAACTCAAGCACGGGCCCATCGCGTTGATCGAGGACGATGTGCCGGTGGTGGTCGTCGTTCCGTCGCCCAAGGGGCGGTCCGTCCTCCACGACAAGATCGTGTCCAACATCCAGGAGATCCGGGCCCGCGGGGCGCGCACCATCGTCATCGCGGAGGAGGGGGACGAGGCGGTCGTCCCCTACGCCGACCATCTCGTACGCATCCCTGCCACCCCTACGCTCCTTCAGCCGCTGGTTGCGACGGTGCCGTTGCAGGTGTTTGCTTGCGAGCTGGCCACTGCGCGGGGGAACGAGGTCGATCAGCCTCGGAACCTTGCCAAGTCCGTGACGGTGGAGTGACGGGCCGGATCTGAGTACTAGGGGCTGGCTTTGATTATTGGGGTCGGGATCGACGTTGCCGAGATCGAGCGCTTCGAGGCGTCGCTCGCGCGTACGCCCGGAATGGCCGAACGGCTCTTTGTCGAACGGGAGTTGCTGCTGCCCAGCGGGGAGCGGCGCGGCGGTGCCTCGCTCGCCGCCCGGTTCGCCGCCAAGGAGGCGCTGGCCAAGGCGCTGGGCGCACCGGCCGGGCTGCGGTGGACCGATGCGGAGGTCTGCGTCGAGGCGAGCGGGCAGCCGCTGCTGCGGGTCACCGGGACCGTTGCCGCCGCTGCCGAGAAGCTTGGGGTGCGGTCTTGGCATGTGTCGCTCAGTCATGATGCCGGGATTGCGTCTGCTGTTGTGATCGCCGAGGGGTAGAGGCCCGGAGGCAGGGGCTGGAGGGCTTTGTTCCGGCGTCGGGTCCGGCCTCGGTTCTGGGGCCGGACTCCCGGTTTGGGTGTGCGCTTCGCGCGCGGGGTTCTTCTTTGCGGGAGACTCGGTTTCATGCGTACCGCCTACAGCGTGGACACCGTACGGACCGCCGAGCGTGCCCTTATGGCGCGGCTTCCCGAAGGCGCCCTGATGCAGCGCGCCGCCGCCGGGCTCGCCGTCGTCTGCGCCGAGCTCCTCGGCAAGGTGTACGGGGCCAGGGTCGTGCTCCTCGTCGGATCCGGGGACAACGGGGGCGACGCCCTCTACGCCGGAGCCCGGCTCGCCCGTCGTGGCGCCGGGGTGACCGCCGTTCTTCTCGATGCCGAGCGTGTGCACCGTGCCGGGCTCGCCGCGTTCCTCGCCGCCGGGGGGCGCGTCGCCGGCTCCGCCGAGCGGGCTCTTGCCGGGGCCGATCTCGTGGTCGACGGGATCGTGGGCATCGGGGGGCGGGGTGGGCTTCGCGAGGCTGCGCTGCCTGTCGTGCGTGCTGCTCTGGAGTCCCGTGCCGTTGTCGTTGCTGTGGATCTGCCCAGTGGCGTCGACGCCGATACGGGGCAGGTCGCCGGGGAGGCCGTCCGCGCCGATGTGACCGTCACCTTCGGTGCGTACAAGCCTGGGCTTCTCGTTGACCCCGGGCGTGAGTACGCCGGTGCCGTTCAACTCGTCGACATCGGGCTCGAACTGGGGCGTGGCGAGGGCGTTCTGGAGGCCCTTCAGCACCGTGACGTGGACGGGCTGTTGCCTGAGCCCACCGGTGAGAGCGACAAGTACCGGCGCGGTGTCGTGGGCATCGTCGCCGGGTCCGCCCGGTATCCCGGCGCCGCTGTGCTCGCCGTTGCGGGGGCCCTGCACGGCGGGGCCGGGGCCGTTCGGTACGTCGGGCCTGCGGCCGGTGCCGTCGTCTCGCGGTTCCCGGAGACCCTGGTGTCCGAAGGCGCGCCTGGGAAGGCGGGGCGCGTGCAGGCCTGGGTGGCCGGGCCCGGACTCGGTGATGACGCGTCCGGGCTCGCGGATGTCGTGGGTGCGGATGTGCCCGTTCTGATCGACGCCGACGGTTTGCGGCTCGCCGATCCGGACGCCGTTCGGCGGCGGGCCGCGCCTACTCTGCTGACGCCTCATGCGGGGGAGGCCGCCGCGCTGCTGGGGGTCTCTCGGCAGGAGGTGGAGGCCGAACGGCTCGCTGCTGTACGGGAGTTGGCCGACCGGTTCTCCGCGACCGTGCTTTTGAAGGGGTCCACGACCTTGGTTGCCGGGGGTCCGGGCGGGGATGGTCCCGCTTTGGTGCGGGTCAATTCCACCGGGACCGCCTGGCTGGCCACCGCGGGCAGTGGTGACGTGTTGTCCGGGCTCGCCGGGTCGCTGCTTGCCGCGGGGCTTGGTGCGCTCGATGCGGGGTCTGTGGGGGCCTATCTGCATGGGCTTGCCGCTCGGCGCGTGTCCGGTGGGGCGCCCGTGGTTGCTCAGGATGTGGCCGGGGGGATTGCTGGGGCCTGGGGGGATGTTCGGCGCGGGGGATAGGGCGGGGGGCTTGGGTTTGGGCTTGGGCTTGGCTTGGTTTGGGCGTGAGGCGTTTGGGTTGGCGCGGGTGGCTTCCGCATCGTCGTCTTTGGGGCGGGGCCGCCCCGGGATGTACGTGCTCGCTGTTCTACGGGCCGGCCCCTGTCGGCTCAGCGCCCGTAACGGGGTGGAGGTGGCTCCGCGCGCACATCCCGGTGCGTCCCCTCCGGTCGTCGTGCGACTGCCGGGCGGTGGGGGATTCTCTTTTTTGGCCTGGCTCGTTGCGTGGTCGGCGGGCGGGCGCGGGGTGTTCCGCTGTGGTGCCGGTGGGGGTCCTCCTCTTGGTTGGTCGATATAGGGATTTGGGTTGGTGTGGGCGGTTTGGGGGGTGGTGGTCATGTGGGGGTGTCGGAGGGCTCTGAGACACTGGGCGCACGATGACTGAGAGAGCACCTGCCGTGGGCCGTGCCCGGGCCGAGATCGATCTGGCCGCTCTGCGGGCCAATGTGCGGTCCCTGCGCGATCGTGCGCCTGGGGCCGAGTTCATGGCTGTGGTCAAGGCTGATGCCTACGGCCACGGCATGATTCCCTGCGCGCGCGCCGCGCGGGAGGCGGGTGCCACCTGGATCGGTACGGCCACGCCCGAGGAGGCTCTCGCGGTGCGTGCCGCGGGGATCGAGGGGCGCGTCCTGTGCTGGCTCTGGACACCCGGCGGGCCCTGGCGCGAGGGCATCGAGGCCGATCTCGACATGTCCGTCAGCGGCATGTGGGCTCTGGACGAGGTCGTTGCTGCGGCTCGGGGGCTCGGGCGGGTCGCCCGTATTCAGTTGAAGGCCGATACGGGGCTCGGGCGCAATGGCTGTCTGCCCGGTGACTGGCCCGAGCTGGTGCGGGCCGCCGTCGCCGCGGAGCGCGAGGGGCTTGTTGTCGTCACCGGCCTCTGGTCCCACTTCGCCTGTGCCGATGAGCCGGGGCATCCGTCGATTGCCGCTCAGCTCGAGCGTTTTCGCGAGATGGTCTCCTTCGCGGAGGGGGCCGGGGTTCGGCCCGAGGTTCGGCACATCGCGAATTCGCCGGGGACTCTGACTCTGCCGGAGACCCATTTCGATCTGGTGCGGCCCGGCATCGCCATGTACGGGATCTCCCCCAGCCCCGAGATCGGCACGCCCGAGGACTTCGGGCTGCGGCCCGTCATGACCCTGTCCGCCTCGCTCGCCCTGGTGAAGCACGCCCCGGGCGGGCTCGGCGTCAGTTACGGGCATCACTACGTCACCCCGGGCGAGACCACCCTGGGGCTCGTGCCCCTCGGGTACGCGGACGGGATTCCCCGGCATGCCTCGGGGACCGGGCCCGTACTCATCGGGGGCAAGCTGCGGACCGTCGCCGGGCGCGTCGCCATGGATCAGTTCGTCGTCGATCTCGGCGGCGACGAGCCGCGGGCGGGGGACGAGGCCGTCCTGTTCGGGCCCGGCGACCGGGGCGAGCCGACCGCCGAGGACTGGGCGCAGGCCGCCGGCACCATCGCGTACGAGATCGTCACCCGGATCGGGGCGCGTGTTCCGCGCGTCTATGTGGACGACGGAGGAGCGGCACGTGAGTGAGAGCAGCGCCGAGGTCACGGCGGCCGTCGCGAACTGGCGGCTGGCCGGTCTGGCCGGTGCCGCGATAGGCGTGGTCGCGGCCGGTGCCGCTGCCGGTGTCGCCGTCGAGCGCCTCACCGTCGGCCGTGGCATGCGCAGAAAGGCGCGGCTGGCGCTGGATGCCTCCGGCCCCTACGGGTCCCTGCGCGGCATCCCCGGCAGGGCCTGCGCCGAGGACGGAACCGAGCTCTACTTCGAGGTCGAGGAAGTCGAGAGCGAGGGCGGTGCCGGTCCTCGCAGGCGTCGGCTCTTCGGCCGCAAGGCGCCCGCGCCGGTCACCGTCGTCTTCAGTCACGGGTACTGCCTCAACCAGGACTCCTGGCATTTCCAGCGTGCCGCCCTGCGGGGCGTGGTGCGCTCCGTCTACTGGGATCAGCGCAGCCACGGGCGGTCCGGGCGCGGGGTCGAGCAGGCCGACGGCGGGCCCGACGTCACCATCGACCAGCTCGGGCGCGACCTGAAGGCCGTCATCGACGCTGCCGCCCCCGAAGGGCCGCTCGTCCTGGTCGGGCACTCCATGGGCGGCATGACCGTGATGGCGTTCGCCGACCAGTTCCCCGAGTTCGTGGCCGAGCGGGTGGCCGGCGTCGCTCTCGTCGGGACCTCCTCCGGCAAGCTCGGTGAGGTCAGCTACGGGCTGCCCGTGGCCGGCGTCAACGCCGTGCGGCGCGTGCTCCCCGGCGTTCTGAAGGTCCTGGGCCAGCGGGCCGACCTCGTGGAGAAGGGGCGCCGCGCCACCGCCGACCTGTTCGCCGGTGTCATCAAGCGCTACTCGTTCGCCTCGCGTGACGTGGACCCCGCCGTCGCCCGCTTCGCCGAACGCATGATCGAGAGCACCCCGATCGACGTCGTCGCCGAGTTCTACCCCGCTTTTCAGGAGCACGAGAAGAGCGCGGCCATCAAGCGGTTCGCACAGCTTCCCGTACTCGTCCTGGCCGGCGACAAGGATCTCGTGACCCCCAGTGAGCACAGTGAGGCCATCGCCGGGCTGCTGCCCGACGCCGAGCTGGTGCTCGTGCCCGACGCCGGGCACCTGGTCATGCTGGAGCATCCCGAGGCCGTCACCGACCGGCTGGCCGACCTCCTCGCGCGCACGGGAGCCGTTCCCGCAGGCGCTACCGTGGGAAGTTATGGAGACACCGCACAGCCCGGCAGCTGACGCCGCCACCGCCTCGATCACCGTCAACTCGCCCGCCCACATGGGGGATTTGGGCCGCCGGCTCGCCAAGCTGCTGCGGCCGGGCGACCTCGTGATGCTCACGGGTGAGCTGGGTGCGGGCAAGACCACCCTGACCCGCGGGCTCGGCGAGGGCCTCGGTGTGCGGGGCGCCGTCACCTCTCCGACCTTCGTCATCGCCCGCGTGCACCCGCCCCTCGGTGACGGGCCCGCCCTCGTGCACGTGGACGCGTACCGGCTCGGGGGCGGTCTCGACGAGATGGAGGACCTGGACCTCGACGTCTCGCTGCCCAACTCCGTGATCGTCGTCGAGTGGGGCGACGGCAAGGTCGAGGACCTCTCCGACGACCGGCTCCATGTGGTGATTCACCGCGCCACGGGGGACACGGACGATGAGGTCCGCTCCGTGACGTTGCGTGGTCTCGGGGCGCGCTGGGCCGGGGCCGGCCTGGAGGCTCTGGCCGCCTGACTCTCGTACCTTCACCTGAACGTTCCGACATGGCGTCGGCAAAATGTTGCGCGGCGTGCTCTTCGCGTGGTCACATGGATACCAGTCCTGGTTAGGTCTACCTAACTTTGCTGCCCCCGGAGCCCAGGAGGCATCCATGTCGGCTTCAGAACGTGACGTGCCGCAGCAGCCCCGCGTGGCGCCGGGGCACGGGGACATGTCCGGGATCTCCGCCTCCGGGCTGTCCAGGCTGTCCATGAGTGATCTGCTCGCGTCCTGTGCCGCCGCGTCCGCCGTCTCCACCCCGCCCGTCGAGGAGGGGCAGGGGGAAGGTGGGAGTGACGGGGCCGACGAGGAGCGGCTCGATGCCGCGTGACGGTGCTCGATGCTGCGTGACGGGTGAGTGACGGGGCCTACTGGACGACGACGATCTTCTTGTCGATCGTCGCGAACTTCCACATCGCGTCGCCGTCCGCCCGCTTCTCGCGGATGCCGCCCGTCTTCTTGGTCGGGTCCGGCTCCGCCATCGAGCCGTTCACCGCCGCGCTGAAGCCGATCGCGATGCTGTCGACACTCGCGAACCGCACCACGTGCTCGATCGGCACGCCGTCGCTGCCGGGAACCGCGGCCGATCGCGACGTCACCACGTACTTGCCGACCGGCGGGTCCACCGTGCTCGGCGTCACCTTGAAGGTGCGCTCCGTCCTGCCGTCCTCCGAGACCAGCCACACCCGGTCGTCGCCCACGGAGTAGACGACCCGCTCACCGGTGCCGGACTGCGCGGGTACCGCCGTCGGGTCCGGCTTGTCCTTGGGGGAGTGGGACGAGGCCGCGGAGGGGGATTTCCCGGTCTTCGGCGGGGCCACGCTGGCCGGTGCGCTGGCCGACGCCTGGTAGGCGAAGAAGCCGACCACGGCGAGCGCCGCCGCGGTGAGCCCGGCCACGAATCCCGAGCTGCTCCGTGCCACCTGTGTGCCCACCTCTCCTGCCCGTACGTCTTTGTGGTGACGGTAGCAGCAGGCGCCCGGCTCACCGGGGCGGCCGTGGGCGGGGCGCCGGAGCCGTAGGCTGTTTCTGTGCTGTTGCTCGCGCTGGATACCGCCACCCCCGCCGTCACCGTCGCCCTGCACGACGGCTCCTCCGTCGTCGCCGCATCGAGCCAGGTGGACGCCCGCCGGCACGGGGAGCTGCTGCTCCCCGCCGTCGACCGGGTGCTCGCCGAAGCCGGCGTCAGACTCGACGCCGTCACCGGCATCGTCGTCGGCGTGGGCCCCGGCCCCTACACCGGGCTCCGCGTCGGCCTCATGACCGCCGACACGTTCGGGCTCGCCCTCGGCGTGCCCGTTCACGGCCTGTGCACGCTGGACGGGCTCGCGTACGCCGCCGATATCGAGGGCCCCTTCGTCGTCGCGACGGACGCGCGGCGCAAGGAGGTCTACTGGGCGCGCTACGAGGACCCGCGCACCCGGGTCACCGACCCCGCCGTCGATCGCCCCGCCGACATCGCCGAGCAGGTCGCGGGCCTTCCCGCGGTCGGCGCCGGTGCCGTGCTGTACCCGGACACCTTCACGGACGCGCGCGCCCCCGAGAACGTGTCGGCGGCCGCCCTCGCCTCGCTCGCCGCCGAGAAGCTCGCCGCCGGCGAGCAGCTCGACGCGCCGCGCCCCCTGTATCTGCGCCGCCCCGACGCGCAGGTGCCCAAGAACTACAAGGTGGTCACCCCGAAGTGAGCGCGGCTCTGCGCGAGATGCGCTGGTGGGACATCGAATCCGTGCACGCGCTCGAGAAGGATCTCTTCCCGCACGACGCGTGGTCCCGCGGCATGTTCTGGTCCGAGCTCGCGCACGCGCGCGGCGCCGGGTCGACCCGCCGCTACGTCGTCGCCCACGACGGCGACCGTCTCGTCGGGTACGCGGGCCTCGCCGCGTCCGGCACGGACTACGAGGGCGGCTCCGGCGTGGGGGCCGACGTGCAGACCATCGCCGTCGTCCGTGACCAGTGGGGCACCGGCCTCGGCGCCCGGCTCCTCACCGCCCTGCTGCGCCACGCGACCGACCTCGAGTGCTCCGAGGTGACGCTCGAGGTACGGGTCGACAACACCCGGGCGCAGAAGCTCTACGAGCGCTTCGGCTTCGAGTCCATCGGCGTCCGCCGCGGCTACTACCAGCCGGGCAACGTGGACGCGCTCGTGATGCGTCTGACCGACCCCTCGACATCAGTGACACCCGTACAAGGAACCGAAAATGGCTGACGAACCGCTCGTCCTCGGCATCGAGACCTCCTGCGACGAGACCGGCGTCGGCATCGTCCGCGGCCACACGCTGCTGGCCGACGCGATCGCCTCCAGCGTCGACGAGCACGCCCGCTTCGGCGGTGTCGTCCCCGAGGTCGCCTCGCGCGCGCACCTGGAAGCCATGGTGCCGACCATCGAGCGCGCCCTGAAGGACGCCGGGGTCGCCGCCTCCGACCTGGACGGGATCTCCGTCACGGCGGGCCCGGGGCTCGCGGGCGCGCTGCTCGTGGGCGTCTCGGCGGCCAAGGCGTACGCGTACGCGCTCGGCAAGCCGCTCTACGGCGTGAACCACCTCGCCTCGCACATCTGCGTCGACCAGCTGGAGCACGGGCCGCTGCCCGAGCCCACGATGGCGCTGCTCGTCTCCGGCGGGCACTCGTCGCTGCTGCTCTCCGCCGACATCACGTCCGACGTGCGCCCCCTCGGCGCGACCATCGACGACGCGGCGGGCGAGGCCTTCGACAAGATCGCCCGGGTGCTGAACCTCGGCTTCCCCGGCGGTCCCGTCATCGACCGGTACGCGAAGGAGGGCGACCCCACCGCGATCACCTTCCCGCGCGGGCTCACCGGGCCGCGCGACCCCGCGTACGACTTCTCGTTCTCCGGACTGAAGACGTCCGTCGCGCGCTGGATCGAGGCGAAGCGCGCCGCCGGTGAGGACGTTCCGGTGCGTGACGTCTCGGCGTCCTTCCAGGAGGCCGTCGTCGACGTGCTGACCCGCAAGGCCGTGCGTGCCTGCAAGGACGAGGGTGTCGACCACCTCATGATCGGCGGCGGTGTGGCCGCCAACTCGCGGCTGCGGGCCCTGGCCCAGGAGCGGTGCGAGGCGGCCGGGATCCGGCTGCGCGTGCCGCGGCCCAAGCTGTGCACGGACAACGGCGCGATGGTCGCGGCCCTCGGAGCCGAGATGGTGGCACGCAACCGGTCCGCGTCCGCCTGGGACCTGTCGGCCGACTCCTCGCTGCCGGTGACGGAGACGCATGTGCCGGGGCACACGCACGACCACGACCATGTGCACGAGGTCGCGAAGGACAACCTGTACTCATGACCGTCGCGTTGATGTGGGAGGCGCGGGCGGCCGACGGGCGGGGCGAGGAGCTGCTCGCCTGGGCGCGGGGGCAGGTCCTCGCGGCCGAGCCGCTGCGGCGCGAGTTCTTCCGCGCCCCGCAGGACCGGGTCCTCGTCATCACCTGGTGGGAGGCGGCGTACGACGCCGAGCTGCCCGAACTTCCCGAACCCGAGGGCGAGTTGGTGACCCGGGCGGTGCACCGGTGGCGGTTCGAGGCGGTCGCTCCCGGCTGAGGACCTCTCGTCCCGGGACGTGAGAACCGTCTGAGATTCCCGGAAGACGGCGCCTTACTGGTTTACCGTTGTAATAATTCCGACTTATGTTCGCCCTGTGAAGCGAATACAGCGCCGTCGTGGGCGTTTGGTGAAGACGGCCGGTGTCGTGGCCGGCTGCGTTCTCGTCCTCACCGGGGGCGGGGCCGCGTGGGCGTACTGGCATCTGGACCACAACATCCGGGGTGTCGACATCGACAGCGCGCTCGGCGACGACCGGCCCCCGAAGCCGGCCCCGGCTACGCCGGAGCCCTCGGCGACCGCACTGCCCGCGGGGGCGCTGAACATCCTCGTCCTCGGCTCGGATTCGCGCAGCGGCAGCAAGAACTCCGCGCTCGGCGGCGGCCACAGTGAGGGCGCCCGCTCCGACACCGCGATGGTGGTGCATCTCGATGCGGACCGTTCGGCGGCGACCGTCGTCAGCATTCCCCGCGACACCCTCGTCGAGCGGCCCGCGTGCCCGACCCCGTCCGGCGGACGCACGCAGGCCGCGTACGGTGCCATGTTCAACAGCGCTTACTCCGTGGGCGGTCCCGTCTGTGCCGTGAAGACGGTGGAGAAGCTCACCGGCGTCCGCATGGACCACTATCTGGAGATCGACTTCTCCGGCTTCGCGTCGGTCGTCGACGCGCTCGGCGGCGTGGACGTCACGACGACCGAGGACATCGACGACGATCTGAGCCACCTCCAGCTCGACGCGGGCTACCACCACCTCGACGGCAAGCAGGCCCTCGCCTTCGCCCGCACCCGGCACGGCGTCGGCGACGGCAGCGACCTCGGCCGCATCAAACTCCAGCAGCAGCTGGTCAAGGCGCTGGTGGAGAAGGTCTCGGGGAGCGATCTCCTGACGAACCCGGCCCGTCTCTACAAGGTCGCCGACGCCCTCACCGCAAGCCTCACCACGGACACCGGCCTCGACTCGCTCGGCGAACTCCAGGGCCTGGCGGGCGGCTTGAAGGGGCTGTCGGCCGATGAGGTGAAGACGGTGATGATGCCGGTGCTCCCGGCGCCGTCCGACCCCAACCGTGTCGTCGCCGACGAGCCGGAGGCCGGGAAGCTGTGGGCCTCGCTGCGGTGACGCGTCAGGCGTTGTTGTACGTCAGCAGATAGCGCCAAAAGAGGAGTTGGCGGACTTCGCTGCCGGGGAGGAGGCGGGCCGCCTCGGTGCGGATGTCGGTGAGCGACATGTCGGGTTGGCGCACGGGGGGCTGGAGGGGCGGCCGTGCGGCGCCGCGCAGCCGGTCGCTCACGTGGACCACGGCGCGGGCCGCCGCGTTCGCGGGGACGGCCACGAGGTCCCGGCGCGTCCTGCCCGCGTAGCAGCCGAGGACGAGCAGCGCGCCGCCGGGAGCGAGGGCGGCGCGCAGCCGCGTGACCGTCGCGAACGGCATGTGGTGCAGGCTCGCCAGGCAGGTGATGACGGCGTAGTGCCCCTCGGGCAGATCCGTCGCCGTCACGTCCGCCCGGCGGTAGCGCGGCCCGCCGCCGATGGGCTCCGCCTCGCCGATGGCCTCCGCCTCGGCGATGACCTCGGCCGAGGGATCGAGCGCGTCGACCTCGTAGCCACGGGCCGCCAGGCGCCGCGCGAAGCGGCCGGTGCCGCAGCCGATGTCGAGGGCGGCGCGGACCTCGTTGCGACCCTCCTTGTGGCCCTTCTTGCGGCCTTCCTTGCGGACTTCCCTGTGGCCTTCGTTCGGCAGGTGGCGCAGGAGGAGCCGGTGGTAGTGGTCGTTGTGGTCGAAGGGCATGGGGCGCAATGGTGGCAGAGGGTTGGTATGGGGCGTGTCTGTTCGGAGAAAGCAGGCGGGACGGAAACTTTCCCGAAGATTTTCGGCGCGCGTGTCGATCCGGCGGATCCCCGTTCGACGCGTAAGTGAGAGCGGGGAAGAACCCCGACCGCACCGAACGAGGAGTCACCATGCCGCGCTACATGACCTTGGTCCGTATCGACGAGAGCAAGGCCCCTGCCGAGGGCCCCAGTGAGGCCCTGATGCAGCGCATGGGCGAGCTGATCGAGGAGATGACCAAGGCCGGCGTGCTGCTCGACACGGGCGGTCTCCACCCGTCGTCCGAGGGCACCCGCGTGCACTACGAGAACGGAGAGATCACCGTCACCGACGGGCCGTTCACCGAGTCCAAAGAGGTCATCGGCGGCTACGCGATCATCCAGGCCAAGGACCGGGCCGAGATCCTGGAGTGGACCAAGCGGTTCCTGAAGGTGCACGAGGAGCACTGGACGGTCACCTCCGAGGTCCGCGAGATCGCCGAGGGCTGAGCCACGCCGGAGCCAGTGCCAGTGCCAGTGCCGGAGCCACGCCGGACAGGCTCTTGGCCGCCGCGCGGGCGCGGGTGTCTGATGGTGGGCCGTGACAGCAGAACGCACTGCCGAAGCGGCCCACGCCATCGAGACCGTCTTCCGTCTGGAGGCGCCCCGCATCATCGCCGGTGTCACGCGCATCGTGCGGGACGTGGGCATAGCGGAGGAACTCGCGCAGGACGCGCTCGTCGCCGCCCTGGAGCAGTGGCCGGACGAGGGGATCCCCGACAACCCGGGCGCCTGGCTCATGGCCACCGCCAAGCACCGGGCGATCGACCTCGTGCGCCGCAAGGAGCGGTACGCGCGCAAGCTGGCGGAGGTCGGCCGCGACCTGGAGGCCGCGCCGCCCCACCTGGACGAGCCCGCGGATCCGGACGACATCGACGACGACCTGCTCCGGCTCGTCTTCACGGCCTGCCACCCGGTCCTGTCCGCCGAGGCCCGGGTCGCGCTCACGCTGCGGCTGCTCGGCGGCCTCACCACCGCCGAGATCGCCCGCGCCGTGCTGGCCCCCGAGGCGACGGTCGCCCAGCGCATCGTGCGCGCGAAACGCACCCTCGCCACGAAGAACGTCGCCTTCGAAGTGCCCTACGGACCCGACCGGGCGGCCCGCCTCGGCTCGGTCCTCGAGGTCATCTACCTCATCTTCAACGAGGGGTACGCGGCCACCGCGGGCGACGACTATCTGCGCCCCGGCCTGTGCGAGGACGCGCTGCGGCTCGCCCGGCTGCCGTCCGGCCTGATGCCGAAGGAGCCCGAAGTCCACGGCCTGGCCGCCCTGTTGGAACTCCAGGCCTCACGCTCGGCCGCCCGTACGGGCCCGTCGGGCGAGCCGGTCCTGCTCAGGGACCAGGACCGTACGCGCTGGAACCAGCTCCTGATCCGGCGCGGGTTCGCGGCGCTCGGCCGCGCGGACGCGGTGTCCACGGGCGGCGGCCCCGGCCCGTACGCCCTCCAGGCCGCGATCGCCGCCAGCCACGCGCACGCCCACACGTATGCGGAGACGAACTGGGCGGGGATCGCCACTTTGTACGGGCTGCTCGCCGCGCGGGCGCCGTCCCCCGTCGTGGAGCTGAACCGGGCGGTGGCCGTGTCCATGGCCGAGGGCCCCGAGGCCGGCCTCGCACTGGTCGACGCCCTGGCCGGTGAACCGGCGCTGCGCGACTACCACTTGCTGCCGAGCGTGCGCGGAGACCTCCTTGAGCGGCTCGGGCAGCGCGAGGAGGCGCGGGCCGAGTTCGAGCGGGCCGCTTCGCTGACCCGCAACGAACGGGAGCGGGAGCTGCTGCTGGCGCGGGCGGAGGGGTGTCGTTAGGGCGTCGCTCCGCGTCGGGTGGCGGTGGGTTCACCCGTGGCCGGCTGCGCGGGCGCACCGAGCAGCATCGTCGGGGCGCCCGCGACGCGGGTCAGGAACACCGTCACCGCGTGCGGGCCGTGCCGCTTGGGCAGGGCCTTGCGGCGCAACTCCTCCGGCTCCACCGCCGACCCCCGCTTCTTCACCGTCAGGATCCCGACCTCGCGCTCCCGCAGCAGCGCCTTCAACTTCTTTACGTTGAAGGGAAGTTGGTCCGTGATCTCGTAGGCGGTGGCATACGGCGTCGCGTGCAGCGTGTCGGACGTGACGTAGGCGATCGTCTCGTCGATCAGCCCGCCCCCGACCTCCTCGGCCACGTCGGCGACCAGGTGGGCGCGGATGACGGCGCCGTCGGGCTCGTACAAGTACCGCCCCACGTGCCGTACTTCGGGGTCGGGGAGGCCGCGGCCGGTGAGTGCGCGCGGCCCCGGCAGCAGCGTCGCCCGCATGCGCCCCGGCTCCGTGCCGAACCAGAGCACGGCCTCCTTCACGTCCCCGCCGTCCGAGATCCACTCGGCATCGGCCGCGTCGGGGATCGCTTCGTGGGGGATGCCGGGCGCGATCTTCAGGGCCGCGTGCCGGGCCCCGAGCGCCGCGCCGACCGCCCAGGACAGGGGCGGGGAGTACGCCTCCGGGTCGAAGATCCGGCCGCCTCCCTTGCCGCCGCCCCGGCGTGCGGGGTCGACGAACACCGCGTCGTACGGCTGCGTGTCGACCTCGGTGACATCGGCCTCGCGGACCTCGATCAGCTCGGCGAGGCCCAGGGCCCGCGCGTTCGCCCGCGCGACCTCGCAGGTCAGGGGGTCGCGGTCGACGGCGAGTACGGAGATCCCGGCGCGGGCCAGCGCGATCGCGTCGCCGCCGATGCCGCAGCACAGGTCGGCGACGGAACGTACCCCGAGCGCCTTGAACTCCTCGGCGCGGTGGGTGGCGACGCTCGTGCGGGTCGCCTGCTCGACGCCGTTCGCGGTGAAGTACATGCGGCTCGCGTCCGCCTCGCCGAACTTCGCCGCGGCGCGCTGGCGCAGCCTGGCCTGCGCGATGGCCGCCGAGACGAGATCCGCCGGGTGGTCGCGGCGCAGCCGGGTGGCGACGGCGAGCTCCTGGCCGGGGGTGATGTCCCGTACGTCGTCGAGAAGCGCCTGGCCCTCCGGGGAGAGCAGCGAGCTGAAGGAGGCGAGGTCGTTCACCAGGCCCATTGTGGGCCAGTCGGTGGACGGTGTGCGCACGGCCGCGGTGTCGGGCCCTGATCAGTGCCGTGAGCTGCGAGGATCCGGCGCCATGCGACTTGTACGACAAAACGACGAAAGAGCCGCGAAGGAGACAGTGGCCCGGAGGGTCCGGCGCGGCCGTGCGCGGGCCGGTCTCGCCGTGCTCGCCGCCTGTGCGGTCGCCTCCGGGTGCGCCGCGTCCGGCGACGCCGCGGCAGTCAAGCCGGCGCCCGGCCCGCAGCCCCTCCTGGCTCCGCCCGCCCGCGCCCTCGACTCCTACGCGGGCAAGCTGCGCGCCACCCAGGCCGCCCGGGTCGCAATGGCCAAGAAGTGGGGCCTGGCCGAGCCGCCGCTCCTCGCGCCGCCCGCGCCCGCCATGAAGCCCGTGATCAGGGCTCGCAAGGGCTTCGAAGTCCAGGGCCAGGAGGGCCTGCCGCCCGTCTTCACGACCGTGCCGACCACGGACAAGGTCGTGTTCCTCACCATCGACGACGGCTCCGAGAAGGACCCGGCGTTCCTGGAGATGATGAGCGACCTGAAGATCCCGTACACCGCCTTCCTCAGCAACTACCTGGTGGAGGACGACTACGGCTACTTCAGGGAGATGCAGTCCCGCGGCATCACGCTGAACAACCACACGCTGACGCACCCGTATCTGCCGGGCCTGTCCTACGAGGGGCAGAAGCGCGAGATCTGCGGCATGCAGCACATCATGCAGGAGCAGTTCGGCGAGCGGCCCGTGGCCTTCCGGCCGCCCTACGGCAACTACAACCGGGACACGCTGCGCGCCGCCAAATCCTGCGGCATCAAGTACGCGCCGATCTGGAACGAAGAGGTGTTCGTCGACCACGTCGAGTGGCGCGAGGAGGACAAGGACCTGCGTCCGGGCGACATCATCCTGAGCCACTTCCGCGGCCCCGACGAGTGGAAGGGCGCCATGCCCGACATGGTCCGCCGGCTCATGGAGTACGTCACCGACAAGGGGTACGCGGTGGCCAGGCTGGAGGACTACCTGTGATGTCCGGCCGGGCGCGCCGGGCCCCCGCGCGCACCGGGCCCCGGCGGCTGCTCGCCGCAGCCCTGGCCGCCGGTGTCCTCGCCTCCGCCCTGCTCACCGGGTGCGCCCAGTCCGTGGACCCGATCGAGCGGCTCAGCAGGAAGGCGGCTGAGAGGGTCCGCCACCCGAGCCACCCGGCCCCGGCGGCCACACCGGGCGTCGGTGTGGGGGGTGTCGGGGCTGGTTCGTGGGGTGTGCGGAGTGGCTCTTGGGGCGCGCGGGGTGGGGCATGGGAAGCGCGGGGTGGTTCTTGGCGTGCGCGGGGTGATGCTTGGGGCGCGCGCGGGTCGGGGAGCGCGCCTGAGTCAGGGAATACGGCGGGCAGGATGCCGGCCCATGCCACGCCTCTCAAGGACCACGCCTCTCAGGGCGGCCCCGCTCCGGACGCCTACCGCCACTGGGGGCTCTCCGCCCCGCTCGCCCCGGCGCCGAGGCCCCCCGCACGCCACGCGGCCGTGGCGGGGCCGGGCCCCTACGCACTCCCGCGCGTCGTGGACCACGTCCGTACCAAGGACCGGGTCGTCTTCCTGACCTTCGACGACGGCGTGGAGCGCGACCCGCACTTCGCCGACATGGTCCGCGAGCTGCGGCTGCCCGTCAGCGTCTTCCTCACGGACGGCGTCGCGGGCCCCGGCCGCGACCCCTTCGGCAAGCTGCGGGCCCTCGGCGCGGGCGTGCAGAACCAGACCCTCAACCACCACTCCCTGCCCGCACTCCCGTACGCCGAGCAGCACGCCGAGATCTGCGGCCAGCAGGACCGGCTGAAGAACCGCTTCGGCACCCGCCCCCGCCTGTTGCGCCCGCCGTTCGGCGACTACGACCAGGACACCCTGCGCGCGGCCGCCACCTGCGGGGTGGACGCCGTGGTCCTGTGGCGTGCCACGTTGCGGACCGACCACGTGCGTGACGCGGATGCGGAGGGGGGCCGGCTGCGTTCCGGAGACATCGTCAGGGCCCAGTTCCGTGACGGCGACGACTCGCACGGGACGGCGCTCACCGACATGACGGCGCGGCTGTTGCGCCGTATCCAGGCCCAGGGGTTCACGGTGGGGAGGCTCGAGGACTACCTGTGACGGAACTGCCGGAGGGGCCGTGCGGAGGACTCACCCTCACTGAATTGGCACTCCGCTTGACCGAGTGCTAATCGCAGTCATAGTCTCGGCCCTGGCACTCCCCACTGGAGAGTGCCAATAGCGACGGGCAGGTCCGGCACCCGCGACGACGGATCCACCTGGTCGCCACCTCAGACAGTTAACCCCGTGATCTCCGAAGGGGGAGGTCGGATCGTGACGACCACCAGCTCCAAGGTTGCCATCAAGCCGCTCGAGGACCGCATTGTGGTCCAGCCGCTCGACGCTGAGCAGACCACCGCCTCTGGCCTGGTCATCCCGGACACCGCGAAGGAGAAGCCCCAGGAGGGCGTCGTCCTCGCCGTTGGTCCGGGTCGCTTCGAGAACGGCGAGCGCCTGCCGCTCGACGTGCAGACCGGCGACATCGTGCTGTACAGCAAGTACGGCGGCACCGAGGTGAAGTACAACGGCGAGGAGTACCTCGTCCTCTCGGCTCGCGACGTGCTCGCGATCGTCGAGAAGTAATTCACCCACTGTTTTAGTTCTGCGCCCCTGGCACCCCGCTACTCAGCTGCGACTTATCTCAGCATGCCGGGCGTCGGGGGCGCAGTTCGTTCGAGAGGACTAACAGCTCCATGGCGAAGATCCTGAAGTTCGACGAGGACGCCCGTCGCGCCCTCGAGCGCGGCGTCAACAAGCTTGCCGACACGGTCAAGGTGACGATCGGCCCCAAGGGCCGCAACGTCGTCATCGACAAGAAGTTCGGCGCTCCCACCATCACCAACGACGGTGTCACGATCGCCCGCGAGGTCGAGCTCGACGACCCGTACGAGAACCTCGGCGCCCAGCTGGTGAAGGAGGTGGCGACCAAGACCAACGACATCGCGGGTGACGGCACCACCACCGCCACCGTGCTCGCCCAGGCCCTGGTCAAGGAAGGCCTGCGCAACGTCGCCGCCGGCGCTTCCCCGGCCGCCCTGAAGAAGGGCATCGACGCCGCGGTCAAGGCCGTGTCCGAGGAGCTCCTCGCGACCGCCCGCCCGATCGAGGACAAGGCCGACATCGCCGCTGTCGCCGGTCTGTCCGCCCAGGACTCGCAGGTCGGCGAGCTCATCGCCGAGGCGATGGACAAGGTCGGCAAGGACGGTGTCATCACCGTCGAGGAGTCCAACACCTTCGGGCTCGAGCTGGACTTCACCGAGGGCATGGCCTTCGACAAGGGCTACCTGTCTCCGTACTTCGTGACGGACCAGGAGCGCATGGAGGCCGTGCTCGAGGACCCGTACATCCTGATCAACCAGGGCAAGATCTCCTCCATCCAGGACATGCTGCCGCTGCTGGAGAAGGTCATCCAGGCCGGTGGCTCCAAGCCGCTCCTGATCATCGCCGAGGACGTCGAGGGCGAGGCCCTGTCGACCCTGGTCGTGAACAAGATCCGCGGCACGTTCAACGCCGTCGCCGTCAAGGCGCCCGGCTTCGGTGACCGCCGCAAGGCGATGCTCGGCGACATGGCCACCCTCACCGGTGCCACCGTCATCGCCGAGGAGGTCGGCCTCAAGCTCGACCAGGCCGGTCTCGAGGTGCTCGGCACCGCCCGTCGCGTGACGATCACCAAGGACGACACGGTCATCGTCGACGGTGGGGGCAACTCCGCCGACGTCGCCGGCCGCGTCAACCAGATCAAGGCCGAGATCGAGAACACGGACTCCGACTGGGACCGCGAGAAGCTCCAGGAGCGCCTCGCGAAGCTCGCCGGCGGCGTGTGCGTGATCAAGGTCGGCGCCGCCACCGAGGTGGAGCTCAAGGAGAAGAAGCACCGTCTGGAGGACGCCATCTCCGCGACCCGCGCCGCGGTCGAGGAGGGCATCGTCTCCGGTGGTGGCTCCGCTCTGGTGCACGCCGTCAAGGTCCTCGAGGGCAACCTCGACAAGACCGGCGACGAGGCCACCGGTGTCGCGGTCGTCCGCCGCGCCGCCGTCGAGCCGCTGCGCTGGATCGCCGAGAACGCCGGCCTCGAGGGCTACGTCATCACCTCGAAGGTCGCCGAGCTCGACAAGGGCCAGGGCTTCAACGCCGCGACCGGCGAGTACGGCGACCTGGTCAAGGCCGGCGTCATCGACCCGGTCAAGGTCACCCGCTCCGCCCTGGAGAACGCCGCGTCCATCGCTTCGCTGCTGCTCACGACCGAGACCCTGGTCGTCGAGAAGCCGGCGGAGGAGGAGTCCGAGGCCGGCGGCCACGGGCACGGCCACTCCCACTAGTGAGCTGAGCGACTCAGTGCGCTGAGCGACCAGTGCGCTGAGTGATTGGTGCGCTGAGCGATCAGCGCGGCGCCAGTCGCACTGGCGTCTGCTCGTACGAGGCCCGGTTCCGCGCTTGCCGCGGGGCCGGGCCTCGGCGTTCGCGGCGCCGGGTCCGGACCCGCACGGTCAGGACTCGAGCTGATCGAGCGCGCCGAGCTGGGCCATCAGCCCCAGCCGGTCGTTCTCCCACCAGCCCTCGACGATCTTCCCGTCCTCCCGGAACCGGAAGATCGTCGTGCCGGTCATCGTGACCTGTTTGCCCGTCGCCGGGATTCCCATGAAGTCGCCGTTGTGGTCGGCGCTGAAGGTCCACCGCGTGCACACCCGGTCGCCTTCGGTGATCTGGTCGTCGATGGTGAATTCGAGATCGAACCCGAGGCGGTACATCTCGATCTCGCGCCGCATCGCGTCGAGACCGATGGTGTCCGTCACGTTGGCGGGATCGTGGTCGTGGTAGTCCTCCGCGAGCAGGTCGTTGAGCGGGGGCAGTTCACCCTCGGTGGCGAGCGTCTCGAAGAACCGGCGCGCGTTCCCCGCGTACAACTGCTCGTCCCGCACCACGTCCAGATCGGTGAAGGTGGGCATCTCGTCGCAGAGGGCGACCATCTCCCGGAAGATCGTGTCGGTCTCCGGAAGGTTCGAGTTCCGCATCGCCTCCTCGTACGACGGGAACTCCACGATCTCGATGAAGTGCGACGCGTTGGACCGGTCCTTGCCGATCACGTTGTGCGTCGCGGTCCGCTTCCCCTTGGTCCGCTCGGCCCATGTGTCCATGAGCTGGTTCATCTCGTCGAATCGGCTGGTCTTGCAGTCGATCAGTTGCACGAACGTCATGACGCCGCCTCCCGGCCCCCCTGCATCCCCCTGCTTAAGGTCCGGACAGCTCCATCCTCCCACCGCCGTGTAACGACCCGGCGGGACCGAGTCCCGGTCGAACCGGGACCCGCCGCGCCTTACTGGGGCCCGTACTTGCGCCCCGTCTTCGCCGTGGCCCCGCCGAGCAGCCCGCGCGGCGCCAGCTTCACGACGCCCATCAACGCCTTGTACCGCGGATCCGGGACCGACAGCGACTTGCCGCGCGCCAGGTCGGCGAGCGCCGCCGCCACCAGCTTGTCGGCGTCGAGCCACATCCACTTGGGGATGTTGTCCGTGCCCATCGAGGCCCGCTCGTGGAACTCCGTACGGACGAACCCCGGGCAGAGCGCCATCAGCCGCACACCGCTGCCGGCCAGATCACGCGCCGCGCCCTGCGTGAACTGCACGACCCACGCCTTCGAGGCGCCGTACGTCCCGCGTGGCACGAACGCCGCCACCGACGCCACGTTCACCACGCCGCCCCTGCCGCGCTCACGCATCGGCGCCACCGCGGCGGACGTGAGCCGCAGGACCGCCTCGCAGTGCACCTTCAGCATGGTCAACTCGTCGGCGAGCGGAACCTCCAGGTACTGCCCCTTGTTGCCGAAGCCCGCGTTGTTGACCAACAGGTCCACCGGCCGCTTGCGGTCGGTCAGCCGTGCCTCGACGGCGCCGATGCCCTCGTCGGTGGAGAGGTCCGCGGTGAGCACCTCGGCCTCGATGCCGTGCCGGTCGTGGAGTTCGGTGGCCTGCTCCCGCAGCCGCTTGGTGTCACGCGCCACCAGGACGAGGTCGTGGCCGTCCGCGGCGAGCCGGCGCGCGAACGCGGCACCGATCCCCGAGGTGGATCCCGTAATCAGAGCGGTAGTCATGGGGCAAGGCTAGTGACCGCCGTGGGCATGACCACGCTCGGGCGTCCCCGCGCGTTGTCCCTTGACCACGACCACTCCGTCCTGCGGCCCTTGCCCCCGGCTCCCTCAGGCCGAAGTGGCGCCCGCGCACCGCTCCTTGTCGTCCGGTATCTCCAATGTGCCTATATATGCGAGCAGTTCGGGTGACGACCTGAGACTGTCAGTCGCCCCCTGCAACCGCAGTACGTACACCTCGCTGGCAGCGCTGGCGGTGCTGACGCCGGCGCCGCTCCACAGCCGTACGAAGCAGGCGCCGATCGCGAGCGTCACGACGGCGACGGCGGCGACCGAGCCGGCCGCGAGGAGAACGCGCTTGAATGGGGACATGCGTCGAGCTTCCCGCCCGACCCACCCCCGCCGCATCGGGGACGACCCCCCACTCGCCCCCGATCCAACCCCCGTACGGCGCCCGGGTTTTCCCTTACAACGGCGCGTCCGCCGCTGCCGGGCCCCCGTTTCCGCCTCCGCCCCCGTCCCCGTACTTGGCCACGTACGTGCGAGCCGCCTCGACGGCTTCGGGGGCGAGTGCGTCCGCCGCGACGAGCAGGCGCGGCAGCAGTTCGCGCTCGGTCGTGACGGCCTGGAACTGGAAGGCGACGGTCACCTCGTGGTCGGGTCGCCGCACGATCTCGATCGTGTCGCCCGCCCGGATCGAACCCGGCTCGATCACCCGCAGATACGCGCCTGGTGCGGCGTGCGCCGTGAAGCGCTTGACCCACCCCTTCTCGCCGAGGTGCCCCTGGAAGGTGCGGCAGGGGATCCGGCTGGAGGTGACCTCGAGGACCAGGTCGGAGCCGACGCGCCAGCGCTCGCCGATCTTCGCGCCCGTCACGTCGACACCCTCGGTGGTGAGGTTCTCGCCGAACGAGCCGTTGCGCAGATCGTGGCCGAGCGTGCCCTCCCATTCGTCGAGGTCCTCGCGGGCGAAGGCGTACACCGCCTGGTCGTCGCCGCCGTGATGCCGCATGTCGCACACGGAGTCACCTTCGAGACCGCTCGCGCCGACCCCCTTGGGTCCGGGCGCCGCCACCCGGACCGGGCCCTGCACCGGCTGCTTGTCGATACCGGTCACGCCCTCGGCCTGGTCAGTGTGCTCACTGGCCTCGGGGCGACCCACATTCAGAGACAGAAGCTTCATGACGGCACGCTAAGCGACGCGGCGCCAAAGCGTCGATGCAATATTTCCCGTTGCACCCAAGGCTCGCTTATGCTTGAGGGATGATCGAGGCCCGTCATCTCCGTGTACTGCGCGCCGTGGCCGCCACCGGCTCCTTCTCGGCCGCCGCCCGCGAGCTCGGCTGCACACAGCCCGCGGTCAGCCAGCAGATGAAGGCTCTCGAATCCTCCGCTGGCACCCCGCTCCTCATCCGCACCGGCCGCGAGATGCGGCTCACTCAGGCGGGTGAAGCCCTGGTGCGGCACGCGGCGGGAATCCTGGCCGGGTTGACCGCGGCGGAGGAAGAGGTCGCCGCCATCGCGGGCCTGCGCGCCGGCCGTGTCCGCCTCGTCTCCTTCCCCAGTGGCAGCTCCACGCTCGTCCCCACTGCGCTGGCCGCCCTGCGCGCGGCGCACCCCGGCACCCGCGTCTCCCTGGTGGAGGCGGAGCCGCCGCGCTCGGTCGAGATGCTGCGCGAGGGGGACTGCGACGTGGCCCTGGCCTTCAGGTACGAGGGGCGGCGCGACGCGGTTCAGGGCAAGGGTGTGGGTGGAAGACGGGAGGGCGAAGGGGCGCAGGCTGCTGAGGACTGGGACGATCTCGTCGTACGTCCGCTGCTCGCCGACCGTCTCGTCGGCCTCGTCCCTGAGGGGCACCGTCTTGCCGCGTCGGACGCGGTGTCCATCGGCGAGCTGGCCGATGAGCCCTGGATCGCGGGCTGCCCGCGCTGTCGGCGGCAGCTGGTGGAGGTCTGTGAGGCAGCGGGATTCACCCCGCGCATCGACTTCGCCACCGACGACTATCCGGCAGTGATCGGCCTGGTCGGCGCCGGCCTCGGTGTGGCGGTTCTGCCGGAGCTCGCCATCGAATCCGTGCGCCCCAAGGGTGCACGCACAGTGACCGTGGAACCGGCCGTGCAGCGCGAGATCGTCGCCCTCACACTGCCCGACCTGGCTCAGGTGCCGGCCGTGGCAGCCACGCTCGACCACCTGGCGCGGGCCGCGACCCGCTGATCGAGCCCTGACAAGCGCTGATCGAGCCCTGACAAGCCCGTGGGCGTGTCACCGGGCCCACTTTGAGGAAACGTTCCTTCAATGGTTCACCGTGGGTGGCCCGCCGCCTGACGGCGCCGGCGCGGCGGCGACGAGCCGGTTACGGGCGCGGCCCATGAGCTCCTCGCGTTCGTCCTCGGTCAGCCCGCCCCACACGCCGTACGGCTCGCGCACCTGGAGCGCATGAGCAGCGCACTCCGCGCGCACCGGACACCTCATGCAGACCTCTTTGGCCGAGTTCTCGCGGGCGCTGCGCGCCGCTCCCCGCTCTCCCTCCGGATGGAAGAAGAGCGAGCTGTCCACCCCGCGGCAGGCCGCGAGGAGCTGCCAGTCCCACAGATCTGCGTTCGGTCCGGGAAGGCGGGAGAAATCTGCCATTGCTGTGTCCCCTTGTAGCCGTTCTGCCGCGGATACGGTGCCCAAGAACCGTACATCTACTGTCTAAGGAGATGAAAATATGACTCATTACGAATCTAGCCTCAGACGCCACTGAAAGTGAAGAAAAACGGCTAAATGGGGCACGTCTTGTGGTGAATCCTTGTGGGTCGCTTGCGCCGTCTGCTCTGTGTCCGGTCCCTCACGTAGAGTGCCGAAGCAGACCGTCGAACCCGTAACTCTTTCGGGTGACCGTCGTTGAGAGTGCGGAGGCGGTTGAAGGAACAAGCGCTCGGGCATCTGTCCGAGAGCGTCGACCGCACAGGTGACGATTCGTACCAGCCTGGAGGCCCAAGGTGACGCGCATCAGCTGCGGAGGACGGTCATGACATCCGTCCTCGTCTGCGACGACTCCCCGCTTGCCCGAGAAGCGCTCCGCCGCGCGGTCGCGACCGTCCCCGGCGTGGAGCGCGTGACGACCGCGGCCAACGGCGAGGAAGTCCTCCGCCGCTGGGGCGCCGACCGCTCGGACCTGATTTTGATGGACGTACGCATGCCCGGTCTGGGCGGCGTCGAGACGGTCCGGCGGCTGCTGTCCGCCGATCCCGGTGCGCGCATCATCATGCTCACCGTGGCCGAGGACCTGGACGGTGTGGCGCTCGCCGTCGCCGCCGGTGCCCGTGGCTATCTGCACAAGGACGCCTCGCGCGCCGAGCTGCGGGCCACGGTCACGCAGGCGCTCGCCGACCCGACCTGGCGGCTCGCGCCGCGCAGACTGCGGTCGGCCGAGATGGGTGCGGCGCCGACGCTCACGGCGCGTGAGATCCAGGTGCTCGAGGGCATGAGCCACGGCCGGTCCAACGCGGAGATCGGGCGTGAGCTCTTCCTCTCCGAGGACACGGTCAAGACGCACGCACGCCGCCTCTTCAAGAAGCTCGGCGCCTCGGACCGTGCGCACGCCGTGGCGCTCGGCTTCCGCTGGGGCCTGGTCCGCTAAGGCGCACGGTGCGCCGCCGCGGGGGCACAGCGATCCCCGTCCGCCCCAGGGCGGACGGGGCTGCGGACGGCCGCCGGTCCTCGTTTCGCCGGACATGCCGCATCCTTGAGTTGTGGAGTTCCTCAGGGACGAGTCGGTCGAGCGGAAGGGGAGGGCGCACGAGATGAGTTCCGGCGCACCTGCTCATAACGCTTCAGTGCACAACTACGGACGCGGTGCCACGGATCGGACGCAGCCAAGGCACCATGGACCGATGCGCGACGACGAGGCAGCCGCCCCTGGAGCCATCGGTGCCCTGGTCCACAGCGCCGTCGAAGGCGACGAGCAGGCCACGCACGACCTCCTCGCGCACGTCCATCCCCTCGCGATCCGCTACTGCCGCAGCCGTCTGACCCGACTGCCGGGTGACGCACGGCACTTCGTGGAGGATCTCGCGCAGGAAGTCTGTGTCGCGGTGCTTCTGGCGCTGCCGCGCTACAAGGACACCGGGCGCCCCTTCGAGGCGTTCGTCTTCGCCATCGCCGCGCACAAGGTCGCCGACCTGCAGCGCGCCGCCATGCGGCATCCCGGTTCCACGGCCGTGCCCTCCGACGAGATGCCGGAGCGGCCCGACGACTCGCTCGGGCCGGAGGAGAGGGCCCTGCTCAGCAGCGATGCGGAGTGGGCGAAGAAGCTCCTCGCCAACCTTCCGGAGAACCAGCGCGAGCTGCTGCTGCTCAGGATCGCCGTCGGCCTCACCGCCGAGGAGACCGGGCAGATGCTCGGCATGTCGCCGGGCGCCGTCCGCGTCGCGCAGCACCGCGCCCTCAGCAGGCTGCGGGCTCTCGCCGAGCAGTGAGCCGGAACGGCGAGTCGAAACAGCGGGCGGAGCAGTGCTTCAAGCGGCGCCCCAAGCGGTGAGCGGCGCCCCAGGTGGTGACCCGGTGAGTGAGACGCGCCACGCGCGCGTGAGGCGAACCCCGGGCAGAGCGCGGATTGCGCACGTGTGAACGTACAAATCTGCTCGGTGATCTTGATCGTGGAATGAGACACCTCCGGATCCCGTTAGCATGGACATCCGCACCGATCAAGGCCATTTGGGGAAGGTGTCATGACTGCAAACGTCGACGGAGTGCCCGAGAAATTCGCGACACTCGGGCTGACCTACGACGACGTGCTGCTGCTGCCGGGCGCGTCCGAGGTCCTCCCGAACGCGGTCGACACCTCGTCCCGCATCTCCCGCAACGTGCGCGTGAACATTCCGCTGCTGTCCGCGGCGATGGACAAGGTCACCGAGTCCCGCATGGCCATCGCCATGGCGCGGCAGGGTGGCGTGGGCGTGCTGCACCGCAACCTGTCGATCGAGGACCAGGTCAACCAGGTCGACCTCGTGAAGCGTTCCGAGTCCGGCATGGTGACCGACCCGATCACCGTGCACCCGGACGCGACGCTGGGCGAGGCCGACGCGCTGTGTGCGAAGTTCCGCATCAGCGGCGTCCCGGTGACCGACCCGGCGGGCAAGCTGCTCGGCATCGTCACCAACCGCGACATGGCGTTCGAGACCGACCGCGGCCAGCAGGTGCGCGAGGTCATGACGCCGATGCCGCTCGTGACCGGCAAGGTCGGCATCTCCGGCGTCGACGCCATGGAGCTCCTGCGCCGCCACAAGATCGAGAAGCTTCCGCTGGTCGACGAAGCGGGTGTCCTCAAGGGCCTCATCACGGTCAAGGACTTCGTGAAGGCCGAGCAGTACCCGAACGCCGCGAAGGACGCCGAGGGCCGCCTCCTCGTCGGTGCCGCGGTCGGCGCGAGCCCTGAGGCCCTGGAGCGCGCGCAGGCGCTGGCCGAGGCGGGTGTGGACTTCCTCATCGTCGACACCTCGCACGGTCACAACAGCAACGCGCTGAACTGGATGGCGAAGATTAAGTCCAGCGTCGGCGTCGACGTCATCGGCGGCAACGTCGCGACGCGTGACGGCGCGCAGGCCCTGATCGACGCCGGTGTCGACGGCGTGAAGGTCGGTGTGGGCCCCGGCTCCATCTGCACCACGCGCGTGGTCGCCGGTATCGGCGTCCCGCAGGTCACCGCGATCTACGAGGCGGCGCTCGCCGCCCGTGCCGCCGGCGTCCCGGTCATCGGTGACGGCGGTCTGCAGTATTCCGGCGACATCGGCAAGGCGCTCGCCGCCGGTGCCGACACGGTGATGCTGGGCAGCCTGCTCGCGGGCTGTGAGGAGTCCCCGGGTGAGCTGATGTTCATCAACGGCAAGCAGTTCAAGTCGTACCGCGGCATGGGATCCCTCGGGGCGATGCAGTCCCGTGGGCAGGGCCGGTCGTACTCCAAGGACCGCTACTTCCAGGCCGACGTCGCCTCCGACGACAAGCTCGTGCCCGAGGGCATCGAGGGCCAGGTGCCCTACCGTGGCCCGCTGGCCAACGTGCTGCACCAGCTCGTCGGTGGTCTGCGCCAGACGATGGGCTATGTGGGCGCCACCTCCATCGACGAGATGGAGACCAAGGGCCGCTTCGTACGGATCACGTCCGCGGGCCTCAAGGAGAGCCACCCGCACGACATTCAGATGACGGTCGAAGCGCCGAACTACAGCCGCAGCAAGTAGTCGCCGACAGTCGAAGACAGCGCCAGGGGCGGTCCCGGGGTTCCCGGGGCCGCCCCTGGCGCGTATGTCGGGGATACTGGAAGGCGCTGAAACGCAGAGGGAAAGGCCACACACGTGACTGAGATCGAGATCGGGCGCGGCAAGCGCGGCCGCAGGGCGTACGCCTTCGACGACATCGCCGTCGTACCGAGCCGCCGTACGCGTGACCCGAAGGAGGTCTCGATCGCCTGGCAGATCGACGCCTACCGCTTTGAGCTGCCGTTCCTGGCCGCTCCCATGGACTCGGTCGTCTCGCCGGCCACCGCCATCCGGATCGGGGAGCTCGGTGGCCTCGGCGTGCTGAACCTCGAGGGTCTGTGGACCCGCTACGAGGACCCGCAGCCGCTCCTCGACGAGATCGCCGAGCTGGACTCCGACGTCGCCACGCGGCGCCTCCAGGAGATCTACGCCGCGCCCATCCAGGCCGACCTGATCGGGCAGCGCATCAAGGAGGTGCGCGACTCCGGCGTCGTCACCGCCGCCGCGCTCTCGCCGCAGCGCACGGCCGAGTTCTCCAAGGCCGTCGTGGACGCGGGCGTCGACATCTTCGTGATCCGGGGGACCACCGTGTCCGCCGAGCACGTCTCCGGCGCCGCCGAGCCGCTGAACCTGAAGCAGTTCATCTACGAGCTGGACGTGCCGGTCATCGTGGGCGGCTGCGCCACGTACACCGCCGCGCTGCACCTGATGCGCACCGGCGCGGCCGGTGTGCTCGTCGGTTTCGGTGGCGGTGCCGCGCACACCACGCGCAACGTGCTGGGCATCCAGGTGCCGATGGCGACCGCCGTCGCCGATGTGGCCGCCGCCCGCCGCGACTACATGGACGAGTCCGGCGGCCGGTACGTGCACGTGATCGCCGACGGTGGCGTGGGCTGGTCCGGCGACCTGCCGAAGGCGATCGCCTGCGGCGCCGACGCCGTGATGATGGGCTCCCCGCTGGCGCGCGCCACGGACGCGCCCGGCAAGGGCCACCACTGGGGCATGGAGGCCGTCCACGAGGACGTGCCGCGCGGCAAGAAGGTCGACCTCGGGACCGTCGGTACGACGGAGGAGGTCCTCACCGGGCCTTCGCACACCCCTGACGGTTCGATGAACTTCTTCGGCGCCCTCAAGCGCGCCATGGCGACGACCGGCTACAGCGAGCTCAAGGAGTTCCAGCGGGTCGAGGTCACGGTGGCGGACTCGCAGCACCGCCGCTGACGCAGTTCTACGGAGATGGGGCCCGCACCGGTTCGGTGCGGGCCCCATCTCCGTAGAGGGCCTCTACAGGCGGTGGGCCGCGCCCGTCGGGGTGGCGCCCCTGGTGTCCAGGAGGAGCTGGGCCTTCACGGACAGGCCCTGGAGGTCGTACGTGCGGTGCTGCTGGAGCAGGATCGTCAGGTCGGCGTCGGCTGCGGCCTCGTAGAGGGAGTCCGCGCGGGGGACGGGGTGGCCGAGGACGTTCCACGACGGGATGTGCGGGTCGTGGTAGCTGACCGCGGCGCCCAGCTGCATCAGCCGGGTGGCGATCTCCTGGGCGGGGGTGCCCTCCAGGTCGGCGACGTCGGGCTTGTACGTGATGCCGAGGAGCAGGACGCGGGCGCCGCGGGCCGACTTGCCGTGCTCGTTGAGGAGGGTGGCGGCGCGCTGGATCACGTACTGGGGCATGTGCTGGTTGACCTGCTGGGCCAGTTCCACCATGCGCAGGGGGTGGACCGGGAGGGGCGGGCGTGAGAGGTCCTGGGGGACTCCGTGGCCGCCGACGCCGGGGCCGGGGCGGAACGCCTGGAAGCCGAAGGGCTTGGTCTCGGCGCAGCGGATGACGTCCCACAGATCGACGCCCAGGTCGTGGCAGAGGACGGCCATCTCGTTGACCAGGGCGATGTTGACGTGGCGGTAGTTGGTCTCCAGGAGCTGGACGGTCTCGGCCTCGCGTGGTCCACGCGCGCGTACGACCTTGTCGGACAGGCGGCCGTAGAAGGCGGCGGCCGATTCCGTGCAGGCGGGGGTGAGGCCGCCGATGACCTTGGGGGTCGTGGCGTACGCGTGCGTGCGGCTGCCGGGGTCGAGGCGGCCGGGGGAGTAGGCGAGGTGGAAGTCGCGGCCGGCGCGCAGCCCCGAGCCGTCCTCCAGGAGGGGGCGCAGGACGCTTTCGGTGGTGCCGGGGGCGACCGGGGTCTCGATGATCACGGTGGTGTGGGGGCGCAGGCGGGTGGCGAGGGCCCGTGTGGCGTCGGTGAGCTGTGTGAGGTCGAGGGAGCGGTCCGCGCCGAGTGGGGCGGGGGCGCAGATGACGGCGGTACGGACGCGGCCGAGTTCGACGGGGTCGCCGGTCGGCCGGAAGCCCCCCGAGAGCATCCGGCGGATGTCGGCGGCGGTCAGGGTTCCCTCGGCGCCGTCGCCGGGGAGGCGGCCGGCCGCGAGGTCGGTGGCGCGTGCGGGGTCGTAGCCGATGGTCGCGATGCCGGTGGCGACGGCGGCCTGGGCGAGGGGCAGGCCGAGGTGGCCGAGTCCGATGACGGCGAGATCTGCGGGCATGGCGGTGGGCCGTCCTTCCCAATAGCCGGAGCGGGAGGAGAGCGCAAGCCCTGTGGACAAGATGGGCGAGCGCAATGTCAGACTAGGAGTAAATATGACCGTTATGCGGTATTGCGTGGCCGGGAATCCGGGAGTGTTGTCCACAGGCTGCGGGTGAGTGGTGGCTGAAGTCGGGCACGGCGGTCAGAATCGGTGCATGGGTGATGAGAGCCGGGGCGCATCAGACAGGTGACACCGGTGGGACCGACTGGACCGACGCCGACTGACCGACAGCGGGAGGTAGCAGTGAGGACAGCGACACTGGGACCGGCGGAGCGTGCCGAGGCGCTCGCGGGAATGGCCGAGCCGGAGCTGGACATCCTGGTCGTGGGCGCGGGGGTGGTCGGCGCGGGCACCGCGCTCGACGCCGCGACCCGGGGTCTGTCCACCGGCCTGGTCGAGGCGCGGGACTGGGCCTCCGGCACGTCGAGCCGGTCGAGCAAGCTGATCCACGGCGGACTCCGGTATCTGGAGATGCTCGACTTCGCGCTCGTACGTGAGGCGTTGAAGGAGCGCGGACTGCTCCTGGAGCGGCTCGCCCCACATCTCGTGAAGCCGGTTCCGTTCCTGTATCCCCTCCAGCACAAGGGCTGGGAGCGGCTGTACGCGGGCTCGGGCGTCGCTCTGTACGACGCGATGTCGATGGCGCGCGGGCACGGGCGCGGCCTGCCCATGCACCGCCATCTGAGCCGGCGTCACGCGCTGCGGGTCGCACCCGCGCTCAAGAAGGACGCCCTCGTCGGCGCGTTGCAGTACTACGACGCGCAGATGGACGATGCGCGGTATGTGGCGACGCTGGTGCGCACGGCCGCGATGTACGGGGCGAAGGTCGCCAACAGGGCGCGTGTGACGGGCTTTCTGCGGGAGGGCGAGCGCGTCGTCGGCGCCCGCGTCGAGGACGTGGAGGGCGGCGGGGAGTACGAGATCCGCGCCCGCCAGGTCGTGAACGCGACGGGCGTGTGGACGGACGACACGCAGGCGATGGTGGGCGAGCGGGGCCAGTTCCACGTGCGCGCCTCCAAGGGCATCCACCTCGTCGTGCCCAAGGACCGGATCAACTCGACGACCGGGCTCATCCTGCGGACCGAGAAGAGCGTCCTGTTCGTGATCCCGTGGGGGCGCCACTGGATCGTGGGCACCACGGACACGGAATGGGACCTCGACAAGGCGCACCCCGCCGCCTCCAGCGCCGACATCGACTATCTGCTCGAGCATGTGAACTCGGTCCTCGCGGTGCCCCTCACGCGCGACGACGTCCAAGGGGTCTACGCGGGCCTGCGGCCCCTGCTCGCCGGTGAGTCCGACGCCACGAGCAAGCTCTCGCGCGAACACACGGTGGCGCACCCCGTGCCGGGGCTCGTGGTCGTGGCGGGCGGCAAGTACACGACGTACCGGGTCATGGCCAAGGACGCCGTCGACGAGGCGGTGCACGGTCTCGACCAGCGCGTCGCCGACTGCGTCACCGAGGACGTCCCGCTGGTCGGGGCCGAGGGCTATCACGCGCTGTGGAACGCGCGGGCGAGGATCGCCGCGCGGACCGGGCTCCACGTGGTGCGGGTGGAGCATCTGCTCAACCGGTACGGGTCGTTGGCGGAGGAGTTGCTCGACCTGGTGGCGGCCGACCCCGGGCTCGGCGCGCCCCTCACCGGCGCCGACGACTATCTGCGGGCCGAGGTCGTGTACGCCGCCTCGCACGAGGGGGCGCGGCATCTCGACGACGTGCTGACGCGGCGCACACGGATCTCGATCGAGACGTTCGACCGGGGGACGCGGTGCGCGCGTGAGGCGGCGGAGCTGATGGCTCCGGTGCTCGGCTGGGACAAGGACCAGATCGAGCGGGAGGTGGAGCACTACGAGAAGCGGGTGCAGGCTGAGCGGGAGTCTCAGCGTCAGCCGGATGACCTCTCGGCCGATGCTGCCCGATTGGGGGCGCCGGATATTGTGCCGCTCTGATCTGTGCGGCTCTTTTGTGCCGGTCTGATTTGTGCGGGGTGGATGGGTGCGCCGGGGTTGCGCTGGGGGCTGTGCCCCCAGGCCCCCCTTCGCCCTGCGGGCTCGTCCTCAAACGCCGGACGGGCTGGGAGGTGTGCTCGGACGTGGGGCGGGTGGGAGGTGCGCTCGCTCTCAAGCGTCGGACGGGCTGAGTCGTGGGCAGAACTCGGCTGTCAGTAGGCGGCGTTCCAGTTGGGGGGCCTTGGCCAGGGTGTCTGTGTTCGTGCGGAACGTGATGACTGTGGACGTCGTTCTCGTCGTCGCCGTGCGGACGTAGCTGCCCTCTATGCGGCCGTTGTGGCCCCATACCGTCGTACCGCAGGGGAGCTTCGTGGGGTAGAGGCCCATTCCGTAGTGGCCTTGTGCGGTACGGGTGTTGAGCATCGTCCGGAGTTGGGTCGAGGGGAGGAGGCGGCCCTTCAGGAGGGCTGTGTAGAAGCGGTTCAGGTCAGTCAGGGTGGAGATCAGTTCGCCCGCGGCGCCGGCCACGCGTGGGTTCAGGGTGGTCACGTCGCGGCCCGTCGCGTCGTACGCGCGGCCGTGCGGGGTGGGCAGGTCGGTGCGGGTGCCGGGGAACGACGTGCCGGTGAGGTGGAGCGGTTCGATGATGCGGCGGCGGGCCTCGGCCGCGTACGAGTGGCCCGTGACCTGGCCGATGACCATGCCGAGCAGGACGTAGTTCGTGTTCGAGTACGACCAGAGGCCGCGGGTCTTCGGCGGGTCGGACTCGGCGAGGCGTACGGCGGTTGTGGGGGAGACCGGGGTCGTGCCGTGCGTGCGCGCCGTGAAGTCGGGCAGGCCACTGGTGTGGGTGAGAAGCGAGTGGAGGGAGACGGCGTGGTCACGGAGCCGGCCGGGGAGGTGGTCGTCCACCGTGTCGGAGAGCCGGAGGCGGTGTTCCGCGGCGAGTTGCAGGACGACCGTCGCGATGAACGACTTCGTGATGCTCCCCGCCCGGAAGTGGTCGGTGCGGCGGATCGTGGGCCCGGTGCGCACGAAGCGCGTCCTCGTGCCCTCGCGGGCGAGCAGCGCCGCGGCGGGAGCCTTGCCTTGCGTGACCAGCAGAGGAAGAGTGAGGTCCGTGGCCGGGGCCGCGAGTGTCGTGGAACTGCCCGGAAACATCCAGAACAGGGCTGCTGCCAGGGGTATCGCCAGCAGTGTCCGAAGTGCGGGCATGACGGTTCCTCCCTGTCCGTGGTACATCATGCGGGACGGCCGACCCTGGGCGTGGAGTGGTCCCCGGGTAAGGGACAATGAAGGCTCTGTCAGGGCGGGTTGCAGAGGGGACGCATGTCGGAGGCGGAGCAGGCGGGCACAGCTCGTCAGGACAAGAGCGCACGTCTCCTCGCCGGTCGCTACCGGTTGGGAGAAGTCCTCGGCCGCGGCGGCATGGGCACCGTGTGGCGGGCGAAGGACGAGACGCTCGGCCGGACGGTCGCCGTCAAGGAGCTGCGATTCCCGTCGAGCATCGACGACGAGGAGAAGCGGCGCCTGATCACGCGTACGTTGCGTGAGGCGAAGGCGATCGCGCGGATCCGGAACAACAGCGCGGTGACGGTCTACGACGTCGTCGACGAGGACGACCGGCCGTGGATCGTGATGGAACTCGTCGAGGGCAAGTCCCTTGCTGAGCAGATCCGTGAGGACGGCCTGCTGGAGCCGCGGCGTGCCGCCGAGGTCGGGCTCGCGATCCTCGACGTGCTGCGCGCCGCGCACCGTGAGGGCATCCTGCACCGCGACGTGAAGCCGTCGAACGTGCTGATCGCCGAGGACGGGCGGGTCGTCCTCACGGACTTCGGCATCGCCCAGGTCGAGGGCGACCCCTCGATCACGTCCACCGGCATGCTCGTCGGTGCGCCCTCGTACATCTCGCCGGAGCGGGCGCGCGGGCACAAGCCCGGCCCGGCCGCCGACCTTTGGTCGCTCGGCGGGCTGCTGTACGCGTCGGTGGAGGGCGTTCCGCCCTACGACAAGGGGTCCGCCATCGCGACCCTGACGGCCGTCATGACCGAGCCGGTCGACCCGCCCAAGAACGCCGGGCCGCTGGAGAAGGTCATCTACGGGCTGCTCGCCAAGGACCCGGAGCAGCGGCTCGACGACGCGGGCGCGCGAGCGCTCCTCAACGACGTCCTGCACGCGCCCGAGCCCAAGGACGAGGAGCCCGAGCCGGTCGACGCGACGAAGGTCGTGCCGCTGCCGCCCATTCCCGAGCACACGCCCAAGGTGCCGAAGGCGTCGAAGACGCCCAAGGGGCGCTTCGGTATGGGGAGTTCGGGGGCGGGGGGCGCTGCGAGCGCCGGTACCGCTGCTTCTGGTTCCGCGGGCGCCGGTTCCGGCGCCGCTGTGACCGAGGGCGCGGGCAAGAGGAGTGAAGAGGCCGCCGAGAAGCTCCGCGGTGCGCTGCGGTCGGTGCGGAAAGCCGCTGCCGCGGCCACAGCCGCGAAGGCAGCCGGTGCGGCCGGCAAGAGTGGCGGGACCGAGGCCGGCGGCACGGCAGAGGCCGCCGCGCATCCCGCGTCCGGGCAGGGCGGTTCGGGTATTCCGGCGCAGCCCGCCGGGCCGCCGCGTACGCCTTCGACCAGGGCCTCGCTCACGGACGTGGTCCCGCGGCGCACCCTCGTGATCGTGGCGGTTCTCGTCGCGCTCGCCGTCATCGGCACCGTCCTCGGTATCGCGTTCAGCGGTGGCGACGACGACAGTTCCGCCAAGGGCGGCGACAAGGCCACCTCCGCGGGAGCGACCGGAGGCAGCGGGTCCGAAGGCGGCAGCAAGGACAAGGGCAGCGGTTCCGGCAGCGGCGGTGCCGCGGCTCAGGACGGCGGCAAGGGCTCCGACAAGGGCCAGGGCTCCGGCTCGGACACCGGCAAGACCGACGACAAGGGCAGCGACCCCGGCCAGGGGGCGTCGCCCGGCAGTACCGGCGGCAGTGGGGTCCCCGGCGGCAGCGGTGCCGCCTCGACCTACCGGCACGACCAGGGCTTCTCCATCGGACTCCCGAAGGGCTGGAAGTACAGCTCGACCGGTGCGGCAGGGGCCCGCTTCACGGGCCCTGACGGTCAGAAGCTGCTCGTCGGCTGGACGACGACGCCCAAGTCGAACCCGGTCCAGGACTGGCGCAACCAGGAGCAGTACATGCGCCGCTCCCAGTACGACCGGATACGCATAGCGGCCGTCGACTTCCGTGGGTGGAACACGGCGGACTGGGAGTTCACGTACGTCGACGGCGGCACCAAGTACCGCTCGATCGACCGCGGTTTCGTGGTCAACAGCGGTCTCGGCTACGGCCTGATGTACACGGCCAAGGCCGCCGACTGGGACGGTGCGCAGCGCAAGGCCGCCTGGCAGACGTTCACCAAGACGTTCAAGCCGAAGTCCTGAGTCTGAAGGCAGTCCGGCACGTATCGTGAGTGCTTGCGGACAGTGCGCAGCCGCATCGGTACGCATCACTGCGCACAACAGCGCGCAAAACGAACGGAATTGACCACCGGGCGGACAGGGGGACGCGTCGTGGAGGACTACGCGGGGCGAGTGCTCGCCGACCGCTACCGCCTGCCGCTGTCCCCCGCCGACGCGTACGAGTTCGCGTCGACGCGGGCGTTCGACACCTACAGCGGCCAGGAAGTCCTGGTCAGACAGGTGCCGTTACCCGAAGTCGTCGAGGCCGAGGTGCTCGACAGCGAGGGGCTGCCGGACGGGTTCGTACCGCGCGAGTCGCGTGGCCGGCGCGAGCGGGGAGACGCGGCGCGCACCACGCGGAGGCCGACGGACCCCGCGGTGCGCCGCGCCATCGAGGCCGCGCAGGCTGCCGCCCAGATACCCGACCATCCAAGGCTCGACCAGGTCTTCGACGTGTTCGCCGAGGGCGGTTCGCTGTGGATCGTCAGTGAGGTCGTCTCCGCGCGCCCGCTCGCCGCGCTGCTCGCCCAGGAGACGCTGTCCCCGTACCGGGCGGCCGAGGTCGCGTCTGACGTCCTCACCGCCCTGCGCGCGCTGCACGCCCACGGCTGGGTCCACCGGAACATCACCGCCCGCACGGTCCTCCTGTGCGACGACGGCCGCGTTGTCCTGACCGGGCTCGCGGCCGGCGCGGCGGAGGAGGCGCTGTGCGGCTACGACCCGACGCCGCCGCCCCCGGCCGCGGCAGCACCTCAGGCACCCCGGCCTTCGGCGCCGGCGCCGCCCCTCACCTCTCCGTCCCCCTTTGCTCCCGCGCAGTCCCGGCCCCCCGCTCTTGAGGCCGGGAGTGACCCTCGGGCCGCGCGCGCGGGAGCGATAGCCGCGTACCGGGCGGGTGCGCGTGCCGCGGCGCGCGGTGGCGTGGACACGGGCGGGACGCCGGGGCCGTCGCAGCGCGGGCCGGGCGCGGAGTCCGGGGGCGGGTCCGGTGCGGGTGCGCCTGGCGCCGGTACGCACGGTGGCGGCGCGCAGTCCGGCCGGATCGACGACCCCTACGGCGTACAGGGTTCCGCCGAGCATCCCTGGCACGGGGCGGTCCCGCGGCCCGGCAGGGAGCAGTCCGAGCCGGACGCGCCCGCCCCTGAGGCGCTCGACTCCGGGCCCGGAGCGCCAGAAGGGCCAGGAGCGCCCGGATCCACGCGGTGGGACCAGCTCATCCCCGCGCAGCAGACGGCGCCGGCGGCCGGTCGTGGGCCCACCACCGCCCTCGCCGCCGACCGCGCGCGGCAGGCGCGGATGACCGTCGTCGGGCCCGTCACCGAGCGCTGGGCGCCCGAGCAGGCGGGGCCCGTGCACGAGAACTGGCAACTGGCCGCCCCGATCGGCCCGGCCACCGACCTGTGGGCCCTCGGCGCGCTCCTCTTCCGTGCGGTCCAGGGGCATGCCCCGTACCCGGAGGAGAACACCGGCGAGCTGGTGCAGATGGTGTGCGCCGAGCCGCCCGCGTTCGCCGAGGAGTGCGGGCCGCTGCGGCCCGTCGTGGAGTCGCTGCTGCGCCAGGACCCCACCGAGCGGCTCGACTTCGAGGAACTGCGGGGCTGGCTGCGGTCGTTGGTGCGGTCCGCGCCGGAGCCGGAGGCAGGCGCGAACGTCGTGGCGGCTCCCCCCTTCGATGCCACCCGGCTGCCGGTCGTACGGCGCCGGGGCGAGCTCGTGCGCAGGCGCCGCCGGCGCTCCGCCGCCCAGGGCGGGACCGGGGCCGGGCATGCGCGCCACAAGCGGGCCAAGGCGCAGCCGCAGCCGCAGCAGACGGAGCGTGGCAGGCCGGAGCGGCGCCCTCAGTCGGAGCGGCGCCCCCAGTCGGAGCGGCGCACCGGAAGGCCACGTTCGCTCGGCCGCACCCTGCTCGTCCTCGTCCTGCTCGGCTTGGCCGCCGCGGTCGCGTACGCCGTGGTCTTCATGCCGAAGGCCGAGCCGAGCGGCGGCACGCCCGGCGACGGCGCCAAGGATCACGCGGGCGCCACCGGCGGGGGCGGGCCCGGCCCCGAGGGCGGCAGGTCCGCGCCGGCGTCCTCGGACGGCGAATCCGCCGAGGGCCAGGGGAAGAACGGCGGCAAGAGCTCGTCGACCCCGTCCGCCACCGAGCCGCAGAACGACTCGTCCGAGCCCGAGGTCGCGCAGGGCTTCACGCTGCGCAAGGACCCCGAAGGGTTCCGTGTAGCCGTCGCCAAGGGCTGGAACCGGCAGGGCAAGAACGGGCAGGGCCAGGTCCTCTACACGCACGGCGACTTCGAGCTGGTCGTCGTCCCGGGCCGCGACAGCACGTCCGCGTACGGCAGCGACCCGATGACGTACCAGCGGGAGAAGGAACGCGAGTTGCAGCCGTTCCGCGACTCGACGTGGGCGACGTCCAGCGGGATGCGCCGGATCGACGTGGGCGGGCGGGCCATGGCCGAGGGCCAGTTCACGTGGCAGAACTCGGCGGGCCGCGAGACGTACGTACGCAATCTCGTGATGATCGTGGGCGGCCGCTACCACGTGGTCCAGCTGCGGGGACCCGAGGCCGAGCGCGACGAGGTGACGCGCCTGTACGAGCAGGCGTCGGCGACGTACCGGAGCACGGGCTGATGCGGCCATCGGCGCTGCCGCGCTGAAAACACCCCCGTCGACCTCCAGTCTGCCCCCGTTCAACCCCAGTTCGGCCTCCGTCCCGGCAGGGGACAAGCGTCACAGTGCGGTCTCCGTGCACCCCCGCCGGTTCCCTGTGCCTGGGGCGCTCCCTAATGTGGCTGTGTCAAGGCCATGAGCGGCCCTGACACGACCAATGCGCCTGCGGGGGAACGTGAATCAGATGCAAGGCCTGCTCCTCGCGGGCCGCTATCGACTCGGAGACTCGATCGGGCGCGGCGGCATGGGCCGGGTGTGGCGGGCACACGACGAAGTGCTGCACCGGGCCGTGGCCGTCAAGGAACTGACGGCGGCCCAGTACGTGCAGGAGGCCGACCGTGCCGTGCTGCTCGCGCGGACGCAGACGGAGGCGCGGGCCGCCGCGCGGATCAACCACCCGGCGGTCGTCACCGTTCACGACGTGCTGGAGCACGACGACCGGCCGTGGATCGTGATGGAGCTCGTCGAGGGCCCCTCGCTCGCGGACGCGGTGAAGGAGTCGGGCCGCATCCTGCCGCGCGAGGCCGCCCGCATCGGCCTGTGGACCCTGCGGGCGCTGCGCGCCGCGCACGCGGCCGGGGTGCTGCACCGCGACGTGAAGCCGGGCAACGTCCTGCTCGCCCGCGACGGACGAGTGCTGCTCACGGACTTCGGGATCGCGCAGGTCGAGGGCGACTCGACGATCACGCGGACCGGCGAGATCGTCGGCTCGGTCGACTATCTGGCGCCCGAGCGGGTCAGCGGCGCGGCGCCCGGACCGGCGTCCGACCTGTGGGCGCTCGGCGCCACGCTGTTCACGGCCGTCGAGGGGAAGTCCCCGTTCCGGCGGACGTCGCCGATCAGCACCATGCAGGCCGTCGTCGAGGACGAGCCGGGCGAACTCACGTACGGGGCAGCCCTCGCGCCCGTCATCCAGGCGCTGCTGCGCAAGGACCCTGCCGCGCGTCCGTCCGCCGACGAGGCCGAGACGATGCTGGCCGAGGCCGCCGAGGGGCGCCGCCCCGACGCGGCGCAGGCCTACGTGCCCACGCAGGTGCATGCCGCGGCGCCGCCGAACCCCCCGGAGAAGTCGACTGCGGTAGGCGTGCATCACCCCGTCGCACCGACGGCTTCCGCGACCGGGCGCCGCAAGTGGCCGCGGGTCGTCGCCGTGGCGCTGGCGGCGGCTCTCCTCGGCGGCGGTGGCATGTTCGCCGCGAACCACTATCTGGACGACCGGAACTCGTCGAGCGCGAACTCCGGCAAGGACGGCTCCCCGGAGGCGTCGTCGGGTTCCGGCAACGGCGGCCACAAGTCCGGGAGCATCCCTGACGACTGGGTCCGGGTCAACGACGTCGAGGGCTACAGCCTGATGCTCCCGAAGGACTGGCAGCGGCAGGCGGACGGCTCCCAGGTCGACTACACGCCGGACGGCGGCGCCCACTTCGTACGGATCGCGGTCGACAAGTCCCCCGACTGGCCCGACTCGTACCACCACCAGCTGGACCTGGAGCGGCAGGTGAGGAAGACCCTGCCGGACTACCAGCAGATCAATCTCCAGACCAACACCTACCGCGACCGGTCGGGATCTCTGTGGGAGTTCACCTGGACCGCGGGCAACAAGGACTCGACATCGGGCCCGCGGCACGCCATCGAGCAGACGTACGTCGAGAGCGACGGCACCGAGTACGCCATCTACCTGTCCGTGCCGGAGGCCGACTGGGCCGAGGGGCGGCAGCAGTTCGACGCGATCGTGCGGAGCTGGCAGCCGTAGGCGTCTTCGGCTCCCGGGCGGTGGGCTGCGGTTTCGTTGATCCCTTGACGGCCCGGAGCACACCCCTCCGGGGCTCGTTCCGTGCGGCATGATGGGACGCATGGGGACCGAGGGGGAGGACAACGTCCGTGTGATCGCCCGGCGTTACCGGCTGGAGGCACGCATCGGCCGGGGCGGAATGGGCGTCGTATGGCGCGCGTCCGACCAGCTGCTCGGGCGGCGCGTCGCGGTCAAGGAACTCGTGCTCGACGAGACGCTCTCCGCGGACGAGGCCCGGCGCCAGAAGGACCGCACCCTGCGTGAGGCCCGCGCCGTCGCCCAGCTCAGACACCCGAACGTCATCGTCGTCCACGACGTCGTGGAGGACGGCGAACGCCCCTACATCGTCATGGAGTTGATCGAGGGCGGCTCGCTCGCCGACCGGCTCTCGCGGAGCGGTCCCGTCGACGCGCGGGAGGCGGCCCGGATCGGGATCGCGCTCCTCGGCGCGTTGCGGGTCGCGCACGCGGCGGGGGTGCTGCACCGCGATCTGAAGCCGGCGAACGTGCTCGTCGAGGCGGGCAGCGAGCGCGTCGTGCTCACGGACTTCGGGATCGCGCAGGTCAGCGGCGCGACGACGCTCACCGAGACGGGTTCCTTCGTCGGCTCGCCCGAGTACACGGCGCCCGAGCGCATGTCGGGGGAGCGGACCGGGCCCGAGTCGGACCTGTGGTCGCTCGGCGCGATGCTGTGCGCCGCCCTGACGGGCGAGTCGCCGTTCCGGCGTGACTCGCTGGGCGGGATCATGCACGCCGTGGTCGTCGGCGAGATCCGTCCGCCCGCCGAGGCCGAGCCGCTGCTGCCCGTCGTACGGGGCCTGCTCGAGCGCGATCCGGCGCGCAGGCTGGGCCTCGACGAGGCCGACCGGCTCCTGCGCGCGTACGTCGACACCGGTACGACGCCGCGGGCCGTGGCCGCCTACACGCCCACCGCGAGGAGCACCCCCACGGCGCCGGATTCCGCGCCCCCGCAGAAGCGTTCCGCTCGAACCGTCCTCGCGGCAGCCGCGCTCGTCGCCGCGATGGCCGGGGCCGGCGTCTCGGCGGCCGCGCTCCTCGTGAACGGGGGCGAGGGCGGCGGCACCCACCGGCCCACGGCGTCCGCGCCGGGTCCCACCGGCGGCACGGGGTCCCCCTCGGACCCGGCCCCGGAGCCGCGTCCGACGGTCACGGTCACGGAGCAGCAGACCGGCACGCGGCCCCCGTCCCCCGCCGGTTACCGCACGGCGGTCGACCCGGAGGGCTTCTCCCTGGCCGTGCCGGACGACTTCAGCCGGAAGCCGGACGGACCGCGGATCTTCTACATGTCGCCGGGCGACACGTTCAGGATCGGCATCAAGGAGACGGCACCCGACCCGGGCGGCCCCGGCGCCGTGCAGCGCCGCTCCGACGCGAAGGGGCCCGACCACAACCCGGGCTACCGCGACGCTTCGGTCACCGACACGACCCACGGCGGCCGGCCCGCAGCGCTCTGGCGGTTCACGTGGAACGGCTTCAGCACGACCGAGGGCGCGAGGCACACGTACGACCTGTGCTGGGAGCAGGGCGGCCGGATGTACGACGTGTGGGTGTCGGCGCCGGTCGGCCGGATCGGGGAGGCCAAGCGGTACTTCGACACGGCGGTCGCCACATTCGTGCCCCACGGGGGCGGCTGAGGCATCGGGGCGGTCACAACTGCGTGACCGGAGTGGATCCCGAGGCGTCCCGCACGGTAGGCATGGGGGCATGAGTATCAACGGGGGACCCGCCTACGGCCCGAACGATCCGACGAGCTTCGGACTCCAGCCGCCGCAGCAGCCGCACACGCCCCAGCAGGGGAACCCGTACGCCCAGCAGCCCCCGTACGCCCAGGAGCCCCCGGCCCCGCAGCAGCCCCCCACCGCGCACCCCCAGCCGCAGCCCCCGTACCAGCCGTCGCCCACCCACGTCGTGCCGCCGCGGCAGAGCGCTGAGTCCGAGCCGGGCGCGGGGCGGCTGATCGGCGGGCGCTACCGGCTCCTGAGCAAGCTGGGGCACGGCGGCATGGGCACCGTGTGGCGCGCCAAGGACGAGACGGTGGACCGTGAGGTGGCGGTCAAGGAGCCGCGCGTCCCCGACCATCTTCCGGAGCGCGAGCGGACCACCGTCTTCGAGCGGATGCGGCGCGAGGCGCGCGCGGCGGCCCGGCTCGACCACCCCGCCGTGGTCAACGTCCACGATGTCGCCGTCGAGGACGGACAGCCGTGGATCGTCATGGAGTTCGTGCAGGGCCGCACGCTCGGCGACGCGCTCCAGGAAGGCACGCTCAGCGCCCGCGAGGCGGCGCGGATCGGCCTCGAAGTGCTCGGCGCTCTTGAGGCCGCGCACGCCGCGGGCGTTCTGCACCGCGACGTGAAGCCCGACAACGTGATGCTCGGCCGCCACGACCGCGTGGTCCTCACCGACTTCGGCATCGCCCAGATCGAGGGCGAGACCAATCTGACGGACACCGGCGGCTTCGTCGGCTCGCCCGAGTTCATCGCCCCGGAGCGCGTCCTCGGCCAGCGCCCGGGGCCCGCGTCCGACCTGTGGTCCCTCGGCGTCGTCCTGTACGCGGCCACGGAGGGCGTCTCGCCGTTCCGCCGCAACAACACGCCGGCGACGCTGCAGTCGGTGATCAACGCGACCCCGGCGGCGCCCGCCGCGGCCCAGGGCCCGCTCGCCGAGGCCATCAACGGCCTGCTCGCCAAGGACCCGGCCCGGCGCCCGAACGCGGCGCGCGTGCGCGACCTCCTGGAGCGCGCGGCCAACCCGCCGCAGCAGCCGCCCACCCAGGTCGTCCAGCTCGCGGGCCCCGGCGGCAAGGGCGTCAGCCTCAGCCGCAAGACGCTGTTCGGCCTCGGCGCGGCGGTCGTCGCGGCGGCAGTGGTGGCGTACCTGGTGCTCGCGAACCCGTTCGCGGGATCGCTGCCGGACGGGTGGCAGGACCATCAGGAGAAGACGCTCGCGGCGACGTTCGCGGCACCGCCGGAGTATGTGCGGTTCCAGGCGGACAACACCTACACCAAGACCGATCACTGGGTCTCCTACCGGGATCCGAGCTACGCCGTCTCGATCACGCTCTCTCTCAAGAAGAAGTCCGAGGACAGCCTGAACGGGATCGCGAGCTCCGCGTCCGCGCAGGCGTACAAGGACTCCGACGAGATCAACAAGGGCGATAACTCGGATATGGCGGACAAGCCGGCTCCGCACAGCCGGACCGACAAGACCACGTACAAGGACCGCGAGTCAGCCGAGAACACCGTCACCTACACGGATGACAGTGATTCCGACGCGCCCAAGCCGCGCGAGGCGAAGTTCTTCTACTACAAGACCAAGTCGGGCGACATGTACCAGCTCTGGATCGACTACCCGGGCAAGGGCGACTTCACCGAGCGCGGCCGTGAGGTGGCGAAGGCGGCCGTCGCCAACCTCGACATCGACACACTCTGAGCGAAGACCCTGACAACCCTGACAACCCCCTGATCAGGGGCTTTGTTGCCAGCGATCGCTGGCGGCGTGTGAGTGCTTCGTGAAACCTCGTTACCCGTGGGTACCCAAAACGTTGACGGGCGCTTACGCTCGCGCCATGACGGACTCGCAGGCCATCTCCAAGGACCGTATGGACAAGACCGGCACGAACCCGGTCGCCCCGGCCCCGCAGGGCGCGCGCACCGCGGCCGACGTGGTGACGCCCGAGCTGGTCGCCCAGCTCACCAAGGGAGTGGCCGGCTCGGGCCGCACCGCCAACCACACGCCGTTCAGCGGCGAGAAGCTGGCGGACCTGCCCGAGTCCACGCCCGAGGACGTCACGAAGGCCTTCGAGCGGGCCCGCGCAGCCCAGGCCGTCTGGGCGAAGGTGCCCGCGCGGCAGCGCGCCGCCGTGCTGCTGCGCTTCCACGACCTGGTGCTCGCCCGCCAGGCCGAGGTCCTCGACCTGATCCAGCTGGAGACCGGCAAGGCGCGCCTGCACGCGCACGAAGAGGTCCAGGCCGTCGCCGTCGCGGCCCGCCACTACGGCCGCAGGGCCCCCGCCTACCTGAAGCCGAAGCGGCACACGGGCGCCGTCCCGACCCTCACGAAGGTCACCGAACTGCGCCAGCCGCGCGGCGTCGTGGGCCAGATCGCGCCCTGGAACTACCCGTTCGAGCTGTCCGTCGGTGACGCGCTCCCGGCGTTCGTGTCCGGCAACGCGGTCGTCATGAAGCCCGACACGGAGACCTGCCTGACGGCGCTGTGGGCGCGCGACCTGCTCATCGAGGCGGGGCTGCCCGCAGAGGTCTTCCAGGTCGTCATCGGCGAAGGCCCGGTCGTGGGGCCCGAGTTGGTCAAGCACGCCGACTACGTCTCGTTCACCGGCTCCACCCGCACGGGCCGCGAGGTCGCCCAGGGCGCCGCCGCACGCCTCGTCGGCGTCTCGCTCGAACTCGGCGGCAAGAACGCGATGCTGGTGCTCCAGGACGCCGACATCGACAAGGCGGCGGCCGGCGCGGTCCGCGCCTGCTTCTCGTCCGCGGGCCAGCTCTGCATCTCCATCGAGCGGCTCTACGTCCACGAGTCGATCGCCGACGCGTTCGTCGAGCGGTTCGCCACGCGCACCAAGGCGATGCGCCTCGGCAAGTCCCTCGCGTACGGCGCCGACATGGGATCCCTCGTCGGCGAGCGGCAGTTGGAGACGGTGACGCGGCACGTCGACGAGGCCGTCGCCAAGGGCGCGAAGCTCGTGGCGGGAGGCGTCGCGCGCCCCGACATCGGCCCGTACTTCTTCGAGCCGACCATCCTCGACGGCGTCGAGGCGCCGATGGCCGTCTGCAACGAGGAGACCTTCGGCCCGGTCGTCTCCATCTATCGCTTCACGGACGAGGACGAGGCCGTCGCGCTGGCCAACGGGACGCCGTACGGCCTGAATTCCTCGGTCTGGACGAAGGACGCCAGGCGCGGCCACGACGTCGCCTCCCGGCTGCGCACCGGCACCGTCAACATCAACGAGGGCTACGCGCCCGCGTACGGCAGCGTCCAGTCGCCGATGGGCGGCATGAAGGACTCGGGCCTCGGCCGCCGCCACGGCTCCGAGGGCATCCTCAAGTACACCGAGGCGCAGACCGTCGCGCACCAGCGGATCATGCCGATGGCGCCGTCGTTCGGGATGGACGACGAGAAGTACGCGGCGTTCATGAGCCGCAGCCTGAAGGCGATGAAGACCTTCCGTCTTCGTTAGGCCGTCTTCGTCAAGGCACCACCCGTTCTCAACGAGGAGAGCCAGTGTCACAGGAGAACTCTGTCCGGAATGAAGCCGGGAGCGCCGACGACGCCGATGACGCCGCGTACGACTACGACGTCGTCGTCATCGGATCCGGGTTCGGCGGAGCCGTCTCCGCCCTGCGCCTGACCGAGAAGGGCTACCGCGTCGGCGTACTCGAAGCGGGCCGCCGCTTCGACCCCGGCACGCTGCCCAAGAACTCCTGGGACCTCAAGAACTACCTGTGGGCGCCCAAGTTCGGCATGTACGGCATCCAGCGCATCCACCTCCTCGGCAATGTGATGGTCCTCGCCGGGGCGGGCGTCGGCGGCGGCTCGCTGAACTACGCCAACACCCTCTACGTGCCCCCGAAGCCCTTCTTCGAGGACCCGCAGTGGAAGGACATCACCGACTGGCAGGCCGAGCTGAAGCCGTACTACGACCAGGCGCAGCGCATGCTGGGCGTGCGGCTCAACCCGACCATGACGCCGGCCGACGTGCACCTCAAGGCGGCGGCCCAGGACATGGGCATAGGCGACACGTTCCACATGGCGCCGGTGGGTGTCTTCTTCGGTGACGGCAAGGACGCCTGCGGCGAGGACGGGGCCGGCTCGGTGAAGGCCGCGCCCGGCACCCAGGTCGACGACCCGTACTTCGGGGGCGCGGGCCCGGCCCGCAAGGCGTGCACCGAGTGCGGCGAGTGCATGACGGGCTGCCGCCACGGCGCGAAGAACACCCTCAACGAGAACTATCTGTACCTCGCCGAGAAGGCGGGCGCGGTCGTGCACCCGATGACGACGGTCGTCTCCCTCACCGACGACTCGCAGGGCGGCTACGCGGTCGCGACGCTCCCGACGGACGACAAGAAGAAGGGCGCGGGCCGTACGTTCAAGGCCCGGCGCGTCATCGTCGCGGCCGGCACGTACGGCACGCAGACCCTGCTGCACCGCATGAAGGCGGGCGGCCAACTCCCTTACCTGTCCGCCAGGTTGGGGGAGCTGACGCGGACGAACTCCGAGGCGCTCGTCGGTGCCCAGACCAACAACCGCCGCTACAAGAAGCGCCACGGCAAGCCGAAGGTCGACTTCACGCAGGGCGTCGCGATCACGTCCTCGATCCACCCGGACGAGAACACGCACATCGAGCCGGTCCGCTACGGCAAGGGCTCGAACGCGATGGGCGGCATGACGATCCTCCAGGTCCCGTACGCGCAGGGCTCGTCCCGCGTCGCCGGCTGGCTCGCCAACGTGGCCAAGCACCCGACCCTGCTCGCGCGTTCGCTCTCCAACCACCGCTGGTCCGAGCGGACCATCATCGGCCTGGTCATGCAGTCCCTCGACAACTCGCTGACGACGTATCTGAAGCCGGACGGCGTCGGCAAGGGCCTGCTCACGGCCGAGCAGGGCCATGGCGCGCCCAACCCCAAGCAGATCAAGGCCGCCGTGGACGCCGCATCCACGATCGCCGCCGAGATCAACGGCTTCGCCGGCTCGAACGTCGGCGAGCTGATGGGCACCCCGCTGACCGCGCACTTCCTGGGCGGCTGCCCGATCGGCGACTCCCCGCAGACGGGTGTCATCGACCCGTACCACCGTCTCTACGGGCACCCGGGCATCTCGGTCGTCGACGGCGCCGCGGTCACGGCGAACCTGGGCGTGAACCCGTCCCTGACCATCACGGCGCAGGCCGAGCGCGCGATGTCGTACTGGCCCAACAAGGGCGAGGAGGACCCGCGTCCGGCGCAGGGCGTGGCGTACGCGCGGCTGTCCGCCGTCGCGCCGAAGAACCCGGCGGTCCCGCAGGACGCGTTCGGCGCGCTGAAGCTGCCGTTCCTGGGGATGCCGGCGGTCCCGCCGAAGAAGAAGTAGCCGGCCCGTTTCGCCCGCGGACACACGACCCGCGGACACGCGCCCCCGGACACACGAAAGGACCTGCGCCCCCCTCCGAGCGCAGGTCCTTCCCGTGTGCGTAGCCCCTACGGGGTGTTACGCGGTGGCGCCGGCCTTGCGGCGGCGCACGGCGAACACGGCACCGGCACCGGCGACGACGGCGACGCCGCCGATGAGGCCGATGGTCGGGACCATGGACGAGGAACCGGTCTCGGCGAGCGACCCGGTGACGGGCAGCTCGTCGAGGCCGCCCTGCGGGCCGGGCTTGTTCTTGCCCTTGCCGGGCTTGCCCTTGGAGTCGGGCACGTCGCCGGGCAGGGAGCTGCCGGCGGCGAGGATGTCGAAGTCGAACTCCTTGACGTCGCCGTACGCGCAGTTGCCGTCGCCGTCGACGCTGACGCCGGCGGTGAGCGCGGCGCCGAAGCCGGCCGGGGCCTTGGCATCCACCTTCAGGCGCATCTTGGCGTCCGCGTACTCGCCGGGCGCGAGCTTGTCGGTGCTGCCGAAGAATCCGTCGCCGTCCAGGCTGATGTCCTGCCAGGTGCCGTCGATCAGCCACTGCAGCGTGAGGTGCTTCGAGGTGTCCTCGAAGTCCTTGTCGTCGATCGAGAACGCGTAGACGTACGCCTCGACGGAGTGCATGTCCTTCTTGGACTTGTTGGTCACGCGGTAGGTGAAGTCGACCCAGCCGGAGCCCGCGACGATCTTCGACGGGAATCCGCGGAGTTCGGTGTAGACGTCCTTGCTGGCCGACTCCGAGGTGCACTCGCCCGGCTCGTCCGACGGCGAAGCCGAGACGCTCGGGCTCGGGCTCGTGGTGGCCGACTCCGACGCGGACTGGGTCGGAGTCGCCGACGTCGTGGCGGTCTCCGAGGCGGACGCGGAAGGAGCCGCTGTGCTGGTGCTCGGCGTTTCGGCCGGCGTCGTCGACGCCTCGGGCTCCACCGCCGGGGCGGAGGAGGTGGTCTCGGACGCGGCGGGAGCCACGGGCTCGTCCGCGAACGCGGTCGGCGCCGAAAGGAGCGCGATCGGGGCTATCGCAGCCGTCGCGGCCGCGGCGGCCAGGGCACGGCGAAGCTTCATGAAGACCTCGGAAAGTCCGGCGTACTGCTGTGGCGCAGTACGAGCTGAGAGGCCTCCGCGTTGTGGGGTCGCGGGTGTGGCCGTTGGTTCCGCATATGTGACCGGCAACCCTGGGAAATGGTTGCCCTCGACCTCACACGATTCTTATGTGAGCTGGCTCACTCGGGGCCCCGTACAACCTTTGTGGCGATCTTCGATCGTTACGCAAAGCGCTGGTAAAGGAGGTCGGTCGCGGGCTTGGATGGCGCCTCGGTACGGGCCGACGTGTGGCGCCGTGCCGCAGAAGACGAAGGTGGGAATGTGAAGTCAGGTGTGAGGCGTGCCGTGGCGGCCGCTGCCGTGGTCGCGGCCCTGGGTGTGACGACGGCGTGCGGGGGGTCCTCCGGGAGCGACGACGCCAAGAAGCCGGCGAAGACGGCCGGTTCGGAGAAGACCACGGCGCCCGCGAAGCCCGCCGAGGAGGGCGCGAAGGCGCTCACCGCGGCCGAGCTGGAGAAGGCCGTCGTCGCCACGGGCGACGTCAAGGGCTACAAGGTCGAGAAGGTGGGCAAGGACGACCTGCCGCCGACCGTGAGCGTCGCCGCGAAGCCGGCCTCGTGCCAGCCGCTCGCCGACATGTTCATGTTCTCGACGCAGCCGACGGCGAAGGACCGGGTCGTGCGCACGCTCATGGCGACGGACGAGCTCGACCCCAAGGTGACCTCGCTGGCGCTGCTCGCGCACGACGGCGCCGACGCCGCCAAGGTCATGAAGGACCTGCGCACGGCCTCGAAGAACTGCACCGCGTACGAGCACGTCGACTACAAGTACAGCGGCGTCAAGGAGCGGCCCGCGACCGACGCGGGCGACGAGGCGGTCTCGTACGACGTCAAGGGGGTCATCGACGGCGACAAGGTCCCGATGACCTTCACCGTGGTGCGCAGCGGCTCGACGGTCGTGGCGTTCTACACCATGAACATGCTGGACTCGAGCAAGACCGATGTGCCGCAGGCGATCGTCGACGCGCAGCTCGCGAAGCTGGCGAAGACCGCCTGATCCGGACCTTCCGGCCTCAGTGGCGATGAGTACGGCGAAGGGCCCCGCGGACGCGTCCGCGGGGCCCTTCGCCTTCAGCACCGACGTCAGGGCGGCGTCGGTGCCGGGGGAGCGGCGCCGGGGGGGTTGCGCCGCTGGTGCGGGTCTGCCAGGGGTCGCCACTCCGGCGCGCGATGGCGTGCGGATGGGGCGGGCCTGCGGCAATTCACTTGTGAAGCCCGGGACTTGGGGCTTCGTGGGATGTGGGGGTTTCTGCGCATCGTGCTCGCGGGTCTGTCGTGCGGCAACCGTTTCGACCGGCCGTTTCGAGCCGCCTGCCTTTTCGACCGACCGTTTCGGCCGACTTTTGCGATCACAGAGGCGAAGGGGTTCTGCTGGGAGGCCGACCGGCCCCGGGCGTCCCCGGGACCGGTCGTTCTCTTGGGTGACCGGGCTGCTGTCCCCTGCCGTCCGGTCACAAACGCTGGAGCGAGGTCCCACGACGTACGGCATTGATCCCTACGTCTCATCGCTCCAGCGGAGCCACGCGTGGATTGAGCGGGCCCGCCCCTGGCTGGCACGGACATCGGGACCAACGAAGGGTGCCGCGCACCGGTCACGCGCCGTACGGGTGAGAGCGGATCCGAACGTGGGTGCGTCGCGTAGGCCTCAGACCCGGCCGCGGCACAGCTCCAGGAGCGTCATCGCGAGGCCGGTGCCGGGCTTGCCGAGGGCGTCCCTGTAGTGGCCGAGGACCTCCAGCTCGCGCGCCAGGTTCACGCGGCGTCCGCCCGAGGTGATCCGCGCCTCCTGGATGACGGCCGAGACGGCCATCCGTTCCTGGATCAGGCCGATGATCCGGTCGTCGAGCGCGTCGATGCGCTCGCGGGCGCCGGTGATCACGTCGGCTGCCTCGGCGGTGCGGGCGCCGGTCTTTTCGCTGGGGGTCGCGGTGGTGGTCATCTTGGGGCTCCTCGTCGTATGGGGGCGGGTGTCCCGGAGCGGCAAGGACCGGAAACGACGGAGCGCCCCGGGCCTTGTCGGCCCGGGGCGCCCGGTAAGTCGCTTGTCAGGTGATCAAGCAGCTCGACCATGGCAGCCGGCGGGCCGGTTGCCATAGGTAAAGAGGAAGTCGATGCGGTGCTTGGTCACGAGGCCAGTATGCCCCGGCCCGGGTGCTTCGGCCACCGCGTCCGTGGGATGAGACGAAGAGTGTCCTCACGGGCCCGTTAGAATCGACAAAACAGACCCCTGCTCGTGTTCCACCGCCGGAAGGCCGCCGCCGTGCCATCAGCGTCCCCCGCTGCCGCCCCTGACACCGTTCTGGTCGTCGACTTTGGTGCGCAGTACGCCCAGCTCATCGCCCGCCGCGTCCGCGAGGCCCGCGTCTACAGCGAGATCGTGCCGAGCACCATGCCGGTCGAGGAGATGCTCGCCAAGAACCCGAAGGCGATCATCCTCTCCGGCGGCCCCTCGTCCGTGTACGCGGAGGGCGCCCCGCGCCTTGACCGCGCCCTCTTCGAGGCCGGCGTCCCCGTCTTCGGCATGTGCTACGGCTTCCAGCTGATGGCCACGACCCTCGGCGGGACCGTCGACGACAACGGCGCCCGTGAGTACGGCCGCACGCCGCTGACCGTCTCCCGCGCCGGCTCCACCCTCTTCGAGGGCACTCCGACCGAGCAGTCCGTGTGGATGTCGCACGGCGACGCCTGCTCCGCCGCGCCCGAGGGCTTCACCGTCACCGCGTCCACGGACGTCGTGCCGGTCGCGGCCTTCGAGAACGACGCCAAGAAGCTGTACGGCGTGCAGTACCACCCCGAGGTGATGCACTCCACGTACGGCCAGCAGGTCCTGGAGCACTTCCTCTACCGGGGCGCCGGCATCGAGCCGACCTGGACCACGGGCAACGTGATCGACGAGCAGGTCGCCGCGATCCGCGAGCAGGTCGGCACCAAGCGCGCGATCTGCGGCCTGTCCGGCGGCGTCGACTCCGCGGTGGCCGCGGCCCTCGTCCAGAAGGCCATCGGCTCCCAGCTGACCTGCGTGTACGTCGACCACGGCCTGATGCGCAAGGGCGAGACCGAGCAGGTCGAGAAGGACTTCGTGGCCGCGACCGGGGCCAACCTCGTGGTCGTCGACGCGAGCGAGCGATTCCTGAACGCGCTGGCCGGTGTCTCCGACCCGGAGACCAAGCGCAAGATCATCGGCCGTGAGTTCATCCGCGTCTTCGAGCAGGCGCAGCTGGAGATCATCCAGGACGAGGGTCCCGAGGTCGCCTTCCTGGTACAGGGCACGCTGTACCCCGACGTCGTCGAGTCCGGCGGCGGCACCGGCACGGCGAACATCAAGTCGCACCACAACGTCGGCGGGCTCCCCGACGACATCGAGTTCGAGCTCGTCGAGCCGCTGCGCCAGCTCTTCAAGGACGAGGTGCGCATGGTCGGCGCCGAGCTCGGCCTGCCGGACGAGATCGTCCAGCGCCAGCCGTTCCCGGGCCCCGGCCTCGGTATCCGGATCGTCGGCGAGGTCACCAAGGACCGGCTCGACCTGCTGCGCGAGGCCGACGCCATCGCCCGCGAGGAGCTGACGGCGGCCGGTCTCGACCGTGACATCTGGCAGTGCCCGGTCGTCCTGCTCGCGGACGTCCGCTCCGTCGGTGTCCAGGGTGACGGCCGCACCTACGGCCACCCGATCGTCCTGCGCCCCGTCTCCTCCGAGGACGCCATGACGGCGGACTGGACGCGCATGCCGTACGACGTCCTGGCGAAGATCTCGACCCGCATCACGAACGAGGTCGCGGACGTCAACCGCGTCGTGCTCGACGTGACGAGCAAGCCGCCGGGCACCATCGAGTGGGAGTAGTCGCTCCCCGACACCGTGTGTGAAGGCGCCGCCCACTGCATTCAGTGGGCGGCGCCTTCATTCGTGGGCTCAGGTGCGCCTGGCCGTGCGCACCGGCTCGCCCGGCTTCCACACCTGTACGACCAGGTACTTGTCGTCCTCGATGAACGTGCGGGTGACCTCGGTCAGCTCGGTACGGAAGAGGTGGAAGTCGTCCGGGTCGGGCACCTGGACCGAGTCCGTGTACGAGGCGATGGTCCCGGGGTCCTCGACGAGCAGCGCGCGGCCCGAGATCCGTACGTCCCCGCCGCCCATCCCGGTGCCGTCGCCCGGGTTGGCCTGGACGGCGAAGCGCGGGTCCCGGAGCAGATCGCGGGCCTTGAGCGAGCCCGGCATCATGCCGAGCCAGAACTCCCCGTGCAGAAACCGCACCTCCAGGCCGCTCGTGCGCGGCGAACCGTCCCTGCGCAGGGTCGCCAGGATGTGGTGCTGGAACTGACCGAAGCGCTCCTCGACCGTCTGGGCGAGGTCCGGTTCGGCCGCGGTGAAAGTGGCCCAGTTCGACGTCATACGACGAGTCTGGCGCGCATACCCGACACCTGCTGTCCGGTATGCGCGGCGCCGCCCGCGACGAGTTCGGCGCACTCTCTTCACCGCCCGCCTCTGTCCTCCTGCGCTCCTCGGAGGTAACTTCCGCTCCATGTCCACGCAGACGCCCCCGCCGGTCCCCACCGAACACCTCCAGTTCGCGATGCCCCCCGTCCACGACTCCCCGGCCGGCGAGCGCCGGCACCGCAAGGAGCGGCTCGCGGGCGCGCTGCGCATCTTCGGGCGTCTCGGCTACGAGGACGGGGTGTCGGGCCACATCTCGGTGCGGGACCCGGAGTACGACGACTGCTACTGGGTGAACCCCTTCGGGCTGCCGTTCAAGCACGTCACCGTGTCCGACCTGGTCCTCGCCAACGGGGACGGGCAGGTCGTCGAGGGCCGCCGCCATGTGAACCAGGCCGCGTTCACCGTCCACGCCCAGGTCCACCGGGCGCGGCCCGACGTGGTCGCCGTCGCGCACTGCCACTCGCTGCACGGGCGCGCCCTGTCCACGCTCGGCGAACTGATCGACCCGATCACCCAGGAGGCGTGCGCCTTCTACGAGGACCACGCGCTGCTCGACGAGTACACCGGCGTGGCCGTGGACCCGGACGAGGGGCGGCGGATCGCGGCGGCGCTCGGCTCGTACAAGGCGCTCATCCTGCGCAACCACGGGCTGCTCACCGTGGGCGGCACCGTCGACTCGGCCGCGTGGTGGTTCCTGTCGTTGGAACGCTCCTGTCAGGTGCAGCTCGCCGCGCGGGCCGCGGGCCGCCCGATCCTGATCGACCACCGGCAGGCTGTGGCGACGCGGGAGCAGGCGGGCGGGGACCTGGTGGCGTGGATCAACCATCAGCCCCTGTGGCAGGAAATCAGCAGCGCGGAGCCGGATCTGCTGTCCTGATGAGACTGAGGGCTGAGGGCTGAGGGCTGAGGGCTGAGGGCAGGGCCGTGGCGTCCTGCGCGGGGCTGTGGCCTCGGGGGTCAACGCGGGTGTTCACTGTTCACCCTCTCTGACCCGACCTGGCGGCCCTGGACGGCCTTGCGTACGGCACAATTCCCAGTCATTACACGGAAGTTGACGTGCGGCCGTTCGGGCCGGGCGGGCTCCGGATGGGAAGGCGGGCGTACCGGGTGGCGGTCCAGGAGGCGCGAGAGGGAACGCACAGCGGGGGCTGCACCTGCGGCGACTGCCCGCACGGGGCGCGCGAAGGGCACCGCAAAGCTGTGGCCGCGTTCCTCGCCAAGCGGGACGAACTGGCGGCTGGGCAGGGGCTGCCCGCCGCCGTCGCACACTCGGCGGGCGCGTCCCGCCAGTGGGTCTCGGACGAACTGACCCAGTCCGCGCGGGACATGGCCGATCGCGGGCGCGCCGAGGGTGACGCGTGGCTCGCCGGGCTGTGGCCGCGCACCGTTCGCCTGGTGTGGGGCGGGTGCGCACTGCTCCTGATCGTGCAGGCGCTCACGGCGATCGGCGCGGGCTGGACGACGGCCCGCACGGCCGGACTGCTCGCGGCGGTCGTCGTGAGCGGGCTCCTGACCGGCGCGGCCTACGTCCACCGGGCGGCCGGCGGCGTCCTCGCCCCGGTCGTCGGCGAGGACAACCGCCTGTCCACCTCCCGCGCCGTCGCCGCCTGCTGGGTCCTCGTCGTGGTCTACGCGGTGCTCGTCCTGGCGGGCGAACTGGCGGGCGCCTCCGGCCACCGCGAGCGGGACGCGCTGATCTCCGGTCTTGAACTCGCCCGGGGCGCCGGGGTGGTGACCGTCCTCGCCGTCGCCTGCGGGGCCGCCGTCCTGGTGCGGCGGGTGGTGGGGCTGCGCGTGCTCGGCCAGCGACTGCAGAAGGTGCGCGCGGACCGGCCGCGCGCCGCCGACCTGCTCACCGACGACTCCGGACGCGGCACCTTCGCCGACATCCAGTACGTGCTGATCTCGGCCGTCGCCCTGGTCTTCGTCGCGGTGCGCCTCGCCCGGCGCCCCGGACAGCTCCCCGATCTTCCGTGGGGACTCGCCCTGCTGGTCCTGGTCTCGGCGGCCACCTACCTCGCGGCCAAGTACGCGGAGGGCGGCCGCCCCGTGATCCTTTCGGTCGTGAGGTCCCGCGAGGCGGGGGACCTGGACGCGCCGATCCGCACCGGCGACGACATCGAGATTCGAGGGGCGGGCTTCGTGCCGCCCGGCGCGGCCACCGCGGACCGGCTTGCCCGCATGGTCGTCCGCATCGGTCCCGTGCACGTCCATGTGCCACTCGTCCCTGTGCAGGGCGGCTTCACCAACCCCACCGACACGACCCTGACGGTCCCGGTCCCCGTCGACGTCGAGCCCGGCCGGGTCGACGTCCAAGTCGTCACCGCGGCGGGCGTGGAGACGAACCGGTGCGCGATCGATGTCTCGGACTGAGTGCCCCGGGCCCGGCCTGCAGCAATGACGAAACGTTACTGAGCGGTCGCGCTCCCTCGTACGTATGGTCTGGTGACGGGCAATTTTGCGGGCACCGATGCGGGCGCGAGAGGCGGCGGACGGGCGATGGCTCATGGCATGCGGACGGACATCCACGGCAGTTATGTCAACGGCAGAGGCAGCTGGCGGGACAGTGCCCAGCGGTTCGCACTCCTTCCTCTGAGGATCTTCCTCGGCGTCACCTTCATCTACGCCGGGCTCGACAAGCTGACCAACAGCGCCTTCTTCCACGCCACCGGATCGGGGTCGATCGGTGAGCAGATGCACGGCGTGCGGAACATCTCCGCCATCCCCGCCATGGTCGACCTCGCGCTCAAGAGCCCGGCCGGCTTCGGCTATGCGATCGCCTTCGGTGAACTGGCCGTCGGTATCGGCACGTTGATCGGACTGCTCGCCCGGCTCGCCGCGGTCGGCGGGATGCTGATCTCGTTGAGCCTGTGGCTGACGGTGAGCTGGTCGACCGAGCCTTACTACCTGGGCAACGATCTCGCCTACCTCATGGCGTGGCTGCCGCTGGTGCTTGCGGGGGCGTCGGTGTTCTCGGTGGATGCCCTGCTTGCGGCTCGGCGCCGGGCCCGGGGCGGACTTGGCTGACGGGACGTCTGTGCGGAGGCATGGGCCTTGGGGCCGGGGATGTGTGCGGCAGTGCGATTCTTGGGGCCGGGATGTGTGCGGCGGCGCGTCCTAGGAGGCGGCGCGTGCCGTGGTTCGGCTGCGGGTGGTGTGTGGCTGGGCGCGCAGTTCCCCGCGCCCCTGGGGGAGCGCCCGTTGGACCGTGCCCCCTCCGGGCTCACCGGGAGAGGGGCGCCTGTTGCGGCGGTGCCCCCTTCCCCGCTTACGGGGAGCGGAGGCGCCTGTTGCGACCGTGTCCCCCTTCCGAGCTCACCGGGAGCCGGATTCCGTGAGGTTGGCTCTTCGGCGGCGGTGGATTGCGTACGTTGCCGTGCCCACCACTCCGGCCAGGACCAGGCCGGCCGTGACTACGGGGAGCACCGCGAACCACGGCAGTTCCCAGCCGCCCAGCGCGTCGCCCAGGGAGAGGGCTCCGGCCGCGGTCAGGAACAGGCCCGCGACCAGCTTTCCCGGCCGGAACTCATGACGTGGCACGGGCCACCTCCGCCTGTCCGACACCGACTTCGAGCCGCAGCTCGACCGTGCCGCCGTCCTTGCTGCCCGCGGGCGGTGTGAGGGTCACCCTCTGCTCCTGTCCCGGACGGATGTCCACGTCCTGTGTCTGCTCGTCCGGCAGCCGGATGTCACCGATGCCCACCTCGGCCCGCAGCACCACCGTCGCGTCCTTCGGTACGACGACCTTGAGCTGCCCCGCCCCGACCTCCGCACTCGTCGTCAGCGTCTTGCCCTTGCCGACGTCGATCCCGCTCAGATCGAGCGTGCCGACGCCCGTCCCCAGCTCGTATCTCGGCTCGACCTGGGCGGCCGAGGCCGGGGTCCAGTGGGTGCGCATCCAGTGGGTGGTGATGTTGGAGGGGAGCGCGGCCGACGCGGCGAGGAGGCCCGCCGTGATGACCGCGAGGACGATCGAGCCGGCGCCGGTCCGCCCGACGAAGGCACTGAGCGCGATGCCCAGACCGAAGACGACGAGCGCGCTCGCGAGACCGGCCTGGAGTGCTGTGCCGAGCGGGTGGCCGTGCCAGGTGGCGGCCGTGCCCGCGCAGCCCGCGGCCAGCGCGAGCAGGAACGTCCAGCCGCCGATCCAGCGCGGCCCACGTTGCTTGGGCGCCCCGCCTTCCGGGCCGCGGGAGGAGTCGACAGGTCCCCAGGTCGTACGGTGCCCGTGCGCCGTGGGCTCGTACCGGATGTCGACGCCGCTGTCGGGCCCCCAGAAGTATCCGGTGCCTCCGACGTGCGTGCCGTCCTTGACTATCGGGTCCCGCCACCAGGACGGAGCCCCGGCGACGGGCGGCGCCTGCGCCTCGGGCGGAGCGTCGGCCACGGTCTGCGCCGCCAGGGGGTCGGGGTCGGCCGCTCTGCGCTGCCGGGACCAGTACCCCGCGCCGGCGAGGAGCAGCGCGAGGACAGCGGCGAACGTGAGCACTCCGCCGTTGTTCAGCATCGAGAGGAAGAGCCCGCAGCCGACGAGCGCGAAGAGCACGGCCGTCAGCGCCGGGCCGTCCACGCGGCCGGAGAGGAGCTTGCGCGCCTCGTTCTCCTCCTCGTCGTCGTACGGGACGAAGAGCCAGGCGAAGCCGTAGAAGATCAGGCCGAGCCCGCCGGTCGCGGCGAGCACGGCGAGGCCGATCCGGAAGATCACCGGATCCATGTCGCAGTGCCGGCCGAGGCCCGCACACACGCCGCCCAGCGTCCCGTGCCGCCGGTCGCGCCGGAACTTGCCCGGCGGCGCGGGGGCGCCGGGCTCCTGTCCCGGCGCGGGCGGCGCGGACGCACCGCCGGAGCCGCGCCCGGACACCGCGTCCTGCGGCTGCCCGGCCTCCGCTCCCGTCGAGGCGTGCTGGTGATCTGTCATGCGTCCATGGTGACGGGCCCACGTCCGCCGCGGCAGTCGGGACGACCCTGGACGAACCCTGAGATCGCCCCTGACGGCGCTCGGGGCAGGGCCGGAGATCAGGGGAGTCTCCGGGCTCAACCCTGATGCCCGGGGTCCGGCCCGCGTGTGACCATCAATGGCATGCCGGAAGCCGCAGCACCACCCATTGTTGTCCCGCGGCCGCCGCGCAAGCTCTACCGATCCAGTGACGGTCGCTGGCTCGGCGGGGTGGCGCGGGGGCTCGCCGGGCATCTCGGCCTGCCCGTGATCTGGGTGCGGCTGGTCTTCGCGGGCCTGTTCATGGCGGACGGCCTCGGCGCGCTCCTGTACGCGGCGTTCTGGTTCTTCGTCCCGCTCGGCGTCGGCGGCGTGGGCAGCGAGCGGACCCCTGCGTTCACCACGGAGACGGCGACGGACGGCCGGCGCAGACTCGTCGCGCGTAAGCCGGACAAGGGGCAGATCCTCGCCCTGCTCCTCATGGTCGTCGTGTCGATGGTCTTCGTCGGCAATGTGAATCTGGCGGGGAACGCGAAGGCGTATTTGTGGCCGACGCTCCTCGTCGGTGCGGGCGTGGCCCTCGTCTGGCGCCAGGCGGACAATGCGCGGCGGGCCCGCTGGATGGAGGTCGGCCGCCGCAGGCGCACGCTGAATCTGGCGCGGTCCGCAGCCGGTGTCGTACTCGTCGGGGCCGGTGTCACCGGGATCTTCGTGCTCCAGGGATCGGCCGAGCACCTCGGCTCCATCCTTCAGGCCGCCCTCGCCGTCCTCGTCGGAATCGCCCTCCTCGCCGGCCCCTATCTCGTGCGCATGACGCAGGACCTGTCCGAGGAGCGCCTCATGCGGATCCGGGCGCAGGAGCGGGCGGAGGTCGCGGCCCATGTCCACGACTCGGTGCTGCACACGCTCACGCTGATCCAGCGGAACGCGGAGAGTGCGAGCGAGGTGCGGCGCCTGGCCCGGGCCCAGGAGCGTGACCTGCGGGCCTGGCTCTACAGACCGGAGGGGAACGGGAAGGACGAGGCGGAGGAGCCCGGCACGGTCGCGGAGGCGGTCAAGCGCAGCGCCGCCGAGGTCGAGGACAAGCACGGGGTGCCCCTCGAGGTCGTGGTGGTCGGCGACTGCCCGCTCGACGACGGCCTCTCGGCACAGATGCAGGCCGCGCGGGAAGCAATGGTGAATGCCGCCAAGTACGGTGGCGAGGGTGGTGCGGTCCAGGTCTATGCCGAGGTCGAGGAGGAGACGGTGTTCGTGTCCGTGCGCGATCGGGGCCCCGGTTTCGACCTCGACTCGATTCCCTCGGACCGGATGGGCGTACGAGAATCGATCATCGGCCGGATGGAGCGCAACGGCGGCACGGCGCGGTTGCGCGCGGTGCCGGACGGCGGCACGGAGGTCGAACTGACCATGAAGAGGGCGGAGCAGACCCCATGAGTGACGAGCAGGTCAAGCCGGACGCGACCGCGGCGAGCGAGCCGGAGACGGAGCCGGTCGGCCGTCACGCCCGCGTGGTCCTTGTCGACGACCACCGGATGTTCCGCACCGGTGTCCAGGCGGAGATCGGCCGCACGGAGGCGACGGGCGTCGAGGTCGTCGGCGAGGCCGCGGACGTGGACCAGGCGGTCACGGTCATCACGGCCACGCGCCCCGAGGTCGTCCTCCTCGACGTGCACCTGCCCGGTGGCGGCGGCGTCGAAGTCCTGCGCCGCTGCGCCCCGTTGATGACGGCCGCCGACAACCCGGTCCGGTTCCTGGCCCTTTCCGTCTCGGACGCCGCGGAAGACGTCATCGGCGTCATCCGCGGTGGCGCCCGCGGGTACGTCACGAAGACGATCACCGGCACGGACCTGGTGGACTCGATCTTCCGAGTCCAGGACGGCGACGCGGTCTTCTCGCCGCGCCTGGCGGGCTTCGTCCTCGACGCGTTCGCGTCGACCGACGCTCCGCCGGTCGACGAGGACCTCGACCGCCTGACGCAGCGCGAGCGCGAGGTCCTGCGCCTCATCGCCCGTGGCTACGCGTACAAGGAGATCGCCAAGCAGCTCTTCATCTCCGTCAAGACGGTCGAGTCCCATGTCTCGGCGGTCCTGAGAAAGCTCCAGCTGTCGAACCGCCACGAGCTGACTCGGTGGGCGACAGCACGGCGTCTGGTCTGACGGGCGGTGACGACGCGTCTTCCGCAGTCCGCGCTGAGCAGCGGCGCCATATTCCACCTCGTCGGTCTCGCGGCCGACGCGGCCGAATCGGGTGAATCGAGTGATCCGCTGGAGTGGCAGGTGCTGCGCTACCAGCGGATACAGGGAGTCGAGTACACCCGCTCGCCCTGGAGCTGGCCGCTGCAGTCGGCCGCGGCCCAACTCGACTATCTGGCCCACACGTTCACCGAGGAGTTCTTCTCGACCTGCCCGCCGTCCGCCCGCACCCTGTGGAGCCGTGCGGCGGGGAAGCGGACTGTGCCCGAGTTCATGAACGACCTGGCTACGCTCCTGAGGATGGCGTGCCGCGAACCCGAGGCGACGTACGAGGAGATCCCGCTCGCAGGCTGGGAGCTGGCGGTGAGATTTCCGCGCCTGCTGGGCTTCGAGACCTGGCTCGACGCGGCTCTCCCCGACGAGGAGGACCCGGTTCGTGCGGGGATAGAGAGCGAACACCCTTACTGCGCCGAGCACTTGCCGGAGCTGATCGCGCAGGTGACGCAGGCACTCGCCCTCTGCCGGGACTCGGAGGCGTTCGCCGGGCAGTTGCGTGCGCGTTGCGCCGCCGCGACCCCCGAACTGCTGGCCGAGGTGGCGGACCGCGCCTACGCCCACATGGCGCGCGAGCACCGGAGCGGCACGCTCCTCACGCCACCCGCGTAGCTGCCGTCCGACGCCGTGAGTTCGCAGCGGGCGGTGTTGCCCTTCTTGCCGACGAGCGCTACCGCGACCGCGGTCGCGGCGAGAGGACAAGCGGATCAAGCGAGAGGACAAGCGGACCGAGGGGGAGTGGGCGGGCCACCGAGTATTGCGGTGCGGGCCCCAGGCCCGGCAGTGGCGAAAACCTGACCGCGCCGCGCGAGCTCGCCCTCAGCGGTGCGAGCCGCCCCGTGTCGGTGCCGGGCTCGGCCTCCGCACCGCCCAGCGGTAGTGGCTCAGCGCCTTCCTGACCCCGATGAGGCCCGTCAGCCAGAGGATGGTGCCTGCACCCATGCCGAGGGCGACATCCGTGTACGTGTCCCGCCCCGGTTCGGCGTACGCGGCCGCACCGAGAGACGCCCACAGGCCGAGTGCGCACAACACGAGTGACGACAGGCACCAGGTGAGACTGGCGCCGGGGGAGCGCAGCCGGGAATCGGTCGCCGGATCGGTGTCCAACGCGACCCAGGCATCGGTGAGTTCGCGAATCTTCCGGTCGCGGCGCATGCCGAGTACGACTCCGACGACCGCAGGGGCGAGCGCCGCCAGGCCGAGGATCACGAAGACCGGGCCGAAGATGAAGGCGAGCGGATCCTTGTCCTCGATGAGCTGGAGCGTCTGGACCAGCAGTGACCAGCCGATGACGCCGCCGAACCCGCATAGCCACAGCAGCAGGAGCCGGTGCACCGCGAGGTATGTCCTGCGCAGCTCGCCGAGGGCCATGCCGCGGTCGGTGAGGAGTGTCTGCCGGTCCGGCCACGTACGGAGTTGGACAGGGGGCGGAGGCGGCGGCAGCGCACGGCTAGGCATGACCCCGACAGTACCGGCGGGCACCGCACCGGCTCACGCCACCCGCGTAGCCCCGGCGAACGGCATCTCGTCGATCGGGGCGATGCGGACCGGGGCGCTCGGGTTCGGGGCGTGGATCATTTTGCCGTTGCCGATGTAGAGACCGACGTGGCTGATGCCCGAGTAGAAGAACACCAGGTCACCCGGCTGGAGTTGGGAGCGTGGGATGCGGGGGCCCGCGTTGATCTGGGAGTACGTGGTGCGCGGCAGGGAGATGCCGGCCGAGCGGTACGCGGCCTGGGTGAGGCCGGAGCAGTCGAAGGCGTTCGGGCCTGTGGCGCCCCACACGTAGGGGCTGCCGAGGGCGCTGTAGGCATAGGCGATGGCCGCCGCCGTGCGGGAGTCCGGGGCCTTGGGCAGGGCGCCGGACGGCAGCTCGCGGGAGGTGTCCGAGCGGGAGGCGCGGTCGGCCGTGCCGGTGTCGCCGGCGCCCGCTCCGACGCCGGTGCGCTCGGCCGCCGGCAACTGGTCGAGCAGACGCTTTGCCTCGGCCAGCTTCCCGGTGACCGTCTTCTTCTGCTTCTTCAGTTCGCCCTGCCGCTTGCGCAGCTCGGTGAGCCGGCCGTCCGCCTCGGAGCGCAGCTGGTCGATCTGCCGCAGCTCGCGCTGCACGCGCCCGACCGCGGATGCCTGCCGTGTGCCGAGCCGGTCGGCGAGCGCCGCGTTGTCGAGGTACTGGGCGGGGTCGGAGGACAGGACGAGCTGGACCGCCGGGTCGAGGGCACCGGTGCGGTACTGCGCGGCGGCGGCCGAACCGAGCGCCTCACGCTGGGTGTTGAGCCGGTCCGTCCTGCGGGCCGCCTCGTCCCGCAGTGAGCCGAGCTTCTTCTCGGCCTTGTCCGCCTTCTCCTTGGCGCTGTTGTACTTCTCGGTTGCCTTCTCGGCCTCCTGGTAGAGCCGGTCGACCTTCGCCTTCACCTGGCTCGGGGTGAGCCGGGGATCCGCGTGCGCCGCGCCGTCCAGGACGGTGGCGGTCGCCGCGGAGGCGAGAGCGAGGGTCGCCGCGGTGCGGGCCGTGGGGCCGGTGAGCGAGCGCTGTCGGGGCTTGCGGTGCGCTGCCGACACGAGGGGCACGTCCTTCCGGTACGTACTGCTTACGCGTCCGGCGGCGGCCCGCACAGGGGAAGCGGGCCGCCGCCGGACCTTTCTCGGCGGTAGGTGTCCGGCTTCCGCCTCTGAGCGGGGCGGGGGTGGGGAGCCGGGCACCTGAGGAAGGACGCTAAACCTGACCGTCACGGGTTGGTGACGGATTGTCCGCAACTGGTCCTTGTGTTCTGGGTGTGACCGCATGTGACCGCCGACGGACCGGTGCGGGCCGGTTCATGGGGGCAGTGAGGCCCCGGCTAGGCTCGCCCGTCATGGACGTACTCATCCACCTCTTCGTCGGCCTGCACATCATCGGCATCGCCTCGCTCCTCGGTGGGTTCCTCACCCAGATGAAGGCGATGGGCAAGGGAACGGCCCGGTTCGTCCCGGCGATGCTGCACGGCGCGCTGACCATGCTGGTCACGGGAGTCGTCCTCGTGGGCCTGAATCAGGCGGACGACAACACCGTCAACAACATCAAGATCGGCGTGAAGCTCGCGCTGCTGATCGTGATCCTGGGCCTCGTGTACGTGAAGCGGGACGAGGAGAAGGTCGACAAGGGCCTGTTCGGCCTCGTCGGCCTCCTGACCACCGCGAACATCTTCATCGCGGTCCTCTGGACCTGAGTCAGGCGCGTGTTCTGGACCTGAGTCAGGCGGATGTTCGGCCCCTGAACGTCCCGAACAGGGTGGCGAGCCACGCGGCCACCGCGATCCACACCAGTACCTGCCCCGGCCCCTTGAGCCAGGGCACATCGGCGGCGGCGCCCACGGACAGTGCCGCCGCCGCTGTCATTCCCATCGGGAAGACCGTCGACCACCGCCGGATGTCGTAACGCGGCCGGGGCCACCGCACCTCCGCCAGCACCAGCACGACGTACCAGGCGATGTCCAGCGCGAGCAGCAGAAAGCTCACGGTGCGCAGGACGTCCGTGTCGTCGATGTTCCACAGACCCGTCGCGACGAGCTTCGACGCCGCGAGCGCGGAGATGGCGAGCGCGCCTCCCGCGACCCACTGGTCCCCGGCGCCGGAGGCCACCTCGCGCAGGTCGAAGCGGAGCAGTGCGAAGCAGTACAGGACGAGCCCGCCCCAGAAGAGCACCATTCCCGTGAACGCGAGCCAGTGCGCCCCGACCGCGGGCGCGAGCGTCGCCGCCAGGACGACGAGGCCCTGCGTCGCGACGCAGCCCAGGAACACGCCCCCCGGCATCCGCGGCTTCCAGTGCCGTACGACGTTGATCATCAGCACCGGCCAGACGAGCGCGGACAGGGCGAGGAGCGCCTCGGCCAGGGTCTGCCACCCGAACAGGGAGATCCGGGTGCCGAGGACGGTCGTGGCCGCGACCGCGGTGAGCGCGGTCGGGGTGTCGGCCTCGGACCCCCAGCGTTCGCGCTCGCGCACCAGCCGGTTCGCGAAGTCCGCCGCGAGGACGAGCCAGAGGGCGGCGGCGAGCACGAGCATGATGCCGGACAGCACCGAGTGACCGGTCAGGTGAAAACCGACCGAGATGATGCCGGTGGCCATGACGGCGGCGCCGGCTGCCGGTGGGAGCTGGGACCACGTGGGTCCGGGGCCTGGGGTTGCGTTCGGGCCGCGCACCGCCCGAACGTAACCCCACGAAGGCGGTCAGGCCGGGCGCACCACGCTGTGGATCGGCATGTAGTAGATCGACTCGACGCGCACGTTCGCGCCCGGCTTGGGGGCGTGGATCATCTTGCCGTCGCCGATGTAGATGCCGACGTGGCTGATGTCGTCGTAGAAGAAGACCAGGTCACCGGGTTGTGCATTGGCCGTGGTGACGGTCGTGCCGACCTTGACCTGGTCCCAGGTCGTGCGCGGCAGCGTGATGCCGGCCGCCTTCCACGCGGCCTGCGTGAGACCCGAGCAGTCGTACGAGTCCGGGCCGGTGGCGCCCCACACGTACGGCTTGCCCTCCTGGGACTCGGCGAAGGCGATGACCTTCGCGGCCTTGGCGGCGTAGCCGCTGCCGGTGCTTCCGGAGCCCGTACCCGTGCCCGAACCGGTGCCGGTCCCGGGGTTCTCCTTCTGCCGGGCCTCCTCGGCCGCTTTGCGCTTGGCCTCCGCCTCGGCCTGCTGACGCGCCAGCTCCTCCGCCTTCTTCCTGGCGGCCTCCTGCTTCTTCTTCTCGATCGCCGCGAGCCGCGCCTTCTCCTCGGCGGTCAGCTTCGACAGGAGTTCGCGGGCGTCGCCGAGCTTCTGCTGGACGTCCCTCTTCGTGCTCCGGAGCGTGGCCTGCGAAGTGGTGAGCGTCTCCAGGCTCTTGGCCGCCTCCGTGCGCTTCTTCGTGGTGGCGGCCTGCTCGGTCTGGTAGTCGTCGACGGCCTTCTTCTGGCGGCTCGTGAGCCGGCTCATCAGCTGGTCCTGGTCGAAGTAGTCCTGCGCGTCGTCGGCGAGGAGCAGCGTCGCGGTGTCGGAGACGGCGCCCGTGCGGTACTGGGCCGCGGCGAAGGTGCCGAGCTCCTGGCGGGCCTTGTTGAGCTTCTCGGTGCGCTGTGCGACGTCGTCGAGCAGGTCACCGACGCGCTTCTGCTGCTTGGCGGTGTGCTCCTTGGCCGCGTTGTACTTCTCCGTGGCGACGCCCGCCTGGTGGTAGAGGGTGTCGACCTTCTTCTGGACCTCTTCCATGCTCGGCTTCGGCGGCGCGGAGGGTGCGGCGTTCGCGCTCTGCGAGAGCAGGGCTATGGAGGTGAGGGCCGCCGTGGTGATGCCGACGACGGGGGCCGTGCGGGGACCGGCTGTCCTGCTGCGCGGCTTGCGGTGCGACGCCAAGGGGCGCGTCTCCTTCCCATGACCGCCTACCGGGTTAGCTGTCGGGTTCGGGCGGAGATTCGGAAGGCTGCCCTACGGCCGTCCCTGACGGGTCGTCGGCCGATTCACCCCAAAGGTCGTGGGTCCCCGGTTCCATGCCTCTCGGCGTACTGAACTCAGCGGGGGCGACCCGTTCGCGGCGCGGTTGCCGGCGGGGGGACGGGCGGCCCGCGGAGCACGCTAGCCAACTCGTGTGGCTGCTGTGAAGGTTGATGTTCGATATGCCCGATACATTTTCGTGACCTTCGGCAATCTTGCTCGTGACCTCCGGTAATCCTTACGGAGGGTGATTCACGCACTACGTGAGGTGGCCGGGTCCGCGAAGTCGGGCGAAGTTTCCGGGGCGGCCGTGGGTGTCAGTGGGGCGGCCTAGACTCGTAGAGCGATGAGCAGCCTCTTTGACGACAGCTTCCTGGCGGACCTCACGGCTTCGAAGGCCAGTGAGGAACATGCCCCGCCGCCGCCCGAGGACGACACGGCTCCGGAGCACGTTCCGGACGACCTGTTCGACGGGAAGTTCGACGTGCCCCCGGCCAGGGACGCGTACTACCGGGACGGCGCCCCACGCCCGGCGCTCGACCCGGCGGCCCTCCTCGACGGGCTGAACGAGAACCAGAAGGCGGCCGTCGTCCACGGCGGCTCCCCGCTGCTCATCGTGGCGGGCGCCGGCTCCGGCAAGACCCGCGTGCTCACGCACCGCATCGCGTACCTCCTCGGTGAGCGCGGCGTGCACCCCGGCCAGATCCTCGCGATCACGTTCACGAACAAGGCCGCGGGCGAGATGAAGGAGCGCGTCGAGTCCCTGGTCGGCCCGCGGGCGAACGCGATGTGGGTGTCGACGTTCCACAGCGCCTGCGTGCGCATCCTGCGCCGCGAGTCCAAGAAGCTCGGCTTCACGTCGTCGTTCTCGATCTACGACGCCGCCGACTCCAAGCGCCTCATGGCCCTGGTCTGCCGCGACCTCGACCTGGACCCGAAGAAGTTCCCGCCGAAGTCCTTCAGCGCCAAGATCTCGAACCTGAAGAACGAGCTGATCGACGAGGAGGACTTCGCAGGCCAGGCCGCCGACGGCTTCGAGAAGACCCTCGCCCAGGCCTACGCGATGTACCAGTCCCGCCTCCGCGAGGCGAACGCACTGGACTTCGACGACCTGATCATGACGACGGTGCACCTCCTGCGCGCCTTCCCGGACGTCGCCGAGCACTACCGCCGCCGCTTCGGCCACGTCCTCGTCGACGAGTACCAGGACACGAACCACGCGCAGTACGCGCTGGTCAGAGAGCTGGTGGGCTCGGCCGACAGCGGACGCGCGGAGGACGAGCCGCCCCGCGCGGACGACCTCCCGCCCGCCGAGCTGTGCGTCGTGGGTGACGCGGACCAGTCGATCTACGCGTTCCGCGGAGCCACCATCCGTAACATCCTCCAGTTCGAGGAGGACTACCCGGACGCGACGACGATCCTGCTCGAACAGAACTACCGCTCGACGCAGACCATCCTCTCCGCGGCCAACGCGGTCATCGAGCGCAACGAATCCCGCCGCCCCAAGAACCTGTGGACGAACGCGGGCGCGGGCGCGCAGATCACCGGATACGTCGCGGACACCGAGCACGACGAGGCGCAGTTCGTCGCCGACGAGATCGACCGGCTCACGGACGCGCGCGACGCGAAGGCCGGCGACGTCGCCGTCTTCTACCGGACGAACGCGCAGTCCCGTGTCTTCGAAGAGATCTTCATCCGCGTCGGCCTGCCCTACAAGGTCGTCGGCGGAGTCCGCTTCTACGAGCGCAAGGAGGTCAGGGACGTCCTGGCCTATCTGCGGGTGCTCGCCAACCCCGAGGACTCCGTCCCCCTGCGGCGCATTCTCAATGTGCCGAAGCGCGGCATCGGCGACCGCGCCGAAGCGATGATCGACGCGCTCTCCCAGCGCGAGAAGATCTCCTTCCCGCAGGCGCTGCGGAGGGTCGACGAGGCGTACGGCATGGCGGCCCGCTCGACGAACGCGGTGAAGCGGTTCAACACGCTGATGGAGGACCTCCGCACGATCGTCGAGTCGGGCGCGGGCCCGGCCACGGTCCTGGAGGCCGTGCTCGAACGGACCGGCTATCTCGCCGAGTTGCAGTCGTCTACGGACCCGCAGGACGAGACGCGCATCGAGAACCTTCAGGAACTCGCCGCCGTGGCCCTGGAGTTCGAGCAGGAGAGCGCGACGGCGGACGGCGCTGCCGAGGGCGCGGCTGAGGGCGCTGCCGAGGGCGAGGCGAGCGTCGGCACGCTGTCCGAGTTCCTGGAGCGGGTCGCGCTCGTCGCCGACTCCGACCAGATCCCGGACGAGGAGGACGACGGCTCCGGCGTCATCACGCTGATGACGCTGCACACCGCCAAGGGCCTCGAGTTCCCGGTCGTCTTCCTGACCGGCATGGAGGACGGCGTGTTCCCGCACATGCGCTCCCTCGGCCAGGTCAAGGAGCTGGAGGAGGAGCGCCGCCTCGCCTACGTCGGCATCACACGCGCGCGTGAGCGGCTGTACCTGACCCGCTCCACGCTGCGCAGCGCCTGGGGCCAGCCCTCGTACAACCCGCCGTCACGCTTCCTGGAGGAGATCCCGGACGCGCATCTGGAGTGGAAGCGGACCGGCGCCATGGCGCCCGCCAAGTCGGCGGGACCGACGAGCGGGATCGCCGCGTCTCTCTCGTCGTCGCGCTCCCGCTCGACACCGGCGTTCGCCACGCGCCGCGCGACCGAGAAGCCGGTCGTCGCGCTGTCCGTGGGAGACCGGGTCACGCACGATCAGTTCGGCCTCGGCACGGTCGTCGGAGTCAAGGGCACGGGGACGAACGCGGAGGCGACAGTCGACTTCGGCGAGCCCAAGCCGAAGCGCCTGCTGCTGCGGTACGCGCCGGTGGAGAAGTTGTAGGGGGCTGGAGGGCCTCTGCCAGGAGGCTCGGCCCTACGTCGGGTCGAGCCCGTGGCTACGTCGGGTCGAGCCCGTGGCTACGTCGGGTCGAGCCCGTGGCTGCGGAGCCACGGGAGCGGGTCGACCGCCGAGCCGCCGCCGGGACGCACCTCGAAGTGCAGGTGCGGACCGGTGGAGTTGCCGGAGTTCCCGGAGTGCGCGATGAGGTCGCCGGCCTTGACCGGTCCGCTCATGACGGCGTGGCTGGAGAGGTGGCAGTACCAGGTCTCCGTGCCGTCCTTCGCCGTCAGGATCGTCATGTTCCCGTACGCGCTGTTCCACTGCGTACGGATGGTGCCGTCGGTCGCGGCCATCACCGGGGTCCCGTACGAGACAGGGAAGTCGATGCCGGTGTGCACGGACATCCAGTTGATACCGGCCTGCCCGTAGTACGCGCTCAGTCCGCGCTGCTTGACCGGGAGGACGAACTTGGGCCGCAGCCGCTCCTTGCGCGCCGCTTCCTCCGCCGCCTGCTTCCGCTCGGCCTGCTGCTTGGCCCTGAGGTCGATGCGTTCCTGGGTGCGGCTCGCCCGGTCGGCGAAGTCACCCGCGTCCGCGGAGAGGTCCGCGAGCTGGGTGTCGAGCTTGTTGTTGGCGACGGAGGGCTTCACGGCGGTCGCGTCGGGCGCGGAGGCCGCCGTCGTGTCCTTGCTGTCGTCCCCGCCGAGTCCGCCGACGGAGGCCGCGGCCACGCCCGCGACACCCATCACGCACACCGAGGGCACCGCGACGGTGAGCAGCGCGGAGCGCTTGGCGGGGGAGCGGCGGCGGGAGCGTGCGCGCTGGGCGGGGGTGACCGGGGCGGGCCGCTCGTCGCGGGCGACGATTTCCTCGACGTCGTTGAGGTCGTCGCCGAGGCCGTCGTCGAGGTCGTCGTTGTGGCTCAACTCGGGTTCGGAGGCGCCGGGTTGGCCGTAGTCGTGGCGGGCGTCGAGGTCGCTCTCGTCACCTTCGGGCCCCGCGGAGTTCCACGCGGTGGCGTCGTACGCGCCGGTGTCGAGGGAGGCCGAATCGGCGAAGGACGGCGCTTCGAAGGTCTGCGTCGCGAAGGGCTGGGCCTCGAACGCCTGTGTCTCGTAGGCCTGCGTCTCATAGGCCTGAGCGCCGAACGCCTGGGTCTCGAAGCCCTGCGCGTCGAACGTCCCGGTCTCGAAGGCCGCCGGTGCCTGGAAGTTCTGCGGTGCCTGGAAGGTCTGCGTGGCGAACGCGTCCTGCGTGGTGAACCCCTGCGCCTGCGCCCCGAAGGCACTCGCGTCCCACTGCCCGGTCTGGTCGGCCCACCCGCTGTTGTCCCACTGGCCGGAATGGTCAGGTCCGGACTGGGCCGGAATACCGGCGAGTTGCTGATCGGCGGCGGTCCCCCAGGCGGCGGTGGTGTCGTAACTGCCGGTGGCGTACGGGGAGGCTTGCTGCTGCGCCGCGTACGGGTCGTGGTGCTGGGGTTCCTGCGCCGTCAGCGTCTGATGCGCGCCGGTCGCCCACTGACCGCTGTCGTACGAGCCGGTGCTCTGCGCCCCGGGAAGGTCGCCGAAGAGCGGGTCGGCCGCGAAACCGCCGGTGGCGTGGCCGTCGTAACCGGTGTAGTCGCCGTACTGCGCGCTCTGTTGGTCATACGGAGCGTAGGGCGCGTAGTCGGCGTCCTGAGCCGGGACCGGGGAGGTCTGAGTCCCCGACGGGTGACGGTCGTTCACCAACTTCTCTTTCGCCTCGACAACAGGGGCTGCCAGAGCAGTGCGGTGACTGTACCCGGCGGTACGCGGGCTCGACAATCTTCGGCAGGTTTCCCGCTCGCAGGAAACGGGCATTCGGCCGTCTTTCGGCGGACTGTGGGCAGAGCTTTGGCTCTGCGTTCGAGAATCGTTCGACGTTTGGCCAGTTCGGAGACCGTTCCGGGGGCAGGATAAGGCCAGGATCAGGCCAGGCGCAGGTCGCGGTCAGGCCACTGTCAGACCGCTTACCGAGTCGGTGGCGTGCGCTCCTTCCGTTTCCTCGGCGTCGAGCGCCTCCCGGATGCCGGCGGCGACCGCCGGGTGGACGGGGAGCGCCAGGTGCCCGACGCCGGTGACGCGGACGTTCTGCGCGATCAGGTCGGGGTGGTCGATGCAGGCCGTCTCCAGCGGAACCATGATCTGGTCGAGGTCGCTCCAGAAACTCACGAAGTGGGTGCGGCAGCCGGGAGCGGGCCGGGACAGCTCCTCGATGACGGTCGAGCCGGGGCGCATCTGCCGGACGATCGGGTGCGCGTCCAGCAGGGGCGCGAACGTGGTCCCGCTGTGTGGGGTGCCGAGCGACACGAGGGTGCGTACGCGCAGATCGCCGCCCAGGCGCTGCACGTAGTAACGGGCGATGAGCCCGCCGAGGCTGTGCCCCACGATGTCCACCCGGTCGTGGCCCGTGCGTTCGCAGATCTCCTCGACATGGCGGCCGAGCAGCGCGGCGGCGGTGCGGATGTCGTAGGTCAGCGGCGAGTAGTTGAGCGACTCCACGTGGTGCCTGCCGTGCTGGGCGAGCGAGCGGCGCAGCAGGACGAAGACGGAGCGGTTGTCGATGAAGCCGTGCATGAGGAGAACCGGCGGCTTGCTCTCGGCGGACGGCAGCCGGGCGCTACGGCCGGTGGGGGCGTTTTCTGCCCCAGGCCCCGGCAGGGCGGCGCTCTCCGTCAGGTACGAGGCGTCCTCGCCCTCCTCGCTCACGCCTTCCGGTGCGGGGGCGTAGCCGAGCGGAGGGAGCGCGGGGGCGTCCCGGCGCTCCTGGATGATGCCGGAGGGGTAGAGGAGGACGTGTCCGGCGAGGATGGCGACCTCGAGTGCGGTCGCCTTCAACAGAGAGACGGAGACTCCGGCCAGCCTGGCGGGGAACACCAGCCTGGCGGGAATCAGCTGACAGAGCGGGCGAAAAGGCAGAATCCTCGTGACCTTCATTGCCGACCTCCCGTCGGCACCCGGGAAAACGGCTCTGTCTCCCGTGTGCCCTCATGGGAAGCATGCGCCGAGGTGGCCGACGATGCGCGTCGTACGCGGGCGGTGACGATTTGATGCCCATGCGTGACCGTCGCGGTGCGTTACGTGAATCCCGTACGTACCGCGGCGCCGATGCGCCGTGCCGCCCGCCGCGCGGCCGGCGGCGGTGTGGTGCGGCTGTCTCTTTGCGGCTCCCCTTGCGCCGGTGGCCCCCGTATGCGGCTTCTGAGCCGCCTGCGGCGGCTGTGGCGCGCAGCGAACGTGTCCCAATGTGTGATTTCCCCCTCGCTCCGCACCGCGAAACGGCCGGTTGCGGGATGCTGTCGATAACGTTCGTTCACTCCCCGGGTACGCATCAGGTCAGGTATCGGGTGGAAGTCGCTTCATGGAGGCAGTGATGGGTGTGGCAGCCGGTCCGATCCGCGTGGTGGTCGCCAAGCCGGGGCTCGACGGTCACGATCGTGGGGCCAAGGTGATCGCGCGGGCGCTGCGTGATGCCGGTATGGAGGTCATCTACACCGGCCTGCACCAGACGCCGGAGCAGATCGTCGACACGGCGATCCAGGAGGACGCCGACGCGATCGGTCTCTCGATTCTTTCCGGGGCGCACAACACGCTCTTCGCCCGCGTCATCGAGCTCCTCGTGGAGCGCGACGCCGCGGACATCAAGGTGTTCGGCGGCGGGATCATCCCCGAGGCGGACATCGCTCCGCTCAAGGAGAAGGGCGTCGCGGAGATCTTCACCCCGGGCGCGACGACGGCGTCGATCGTGGACTGGGTCAACGCGAACGTCCGCCAGCCTGCCGGAGCTTGATCCCTCCGGGGTGCTGTCCAGGGTGCCCTCCCGGGCGCTCTCCCGAGTGAGGACGCAGGGGTGCCGGTTCGGGTGCGTGGGTCGCGCTCCGCCCGAACCGGACAGTCCCCAAGCCCTGCATCACCGGCCCTCAACGGGTACTCATCACGCTGACGCCCCGCTCAACTCATCCCGCATCGCCTGCCGCAGGCGCAATGTGCTGACCAGGCGCTGGAATGCTTCCGACCAGTAGCCGCCGGCGCCGGGGGCCGCGTCCTCCGGTTCGTCCGGGGTGGCGGTGAGGCCTTCGAGTCTGGCCGCCTCGGCGGGGTCCAGACAGCGTTCGGCCAGGCCCATGACGCCGCTGAAGCTCCAGGGGTAACTGCCCGCGTCCCGCGCGATGTTCAGCGCGTCGACCACCGCCCGCCCGAGTGGCTCGGCCCACGGCTGGGCGCAGACCCCGAGCAACTGGAACGCCTCGGACAGGCCGTGTGTCGCGATGAAACCCGCGACCCACTCGGCGCGTTCACCGTCGGGCAGCGCGCCGAGGAGCTTCGCCCGCTCGGACAGCGATACGGCGCCGGGGCCTCCGGCGTCCGGTGACGCGGGCGCGCCCAGGAGCGCGCGTGACCACACGGCGTCTCTCTGCCGCACCGCGGCCCGGCACCAGGCGGCGTGCAGTTCGCCCTGCCAGTCGTCGGCCACCGGCAGCGCGACGACCTCCTCCGGTGTGCGCCCTCCGAACCGCGCGGACCAGCAGCCGAGCGGCGTGGCCTCGACCAACTGGCCAAGCCACCAGGACCGTTCACCCCGGCCCGTCGGAGGCTTGGCGACCACGCCGTCCCGCTCCATGCCCGCGTCGCACTCGTGCGGTGCCTCGACCGTGATCGCCGCCGCGCCCTGGGTGCGGTCGACCGCGACGCAGGAGGCCGCGCGCGACGCCATGCGGGCGGCGAGCGCCGAGCCGGGGAGGGCGGACAGCAGCTCGGCGGCCGTGGCCCGGACGTTGCGGCTGCGGTCGGACAACGCCTGCTCCAGGAACGGCTCGTCGGCGTCGGCGAGCCCCGACCGCAGTGAGTCGAGGAACATCAGCCGGTCCTCGGCCCGCTCGGCGGACCACGTGGTCGCGAGCAGTTCGCGCGCCGCGGCCGGGCTGTGTGCGCGCACGGCGGCCAGGAGCGCGACCCGCTCGGCGAACAGGCCCTCTTCCCACAGCCGCTGCACGTCGGCCGCGTCCTCGGGCGCCGGGAGCGCCGTGCCGCCGCCGGGGGTGGAGCGGAGCGCGAACTTCCAGTCCGGGTTGAGCCGGGCCAGCCAGAGTGCGCGCGGGCCGGCGAACGTGAGGGCCTGGGGCCGCAGGTCGGTACGCCCGCGGGCCGCGTCGAGGAGGGCGGGAAGGAGATCCGCAGGCGCCGCGTACCCCTGTTCGTTGGCCCCGGCCAGCCACTGGGGCAGCAGCTCCATCAGGTCGGGGGCTGTTCCGCGGCGGCCGCCGCCGGTGCCGGGACGGTCGGTGAGCAGCATCGCGAGTCTGCGTCGCGCGAGGGCCGGGAGAGGGGGTCGCGGGTCGTCCGCCGCCCGTGCCGGCGGCGCGGCAGCGGGTGCCGGCCGCAGCCCGGCCCGCCGCCGTACGGTCTGCACGGCGGCCGCGTCGAGCAGCGCGACGGGTGCGTCGGTGCCGGGCGCGTGGCCCGGCGGCGTCCGCCGGTCCGTTCCGAGCAGGGCGGCCGTGACCAGCTCTTCCCATGGGTCACCGGTGGCCGTGGTCGTGCTGGTGGTCGTGGTAGCCGTGGCGGTCGAAGGTCCGTTCATGTTTCGCTCCTCTCCGGGATGGGGGTCCGCCCGGTCGTCTCCGGTGTCTGCGTCGTCCGGCTCGTCACCACAGAGCCACCGCTTCTCCCGGGCCTTCGGACCAGGCCGTGAGTGGGGTGAAGCCGCGGTGGCCGCACTCGCCGAAGACGGTGACCGGTGCCCCGCCGGACAGTGCGGCCAGCCGCCACAGCCCGGGGCCCGACGCGGCCTTCGGCGTGATCGGGAGCGCCAGCCGTTCGGGACCCGGCCGTTCGGGACCCGGCCGCTCCGAAGGCGGCTGTTCCGGCGACGGGCGGTCCAAGTCATCTGCCGCATCCGCCAGTTGCCAGCCTCCTCTCGCCTCGTCCGGGGTCGGTATGACCCGGCTCAGCGTCACCGGCCATGACTCCAGCCACGGGTCGCGGCTCAGCGCATCCCCGTACAGCGCCGCCGCCTCCGCCACGCCTGCCCCCTTGGGCCGTACGGGACTTGGGGCGGGCGCCGTGAACCGTTCGCCCAGGTCGGCGCGGAGCTGTCCGTCGCCCGCGTACGCGGAGAGCTCGGCGTCCAGGGCAAGACCGACCGGCAGGGAGAGCGTCGGGGCGCGGCCCGCCGCACCGTAGGAGAGGAGGAGCGCCGTGTGGCCGGACTCCGTCCCGTACAGCCATGTCCGGCGGGTGGTGAGCCGGCTGTCGGTCGAGTCGTACTGCGCCAGGACCAGCCATAGGTCCCGGGTGGGCCGTCCGTCCGCCGGTGCGGGCAGTCCGACGCGGGAGCGGACCGTCGCCGCGAGTCCGGCGGGGAGCAGGTCGCGACGCAGCCAGCCGCGGTCGAGGAGGTGCAGCAGCGCGCATTCCTCCAGGAGCCGCACCGGCCAGCCGGGACCGGACGTGGGTATCGACCCCAGCTCCCTTACCCGCGCGGCCAGTCCGGGCGCCTGCGCGTCCACCATGCGCGCCGCGGTCTCCTCCCACATCCCGTACCCGGACTGCTCGGCCGAGGCGAGGCCGCCCCGCAGCAGGTCCGTGAGCCGCTGCTCCAGCTCGCTCACGCCCGCCGTGACCCGATCGGCGCGGCGCTCGGCCCTGCGGCGCGCGGCCTCGGGATCAGCGGCAGTGGCCCCGCCCGCATCCGCCTCCCGCTTGGCCTCGGCGCGCTTCCTGCGCCCTTGGGCCCACTGCTCCGCCCAGTCCGGGAGCACCTGCGCATCCGGCACCGAGCCGTCCGCCCCCGCCCACAGGAGGAGCAGCCCGAGCGCGTGCTTGCACGGGAACTTACGGCTCGGACAACTGCACTTGTAGGCCGGGCCCGCCGCGTCCGCGACATCCACGACCGTCTGATACGGCTTGCTGCCACTGCCCTTGCAGTGCCCCCACACCATCCCCTCGCCCGAACTTCCCGCCTCCGACCAAGGTCCGGCGACGCCGAGTTTGCTTCCCGCCTTGCGTGACGGAGCGTCAGGCGCCAGTGCCAGCACCTGGTCCGCCGTCCAGCGCACCCCCTGCTGAGTCATGTTCTCGAAGGTAGGTCCCGCCACTGACAATCGGCCGTGGCAAGGGAGTTCACGCAGGTCAACGGCGTACGACCGGTGATTGTCAGTGGCGTGGTGCACGGTGGAGTCACATCCCGGCCGAGTGCTCGGGATGTGCCGGACGTGCCGGCTGCGCCCGGCCGAAATCGAGGGGGATCGCCATGACCGTGTCCGTCGAACCGACCGAGAAGAGCGCCGCGTCCGCGGGGGACCAGAGCGCCGCGTCCGCGGGGAACCAGGGCGCCGCGCAAGCCCTGCGGCCGCATGCCGAGGACGCCTTCGCCGCCGAACTGGCGGCGCTGGCCGCGCAGGACGACCGGCCGCGCCCGGAGCGCTGGCGCCTCTCGCCGTGGGCGGTCGCCACGTATCTGCTCGGCGGGACGCTGCCCGACGGCACCGTCATCACACCGAAGTACGTGGGGCCGCGCCGCATCGTCGAGGTCGCCGTCACCACGCTCGCCACCGACCGCGCCCTGCTGCTGCTCGGCGTCCCCGGCACCGCAAAGACCTGGGTGTCCGAGCATCTCGCGGCCGCCGTCAGCGGCGACTCGACGCTGCTCGTGCAGGGCACGGCGGGCACCCCCGAGGAGGCGATCCGCTACGGGTGGAACTACGCGCGGCTGCTCGCGCACGGCCCCAGCCGGGACGCCCTCGTGCCCAGCCCCGTCATGCGCGCCATGTCCGAGGGCATGACGGCCCGGGTCGAGGAGCTGACCCGCATCCCGGCCGACGTGCAGGACACGCTGATCACGATCCTGTCGGAAAAGACCCTGCCGATACCGGAGTTGGGCCAGGAGACGCAGGCCGTCAGGGGGTTCAACCTGATCGCCACGGCGAACGACCGCGACCGGGGGGTCAACGACCTGTCGAGCGCGCTGCGCCGCCGCTTCAACACCGTGGTGCTTCCGCTGCCGGAGAGCGCGGAGGCGGAGGTCGACATCGTCTCGCGCCGCGTCGACCAGATCGGCCGCTCTCTCGACCTGCCGGCCGCTCCGGACGGCACGGACGAGATCCGCCGCATCGTCACGGTCTTCCGCGAGCTGCGCGGCGGCGTCACCGAGGACGGGCGTACGAAGCTGAAGTCGCCGAGCGGCACGCTGTCCACGGCCGAGGCGATCTCCGTCGTGACGAGCGGGCTCGCGCTGGCCGCCCACTTCGGGGACGGCGTGCTGCGGCCGTCGGACGTCGCGGCGGGCATCCTCGGCGCCGTCGTCCGTGACCCAGCCGCGGACCGGGTGATCTGGCAGGAGTACCTGGAGGCCGTGGTGCGCGAGCGGGACGGCTGGAAGGACTTCTACCGCGCGTGCCGTGAGGTGAGCGTATGAGCGAGCGGGGGAGGGAGCAGGGGCCGCTGCTGCTGGGGGTGCGTCATCACGGCCCCGGTTCGGCCAGGGCCGTCCGGGCGGCGCTCGACGCTTCGGTCCCGGGTGTGGTCCTGGTGGAGGGGCCGCCCGAGGCGGACGCGCTGGTGGCGCTCGCCGCCGATGAGGGCATGGTGCCGCCGGTCGCGCTGCTGGCGCATGTCGTGGACGAGCCGGGGCGTTCCGCGTTCTGGCCGCTGGCCGAGTTCTCCCCGGAGTGGGTCGCGATCCGGTGGGCCCTGGAGCGGGACGTGCCGGTCCGCTTCATCGACCTGCCGGCGGCGCACAGCCTGGCCCTGCGGGAGCAGACGATGACGCCGGACGACCCCGAGGGGGACGGGGGACAGGGCGGGGAGGACGCGCGGGAGGCGATGCGCGTCGATCCGCTCGCCGTACTCGCCGGGACCGCTGGGCACGACGACCCGGAGCGCTGGTGGGAGGACGTCGTCGAGCACCGGGGCGCGTCGGGGGACGTGTTCGCGCCGTTCGAGGCGCTCGGCGAGGCGATGGGAGCGCTGAGGGAGGAGTACGGCGACGGGGGGCACGAGCGGGACCTCGTGCGGGAGGCGTACATGCGCCTCCAGCTGCGTTCTGCGCAGAAGGAGTTCGGGGACGGTGTCGCGGTGGTGTGCGGCGCCTGGCACGTTCCGGCGCTGTGGGTGAAGGCGACGGTCGCCGCCGACCGGGCCGTCCTCAAGGGGCTACCCAAGGCCAAGGTCGACATGACCTGGGTGCCCTGGACGCACCGCCGTCTCGCGCGGGCCGGCGGATATGGCGCGGGCATCGACTCGCCCGGCTGGTACGGGCATCTGTTCAGCGCCCCGGACCGGCCCGTCGAACGCTGGATGACCAAGGTCGCCGGGCTGTTCAGGGACGAGGACAGGATCGTGTCGTCGGCGCACGTCATCGAGGCGGTGCGGCTCGCGGAGACGCTCGCCGCGATGCGGGGCCGTCCGCTGGCCGGGCTGTCCGAGACGACGGACGCCATCCGCGCCGTGATGTGCGAGGGATCGGACGTACCGCTGTCGCTCGTCCACGACAAGCTCGTCGTCGGGGACGTACTCGGCGAGGTCCCGGACGCGGCGCCCGCCGTACCGCTGCAACGCGACCTCACGCGGCTCCAGCGTTCCCTGCGGCTCAAACCGGAGGCTCTGGAGCGGGAGTTGGAGCTCGACCTGCGCAAGGAGACCGACGCGGCTCGGAGCCGGCTCCTGCACCGGCTCCGCCTCCTCGACGTCGGCTGGGGCGAACCGGCACGGTCCATGCGCGCCTCCACCGGCACGTTCCGGGAGACCTGGCGGCTGCGCTGGGAACCCGAGCTGTCCGTACGCGTCGCCGAGGCGGGGGTCTGGGGCACGACCGTGCTCTCGGCCGCCACGGCCAGAGCCGAGGCGGACGCGATCGGCGCACAGGCCCTCGCCGACGTCACGGCCCTCGCGGAGCGCTGCCTCCTCGCCGAACTGCCCGAGGCGCTCCCGGTGGTGATGCGCGTGCTGGCCCACCGCGCCGCGATGGACGCGGACGTCGGCCATCTCGCCCAGGCCCTGCCCGCACTCGTCCGCTCCCTGCGCTACGGCGACGTGCGGGGCACGGACACCCAGGCGCTGACCGAGGTCGCGGCAGGTCTCGCCGAGCGCGTCTTCGTGGGCCTGCCGCCCGCGTGCGCGGGGCTCGACGGGGACGCCGCGGCCGAGATGCGCGGGCATGTGGACGCGGTCCACGCGGCGGTGGGGCTCCTGGAGGACGATGGGACGGCGGGACACAGAGGCCGCTGGCACTCGGTGCTGCGGGTCCTCGCCGGACGCGACAGTGTGGCCGGGGTGATCCGGGGGCGGTGCGCGCGGCTGCTCCTCGACGACGGACAGCTGGCCGAGGGAGAGGCCGCGCGGCTGATGGGGCTCGCCCTCTCGCCGGGCACCGGGCCTGCCGAGGCCGCCGCGTGGATCGAGGGGTTCGTGGGCGGCGGCTCCGGCGGCGGGCTGCTCCTCGTACACGACGAGCGGCTGCTCGCGCTCGTCGACGACTGGCTGACGGGTGTCTCCGCGGACGCGTTCACGGACGTACTGCCGCTGCTGCGGCGCACGTTCTCCGCCTACGAATCCGGTGTGCGCCGCACGCTGGGCGAGTTGGTGCGGCGGGGGCCCGCGGGGGCGGGACGCACGACGGGCGTGGGGACGGCTCCGCCGGGGTTCGCGCCCGGCCTCGATCCGGCCCGCGCCGACGCGGTGCTGCCGGCGCTGCGGCTGCTGCTCGGGACGGACGATGCCGACGTCGACGCCAGACCTGACTCCGGCTCCAGCTCCGATTCGGGCTCCAGCTCTGGCTCCGGCTTCGGTTCCGGCCGGGGTGACAACGACCTTGTGGGGGTGGCCTGATGGCGGTCGACCAGGTGGACGGGCTCAGTGGGGGAGCCCGGGACGAGCGGATGCGGCGCTGGCGACTCGTGCTCGGCGGGGACGAGGCGGACGGCACCGGCTGCGCGCTGAGCGGCCAGGACGCGGCGATGGACGGCGCCCTGACCGCGCTCTACGGGAGAGGGGACATGAAGGAGGGGCGGGCGCGCGACCGCTCGGCCGGCCTCGGGGCGTCCGCTCCGTCCGTGGCGCGCTGGCTCGGCGACATCCGGACGTACTTCCCGTCCTCCGTCGTCCAGGTCATGCAGCGTGACGCCATCGACCGCCTCGGCCTGTCCGCGCTGCTGCTCGAACCGGAGATGCTGGAAGCGGTCGACGCCGACGTGCACCTCGTCGGCACGCTGCTCTCCCTCAACAAGGCGATGCCGGAGACGACGAAGGAGACCGCGCGCACCGTCGTGCGCAAGGTCGTCGAGGACCTGGAGAAGCGTCTCGCCACCCGGACCCGCGCCACGCTCACCGGCGCGCTCGACCGCAGCGCCCGGATCAGCAGGCCCCGCCACCACGACATCGACTGGAACCGCACGATCGCGGCCAACCTCAAGAACTACCTGCCGGAGTACCGCACGGTCGTCCCCGAGCGGCTCATCGGATACGGCCGCGCGTCCCGGTCGGTGAAGAAGGAGGTCATCCTCTGCATCGACCAGTCGGGTTCGATGGCGGCCTCCGTCGTCTACGCCTCCGTGTTCGGCGCGGTGCTGGCCTCGATGCGGTCCATCAGCACCAGGCTCGTCGTGTTCGACACGGCCGTCGTCGACCTCACCGACCAGCTCGACGACCCGGTCGACGTCCTGTTCGGCACGCAGCTCGGCGGCGGCACCGACATCAACAGAGCGCTCGCGTACTGCCAGTCGCAGATCACCCGCCCCGCGGAGACCGTCGTCGTCCTCATCAGCGATCTCTACGAAGGGGGCATCAGGAACGAGATGCTGAAGCGGGTCGCCGCGATGAAGGCGTCAGGAGTGCAGTTCGTCACGTTGCTCGCGCTCTCCGACGAGGGGGCGCCCGCGTACGACAGGGAGCACGCGGCGGCGCTCGCGGCCTTGGGAGCACCGGCGTTCGCGTGCACGCCGGACCTCTTCCCGGAGGTGATGGCGGCGGCGATCGAGAAGCGGCCGCTGCCGATACCGGACTCCGGGAACCCGGCGAACGGGACGTCGTAGGTGCGGGACGCCGTAAATCCGGACATGACTACCCATCGGTAACAGGGGACTTGCGCAACCTCGGGCGTCCCGTGCAAGGATCGGCGCGGCTGTTCTCATCCCCGCGCCCACGCGCCTCGCGTCCCGCGCCACTCGTACGGGAGGGTTCCCCCCACCTTGACTTCCCCGGTCGCTCTGCCTGCTGCCGCTCTGCGCGTCGTGCGCGCAGCGGCCGGGCGGCGTGCGCTGAACATGGCGCTCCGGGTGATGCTGCTGGCCGGCGGCCTGGTCGTGATCGGCCTGCTGTGCGGGGGAAGGGCGCACGCGGCGGAGGGAGTTCTGCCGCCGACGGAGGCCACGGGCGAGCAGGCGGTTCACGCAACCGCTCACGCGCCGGTTCACGGTTCCGTTCCGGCGCCCGTTCACGCATCCGCCTCCGCGCCGACGCCGCACCACACGTCTCCCGCTCCCGGCTCCCGACCCGTCGGGGCCGTGCGGCAGCAAGCCGTCGAGCCGGCCCGGAACCGCGTGGCCGAGCCCGTCAGGACCCACGTGGTCGAGCCGGTCCGCACCCAGGTCGCCGTACCCGTCGTACGCGAAGTGCGCGAAGCAGGCGAAGTGTGGGGAACGGTCCAGGGAGCGGTGCGGGAAGAGGTCAGTGAAGCGGGGGAGTTCGCCGGAGGGCTCGTCGGCGGGCTCGCCGCCGAGGCTCCGCCGCAGTTCCTTCCGGGTCCGCCGTCGATGCCGGGGCTGCCCGGCATCCCGGGACAGATCGGCGAACCCGGCGCCCCCGGCCGGCCCGGGGACTGCGCGCACGCGGCGGCTCCGAACGCCGGAGCCCAGGCGGCCGCCGGACACCGTGAGGCCGCGCGGCCCGGCAAGCGAGAAGCAGTCGAGCGTGCGGACAACGCCTTCGCCCCGGCAGCGGCCGACGCCGTACCCGCACGGACCCCGGCCACAAAGGCGGCCGGCACCTCGATTCCCGCCCCCGCCCCCGCGTTCCCGAGTGGCAGCGCGGTCGGTCAGTCGGCGGGGGACGGCAGTTCGACGCGGCACTCCGATCTCGCCGCTGCGGCGTTCGGCAGCGGTGCGACGGCCCGGCTGCTGCCCGGGTCCACGGCGCCCTCCCACGCCGCGCCCACCCGTGACAGGCACCGAGACATCCCCGAATTCCCCGGCTAGGGCAACCCGTTTCCCCGCTCGCGACCTGCCGCGCGGGGGCGGCACAGGTCTGCCCGCCGGCCGGACCACTCCGGCCGGACGCCGCCGGCCCACCGCTGGACCTCTCCAGCGCGGGACCGGACATGAGAATTCGAAGGATCTGACGCAAGCATGAACAAGAACATCCGCCGTTCCATCGTGATAGCCGCCGGCGTCTCCGGTGCGTGGGCGCTCGGCTCCGCCGTCGCCAGCGCCGACGAAATGCCCGCCCACTCCGTGGCGCTGCCGGACGTGGCCGGTGACGTGGTCGCCGATGTCCAGGGCACGGTCTCCCACGTCCAGGGCACCGTCGACGACGTCACCCACGGCACCGTCGGCTCGGTCACCGGCAAGGCCCGGAACACCGTGGCGGGCGTGACCGGCCAGGCGCGGACGACCGCGTCCGGCGCGGCCTCCAACGTCTCCGGAACCGTCTCGGGCACGGCCTCCGGCACCGCCGCCAAGGCCGCTCCCCAGGCCGGTCCGGCCGTCGCCGGGGCCCAGGGCACGCTCGGGCACGCCGATGCCCGGGTCGAGGCCGCCGCCGCGCACGCCAAGCAGCAGGCCCGCACCTACGTCGAGGGCGTCACCGGCGTCGCCGGCACCGCCCGCACCGCCGCCGCCCGCGCCGCGCACGCCCACACCGCCGGGGTCCCGAACGTGTCGGCCGACGCCGTCGCGCAGAACGCCGCCGTCCGCGCTGGAGCCGTACAGGACGGCGCCACGCAGGAGATCGACTACCTGTTCGGTCCCCTGTCCGCGTTCGTCCCCGGTGTCGACCGCACGGTGACCGGCGCGCAGGGCCAGGTCCAGGGCGCCACCGCCCAGGTCGAGGGCGTCGCCGCGTCGGCGTACGGCACCGTGTCGCAGATCCCGGGCTACGCCCAGAACGTCCCGGCCACCGCCTCCGGCACCGTCGGCGGAGTGACGACGGCCGCCGGTCCCGTCGTCGACGAGACCTCCGCCGCGGTGCTTCCCCCCATCGCCGCGACCGCCGTGCACGGCGTGCTCCCGGTCGCCGGCCATGCCGTCGGTGACGTCGGCACGCTCGCGGGCGGTGCGGTCGGCGACGTGACGCCGTTCGCCGGTGGCGTCGTCGGCCACGTCACGCCCTTCACCGACGGGGTCGTCGGCCAGGTGCAGCCCTTCGCGCAGTCGGTCGTCGCGGACGACGTGACGCCGTTCGCGGGCGGTGTCGTCGGCGCGGTCCAGCCCCTCGTGCAGGCCGTGTACGACCAGGTGCAGCCGGTCGTGCAGGGCGTCGGCGGCAGCGCGGTGTACCTGGCGCAGGGCGTCGTGGGCGATGTCGCGCCGTTCGCGGGTGGCGTGGTCGGCGACGTGACGCCGTTCGCCGGCGGGGTCGTCGGTGAGGTCTCGCCGTTCGCGCAGGACCTGACCGGCACGGTCGGTGCCGACGCGCAGCCGCTCGCGGGGAACGCCGTTTCCGGCGTCCAGGGCGTGGCCGCCTCGGTCGCCCCCAGCTACCTGACGAACGCCACGGACGCCGCCGCCAACGGCATCGGCATCTGAGGTTGCGTATCTGAGGTTCCGCATCTGAGCAGTCCGCCTCCGCAACCGCGGATCGCGCCGGCGGATCGAGACGGCGGATCGAGGCGGCGTAACGCGAGGAAGTAACGCGTGGGCGTAACGCGACGGCGGACTGAATACGTCGTCTGCGGGCAGCCGGGGACCGGAGTGACATGCCGGGCCCGGCCCGGCAGATGGCGGCGGGTGGTCCTCATTGGGGTGAGGATCACCCGCCCGGGCCCTTCCCAGCCCGGCGGCAGGGCCCTCCAGGTCCTCCCACCGGGTCTTTCAAGGGCTCTCAGGGGCCCCACCGGGCGCACCCCAGGCCGGTGGGGCCCCGCTCTGTGACTGTTATCACCGCCCAGGTGGGATCTGCGATTTAGGGACCCCGGGCGAGCGGCGATAACCTGCGAGACGGACATGCCGCGTATCGGACTCCGTCCTACGCCTCCCTTGTGACAGCGCAGTCACGTTGCCCTTCGCGGCACGCCCACGCAGACAGCTGACCACAAAGCAGCGAGATCGCAGCGAGATCACGGAAAAGGGACGGACGCGCGTGGACCTGTTCGAGTACCAGGCGAGGGACCTCTTCGCCAAGCACGGTGTACCGGTGCTGGCCGGTGAAGTCATCGACACGCCTGAGGCGGCGCGCGAGGCCACCGAGCGGCTGGGCGGCAAGTCGGTCGTCAAGGCGCAGGTGAAGGTCGGCGGCCGCGGCAAGGCAGGCGGCGTCAAGCTCGCCGCCACCCCGGACGAGGCCGTCGCCCGCGCGACGGACATCCTCGGGATGGACATCAAGGGCCACACGGTCCACAAGGTGATGATCGCCGAGCTGTCCCCGGAGATCGAGGCGGAGTACTACGTCTCGTACCTCCTGGACCGCACCAACCGCACCTTCCTCGCCATGGCGTCGGTGCAGGGCGGCATGGACATCGAGGAGGTCGCGGAGAAGACTCCCGAGGCCCTCGCGAAGGTCCCGGTCAACGCCGTCGAAGGCGTGAACATCGAGAAGGCCCGCGAGATCGTGGCCCAGGCGAAGTTCCCGGCCGAGGTGGCCGAGGGCGTCGCCGAGGCGATGGTGACCCTGTGGGACACCTTCGTCGCCGAGGACGCGCTCCTCGTCGAGGTCAACCCGCTGGTGAAGACCAAGGACGGCCGCATCCTGGCCCTTGACGGCAAGGTCTCCCTCGACGAGAACGCGGACTTCCGCCAGCCCGGGCACGAGGCGCTCGAGGACAAGGACGCAGCCAACCCGCTCGAGGCTGCTGCCAAGGCCAAGAACCTCAACTACGTCAAGCTCGACGGCGAGGTCGGCATCATCGGTAACGGTGCCGGTCTGGTCATGTCGACCCTGGACGTCGTCGCGTACGCCGGTGAGAACCACGGCAACGTGAAGCCGGCCAACTTCCTCGACATCGGTGGCGGCGCGTCCGCCCAGGTGATGGCGAACGGCCTGGAGATCATCCTCGGCGACCCGGACGTCAAGTCCGTCTTCGTCAACGTCTTCGGTGGCATCACCGCCTGCGACGAGGTCGCCAACGGCATCGTGCAGGCCCTGGCGCTCCTCGCCGACAAGGGCGAAGCGGTCACCAAGCCGCTGGTCGTGCGCCTCGACGGCAACAACGCGGAGCTCGGTCGCAAGATCCTGAGCGACGCCAACCACCCGCTCGTTCAGCGTGTGGACACCATGGACGGCGCGGCCGACAAGGCCGCCGAGCTCGCCGCGGCTGCGAAGTAAGGAAGAGGGACTCAGACCACCATGGCTATCTTCCTCACCAAGGACAGCAAGGTCATCGTCCAGGGCATGACCGGTGCCACGGGCATGAAGCACACCAAGCTCATGCTCGGTGACGGCACGAACATCGTCGGCGGCGTGAACCCGCGCAAGGCCGGTGCCAAGGTCGACTTCGACGGCACCGAGGTTCCGGTCTTCGGGACGGTCAAGGAGGCCATGGAGGCGACGGGCGCCAACGTGTCCGTCCTCTTCGTGCCGCCGGCCTTCTCCAAGGCCGCCGTCGTCGAGGCGATCGACGCCGAGATCCCCCTCGCGGTCGTCATCACCGAGGGCATCGCCGTCCACGACTCCGCCGCCTTCTGGGCGTACGCGAAGGCGAAGGGCAACAAGACCCGCATCATCGGCCCGAACTGCCCCGGTCTCATCACCCCGGGCCAGTCGAACGCCGGCATCATCCCGGGCGACATCACGAAGCCGGGCCGCATCGGCCTGGTCTCGAAGTCCGGCACGCTGACGTACCAGATGATGTACGAGCTCCGTGACCTCGGCTTCTCGTCCGCCGTAGGCATCGGTGGCGACCCGGTCATCGGTACGACGCACATCGACGCCCTCGAGGCGTTCGAGGCCGACCCCGACACCGACCTGATCGTCATGATCGGCGAGATCGGCGGCGACGCCGAGGAGCGTGCGGCGGACTACATCGCCAAGCACGTCACCAAGCCGGTCGTCGGCTACGTCGCGGGCTTCACCGCCCCCGAGGGCAAGACGATGGGTCACGCGGGCGCGATCGTGTCCGGCTCTTCTGGCACCGCACAGGCCAAGAAGGAGGCCCTCGAGGCCGCCGGCGTGAAGGTCGGCAAGACGCCGACCGAGACGGCCAAGCTGGCGCGCGAGCTGCTCTCGTAGTTCCGCCACCTGCCTGACATCAGTGGGCCCGCACCCTTTCGGGGGTGCGGGCCCACTGTCGTTCGCCCGTGCGGGAAGCGGGTGAGGGCCGGCTCAGTCGGCCTCGGGGGCGAGGCGGTGCGGGCCGCTCGCCGCCGCCTTGCGCAGCTTGTTGCGTAGCTTCTTGTCCGCTTGGGTGAGCGGTCCCGACCCCATCCGCAGCGGTACTCCGCTGATCATGGAGCCGGGGGCGGGAACGGGTTCGTAGCGGGCCGGCGCGGTGCGCATCGTGAGGGCCGTCGCGCCGATGATCAGGACGGTGAACGCGATGGCGGAGCGGGTCCAGAAGCGGGTCCGTCGCTCGCCCTCCGTGCGGACCAGGGTGGACTTGGGGGCCTGGAGCTTCTCGGCGCCCGCGAGTTCGGTCAGGCGCCGGTGGAGCTGGTCGGGCACGGCGAGGGTGGGCAGCTGCTCGGCGACGGCTTCCCGCGCGTGGAGCAGCCGCTGCGCCGCCGCGGGTGTCGTGGCCTCCGTCTCGGCGGCGGTCTCGGGCAGATCGAGCCCGACCCCGTCATAGAGGAGCAGGGTGCGGCGGTACGAGGGCGGCAGGCTCAGGAGTGCGTCGAGCAGCGCGCGGTCGTCGGCGGCGGCGGGCGGCGCCTCGGGGTGGCGGTGGCTCGGGCGGAGCCGGTGCCAGGGCGACATGGCGTACTCGTGCGCGGCGGCCCTGACCCAGCCGGCGGGATCGCGGTCCACGGCGACCTCGGGCCAGCGCTGCCAGGCGAGCTGGAAGGCGCGCTCCACGGACTCGCCGGCGAGGATGCGGCGGCCGGTGAGGAGGTAGGTCTGGCGGACCAGGCCGGGGGCCGTGTGGGTGTAGAGCCGGTCGAAGGCCTCGATGGCGTCACCCGGGGACTCCGCCGGGCTCGGGCTCTCGCCCGTTTCGGCCTCGGCGGGGTGCGCCCCTGCTCCGCCGCGCTCCCGGCCCCGGTCCAGCGGGGCGGAGTCCTGGTGTCCGGCGGTTCGCCTGGTCCGGACGGGGGTTGCCGTGGCGGTGGCCGTCGCCTCGGCGGCCGGCGCTTCTCCCCCCGCCTCGGCGCCCGCCAGGAGCTTCGCGTACGCCTCTCCTTTGGTGCCCCTCGGCGTGGTGCGGCCGGACTCCCAGGAGCGGACCGTCTCGCGGGTGACGCCTACTTCCGCGGCGACCTGAGCCAGGGTCAGCGACTTCGACTCGCGGAGCCTGCGGCGCTCCTTGGGGGGCGGGAGAGGGGAGGCGGGGCTCTGCGTCATAGGGAACTCCACACACCCTTTCGCGCGAATAAGTACATAAACGCATCTTGAGCGACACATCCGGTCTTCGCCTGTTACGCGATTAAAGTGCGTGTCATTGGGAGCATGGCCGCGTGACCCAAATGACCGACCGTGGCCTGTCGTTGCCGCTCCTGCTCTCCCGTGTACGTGACCGCTCCCCGGGGCCCGCCGCCTGCCTGTTCGGCGGGGTTGTCGCGGCCGGGCTCGGGCTCGGCTCCTTTGCCGTACTCGTCATGGTGCTGTGGATCAGTTCGCCCTATCCGGACAGCGGTCCGGGCGGGGCCCTGCACGCCGCGGCCGCGCTGTGGCTGCTCGCGCACGGTGCCGAGGTCGTCAGGACGGACACGCTCTCCGGGACCCCGGCACCCATCGGTGTCGCGCCACTGCTCCTTCTGGTGCTTCCGGTGTGGCTGCTGCACCGCGCGGCGCGTGACGCGGTGGAGGGCGGCGACGAGGACGCGCCGCAGCCGGCCTGGCGGACCGCGTGGTGCGGGGTCGTCGTCGGGTATCTGCTGGTGGGCGGCGCCGCCGCGTTCTACGCGTCGGACGGTGAGCTGCGGCCGTCCTGGCCGAGCGTGGCCGCGCATGTGACAGCCGTCGCCGTGGCCGCCGCGGGCGCCGGGATCTGGACGGCCCACGGCCGCCCGAGCGCCCCGCTGCCCGCGCTCCTTCGCCATCGGCTCGACGCCCTCCCGGACGGCAGGGGCGAGGTGTTCGTACGACGCCTGCTGCCGGTCGCCGCGCGGGCCGCGGCCGCCGGAGTGCTCGTCCTCGTGGCGGGCGGGGCGCTGGTCGTCGCGGTGTCGACGGTGTGGCACGCGGGGGCGGTGCGGCATTCGTTCGAGCAGCTCACGGACGTGTGGTCGGGACGGGCCGCGGTGCTGCTGCTGGCCGCCGCGCTGGTACCGAACGCGGCGGTGTGGGGCGCCGCGTACGCGCTCGGCCCCGGCGTCACGCTCGGCGGGGGGAGCGCGGTTGGGCCGCTCGGGGTGTCGGCGGGGCCGCTGCTGCCCGCGTTCCCGCTGCTCGCGGCGGTGCCGGAGCCGGGCCCCGGGTCGCCGCTCAACTGGGCGACGGCGGCGGTTCCGGTCGTGGCGGGGCTGACGATGGCGTGGTTCGTGGCGGGGGCGGCGGCGCCCCGGCGCGGCGAGCGGGACGAGGCGTGGGCGCGGGGGAGTACGGCGATGGCGGCCGTCGTCGCGGCGGTGCTGTGCGGGCTGGCCTTCGCGGGGCTCGCGGTGGCGGCCGGCGGGCCGATGGGCGTCGCGGGGCTCGCGGAGTTCGGGCCGGTGGGATGGCTGACGGGGCTCGCGGCGGCGGGATGGACGGTGCTCGTGGGGGTGCCGGTGGCGGTGGGACTGCGGGCCTGGCGGGTCCGGGTGCCGCGCGATGAGCGGGTCTGTGAACCGCTTGAGGCGCGGGTCGGTGAGCCGCTTGAGGCGCGGGTCGAGGAAGCGCCCGAGGAGCAGGCCCCGTCGTGGTGGCGGCGTCCCTGGATCCCGTCCGCGAGGAGCTGGCTTCCGCGACGGCGCCCGGTGGAGGCGAATCGGGCCGGGCAGGCGGAGCCGTACGATGCCGCGTTCGAGCCGTACGACTTCTTTCCCGCGGACCCGTTCTCCGCCGGCCCTTTCCCGGCGGACCCCATTCCGGACGGGCCCGTCCGGAAGGACGACATCTGGCCCAGCGAGGACACGAGGGAGGCGCGCTGGGCAACGCTCAAGGAGGCGTCGGACACGAGCGGGGACCTGGAATCGGAGGCGGCCCCGAACAGGGCCCCGGAACGGGAGAGCGTCCCGAACAAGGACCCGGAACCGGAACCGGAGCGGGCCCCGAACACGGACCCGGAACCGGAGCGGGCCCCGAACACGGACCTGAACCCGACCTTGGACCCGAACCCGAACTTGAACAGGGACCCGGACGCGGGCGGGGCCGCGGCCCCCGAAGAGCTCCGCCCGCCCGAGCCCTCCTAGGCCTAGTCGGGTAGGCCTAGTCGGGCGTGCCGAGCAGCGTGCGCAGCTCCTTCGGGAGCTTGTCGTTGCAGGCCTTCGCGGACGTGCTGGTCAGCGCGTCGTTCACGCACGTGTAGTAGTCGCTGTAGACCAGCTGCGCCGTGAACGTGGCGGCGACCAGCGCCAGCGCGAGGGAGCCGGTGACCAGGCCGCTGACGGCCGCTGTGGTCTGCGGTTTCGATCCGGCGGCGGGACCGGTGGGAGCCGGGGCGTCCGGGTTCGGCGTGCGGGGCTTGGCGCGCAGGGCGGTGATGCCCCAGTACAGGGCGAGCGCGCCGAGCAGCAGCGCCACGTAAGGCCAGCTGAACAGGGCGAAGAAGAAGCCCCACATGCCGGAGAGCAGAGCGAAGCGGGCGCGGCGCTGGGCCGGGTCCGTCGGGTCCCAGCGCATGCCGGAGCCGGGTCCCTGGGGGCCTTCGGGTCCGCCCTGGCCGCCGGGGCCGCCGCCCTGGCCGGGACGGTCGCCGAAGTGGCCGCCCTGGGCGCGGCCCGGCTGCCGGTCGCTCCACTGACCGCCCCACGGGTTCCGGTCCCCGCCCGAGCCGTCGCCCTGGCCGTCCTGACCGCCCTCGGGGCGGCGCGGCTGCCAGGGGCGGTCGGGCGAGCCCTCCGGCGGAGGCGCGAACGGATTGTCGTCCCCGGAAGCCCCTGAGGACCCCGAGGACCCGGAGGACTTCTTGGGGGAATCGGCGGACTTGGGCGGTGTGTCCTGGGGCGGAGGAGGCGTGGGACGGCCTTCGCGCAACAGGGTCGAGCCGACGGACAGCAGCGGCAGGCGGAGGCTTCGGTCCGGCATCAGGTGTGCGTCTTCCCCTAGGTCGATCGTGGCGCGGCTGCGTGCGAGCCCGTCCTGAAGTGAACGCCCCGCGAGCGGGCGGCGTTCCTTCGGTGGCGAATCCGCCACAGACGCTACCTTCCGGCCGCGCCCCCGTCCCGTGGGGGCCGCTCCATGTGCCGGTATCGTTGCTGACGGTCGACCGCTTCGTAGGGTTCCCCGTATCGGGAACCATGAAGCCTTTGTGCGACCCTACAAACGCACTCCCGAGAAAGGCCCTCGCTGTGGCCAAGCGGCTCGTCGTGCTGGTCTCCGGATCAGGCACGAATCTGCAGGCTCTGCTCGACGCCCTCGCGGCCGAGGGCGCGGAGGGTTACGGCGCCGAGATCGTGGCCGTCGGCGCCGACCGTGACTCCATCGCCGGGCTCGAGCGCGCCGAGCGCGCCGGGCTGCCCACCTTCGTGTGCCGGGTGAAGGACTTCGCCACCCGCGAGGAGTGGGACCGGGCGCTCGCCGAGGCCACGGCGGCGTACGAGCCGGACCTCGTGGTCTCGGCCGGGTTCATGAAGATCGTGGGCAAGGAGTTCCTCGCCCGGTTCGGCGGGCGGTTCGTGAACACGCACCCCGCCCTGCTCCCCAGTTTTCCCGGAGCCCATGGTGTGCGCGACGCGCTCGCGTACGGCGCCAAGGTCACCGGATGCACCGTCCACTTCGTCGACGACGGCGTCGACACCGGCCCGATCATCGCTCAGGGCGTGGTCGAGGTCCGGGACGAGGACGACGCGAGCGCTCTGCACGAGCGCATCAAGGAAGTCGAGCGCAGGCTGCTCGTCGATGTCGTGGGGCGTCTGGCCCGCAACGGCTATCGCATTGAGGGACGAAAGGTAGTTATCCAGTGACCGCCGAGAGCAACAAGCGGCCCATTCGCCGGGCGCTCGTCAGCGTCTACGACAAGACCGGTCTGGAAGACCTCGCGCGCGGGCTGCACGAGGCGGGCGTGGAGCTGGTGTCGACCGGCTCGACCGCTGCGAAGATCGCCGCCGCCGGTGTTCCCGTCACCAAGGTCGAGGAGCTCACGGGCTTCCCCGAGTGCCTGGACGGGCGCGTCAAGACGCTGCACCCGAAGATCCACGCGGGCATCCTCGCCGACCTGCGCCTGGAGGACCACCAGCGCCAGCTCGCCGAGCTCGGCGTGGAGCCCTTCCAGCTCGTCGTCGTGAACCTGTACCCCTTCAAGGAGACCGTCGCCTCGGGCGCCACTCCGGACGAGTGTGTCGAGCAGATCGACATCGGCGGCCCCTCGATGGTGCGCGCCGCCGCCAAGAACCACCCGTCGGTGGCCGTCGTCACCAGCCCCGGCCGGTACGCCGACGTCCTCTCGGCCGTCCGCGACGGCGGCTTCGACCTGACCGCCCGCAAGCGTCTCGCCGGCGAGGCCTTCCAGCACACGGCGGCGTACGACGTCGCGGTCGCGTCCTGGTTCGCCGACGGTTACGCGGCAGCGGACGAGAGCGGCTTCCCCGAGTTCCTCGGCGCGACGTACGGGCGCAAGAACGTCCTGCGCTACGGCGAGAACCCGCACCAGGGTGCCGCCCTCTACGTCGACGGCACCGGCGGTCTCGCGGAGGCCGAGCAGCTGCACGGCAAGGAGATGTCGTACAACAACTACACGGACACGGACGCCGCGCGCCGTGCCGCGTACGACCACGACGACCCGTGCGTCGCGATCATCAAGCACGCCAACCCGTGCGGCGTCGCGGTCGCGTCGAGCGTCGCCGAGGCGCACCGCAAGGCGCACGCCTGTGACCCGGTCTCCGCGTACGGCGGTGTGATCGCCGTGAACCGTCCGGTCACCAAGGAGATGGCCGAGCAGGTCGCGGAGATCTTCACCGAGGTCATCGTTGCGCCCGAGTACGAGGACGGCGCGCTCGAGGCCCTCACCAAGAAGAAGAACATCCGCGTGCTGCGCGCCCACCAGGGCCCGTCGGCGGTCGTCGAGACGAAGCAGATCGACGGCGGCGCGCTCCTCCAGGTCACCGACCGCGTCCAGGCCGACGGAGACAACCCGGCGAGCTGGACCCTCGCCACGGGTGACGCGCTGTCCGCGGGCGAGCTCGACGAGCTGGCGTTCGCCTGGAAGGCCTGCCGCGCGGTGAAGAGCAACGCGATTCTGCTGGCCAAGGACGGCGCCTCGGTCGGCGTCGGCATGGGCCAGGTCAACCGCGTCGACTCCTGCAAGCTGGCCGTGGAGCGCGCGGGCGCGGAGCGGGCGCGCGGCTCCTTCGCCGCTTCGGACGCGTTCTTCCCGTTCCCGGACGGGCCGCAGATCCTGATCGACGCCGGCGTGAAGGCGATCGTCCAGCCCGGCGGCTCCATCCGTGACGAGCAGGTCATCGAGGCCGCGAAGAAGGCGGGCGTGACGATGTACTTCACCGGCACGCGCCACTTCTTCCACTAGGTCTCGGCGAGTCCCACCAGGTCTCAGCGAGCGGCACACCACCGCGGGCCGTGCCTTCCCCCGTGAAGGCACGGCCCGCGGTCGTTCCCGTGGCCCCGGGCTGCGGCCCGGCTGTCAGGCTCCGCAGGGCTGGAGGGACCAGATCGGGTCCCACGTCGCCCGGCCGGACTGGTAGGCGGTCGACGTCCAGCGGACGCTGCCGTCCTTGTTGTAGAACTTGGCGACGGTGCCGGGCGTCTGGTTGTTGATGAACGGGCCGTCACCCGTCCAGTTGTGGACGTTCCAGCGCTGGCACTTGTAGAAGTCGAAGTTCGTGCCGTTGACCGTCATGCACAGGTGGCCGTAGCCGCAGTTCAGGGCGGCCTCGGAGAAGGTGCCGGTGGGGCTGACCTTGACGTTCAGGCCGTCGTAGCGGACCTCGGTGGGCGAGACCTGGCGGCCGCCGGCGTGACCGGCGAGCACCTTGTCGACGCGCTTCTGGAGGCTGGTCGCCTGGGCGTCGGACAGGCCGGAGGCCACCGACTGGGCATGGAAGTCGGGCTGGGCGCTCGCCGTGGTCGCGGCGAGCGTCGAGCCGGCGAACACGGCTGCCACGGCGCCCACCGTGGCCACTGCCTTGTTGATCCTCATGCTTCCCCCATGAATGGAGACTTCTGGATGGAGCTTCCCTCCACCGCTTCGGTGGAGTGGAATCACCGTCCCAGCGGCCGCCGCGCGCCGGTACCTCAGTTGTGCGAGGGTCACCGGTCGCCGAGCGCCGTGTACTCCTTCAGGTAGTGCCCGATCCGTGCCGCGAAGTCCCGGTACTTCGAAGGCACCCCCTTGGACGTGTTCACGCGCTCGGCGGAGGTGACGTAACCGGTGGCGATCAGAACCCCGCGGTTCCCCGGGAGTTCGGCGGGTTCCTTGAGCCGTCGGGAGATCTCGCAGGTGTAGCGGCCGACCGCCCGGATCGACACGTCGGGCGGGAAGGGGGGCTTGAGGTCCTTGATCAGCTTGGTGCGCCGGTCGGTGTCGATCCAGTACCAGAGGACGCCCGGTGTCCAGCGCGCGATGCCGTACTCGTCCTTGGCCGGGTCGGCGAGGTCCGGGTCGAAGTCGCTCTCCACCTTGAGCAGGGCGGCGATCATGGCGGGGGTGACGTCCTTGTCGTTGCAGCCGTGCGCCGCGTCGACGATCGATCTGCGGTACGTGACGGGGACGCCCTTGTCCGTGCGCAGTTCGGCGGATCCGTACGTCGCCGGGTCGCTGCCGCCGTCGTACAGGGTGAGGGCGGCGCCAGTGCCGAGGAGCGCGGCGGCGAGGGCGGTCACGATCGCGACCCGGGGGCGTACTCGGCGCGGGCGCAGCCGCGGGAGCCTGGGGGAGCGGGCCGTGCCGACGACGGATTCGACGCGGCGCAGGATGGTGCCCGAGCCGTGGGCGGTCCGCTCCTCGTGTGTACGGGCGAGGCAGTCCGTGATGATCTCCCGCCAGCCGTCCGGGAGTTCGGGGGACAGGCGCAGCTCCTCGGTGCCGCGTGCGTAGCGCACGGCGGCGTCCCTGCGGGCCGAGGGGGTGCCGCCGGGCAGCGGATACGTCCCGGTCAGGACCTGGTGGGCGAGGACGCCGAACGCCCAGACGTCGGCGGTCGGCCGGATCTGCCGGCCGCGCTCGCCGATGTCGGCCCACAGGAGTTCGGGCGGGGTGTAGTCGGGGGTCGCGAAGGCGGGGGCGTACGCGTGGGTGCCTTCGAGCTCCGCCGCCATGTTGAAGTCGGCGAGGCGGGCCGAACCGTCTTGCATCAGAAGGACGTTGGCGGGCTTGAGGTCGCCGTGTACCCAGCCCGCCCGGTGCAGCTGGTGCAGGCCCTCGCAGATCTGGGCGAGCAGCGCGTGCCCCGAGGGCGGCGGCTGCGCCCGCGCGAGCAGGTCGGCGAGGGAGCCCTCCGCGCGTTCGAGTACGAGGACCGTCACGCCGTCGAGCGCGGGGCTGCCGGGGTCGTCGATCGTCAGAGTGTCGTAGAGGCGGATGAGGCGCGGGCTGCGCAGCCGGCTGAGTAACTCCACTTCCCGCTCTGCCAGTTCGCGCAGATGGTTCAGCTGGCGTGGGGTGCGGGTGCCGGTCGGGAGGAACTTCAGGGCGGCCGTCTTCGGCAGGCCGTCGGTGTCGGCGTCAGCCTCGGGCTCGGCGTCTGTGTCGGCGTTGCGGAGGCGGGCCGCGTAGACGCTGCCGAAGGCGCCGGCGGCCAGGGGTTCGCGGACGACCCAGGGGCCGACGCGGTAGCCCGCCGGGACCTCGACCGTGTACGGCTGCTCGGTCATGGGTGTGCCCTGGTGCCCGGCGCCGCGAGGGCGACCAGGTCGTCCTCGCGTACGAGGTCGAAGCGGAGGGCGAGGGAGACGAGGGACTCCTTCTTGCCGTGCAGCCGCGGGCCGGTGTCGGCCTCGTCGGGGCCCGGCTTGAGGCGGAGTTTGACCGCGAGGTAGTCGATGTTCCACTGCACCGCCGCGCGGTTGGCCGACGGCCAGGTCGGGCGCAGGCGCTCCACCACCTGCTCGACGGTCGGCAGCGGCGCGTGCGGCTCCCCGCACAGCCGCGGCTCGCACAGCGCGGTGAGCACCGCGAAGTAGCGCTTCGTGCGGTCGACGGAGAACGCGGGCCGGGTGGTCGGTCCGGCGAGCCGCGTCCGGGCTTGGAGGTAGTCGTGGCGCGGTGCCCACACCTCGAAGGGCAGCAGCTCGCCCGCGGCGGGCAGCACCACGCGGGAGAACTCGAACGGCACCGGCGCGTCCAGGCGCCCCGGCCCGACCTTGATGTGCTCGCCCGCCCCTTCGGGGTTCTCCACTACGTACGTCTGGTGGGCGCTGAGATTGCTGAGTATCCAGAAGGCGCCGTGCGCGGTGATCTCACCGGCCTCGCGGGAGACGCCCTCGTGGTCGATCGACAGGTCGTTGTCGGCCGACCTTCCGAAGGTGAGTCTCTCGCCGGGCGCGAGTCTGAACTGTGCGTCGCTGCACGGTCGTTCGGTCAGTGGCGGCACGACGACGATGCTGTACAAAAGCCTGTCCCCTCCCAGCCGGACAACCCAACAGCGTAGGGGTACAGCGAAGGGCCGCGCTCCCCTTGTGACGGGAGAGAGCGGCCCTTACGGGTGAAGGGCGCGAAACCCTTGGTTCGCTGCGAACGCGAGCTGTGACGCGAGCTGTGACGCGATCGGTGAAGCGAGTAGTGAAGCGATCAGTAACGCGGGCGGTTGAACCAGGCCGACGCCTGCGAATTCACCATGGCGGTCAGGATGATGCCGCCGATGGCCAGCGCGATGAGGGCGCTGAACACACCGCTGCTCGTGCCGGACACCAGGTTGACGATGCCGCCGAGGATCATCAGTGACGCGTACACGATGGTCGTGATGCGCACGCCGCTGCCGCCGGTGCTGAACTTCACGGCCAGGATGATGCCGAGTACCGCGAGGACGATCAGGATGCCGACCAAGGCGAAGCCGAGACCCGCGAGGCCATCGGTGTCGTCACCGATGCCCGCGCTGCTGGAAACGTCCTGCGCGGCACCGACGATGACGCCGAAGACGATCGCGGCGAGAATCTGCAGCCCGGACATGATGTAGATCAGGACGCGCGCCGTGGTCATCAGGCCCGGCATCGTCATGGGCATCACATTGCCGCCCGGGTAGCCGGGGTACGCCTGCTGCTGCGGGTAGCCATAGCCCTGCTGGGGCGGGACGCCCTGCGGTGCCTGCGGATAGCCGTAACCGGGCTGGCCCTGGGGCGCCTGGGGAGCCTGCGGCGGGTAGCCGGGCTGCTGGCCGGGCTGACCCTGCGGCGGACCGTAGGGGTTGTTCGGGTCGCCGAAACTCATGGCTTTTCCTCCGTTGCCTTAGTGCGGGGACAACGCGCGGCACCAAGTGGAGGAAAGTTCTACAGAGCGGTCGTCCCCCCGGTACTGCCCGCGGCACTGTTGCCGCTCATGGTTCTTTAGGTGCGGCTTATTTGTCCAGCCGCATTCCGTATGCGTTGTGGAAGTGCAACAACGGTGATCAAGCTGGGACGCCCGGATTGGAACCGGGGCGGTCTCATCCGCGAAGATGGGGGGCATGACCGCCCAGATTCTCGATGGCAAGGCCACCGCAGCCACGATCAAGTCCGATCTGTCCGCCCGCGTGGCGGCCCTGAGGGAGAAGGGCGTCACGCCCGGCCTCGGCACCGTCCTGGTCGGTGAAGACCCCGGCAGCCAGAAGTACGTCGCGGGCAAGCACCGCGACTGCGCCCAGGTCGGGATCGCCTCCATCCAGCGCCACCTGCCGGCCACCGCCACGCAGGAGGAGATCGAGGCCGTCGTCCGCGAGCTCAACGAGGACCCCGCCTGCACCGGCTACATCGTCCAGCTCCCGCTGCCCAAGGGCATCGACGAGAACCGCATCCTGGAGCTGATGGACCCGGCCAAGGACGCGGACGGCCTGCACCCGATGAACCTCGGCCGCCTCGTCCTGAACGAGCCGGCGCCGCTGCCCTGCACCCCCTTCGGCATCATCACGCTGCTGCGCGAGCACGGCGTGGAGATCAACGGCGCGGAGGTCGTGGTCGTCGGCCGCGGCGTCACCATCGGCCGCCCGATGCCGCTGCTGCTCACCCGCAAGTCCGAGAACGCGACGGTCACCCAGTGCCACACCGGCACCCGTGACCTGGCCGCCCACCTCAAGCGCGCCGACATCGTCGTGGCCGCCGCGGGCGTCCCGCACCTGATCAAGCCCGAGGACATCAAGCCGGGCGCCGCCGTGCTCGACGTCGGCGTCTCGCGCGACGAGAACGGCAAGATCGTCGGCGATGTGCACCCGGGCGTCACCGAGGTCGCCGGGTGGATCTCCCCGAACCCGGGCGGCGTCGGCCCCATGACCCGTGCCCAGCTCCTCGTGAACGTCGTCGAGGCCGCCGAACGGAACGCGAACGGTGTCGGCTGACGCCGGCACCGGCACCCCGGAAGGCGCCGAGGGTGCCGTGAGCGCTCCCGGCGCCGACGGGCAGCCGCGGCGCGCCTCGCGCCGGTTCCCGCTCTTCACCAGGGACACCGCGCGCCCCGAGGGCGGCGGCCGCGCGGCCCCGGGTGACGCCCCGGCCCCGGCGCGCCAGTGGCCGATCCTCGCGGTGATCTCGCTGGTGGGCGTCGGACTGCTGCTCACCGCGTTCGACGTGTTCCGCGTCGGGACGCTGCTGATCGGCGTCGCGCTGATCGGCGGCGCGGTCATGCGCTGGACGCTCCCGTCCGTGGGCATGCTCGCGGTGCGCTCCCGTTTCACCGACATGGTGACGTACGGGTTCCTGGGCGTCGTCATCGTGCTGCTCGCGCTGATGGTGCAGCCGGAGCCCTGGCTGGTCATCCCGTTCCTGAACGACACGCTGCACTTCACGATCAGCTGAGGCCCGCAGCGCGCGCACGAAGGCGGCGCCCGTCCTCTCCCCCGAGGGAGGACGGGCGCCGCCGGTCTTTGGGGCCGGGGTCGTCCACGTGGGCGTCACCCTCGCCGTGGAGATCCCCTCGCCGTGGAGATCTCCGTACCGTGGAGATCTCCGCGCCGTGGTCATCAGAGTCATGGACGCGTCAGGGTGGCTTCAAGGTTGAGCGGGCCGCTGTGGCACGGAAGTGACCATTCCGCCACCGTGTGCGAGGACGGCAACGATCGGTCCGCCGGGCGCTTCCCGTAATGCGCCATTCCTCCTGTGTCGAAGTGTGTTGATGTGTCGACAAGTTCGCGGATTTGCCGCCAGGGGCCTCAACAGCGGGGCTAACGTGGGCAATCGGGACGGTCCGGGGCGACCCAGGCGCTGAGCTGGGGCGTTCGGGGTTCCGCGAGGGGGTGGGGGACCCCGGTGGGACACTGGACCGTGGGCCTGCGGCCGTGCAACGGTGCACGCCGGCGGGTCGAACGCCGTCGAATGCCCCCGTGCGCCCCCGCCTTCGGAACTGACATCCTGGCTGCGCGCATCCCACTGGGTAGCCAGAGTGGGCCGGTGAAGCCAACGCCGGCCGAGGGCAGCGCGAGGGGTGCGGCGCGGCGCGGGGGATCAGGGCACATATGGGGGGAATAGGGGGAAGTAATGCCTCGTTGGAGGGCGCTACCGGATGAACTCGACCCACAGGTCAGGGAGTTCGCGAGCCAGCTCCGCAGGCTCGTCGACCGCAGCGGTCTGAGCATCGCCGCGGTCGCGGACCGTACCGGGTACAGCAAGACGTCCTGGGACCGGTATCTGAACGGCCGGCTGCTCGCGCCCAAGCGCGCGATCGTGTCCCTGGCCGAGGTGACGGGCACCAATCCGGTCCATCTGACCACCATGTGGGAGCTCGCGGAGCGTGCCTGGAGCCGCTCCGAGATGCGTCACGACATGACGATGGAGGCGATACGGATCTCCCAGGCGCGCGCGGCGCTGGGGGAGTTCGGGCCGACGGCCACGAAGAACGGCAAAAACGGCAGCGGGGGCGCGGGCGCGGGCGGCAGCGGGACGGCGGCCGGGCCGTCCGGCGGCGGCGGCGCGACCGGCGTCGCGGGGCCCGCGGGCGTCGCGCCGAGGGTGCCGCCACAGGGGCAGGCACCCCTGGCGGACTCGGTGCCGTACGGGAGCGAGCGGGAGCAGGGGTTCCGTTCGGGGGAGCGGGCCGGGGAAGGCGTTCCGTACGCGAGCGGGGCGGGGGCCTACGCGAACGCGGGGGCCTACGCGGACGGCGGCGGCAGCGGACCGGCCGGGCAGCCGGGGACCGGCGGCGGCTCGCCGGACCGGCAGCGGCGCAAGCGGCGGTTGACGATGTTCCTCGCGGGCGTCGTGGGCGCGCTCGTCGTCATCGCCGCGGCCGTGTACCTCACGGACGCGGGCAGGGGCGGCAAGGACGACGGCGCGAAGCCGGAGGCGACGCCGACCAGCAGCGCACCCGAACTGCCCGCGGGCGTCCAGTGCAGCGGCAAGGACTGCACCGGCAAGGACCCCGAGGCGATGGGCTGCGGCGGCGAGTTCGCGCGGACCACGGACTCCGTGCTCGTCGGCCAGGCCAAGATCGAGGTCCGCTACAGCAAGACGTGCGGGGCCGCGTGGGCGCGCATCACGCAGGCGGCGCCGGGTGACGAGGTCCGGATCCAGCAGACCGGCACCACCGGTGTGCAGAAGGGCACGGTCAACGCGGACTTCGACGCGTACACCCAGATGGTGGCGGTCACGAAGGCGAGCGAGGCGAAGGCCTGCGCGACGCTGAAGGCCGGCCAGACGGGCTGCACGCAGTAGCGACGGGCGCGGCGGAGGCCGTGGCCCAGGCGCCGCGGAAATTCCTTGCGACAGGGGGCATGCCTGTCCCGGACCGGGGCAGGCGCAGCAGTACCCCCACGGGAGTAGTCACCAAGTGGCACCCCCCACAGGCGGCCGTCTGCCCACCTCTCCCGAGCAGGCGGCCGTCTGCCGTTGCGTCACCTCTCGCACCGGTCACCTTTTCCGGTCGCGGGAAGCGGGGGCTCTGTGGGGTGGGGCCTCTGTGGGGTGGGCCACACGCGCACCCGGCGGTGCGGGGGGTCCGGGGCGCGATAGCCTGACGGGCAGATCTCTTGATGCCGAGAGATCGATCAAAAAAAGCCCTGCTGTCATACGGAGAACGCCATGACCCGCACTCCCGTGAACGTCACCGTCACCGGCGCAGCCGGCCAGATCGGCTACGCACTGCTCTTCCGCATCGCCTCCGGCCAGCTGCTCGGCGCGGACGTGCCGGTCAACCTGCGCCTCCTGGAGATCACCCCGGCGCTCAAGGCCGCCGAGGGCACCGCCATGGAGCTCGACGACTGCGCCTTCCCGCTGCTGCAGAACATCGACATCTCGGACGACCCGAACGTCGCGTTCTCCGGCGCCAACGTCGCCCTCCTCGTCGGCGCCCGCCCCCGCACCAAGGGCATGGAGCGCGGCGACCTGCTCTCCGCCAACGGTGGCATCTTCAAGCCGCAGGGCAAGGCGATCAACGACAACGCCGCGGACGACATCAAGGTCCTCGTCGTCGGCAACCCGGCCAACACGAACGCGCTCATCGCGCAGGCCGCCGCCCCGGACGTACCGGCCGACCGCTTCACGGCCATGACGCGCCTGGACCACAACCGCGCGCTCACGCAGCTCGCGAAGAAGACCGGCACGACGGTCGCGGACATCAAGCGCCTCACCATCTGGGGCAACCACTCCGCCACCCAGTACCCGGACATCTTCCAGGCGTCCGTCGCGGGCAAGCCGGCCATCGAGGCCATCGGCGGCGACGAGAAGTGGCTGGCCGACGACTTCATCCCGACCGTCGCCAAGCGCGGCGCCGCGATCATCGAGGCCCGTGGCGCGTCCTCGGCCGCCTCGGCCGCGAACGCCGCGATCGACCACGTGCACACGTGGGTCAACGGCACCGCCGAGGGCGACTGGACCTCCATGGGCATCCCGTCGGACGGCTCCTACGGCGTCCCGGAGGGCCTGATCTCCTCCTTCCCCGTCACCACCAAGGACGGCAAGTACGAGATCGTCCAGGGCCTGGACATCAACGAGTTCTCCCGCGCCCGCATCGACGCGTCGGTGAAGGAGCTCGAGGAGGAGCGCGCCGCGGTCCGCGAGCTCGGCCTCATCTGATCCACGCGTCCCGCAGGTACCCGTAGTCACCTGCACGCGGCCTTACCCGCGCCCCCGTCCGTCCGGTCGATCCGGAGGGGTGGGGGCGCGGTGTTTGTACGGGGCATGTACCCCGAGTAGCGGCGCCAGTGGTGACATTTCGGGCTTATTGGCCATCTGAGCGGTGACACGGGCCACTTTCGGCCACGGGTTGTGCATGCTTTCCGATCCCCAGGGCAGGGGCTTCCGACGTCGCGGGCTCTGCTTGAAAAGGGAGTTCCGTGATGTTCAGGGGGACTGTTCGGGAACGGAAGGCAAAACGGGACGTGTCTGAAAACCAGAGCATTTTTGTGGACGGAGAGTGGCGCGGAGCCGCCTCCGGGGCCACGCGCGAGATTCTCGACCCGGCGGATGCCCAGCCGTTCGCGCTGATCGCCGAGGGCGGCACGCGGGACGCGGACGCCGCGGTGGCCGCCGCGCGCCGCGCCTTCGACGAGGGAACGTGGCCGGCGACGCCCGTCGCCGAGCGCGCCGCGCTCCTGCGCCGCGTCGCCGATCTCCTCGTACGCGACCGGGAGAAGATCGGTCTGCTCGAGAGCCGGGACGCGGGCAAGACGGTCGAGGAGGGCCGCGTCGATGTCGACTGTGTCGCCGACGCCTTCCGCTACTTCGCCGATCTGGTGGTCGGAGAGGGCGGCGGGCGCGTCGTCGACGCCGGGTCCGACGAGATCCACAGCGTCGTCGTGCATGAGCCCGTCGGCGTCTGCTCCCTGATCACCCCGTGGAACTACCCGCTCCTCCAGGCGAGTTGGAAGGTCGCCCCGGCCCTCGCCGCCGGAAACACCTTCGTCATCAAGCCGAGCGAGATCACTCCGCTGACCACGGTGGTCCTCATCGAGCTGCTGGCGGAGGCCGGACTCCCCGCGGGCGTCGCCAACATCGTGACCGGACCGGGCCACACCGTCGGCGCCCGGCTCGCCGAGCACCCGGACGTCGACCTCGTCTCCTTCACCGGCGGCCTGATCAGCGGTACGAAGGTCGCGCAGGCCGCGGCCGCCGACGTGAAGAAGATCGCCCTCGAACTGGGCGGCAAGAACCCGAACGTCGTCTTCGCCGACTCCTGCGAGACCGAGGAAGGCTTCGACACCGCTGTCGACCAGGCGCTGAACGCCGCCTTCATCCACAGCGGACAGGTCTGCTCCGCCGGTGCCAGGCTCATCGTCGAGGAGTCCGTGCGCGAGCGCTTCGTCGCCGAACTCGCCCGCCGCGCCCAGAAGATCAGGCTCGGCCGCGGCACCGAGGACGGCGTCGAATGCGGCCCCCTCGTCTCCGCGCAGCAGCGCGACAAGACCGAGTCGTACGTGGCCTCGGCCCTCGCCGAGGGCGCGGTGCTGCGCAGCGGCGGCAAGCGGCCCGAGCCCAGTGAAGTACGCCCCGTCGACGGGTACTTCTACGAGCCGACCGTCCTCGACCAGTGCCACCGCGAGATGCGCGTCGTCCGCGAGGAGGTCTTCGGCCCGGTCCTGACGGTCGAGACGTTCCGCACCGAGGACGAGGCCGTCGCGCTCGCCAACGACACCGAGTACGGGCTCGCGGGCGCCGTCTGGACCGCCGACGCGGGGCGTGCGCGCCGCGTCGCCGGACGCCTTCGGCACGGCACGATCTGGATCAACGACTTCCACCCCTACCTCCCGCAGGCGGAATGGGGCGGCTTCGGCAAGAGCGGGATCGGCCGCGAGCTGGGCCCCGCCGGGCTCGCCGAGTACCGCGAGACCAAGCACGTCTACCAGAACCTGGCGCCGAAGCCCGTGCGCTGGTTCGCGGGCTGACCACCCGCCCTTCGTACCGGGCTGACCACCCGCTTCCTTCGCGCTGGGCCGAACCGCCGCACTTAGCACCGCCCATTACGCGCAGAACCTTGGAGTTGACGCATGCCTGAGAAGTCCGTGAACACCTACGACTACGTCGTCGTCGGCGGTGGCACCGCCGGGTCGGTCATAGCGTCCCGGCTGACCGAGAACCCCGACGTCACCGTCGCCGTCATCGAGGGCGGCCCGAGCGACATCGACCGCGACGACGTCCTGACCCTGCGCCGCTGGCTCGGCCTCCTCGGCGGCGACCTCGACTACGGCTACACCACCACCGAGCAGCCGCGCGGCAACTCGCACATCCTGCACAGCCGCGCCAAGGTGCTGGGCGGCTGCTCGTCGCACAACACGCTCATCTCGTTCAAGCCGCTGCCCGGCGACTGGGACGAGTGGGCCGCGGCGGGCGCCGAGGGCTGGGACCACAAGGCGATGGACCCGTACTTCGGCAAGCTGCGCAACAACATCGTGGCGGTCGACGAGAAGGACCGGAACGCGATCGCCCGCGACTTCGTCGACGCCGCGCAGACCGCCACGGGCGTGCCGCGCGTGGACGGTTTCAACAAGGCGCCGTTCAAGGACGGCGTCGGCTTCTTCGACCTCGCGTACCACCCGGAGAACAACAAGCGCTCCAGCGCCTCCGTGGCCTATCTGCACCCGCACATGGAGGCCGGCGACCGGCCCAACCTGACGCTCCTGCTTGAGACGTGGGCGTACCGGCTGGAGATGGACGGCACCCGGGCGCGCGGTGTCCACGTACGGACGAAGGACGGCGAGGAGCTGCTCGTCGAGGCGCGGCACGAGGTCGTCGTGTGCGCCGGCGCGGTCGACACGCCCCGGCTGCTCATGCACTCCGGCATCGGCCCGAAGGCCGACCTGGAGAAGCTCGGGATTCCGGTCCTGCACGACCTGCCGGGCGTCGGCGAGAACCTGCTCGACCACCCCGAGTCGGTGATCGTGTGGGAGACGGACGGGCCGATCCCCGACAACTCCGCCATGGACAGCGACGCGGGCCTCTTCGTGCAGCGCGATCCGGCGGCGAGCGGGCCGGACCTGATGTTCCACTTCTACCAGATCCCGTTCACCGACAACCCGGAGCGCCTCGGCTATGTCAGGCCGGAGCACGGGGTCTCGATGACGCCGAACATCCCCAAGCCGCGCAGCCGCGGCCGCCTCTACCTGACCAGCGCGGACCCGCAGGACAAGCCCGCCCTCGACTTCCGTTACTTCACGGACGAGGAGGACTACGACGGCCGGACGCTGGTCGACGGGATCAAGATCGCGCGCGAGATAGCGAAGACCGAGCCGCTCGCCGGCTGGCTCAAGCGCGAGGTGTGCCCGGGGCCCGACGTCGTGGGCGACGAGGAGCTCGGCGAGTACGCGCGCAAGGTCGCGCACACCGTCTACCACCCCGCCGGGACCTGTCGCATGGGCGCGAAGAATGATGAACTCGCCGTCGTGGACCCGGAGTTGAAGATCCGGGGCCTGAAGTCGATCCGTATTGCCGACGCGTCCGTCTTCCCGACGATGCCGGCGGTGAACCCGATGATCGGGGTGCTCATGGTCGGGGAGAAATGTGCCGAGCTGCTGGGTGGTGATGCGTGATGAGTACGAACATGATGTCGAACGCTGAGGTGGCGGACGCGCGGGCGGGTTCGCCGGTGTTCTCCGTGAACAACCTGTGGAAGGTCTTCGGGTCGAAGGCCGACCGGGTGCCGGGTGACGCGGAGCTGGCCGGCCTGAGCGCCGCCGAGCTGCGCGCCCGCACCGGGTGCACCGCCGCCGTGCGCGACGTCAGCTTCGACGTGCGCAAGGGCGAGGTCTTCGTCGTCATGGGCCTCTCCGGCTCCGGCAAGTCCACCCTCGTACGCTGCCTGACCCGGCTCATCGAGCCGACCTCGGGCGGCATATCCATCGACGGCGAGGACGTCCTCGGCATGGACAAGGGGCGCCTGCGCGAACTGCGCCGGCACCGCGCCGCCATGGTCTTCCAGCACTTCGGGCTCCTGCCGCACCGCACCGTGCTCGACAACGTCGCCTACGGCCTGGAGATCCAGGGCATGGGCCGCGCCGAGCGGCGCGCCAAGGCGGCGGAGGTGGTGGCGAAGGTCGGCCTCGAAGGTCTTGAGCAGCGGCGACCCGGGCAGCTGTCCGGCGGTCAGCAGCAGCGTGTCGGGCTCGCGCGCGCCCTCGCGGTCGATCCCGAAGTGCTGCTGTTCGACGAGCCGTTCAGCGCCCTCGACCCGCTGATCCGCCGCGACATGCAGGAGGAGGTCATCCGGCTCCACCGCGAGGAGGGACGGACCATGGTCTTCATCACGCACGACCTCAGCGAGGCGCTGCGGCTCGGCGACCGGATCGCGCTGATGCGCGACGGCCGGATCGTGCAGCTGGGCACGCCCGAGGAGATCGTGGGCTCGCCCGCCGACGACTACGTACGCGAGTTCGTCCGGGACGTGCCGCGCGAGCAGGTCATGACCGCGCGCCGCGCGATGCGGCCCGCCGACGCCGACGAGCAGGACCGCGGCCCGGCCATCGCGCCCGGCGCGACCGTGTCGGAGGCGATCGAGGCGGTCGCCAGGACCGGGTTCCCGGTGCGGGTCATGGACGACGGGCGGTGCCTGGGCGTCCTGGACCATGCGCGGCTACTGGGCGTGGTGGCGGGGACGGATACGGAGACGGGGGCTTCCGGAGACGGGGGTGTGGCCGGGTCCGACTCGGGCGGTGCCTCCGGTTCCGGTTCGGCTGTGACTGACGGTTCCGGTTCCGATGCGGCGGCCGTGGCCGACGCGCCCGGGACCGTCACGCCGCCGGGTGAGGAGGTCGCCTGATGGCCGCCGCCAGTACCGCCACCGCCCCCGCGGCGGACACCCCGCGCCTCGGCGCGCTCCTGCGCAACCGTGCCCTCGGCAAGCTCCTGCTGCTCGCCGTCGTCGCGGCCGTCCTCGTACCCATCGTGAACGCCAAGTGGGCGAGCGGCAGTTGGCCGCATGCGCTCACCGTCGACCTCACCGGACCACTGGGCAAGACCAGTGACTGGATCATCGACAACCGGGACAGCCACCCGCTGTTCCTCTACTTCTTCGGCCACATCAGCAACGCCGTCGTCCTGAGCGTGCGCGGCGTCTACCTGGTGCTCCTCGCGGCCGGCTGGGCGGGCGTCACCGCGGCGGCCGGGCTCGTCGCCTGGCGCGTCGCGGGCCTGAAGCTCGCGGCGGCCGCCGTCGCCGCGCTCCTCGTGTGCGGCTCGTTCGGCATGTGGGTGCCGACCATGCAGACCCTCGCGCTGATGGTCGTCGCGGTCCTCGCCTCGGTCGTGCTCGGCGCGCTCCTGGGACTCGCGGCCGGACTCTCCGACCGCACGTACCGGGCGCTGCGGCCCGTCCTCGACACGATGCAGGTCTTTCCCGCGTACGCGTATCTGCTGCCGGTCGTCCTCGTGTTCGGCATCGGCGTCCCCGCGGCCGTCCTCGCGACCGTCGTCTACGCCGCCCCGCCGATGGCCCGCCTCACGGCGCTCGGCCTGCGCGGCGCCGACGGCGGCGTCATGGAGGCCGTCGCCTCGCTCGGCGCGACCGCGCGCCAGCGGCTCCTCACGGCCCGGCTCCCGCTCGCCCGCAAGGAACTCCTCCTCGGGCTCAATCAGACGATCATGATGGCGCTCTCGATGGCCGTCATCGCGTCGGTGATCGGCGCGGGTGGCCTCGGTGACCGCGTGTACCAGGCACTGGCCTCCGTGGACGTCGGCGCGGCCCTCGCTGCCGGTATCCCGATCGTGCTGCTCGCCGTGATCCTGGACCGTACGACGGCCGCGGCGGGGGAGCGGCTCGGCGCCGCCGAACCCGACGGCCGCCGTCTGCACGGCCCGTACGGCTGGGTCGTCGCCGCCGTTCTCGCCGTGGTCGTCGCCCTCGTGGGCCGCCTCGCGGACCGGATCGACTGGCCCGACGCCTGGACCGTGAACATCGCGGACCCGGTCAACAACGCCGTCGACTGGATGACCGACCACCTCTACTCCGGCGTTCCCTACATCGGCGGAACCGCCGACTGGGCCGGCCACTTCACCACCTGGGTCCTCAACCCCCTGCGCGACGGGCTCCAGTGGCTGCCCTGGTGGTCCGTGCTCCTCATCGTCGCCGCGCTGGCCTGGCTGATCGGCACCTGGCGGACCGCTGTGACCGCCGTGCTCGCCATGGCCGCAATCGGTGTCCTCGGGGTGTGGAAGCCGTCGCTCGACACGCTGTCGCAGGTGCTCGCGGCCGTCGCCGTGACGCTCGTCGTCGGCTTCGCGGTCGGGATCGCGGCGGCGCGCAGCGAGCGACTGGCACGCCTGCTCAGGCCCGTGCTCGACGTCTTCCAGACGATGCCGCAGTTCGTGTACCTGATCCCGGTGGTCGCGCTGTTCGGCGTCGGCCGCGCCCCCGCGGTCGCCGCCGCCGTCGTCTACGCGCTGCCGGCCGTCGTCCGCATCACGACGCAGGGGCTCCGCCAGGTCGACAGGGCCGCCATGGAGGCGGCCCGGTCGATGGGCGCGACGAGCGGGCAGCAACTGCGCCAGGTCCAGCTCCCGCTGGCCCGGCCCGCGCTGCTCCTGGCCGTGAACCAGGGTGTCGTCCTCGTCCTCGCCGTCGTGATCATCGGCGGTCTCGTGGGCGGTGGCGCGCTCGGCTACGACGTCGTGTTCGGCCTCGCCCGGGGCGACCTGGCGACCGGGCTCGTCGGCGGCGCGGCGATCGTGTGCCTCGGCCTCATGCTCGACCGGGTCACCCAGCCGACCGAACGCCGCGCGAAGAAGGGAGCGTGATCGCCATGCGAGCACTTCGATCTTTCCGCCCGGCGCGGGCACGCAGGATGACCATGGGGCTCGCGGCTGCGGGCACCCTCCTGGTGGCGACCGGCTGCGGCGCCGCCGACATGACCAAGCAGTCGTCCCCGTATGCCAATGCCCAGGGCGCGAAGACGGTGACCCTGTCCGTCCAGTCCTGGGTCGGCGCCCAGTCCAACGTCGCCGTCGCCGAGTATCTGCTCAAGCACGAGCTCGGCTACCGCGTCGATACCGTCCAGGTCGACGAGGTCCCCGCGTGGGACGCGCTCAGCCAGGGCCGCGTCGACGCGATCATGGAGGACTGGGGCCACCCCGACCAGGAGCAGCGGTACGTCAAGGACAAGAAGACGATCGTGAACGGCGGCGACCTCGGCGTCACCGGACACATCGGCTGGTTCGTCCCCACGTACTTCGCCAAGCAGCACCCGGACGTCACGAACTGGAAGAACCTCAACAAGTACGCGTCCCAGCTGCGCACCGCGGAGAGCGGCGGCAAGGGCCAGCTCCTCGACGGCTCCCCGTCGTACGTCACCAACGACAAGGCGCTGGTCGACAACCTGAAGCTGAAGTACCAGGTCGTGTTCTCCGGTTCCGAGGCGGCGCAGATCACGCAGATCAAGCAGTTCGCCAAGGCCAAGAAGCCGTTCCTGACGTACTGGTACCAGCCTCAGTGGCTGTTCAAGAAGGTGCCGATGACGGAGGTGAAGCTGCCCGCGTACAAGAAGGGCTGCGACGCCGATCCGAAGAAGGTGGCCTGCGCCTATCCGAAGACGCCGCTGCAGAAGTACCTGAACGCGGACTTCTCGAAGAACGGCGGCAAGGCGGCGGCCTTCCTGAAGAACTTCAAGTGGACGACCGAGGACCAGAACGAGGTCTCCCTGCTCATCGCCGACCAGAAGCTGTCTCCGGACGAGGCGGCGAAGAAGTGGATCGACGAGCACGAGTCGACCTGGCGGTCCTGGCTGCCGAAGTAGCCGTAGGGCTCCTCCCCGCGCGCGTGCCGGGTGCTTTTCCTGACGGGGGCACCCGGCACGTCTGTGCGAAGGCCTCGATGTGTGCAGGTGGGGTGGGGTGGGGTGAGCGTGCGGCGTGGGAGCGCGGGCGCGGACATCGGCTCGGGTGTGGCGGCGTGGGCGTCGGCTCGGGTGTGGGCGTCACGTCACCACTGCGGTCCGCCCGGCGCGATCCGGCGGCTCACCATGAGCCGGTTCCAGCTGTTGATGGCAGTGATCACGCCGAGGAGGTGGGCGAGCTCGTCCTCACCGAAGTGCTTGGCCGCCGCCTCATACGTCTCGTCCGGCACGAAGCCGTCGGTGAGGACGGTGACGGCCTCGGTCAGCGCCAGCGCGGCCCGCTCCCGTTCTGTGTAGTGCTCGGGGGCCTCCGCCCAGGCGCTGAGCAGCGCGATCTTCTCCCAGGTTCTGGACTTCGCTCGAACAGGGGATCCCCCAACCGCGCTCTCGCCGTTCTTCCCGACGGCGAGGTCCACGTGCATGTCCAGGCAGAACGCGCACGCGTTGATCTGCGACGCCCGGATCATCACCAGCTCGCCGAGAACCGGGTCGCCGAGCCCCTTCTTCGCGGCGGCGCTGAACGCGATCATCGCGTCGCGCACCCCGGCGCCCAAGTGCGTCGTACGGGCTGTCACTTGAAGTCGCCCGCGGTGTAGTGCCCGGGCACCATCCGCGTCGACACACCGAACCGGTTCCACGCATTGATCACCGTGATCGCCGCGATCACCTGCGTCAGCTCCTTCTCGTCGTACACCTTCGCCGCCTTCTCGTACGTCTCGTCGGGCACGAACCCGTCGGTGAGCACCGTGATGGCCTCGGTCAGCTCGATCGCCGCGATCTCCCTGGCCGTGTAGAAGTGCTGCGACTCCTCCCACGCGGCCAGCTGGATGATCCGCTCGACGCTCTCGCCCGCGGCGAGTGCGTCCTTGGAGTGCATGTCGAGGCAGAACGCGCAGTGGTTGATCTGCGAAGCACGGATCTTGATCAGCTCCAGCGTCACCGGATCGACGCCCTTACTGGCCTCCGCGTCGAGCCGGATCATGGCCTTGTAGACCTCCGGAGCGTGCTTGGCCCAGGCCAGCCGGGGCGTGTGCTCGTGGACGTACTCCTTGGTGTTGGTGTTGGTGTTGGTGTTGGTGGCGGTGTCGATTTCGGCGTTCTGGCGGGCGCTGTCGGTGGTGTTCTCGGTCGTCGTCATGACATCGACCCTACGAGCGGAGTAGCCCACGGGTATGGTCCATTTCCATGGTGGAATCCTGGGCCACTTCGCCCTCCGGTCAAGCGCTCGGTATCGATCTGCATGTCGAGCCGACCGGCTCCGGCCTGCGCAAAGGCCTGACCGACGCGCTCCGTGACGCCGTACGCGGTGGACGTCTCGCCCCGGGGGTCCGACTCCCTTCATCCCGCACGCTCGCCGCCGATCTGGGCATCGCCCGCAACACGGTCGCCGACGCCTACGCCGACCTCGTCGCCGAGGGCTGGCTCACCGCGCGCCAGGGCTCGGGGACGCGTGTCGCGGAGCGACCGGTCGAGGCGCCCCGGCCGGCCTCGCCCCGGGGCCGGCGCGCCCCGGCCAGCCTCCGCTACGACCTGCACCCCGGCACCCCCGACCTCTCCTCGTTCCCGCGCGCCGAGTGGCTCAAGGCTTCGCGCCGCGCCCTCAACGCCGCCCCGAACGACGCCCTCGGCTACGGTGATGCCCGCGGCCGCATCGAGCTGCGCACCTCCCTCGCCGGCTACCTCGCCCGCGCCCGCGGCGTCCACGCCGACCCGGACCGCATCGTGATCTGCTCCGGCTTCGTCCACGGCCTGATGCTTCTCGGCGAGGTGCTGCGCGGCAGGGGCGTGCGCGACGTGGCCGTGGAGACGTACGGCCTCGACGCCCACTGGAACATCCTGACGCGGTCAGGTCTGCATACCCATCCCCTTCCCTTCGATCAACTAGGCACCTCCACCGACGAGTTGGCGACCGGTGAACCGGACGTGGGCGCCGCCCTCCTGACCCCCGCCCATCAGTTCCCGATGGGCGGGGCCCTGCACCCCGACCGCCGCACCGCCGTCGTCGACTGGGCCCGCCGCACCGGCGGACTGATCCTGGAGGACGACTACGACGGCGAGTTCCGCTACGACCGCCAGCCCGTCGGCGCCCTCCAGGGCCTCGACCCCGACCGCGTCGTCTACTTCGGCACGGCCAGCAAATCCCTCGCACCCGGCCTGCGCCTCGGCTGGCTGGTCCTGCCGCCGTCCGTCATCGAGGAAGTGATCGAGGCGAAGGGTGTCGCCGACTGGTCGTGCGGTGTCCTCGACCAGCTGACCCTCGCGGAGTTCATCGACTCGGGCGCCTACGACCGCCATGTCCGCAGCGCCCGCCTGCGCTACCGCCGCCGCCGCGATCAGCTCCTCGCCGCCCTCGCCGAACGCGCCCCCGACGTCCACCCCACCGGAATCGCCGCCGGCCTGCATGCCGTCCTCCAACTCCCGCCCGGCACCGAACAGTCCGTGGTCCGCGCCGCCGCCTGGCAGCGCCTCGGAGTTGCCGGCCTCTCCAGCTTCCGCCACGAAGCGGCCCCCGCCGAACCGCCCGTGGACGCCCTGGTGGTCGGCTACGGAACCCCACCGGACCACGCCTGGACAAGCGCCCTCGAGGCGTTGTGCCGAGCGCTTCCGTAGGGTCCGGGCTGCGTCAGATGCGGACCGGTGTGGGCGCGTCCTGCACTGGCGCTTCCCCGAAGCGCGCCAGCGCCAACGCCCCCGCCACGGCCACCACGAACCCGAGAACCGCCAGCCAGCCCAGCCCCTCGCGCGTGCGATCCCCCAGCCAGATCACCCCGACCAGCGCCGGCCCCACCGTCTCGCCCACGACCATCCCCGCGGTGGCCGTGGTCACCGACCCCTTCTGCAACGCCGAGGTCAGCAGCAGAAACGCCGCACCCCCACCGAGCAGCAGTGCATACGTCGCCGGATTGGTCAGCAACGCGCCGGGTGACACGTCGTCGATGAGCCGCACCGACACCTCCACCACCCCGAATCCGAAACCCGAGCCGAGCCCCAGCGCGAGCGCCCGGCCCCGCCCCGGCAGCCGCCCGGCCACCGCACCGATCAACAGCACCCCGACCGCCGTTCCCAACATCGCGTACCGCAGCGCGTCCGAACCGGCCTTATCTCCCTCCGTCCCCGACGCCAGCCCCAACATTGCGAGCCCCGCCACCACCACCCCGACGGCGCCCCACTCGACGCCGCTCAACCGCACGCCCAGCAGCCGCGCAGCGACCACCGCCGTCACCGCCAGACTCGCGGCGAGCGCTGCCCCGACGGCGTAGATCGGAATGGACCGCAGCGCCACGACCTGCAACACGAACCCGAGCAAGTCGAGCCCCAGCCCGGCCACATAACGCCACTGACGCAGCGCCCGCAGCAACAGCGCCGCGTCGACGCCAGACCCCGACCCCGGTTCCGCGGCCCGAGCGGCCATCGCCTGCAACACGGAAGCCGTACCGAAACAGACCGCCGACCCGAGCGCGCAAACCATTCCAAGAAGCACAAAGCGACTGTAGAGGGTGCCCTCGTGCTGGCCGGCCCCCGATCGGCTTCCCCGCCGGGGGTGCCCCCGCGAGGGCCCGGACCACGAGTGGGCGGCCCGTGCCGGAGGCGCACCGCTTTCCCTTCGTGATCCCCCGCGAGGGACCCGGACCACGACTCGGCCGCCCGTGCCGGAGGCGCGCCCCCATCAGACGGCCAGTACCGCCCGGAGCTGGTCGAGCCCCCAGTCCAGATCCTCCTTGCTGATCACCAGAGGGGGAGCGATCCGGATCGTGCTGCCATGGGTGTCCTTGACCAGGACGCCCTTGTCCATCAACTTCTCCGAGATCTCCCTTCCCGTCCCGCACGACGGATCGATGTCGACCCCCGCCCACAGCCCGCGTCCCCGTACCTGCGTCACCTTGCCCGTGCCCGTCAGTAGCCTGAGCTCCGCGTGCAGATGCTCGCCCAGCTCGGCCGCCCGCTGCTGGAACTCCCCGGTGCGCAGCATCGCGATGACTTCGAGCGCCACCGCACAGGCCAGCGGGTTCCCGCCGAACGTCGACCCGTGCTCACCCGGCTTGAACACCCCGAGCACCTCGCTGCTCGACACCACCGCCGACACCGGCACGACCCCGCCGCCGAGCGCCTTGCCCAGGACGTACATGTCGGGCACCACGCCCTCGTGCTCACAGGCGAACGTCCGCCCCGTCCGCCCGAGTCCCGACTGGATCTCGTCCGCAATGAACAACACGTTCCGCTCGCGGGTCAGCTCCCTTACCGCCGGCAGATATCCGGCCGGTGGTACGAGGACACCTGCCTCGCCCTGGATCGGTTCGAGCAGCACCGCGACGGTGTTCTCCGTGACAGCGCCGCGCAGCGCCGTCAGATCGCCGTACGGCACGATCTCGAACCCCGGCGTGTAGGGACCGAAGTCCGCGCGCGCCTCCTGGTCCGTGGAGAAGCTGACGATCGTCGTGGTGCGCCCATGGAAGTTGTTGCCCGCCACCACGATCTTCGCCCTGCCGTCGAGCACCCCCTTGACCTGATAGCCCCACTTCCTCGCCGTCTTCACGGCGGTCTCCACCGCCTCCGCCCCCGTGTTCATCGGCAGCACCATGTCCATGCCGCACAGCTCCGCGAGCTGGGTGCAGAACTCGGCGAACCGGTCGTGGTAGAAGGCGCGGGACGTCAGCGTCACCCGCTCGAGCTGCGCCTTGGCGGCCTCGATGAGTCTCCGGTTCCCATGGCCGAAGTTGAGAGCCGAGTAGCCGGCGAGCATGTCGAGGTACCGGCGCCCCTCGATATCCGTCATCCACGCCCCCTCCGCCGTAGCGACCACGACGGGCAGCGGATGGTAGTTGTGCGCGCTGTGCGCTTCGGACGCGGTGATGAAGGCTTCCGTTGCGGCATTCGGAGGAGTCACAGCAGTCACGGGATCTCCGTTCTTACAGCTTTGATGACGCGAAGACGTGGGCTTGTGGCCCCTTCCTATCGTCGCTCGCATCGTGGACCAGGAAACCCCGACCTGCGGCGCGCCCGGTAGTGTGGCCCGCAGGGCCGTGACTGGCGCGCTGGGATGGGACTGACCATCGGGGAGCGGCCTGTGAACTGTGTGCCGTGCGCCTGGGCCGACCCGTGAACCTCCCGCTCTCGACCTCGCTCGAGCAGGGGAGGTCCCATCCGTCCGGAGGTCCGTCATGCCAGAGCCCACCCTCTCCACCGAATCCGTAGCGTTCCGCAGCGCCCTCGACGTGATCCGCGCTGTCGAGCCCCGCGTGGCCGACGCCATCGGCCAGGAGATCTCCGACCAGCGCGAGATGCTCAAGCTGATCGCCAGCGAGAACTACGCCTCCCCGGCAACCCTCCTCGCGATGGGCAACTGGTTCAGCGACAAGTACGCCGAGGGCACCATCGGCCGCCGCTTCTACGCCGGCTGCCGCAACGTCGACACCGTCGAGGCCCTCGCCGCCGAACACGCCCGTGAGCTCTTCGGTGCGCGCCACGCCTATGTGCAGCCGCACTCCGGTATCGACGCCAACCTCGTCGCCTTCTGGGCCGTCCTCGCCCAGCGCGTAGAGGCGCCCGCCCTGGAACTGGCCGGCGTCCGCAACGTGAACGACCTCTCCGACGCCGACTGGGCCGAGCTCCGTCAGGCTTTCGGCAACCAGCGCATGCTCGGCATGTCCCTGGACGCAGGCGGTCACCTCACCCACGGCTTCCGCCCGAACATCTCCGGCAAGATGTTCGACCAGCGCAGCTACGGCACCGACCCGCAGACCGGCCTCGTCGACTACGAAGCTCTGCGCGCCACCGCCCGCGACTTCAAGCCGCTGATCATCGTCGCCGGTTACTCCGCGTACCCCCGCCTGGTGAACTTCCGCATCATGCGTGAGATCGCCGATGAGGTCGGGGCGACCCTCATGGTCGACATGGCCCACTTCGCGGGCCTCGTCGCCGGCAAGGTCCTCACCGGCGACTTCGACCCGGTGCCGCACGCCCAGATCGTCACCACGACGACGCACAAGTCGCTGCGCGGCCCGCGCGGCGGCATGGTGCTCTGCGACGACTCGCTCGCCGACCAGGTCGACCGCGGCTGCCCGATGGTCCTCGGCGGTCCGCTGCCCCACGTCATGGCTGCCAAGGCCGTCGCCCTGGCAGAGGCCCGCCGCCCCGAGTTCCGCGAGTACGCCCAGTCCATCGTCGACAACGCGCGTGCCCTCGCCGAAGGCCTGACCCGTCGCGGCGCGACCCTCGTCACGGGCGGCACGGACAACCACCTCAACCTGATCGATGTCGCCACCTCCTACGAGCTCACCGGCCGCCAGGCCGAGAACGCGCTCCTCGACTCCGGCATCGTCACCAACCGCAACTCCATCCCCTCCGACCCGAACGGGGCCTGGTACACGTCCGGTATCCGCATCGGCACGCCCGCCCTGACCACCCGTGGCCTGGGCACTGCGGAGATGGACGAGGTAGCGGGCCTCATCGACCGCGTGCTCACCGCCGCCGAACCGGGCACCACCAGCAAGGGCGCGCCCTCCAAGGCGCAGCACATCCTGGACGAGAAGATCGCCGACGAGGTCTCCGCCCGAGCGGCCGACCTGCTGAGCGGCTTCCCGCTCTACCCGGAAATCGACCTCGCCTGACCCCCTGGCTCCCCTGGCCGGCCCGTCCCAGCCGTACCGACGGGCCGGTCACCGTGTTCTCCCAGCCGTGAGTGCTGGAGGGGTGCCCCTCAGGAGTCGATCAGCTGCTGCCGTGGTTCCGGGTCGGGCGGGGTCCTGCCCGATCCGCGACGCCTCGACAGCCCGCCGGCCAGTGGCCGCAGCCCCAGTGCCAGCGCGCCACCCGCAGCCAGCCCCGGTATTGCCCACCACCAGTCCACCCCGTCGTTCGACCCGGCTGTCGAGGCTCGCTCCGCTGCTGGCTGCCCGACATCATGACCGCCCGCTGCCGGAGCCCCACCGAGCGCTTCCTTGGACCGGTCGGGCGTCTGCCAGGGGATCGGGAAGATCGGGCTCCCGCCCTTTTGGGACCGCTCACCCATGACTCCCAGGTCCTTCAGCAGTGCGCGCAGCTCCGCCGGCTTCCGCGCCTTGTGCCAGTACCCGTTGTACGAGTCCGGCACGTGCGTCGCTGTGTGTATCCAGACGTCCTTCGTGCCCGGCGAGTCCGGATAGACCCGGTCCACCCGCCACGGCAGCACGTCGTGCAACAGCCATGTGACATTGAGCTGACGTCCCACGCCTATGCCCAAGCCGGGCGGCTCCTCCCGTCGCCCCTGGTCCGGCTTGCCCAGGAGACTCTCCAGCGGCCCGTACTTTTTGTCACTGAAGTAGAGCGACGAGCTCTGGCCACTCTCGGGCGACACCACCAGAACGCTCGTCGGTCCGCCCGCCGATGCCTCTGACGCGCTCAACAGCATCGCGGCGAGTGCCGCCGTCAGCGCCACCACCAGCGCGGTCAGCCTTCGTACTGTTCGCATCCGTTCCCCCAGCTGGTTCCGGCGCGGCCCGCCCGTGCCGCTTCACTTCTGGTACACCGCTCGACCCGACCGGGTTCCCATCTTCTGCGCGTGAGTTCCTGGGTGTGTGAGTCCGCCGGCTCAGCCCGCAGACATCAGCGGACGGCGTCCGGCTTCCGAACCGACCGTGCGATCTCCATCGCCCGCTCCCGGGAGTCGACTCCCTCAAGGCGGAACGTCATCTCCTGCCGGCGAGTCCACAGGAGCGTCGGCCCCGCGGTGCGCTCCGACCGGGTCCACCGGTCGCCGTTGCCGTCGAGCATCCAGAAACTGAGCAGATGCGGCTGGGTGAACCACAGCCCTGCGTCCCGGCCGAGGTCGACCCAGCGCGGCTGCATGCGCACCGATTTCGTGTACCCGATGTCGAGCCGCGCCGGGTACTCGTCGAGCCGGATCGTGTGCCCGTCCTCGCGCCAGCACAGCGTGATCAAGAAACGCGACTTCGGTTCCCGCGTCACCGTCACGGCGTCCGGAATCCTCAGTTCGCCCGGCACCAGGGATTGGAATCCGGCTTCTCGTCGGGCCTCACCCAGCGAGAGCGACGTACCGCACCCCGGGACATGAGCACCGGACGACGGCAGCGCCGAGGGGTCGTACCGGACCTCCACCCCACCGAAGCCGAACCAGTCGGCGACCGCTGCCCGCACCGGAGGCGTGAGCACCAGCACGGTCAGCACTCCGCACATCCCCGCCGTGAGCATCCGCCACCGCTTCCGTATCCAAAGGCGAGCCCGCCGCACCCGGACAGGGCGCGCCGCCGGCTCGGTCACCGGTGCCGGAATCGACTCTGCGACTATCTGCGCCAGCACCCGCTCGGCCATCGACTCGGCACCGGGGCCCAGACCGTCCAGGGACCTGCCCAGCGCCCGCAGCTCGTCCGGCAGCCCACGACCCGCGCCGGGCCCGCGCTCCTTGCCGGGGCCGCGGCTCCCGTCGTCCTCGCGACGCGGCTCACTCATGCTCATCACCTCCCTCCCGCGGGTCCAGCTCTGCCGGAAGAATCCGCTTCAACTTCCTCAGCGCACGATTGAGCCTCGACTTCACCGTGCCGCGCGGCCAGCCGAGCGCCTCGGCCGTCTCCGCCTCGTCCATCTCCAGCAGATACCGGTACGTGACGACCAGCCGATGCTCCTCGCTCAGCTCCTCGAGCGCAGCGAGCAACGCCGTACGCCGCTCGTCGTGGACGGCCGCGACCGCCGGATCCGTGGTCTCGGGTATCAGCGGCTGGGCCTCTATCAACGTCGCTTCCCGCCCCACGACCGAACGGTGCCGCACCGCCGAGCGCACTGTGTTCCTCGTCTCATTGGCGACGATCGCGAGCAGCCACGGCTTGAACGACGAGTCGTCCCGAAACCGCCCCAAGGCGCAGTACGCCTTGAAAAAGGCCTGCTGCACCACGTCCTCCGCGTCCGCGCCCGCCCCGAGGGCCCGGGCCGCCCGCAACGCCAGCCCGGTGAAGGCGCGCACCAACACCGCGTACGCCTCCACATCTCCGGCGCGCACGCGAGCGATCACCGCACGCTCGTCGTCGACGACGCGGCCCCCCTCCAGGACCTCCCCCTGTGTCCTCACATCGTTGATACACCGCACCCCGCGTATCGGTTCCCACCCGTCGCACAGGTTTTCCGAACTCGCTCCACAGACAGATCCCAAGGGAGATCCCGAAGCCCCAGGCCCCGGCGATACACCGGGCGGGGTGGGCGGCAGCGCTCCGCGCACGGTTCCGGCACTTGTCGTGCACCCGTCGCCCACCTGTTTCCAACCAATGAGAGACACCTGAGAGAATGAGGAGCATGGCCTCTGATCGTCCCCGCGTGCTCTCCGGAATCCAGCCCACCGCAGGCTCGTTCCACCTCGGCAACTACCTCGGCGCGGTCCGCCAGTGGGTGGCGCTGCAGGAGTCTCACGACGCGTTCTACATGGTTGTGGACCTGCACGCGATCACCGTGCCGCAGGACCCGAAGGAGCTCCGGGCCAACACCCGGCTCGCCGCGGCGCAGCTCCTCGCCGCCGGCCTTGACCCGGAGCGCTGCACGCTGTTCGTGCAGAGCCACGTCCCCGAGCACGCACAGCTCGGCTGGGTCATGAACTGTCTGACGGGCTTCGGCGAGGCCTCCCGCATGACGCAGTTCAAGGACAAGTCCGCCAAGCAGGGCTCCGACCGTGCGACCGTCGGCCTCTTCACGTACCCGATCCTCCAGGTCGCGGACATCCTGCTCTACCAGGCCGACCAGGTGCCCGTAGGTGAGGACCAGCGCCAGCACATCGAGCTGACGCGCGACCTCGCCGAGCGCTTCAACGGCCGCTTCGGCGAGACCTTCACGGTCCCGGCGCCGTACATCCTCAAGGAGACGGCGAAGATCTACGACCTCCAGGACCCGTCGATCAAGATGAGCAAGTCGGCGTCGACGCCGAAGGGCCTCGTCAACCTTCTCGACGAGCCGAAGGTCACGGCCAAGAAGGTCAAGAGCGCGGTCACCGACACCGACACCGTGATCCGGTTCGACCCGGAGAACAAGCCGGGCGTCAGCAACCTGCTCGCCATCTACTCCACCCTCACCGGCACAGGTATCCCGGAACTGGAGCAGAACTACGAGGGCAAGATGTACGGTGCGCTCAAGACGGACCTGGCAGAGGTCATGGTGGACTTCGTGACACCGTTCCGGACCCGCACCCAGGAGTACCTGGACGACCCGGAGACGCTCGACTCGATCCTGGCCAAGGGCGCGGAGAAGGCGCGCGCTGTCGCCGCCGAAACCCTCGCTCAGGCGTACGACAAGGTCGGACTGCTGCCCGCGAAGCACTGAGCCCCAGCCCCGCCTGAACCGGCTTACACAGCCACCCGCCCGCCCGCCACACGACGACAGGAGTACGACGTGGGGACCGTAACGATCGGCGTTTCGATCGCGGTCCCGGAGCCACATGGCAGCCAGCTCCAGGAGCGGCGCGCGGGCTTCGGTGATCCTGCGGCGCACGGCATCCCCACGCACGTCACTCTGCTCCCGCCGACCGAGGTGGAGGGCGGGTCGCTGCCTTCGATCGAGGCCCATCTCGAGGAGGTCGCCGCCGCGGGGCGGAACTTCGCGATGCGGCTCGCGGGGACGGGAACCTTCCGTCCGCTGTCTCCCGTTGTGTTCGTACAGGTCGCCGAGGGCGCCGAGGCCTGTACGTGGCTGCAGAAGCAGGTCCGTGACGCGTCGGGTCCGGTCGCGCGCGAGCTGCAGTTTCCGTATCACCCGCACGTCACGGTGGCGCACGGCATCGCGGAGGAAGCGATGGACCGGGCGTACGAGGAGCTCGCCGGGTACGAGGCGGCCTGGCCATGCACCGGCTTCGCGCTGTACGAGCAGGGCGCCGACGGTATCTGGCGCAAGCTGCGCGAGTTCCCCTTCGGCGGCCCGGCCGTTCCCGCGCAGGGCCCCGACCGCTCGAAGCGGGGCAGACAGCCGGCTCGCTGACGCGAAGCGAGTCGGCCGGTCGTCATCTGACGCGGCTCAGATCGGCAGGCGCCGGAACACCGGACGCGGGACATGCCGCAGGGCCGACATCACCATGCGCAGCGCCCCCGGCACCCACACGGTCTCCGACCGGCGCCTGAGTCCCGTCTCGATGGCCTGTGCCACCGCTTCCGGCGTGGTGGCCATCGGTGCTTCCGCCATGCCCGCCGTCATCTTCGACCGTACGAAGCCGGGGCGGACGACCATCACATGCACGCCGGTCCCGTGCAGTGCGTCGCCGAGGCCCTGCGCGAAGGCGTCCAGGCCGGCCTTGCTCGACCCGTAGATGAAGTTGGACCGCCGGGCCCGCTCACCCGCGACCGACGAGAGCACCACCAGTGAGCCGTGGCCCTGGGACTGCAGGGCGCGGGCGCAGACGAGGCCCGCCGACACCGCGCCGGTGTAGTTGGTCTGCGCGACGCGCACCGCGGACAGCGGCTCGTCCTCGTCGCGGGCCTGGTCGCCGAGGATCCCGAAGGCCAGCAGCACCATGTCGATGTCGCCCTCGGCGAACACCTTGCCCAGCGTCACCTCGTGGGCCTCGGAGTCGAGCGCGTCGAAGGCGACGGTACGGGCGTCGGCGCCCATGTCGCGGAGTTCGGCGGCCGCACGGTCGAGGGCGGGGGACGGACGGCCGGCCAGCCACACCGTTCGGGTCCGCCGGGCCACGAGGCGTCGGGCGGTGGCGAGGGCGATCTCGGAGGTGCCGCCGAGGACGAGCAGGGACTGGGGGGTGCCGAAGGCGTCCTTCATGAGAACCAAACTCCAGAGTGGCGGGACCGAAATCGGTGAGGGCGAGATGGGAACCCGGACGGCCTGAGCGGTGTACCAAAAGTGAATCGGTGCGGAGGGGCCGTGCCGAGTGAGGGGGTATGACGTGCGTGCGATGTGGGGGAGCGGATGGTCGGGACGTGCGGTCCCCGGTCACGCCACCAGGTCCCGTTCCGGTCAGAGTCCGAGGCGCCGGGAGAGATCCGAGCGGAACACGCCGCGCGGGTCCAACTCGGCTCGCAGGGCGCGGAATTCGTCGAGGCGGGGATACATGATCGAGAGCAGTTCGGGCCTTAGCCGCGCGTCCTTGGCGAGGTAGATGCGTCCGCCCGCGGCGGCTACCTCCTCGTCGAGTTCGTCGAGGAACGCGCCGAGCCCCGGCAGGTTCGCGGGAATGTCGAGGGCCAGCGTCCAGCCGGGCATGGGAAAGGACAGCCAGCCGGGATCCCCCTCGCCGAAGCGCTTGAGGACTGCCAGGAAGGAGGGGCACCGGCGCTGCGAGATGCGTTGCACGATGCGGCGAAGAGCTTCCTCCTGGCCGTATCCGACGACGAATTGGTACTGGACGAATCCACTGCGCCCGTAGATCCGATTCCAATGCGGTACGCCGTCGAGGGGGTGGAAGAACGTGGACAGCTTCTGGATCTCGCCGACGCGTGACGTGGGGGCCTTGCTGTACCAGAGCTCGTTGAAGAGGCCGACGGTCCGCCGGCCCAGGAGTCCTTCGGGTACGAATCCGGGCGCGGCCGGAAGCTTTGCGGGGCGGAATGCCAGTGGTGCCCTGCGGGCCCGTGCGGGAACGGTGTCCAGCGGAGCGTGATCACCGCGGGTGAGTACCGAGCGGCCCATCGACGCTCCGCGGGCCAGGAGGTCGATCCACGCGACTGAGTAGCGGTAGAGGTGATCGGTGTCGGTGAGGCGGGCCATCAAGTCGTCTAGGTCAACGGCACGTTCGGTGTCGACCGACATGAACGAGGTTTCGACAGGGAGGAGTTGGATGGTGGCCGTGAGGATGATTCCAGTGAGCCCCATACCGCCGGCCGTGGCGTCGAACAGCTCGCTGCCGCGGTCGACGATCCGCACTTCACCGTCAGCAGTGAGCAGTTCCAGAGCGAGCACGTGGCGGGAGAACGAGCCCGAGACGTGGTGGTTCTTGCCGTGGATATCGGCGCCGATCGCGCCGCCCACCGTGACGTAGCGGGTGCCGGGGGTCACCGGGACGAACCAGCCCAGGGGGAGGAGGACTTCCATGAGGTGGTGCAGAGAGACGCCCGCATCGCACAGCACGGTCCCGCCGGACGCGTCGATCGCGTGAATGCGGTCCAGGCCGGTCATGTCCAGGACGCTGCCGCCTGCGTTCTGTGCCGCGTCTCCGTAAGCCCGGCCCAGGCCGCGGGCGATGTTGCCCCGGTGGCCCGACGTCCCGCACGCACGGACGATGGCTGCCGCCTCGGCGTAGGAGCGGGGGCACACGATGCGGGCGGCGGTGGGTGCGGTGCGGCCCCAGCCGGTCATGGGGACGGTGTCGAGGACGCCGCCGGAGCGACTGCCTGGGACAGGCGACTCGTCGGGGGGAGTGCTGGGTCCTTGGGCGGTCGGCGAGACGGGCGCAGGTGCGGGCGCAGTCGTGGGCGCAGGGGTGGACGGCGCGGCAGGGACGGCTGAGCCGGTAGGTGTGACACCAGGGGTGGCGGGGGGTGTGCGGGCGGTGAGTGGAGCGGGATCAGCAGCCATGAATGCGACCGTATCGCCCATAGATGCGGCCTTCGCCCTAAACAAACCAAGCCCTCACCGAAATGGGTGATTGAACGGGTGTCACCCCAAATTGTCTGAGTTATGCGGGTTTTGGCCCGCAGAGTGAGCCACATGGACGATATGGACCGCCGATTGCTGTCGGCATTGCGCGACTGCGGTATGGACCGGCGAGTGGCAGCGGCCGCGCGCGCACTGTCCTGGAGCGGGGAGCACGGAGCGCTCTGGCTCGGCACGGGGCTGCTGGGGGCAGCGGTTGACCGGGAGCGGCGGGGGGCGTGGCTGCGCGGTACGGCGCTGACGGCCGCGGCTCACCTGGCCAGCATGGGGGTCAAGCGGGTCGTCCGAAGGCCGCGGCCGGGAACGGAGATCGGTGGGGAACCGCTCGTGCGGACGGCGGGGCGGCACTCCTTCCCCAGTTCGCACGCGGCTTCGGCGGCAGCTGCCGCGGTCGCGTACGGGGCGTTGCGGCCGGCGGGGGCGCGGCTCGTCCCGCCGTTGGCGGCGGCGATGTGCGTCTCGCGCATGGTCGTCGGGGTGCACTACCCGTCGGACGTGGCTGCTGGGGCGGCGCTCGGGGTAGTCACCGCGCGGCTCGGTGCTCATTGGGTGGCCGGGGGTGCCCGGCGATGACGGAACGGACTGAGCGACGGGAAGGGGTGGGGAACGTGATGGGCGCGGGGGAAGCGGGAGACGGGCCGGCGTTGGCACATGCGTCCGCCCGAGGGCGGCGAGTGTCGACCGCGGCGTTGTTGGAACGGCCGCGGGAGCAGTCCGTGCCGGGGCCACGCGCGGCGACGACGCCCGGACTGGCGGCCGGGCTGTTGAGGACGGCGAGGCCTCGGCAATGGGTGAAGAACGTGCTGGTCGTGGCCGCGCCCGCGGCGGCCGGTGAGCTGTTCTCGTGGCACGCGGCAGCACAACTGACGCTGGTCTTCCTGCTGTTCACGGCCGCCGCCTCAGCGGTGTATCTGATCAACGACGCGCGGGACGCCGAGGCGGACCGGGCACACCCGGTCAAGCGGAACAGGCCCGTTGCCGCGGGGTACGTGCCGGTGGCGGTGGCCTACGCCGTCGGGGGCGGGCTCGCGGCTCTCGCGCCACTGGTGGCCGCTGCGCTGTGCACCCCCATCACGGCGGTGCTGCTGACGGCCTACGTCGGGATGCAACTGGCGTACTGCATCAGCCTCAAGCACGTTCTCGTCGTCGATCTCGTCGTGGTGTCCACCGGGTTCCTGATGAGGGCCATGATCGGCGGGCTCGCACTGGGGATTCCGCTGTCGCGGTGGTTCCTGATCACGACAGGGTTCGGGGCGCTGTTCATGGTGTCGGCCAAGCGGTACTCCGAGGCCGTGCAGATGGCCGGGAAGGCCGGGGCTACGCGGGCCTTGCTGACGGAGTACACGACCGGCTATCTGCGGTTCGTCTGGCAGCTTGCCGCAGGGGTGGCCGTTCTCGCCTACTGCCTGTGGGCCATGGAGGAGGGCGGGGTGGCGAGAGCCAGCGTGCTGCCGTGGAGACAGCTGTCGATGGTGGCCTTCATCCTCGCCGTCCTGCGCTATGCGGTCTTCGCCGACCGTGGCACGGCGGGAGAGCCGGAGGACGTCGTTCTGCGGGACAGAGCGCTGGCTGTGATCGGGCTGGTGTGGGTGGCGATGTACGGGCTCGCGGTCGCCAACTGGTGAGTGTGCCGAGTGGGAGCGCGTCGGGCGAGGGGGTGCGCGGGGAAGGCGCGCCCCGAGAGGGCGCGCCTAGTGGAGACGTGGGGGATGAGCTGTCGTGGTGGGTTCGGCGGTGGTGGTGGATGAAAGGGCTGGGACGCGAGCTGGTGGGGTTCGCGATTGTGGGGAGCTGCGCGTACGTCGTCGACCTGGGGCTCTTCGTGTGGCTGCGGGGGCCGCTCGGATGGGATCCGATCACCGCCAAGTCACTGTCGTTCCTGGCCGGTTGCACGGTCGCGTACGCGGGGAACGCGCTCAGTACCTATCGGCGGGCGGCGGTAGGGGTGCCACGGCTGCGGCAGTACGGGGTGTTCTTCGCGGTCAATGTGGCGGGGGCACTGGTGCAGTTGTTGTGTCTCGCCGTGTCGCATTACGGGCTCGGGCTCACGTCGCAGCGCGCGGACACGGTGTCCGGGGCGGGCCTGGGCATGGCGATGGCCACGGTTTTGCGGTTCTGGGGTACCCGGACCCTGGTCTTCCGGGTGGTGAGTCCGGCAAGACGTGCGAGAAGGGTCAGGGAGGGCAGGCTCGGATCATGGACTGGCTGAAAAGACTTCCCGGCATCGGGCCGATCGTCGAACGGCTCATGCGCACGCACGGCTGGTGCGCCTACGAGCGGCTCGACCAGGTGCACTGGACGCGGCTCGCGGCAGCGATGACGTTCATCAGCTTCCTGGCGCTGTTCCCGCTGCTGACGGTGGCCGCGGCGATCGCGGCCGGCACGCTCAGCACGGAGCGGCAGAAGACGCTGCAGGACAAGATCGCGGAGCAGGTGCCCGGCATCTCGGACCAGTTGGACCTGGGGGGTCTCGTCGCGAACGCGGGCACGGTGGGTCTGGTGGCGGGGGCGTTGCTGCTCTTCACCGGCATCGGGTGGGTCGGCTCGATAAGAGAGTGCCTGCGCACCGTCTGGGAGTTGGAGGACCCGGAGGAGAACCCGGTCATGCGCAAGGTCACGGACACCGGGGTCCTGGTGGGGCTGGGTGGGGCCGGGCTTGCCTCGCTGGCGGCGTCGATGCTCGCCTCGACCGCCGTGGGGTGGACGGCGGATCAGCTAGGCATCGTCCATGGCGGATGGGGCGGCGCGCTGCTCAGAGCGGTGGCATTCGCGATCGCCGTGCTCGCGGACTTCCTGCTGCTGCTCTATGTGCTGACGCTGTTGCCGGGGGTTCACCCGCATCGGCGGGAGCTGGTGACGGCGGCGCTGATCGGGGCGGCGGGGTTCGAGCTGCTGAAGCTGTTGCTGGGCAGCTATATGAAGGAGGTGGCGTCGAAGAGCATGTACGGGGCGTTCGGTACGCCGGTGGCCCTGATGCTCTGGATCAACTTCACGGCGAAGTTGCTGCTGTTCTGCGCGGCCTGGACGGCCACGCGGGGGCGGTCCGACTCGGAAGTGCCGGACGAGGCCGAGCCGGGGGTGGAACCGCCGGGGGCGGCGCGGGCCGGCGCCGCCTGAGCCGGACGGCGGAGGCGCATCCGGGCCGGAATGACGGTGGCTCCCGGGCCGCCCGGGGGTACCACCCCGGGCCGGATGGCGGTGGCACCCCCGGGCGGGCCCGTCAGCGTCGGGGGATGCGGCGTACCAGTTCGGGCAGGGGCCAGCGGCGGTTGACGAGGAAGGCAGCTCCGGCCAGGAGGATCAGCGCGCCGCCCGTGATGGCCAGGGCGATACCGATGCCGCTGGTGCCGTTCTGGACGGAGGCGTGAGCGGTCGACGCCTTACCGGGTGCGGCACCTTCCTTGTCGCCCTTCGGGCTGGCGGAGGAGCCGGCGGCGTCGCCGGTGTCGGCGCTCTTCGGTGGGACGAGCTGTCCCACCGGGGTGACCTTGCCGTCGGACTGGAAACCCCAGTCGAGGAGTCGGGCCGCCTCCTGGTAGACCGCCTGGTTCTCGCCGGAGTCGGGGTTCATGACGGTGACGAGGAGGACTTTGTTGTTGCGTTCGGCGACGCCGGTGAAGGTGGCGCCGGCGTTGGTGGTGTTGCCGTTCTTGACCCCGGCGATGCCCTTGTAGGGGTCGAGGCCCATGTCGCCGGTGATGAGCCGGTTGGTGTTCTGGATCTGGAAGGAGCCGGTGGTCTTGCCCTTCTTCTGCGACTCGGGGAACTTCGCGGTCGCCGTCGCGCAGTACTCGCGGAAGTCCTTCTTCTGCAGGCCCGAGCGGGCGAAGAGGGTGAGGTCGTAGGCGGAGGAGACCTGGCCGGGGAAGTCGTAGCCGTCGGGGCTGACCACGTGGGTGTCGAGGGCCTGGAGCTCGTCGGCGTGGGACTGCATGTCCTTGACGGTCTGCGGGACACCGCCGTTGAGGGCGGACAGGACGTGAACCGCGTCGTTGCCGGAGCGGAGGAACACGCCGAGCCACAGGTCGTGGACGGTGTAGGTGTAGCCCTCCTTGACGCCGACCATGCTGGAGCCCTCGCCGATGCCGGCCAGGTCCGAGGGGACGACCTTGTGCGTCTGCGTCTTGGGGAACTTCGGGAGGACCGTGTCGGCGAAGAGCATCTTGAGAGTGCTGGCCGGGGGCAGCCGCCAGTGCGCGTTGTGCGAGGCGAGAACCTGGCCCGACTCGGCGTCCGTGACGATCCAGGAGCGAGCGCTCAGATCCTTGGGCAGGACGGGGGCGCCGTTCGCCAGATTCACCTGTGTGCCCGGCTTGCCCAGCTGCGTGCCGCCCACTGTCGACATCGAGGCCGGTGGCTTCGCCTTGCCTTTGCCGGACCCCGGCTTGTCGTCGGCCAGTGCGGGTGAGGCGCAGCAGACCGAGACGAGAGTGGCGGAGGCGGCGACCGTGGCGGCGACGGCGGACCATCGCCCGGCACGCCGAGGACCGGAACGCTTCAGACCAGAACGCTTCAGACCGGAGCGCTCAAAACAGGACTCGGTCTTGGCGGAGGTGGTCGTGAAATACGACTCATTCGAGGCAGGCACGGTCGTGAACGTACATGGCTGGGGTTGGTAAGTCTCCGCCGAGGTGTCCTGTGTCTCCGGCCCCCCACCCCGGCGGCGGTGCGGAACGAGGACTGGCGATACTGAGGGCATGAAGCTCAGCCGCCCCGTCTCCTGGTTCCTGCTCGCCTTCGGTGTCTGGAGCTGGGTCATCTGGGTCACTTTCGTCAAGAACCTGTGGAAGGACGGGAGCGGGCTTGCCTTCGACGACGCCGGCGACCCGACCGCCTACTTCTGGGTGCACCTGACGCTCGCCGTTGTCTCCTTTGTCTTGGGGACGGTGGTTGGGGTCATCGGGTTCCGCGGACTGCGTGCCCTGCGCCGGGCGTGACGTGAAGAACACCGCGACGAACACAACGGGGGGAGCGGCGTTGTGATCGCCGTCTTTGTGATCGCAGGGCTTGTGTTGCTCGCGGCGTTCGCCGGTCTGCACTGGTACGCGTGGCGCCGCTTGGTGCGCGACACCACGGCGCGCGCAGGTCTTGCGCGGCGTGCGGGCACGGTCGTGTTCGTCGCGGGGCCGTTGCTGATGTTCGCGGCGGTGGCGAGTGAGCGGGCCGGTGCGTCGTTCTGGCTGCAGCAGGTCCTGTCCTGGCCCGGGTACCTGTGGATGGCCTTCTCCATCTATCTGGTCCTCGCGGTCCTCGCCGGCGAAGTGGTGCGTCCTCTGTTGCGGCGTTACCTCGACCGCAGGTCCGCGCCGGGCGGCGCGGAGTCGGGGCCTGTGCAGGAACCCGTACTGGTTCCGGCGCGTGAGCCCGACGAACACACCTCAAAGCCCACCTCCACCCCCACTCCCAACCCCACGCCCGTCACTCCATCGGCTCCGTCCGACCCCTCTCGTCGGCTCTTCGTCTCCCGGGTCGTCGGTGGTGCCGCCGTCGTCGCGGCCACCGGGATCGTCGGGAACGGTGCGTACGGCGTGCTGCGGGGGCCGAAGGTGAAGCGGGTCACGGTTCCGCTGGCCCGGCTGCCGCGTTCGGCGCACGGGTTCAGGATCGCGGTCGTCAGCGACATCCACCTGAGCCCGGTACTGGGCCGGGGGTTCGCCCAGCGGGTGGTCGACACGATCAACTCCACGCAGCCCGACCTGATCGCCGTCGTCGGAGACCTGGTCGACGGCAGTGTCGAGGACCTGGCGCCGGCCGTCGCACCGCTCGCGGGGCTGCGGGCCCGGCACGGCACGTACTTCGTGACGGGCAACCACGAATACTTCTCGGGCGCCGAGCCGTGGGTCGAGCACGTCCGTGAGATCGGCCTGCGGCCTCTGGAGAACGCCCGCGTGGAGCTGAGCGCGTTCGACCTGGCCGGGGTGAACGACGTGACCGGCGAGAGCTACGGCGACGGGCCCGACTACGACAAGGCGCTCGGTGACCGCGACCCCGGCCGCGCCGCCGTCCTCCTCGCCCACCAGCCCGTGATGATCCACGAGGCGGTCAAGCACGGCGTCGACCTCCAGCTCTCGGGTCACACCCACGGCGGCCAGCTCTGGCCGGGCAACTTCATCGCCGACGCGGCGAACCCGACGCTCGCGGGCCTGGAGCGGTACGGCGACACGCAGCTGTACGTGAGCCGGGGCGCCGGCGCGTGGGGCCCGCCGGTCCGGGTGGGAGCGCCGTCGGACATCACGGTCGTCGAGCTGGCGTCGAAGCGGGCGTGAGGTGGGGGCCGGGAGGTACGAGGTACCTCCCGGCCCGCTACCAGGCGCTGCCCGTCCCGAAACAGGCTCGAAACCCCCTTGTTCACAAGCCGCTCACAGGGTTCCGCTGGGCCTTCGAAACCTCATCACCTCCTCTTCCCACGGCTGAAACTCCTGTGATTCAGTGATCCACGTCACTGGGGAGGGGCGCGATGCGGTCGATTCGCATGCGGGTTTTTGCGACGTTCATAGTGCTTGCCGCTGCCGGAGCCGGCGCCTGGCAGCTACTTCCGGACCGGGACGAGCCGGGGAAGACGATCACCGTCGGGACGACCGACGCCGTGACGTCGCTCGATCCGGCCGGTGCGTACGACGCCGGATCATGGGCGCTGTACAGCAACGTGTTCCAGTCACTCCTGACGTTCGACGCGGGTGGCGCCGTGCCCGTGCCGGATGCCGCGGAGCACTGCGGGTTCGTCGGCCAGGGGCTGCGCACCTACCGTTGCGAGCTGCGTGACGGACTGACCTTCCCGAGTGGTCGCGCGGTCACGGCCAAGGACGTGAAGTTCTCCTTCGACCGGGTCAAGGCCATCGACTCGCCGGTTGGCCCGTCGACCCTGCTCGACACGCTCGACAAGGTCGAGACGAGCGGGGCGCGGACGGTGACCTTCCAGCTGTCCTCGCCCGACGCGACGTTCCCGTTCAAGGTCGCCACGGGCGCCGGTTCCATCGTCGACAGCACCCAGTACCCGGCGCACAGCCTGCGCACCCGTACCCGCGTCGACGGCACCGGTCCCTACAGCCTCAGCTCGTACGCGCCGGGAAAGCAGGCGAAGCTCGTCCCCAACTCCCGCTACCAGGGCGCCGTCAAGAACGTCGGCAAGCCCACCACCCTGCGCTACTTCAAGGACTCGGCCGCCCTCGAGTCCGCGTGGAAGGCCCGTACGGTCGACGTCGCCGCGCGACAGCTGCCGCCCGCGCTGCTCGCCTCGTACGCGCCGAGCGACAAGGGGGAGCGGCTCACCGAGGTCGAGAGCGCGGAGACCCGCAATCTCGTCCTCAATGTGCGGACCGGCCGCCCGTTGCACGACCGGCGGGTGCGGCAGGCCCTCGCCACGCTCCTCGACCGGGACCGGCTGGTCGCCTCGACGTACCAAGGCACCGTCGACTCTCTCTACTCCGTGATCCCGCGCGGCATCACCGGGCACACGACCGCGTTCTTCGACGCGTATCCGAAGCCGGACGCCGCCCGTGCGCGCACGCTGCTCCAGGAGGCCGGGGTGAGTACGCCGGTCCGCTTCGAGTTCGCGTACTCGCGCGGCGCCGCGTCCGCGTCGGAGGCGAAGGAGATCAAGCGGCAGCTGGAGGCGAGCGGGCTGTTCAAGGTGAGTCTGCGCTACTACGAGTGGACCGACTTCCAGAGGCGGTACGCGAGCGGGAAGCTCGACGCGTACGCGGTCGGGTGGCTGCCGGACTTCCCTGATCCGGACACGTTCACCGCGCAGCTGGTGCGCACCGGGTCCGGCATGCACAACGGGTACAGCAGCAAAGAGGTCGACGGCCTGATCCAGGCCAGTCAGCAGTACGAGGACCGCAGCCGCACGATGGGCGACTTCCGCAAGCTCCAGGAGGCGGTCGCGCGCGACGTTCCGCTCATCCCGCTGTGGCAGCGCAAGGAGTACGTGCTGAGTACGGAGGACATCACCGGCGGGCAGTATCTGTCGGACGGGACCGGGGTGTTCCGGCTGTGGCAGCTCGGCTGGATCTGACCGGCTCCGACGAGGAGGCCGCCTCACTCGCGGGAACTTCAGTCGCGGGACCTTCACTCGCTGGAACCTCGCTCGCGGGAATCCCCTCAGCCACAGCCGAGCCCACAGGTCCCTCGCCCGCAGGCAGGACCACCGTCACCCGCACCCCCGCCCCCGGAGCCGTTCGCACGGACACCTCTCCGCCGTGGGCCGACACCACCCCCTCCACGATCGCCAGGCCCAGACCGCTGCCCGCGCCGCCACCCGCCCGGAAGAAGCGGTCGAAGATCCGTGCCGCGTCCTCCTCAGCGAGTCCGGGCCCCTCGTCGGCCACGCTCAGCCGGACGGTCCCGTCCGCGCGTTCGAGCGTGACGCTGACCGGGGCGTCCTCCGGTGTGTGGGTGCGCACGTTGGCGAGGAGGTTCCCGAGGACCTGGCGCAGGCCCGACTCGTCGGCGCGGACGAGCAGCGCGCCGTCCGCGGTGACCTGGACCGGCCGGTCCGGCTGCTGCACGCGCAGGTCGTCGGCCGCCTCGCGGACCAGCCGGCTCAGGTCGACGTTCCGCAGGCGCAGTTCGGGTCCCTGGTCGAGGCGGGCCAGGGTGAGGAGCTCGTCGACGAGGCGGCCCATGCGGTCGGCCTCGGCGTGGACCCGGCGCAGGGCGCGGGCGCGTTCGGCCGGGTCGCGGAGCATCCCCTTGTCGTAGAGCTGGAGGTAGCCGCGGATCGCCGCCAGTGGCGTGCGCAGTTCGTGGGAGGCGTCGGCGACGAACCGTCGCAGTTGCGCGGAGCTGCGCTCACGGGTCTCGAAAGCCGCTTCGACCTGGTGGAGCATGGAGTTGAGGGCGAGCCGCAGCTGTTCGACCTCCAGGGCGGTGTCGTGGTGCGGCGGCACGCGCCGTGCGAGGTCGCCGTCGGCGATGGCCGACGCGGTCTCGACCATGTCTTCGAGGGGCCGCATCCGATGGCTGACGCCGATCATCGTGAGGACGGCGAGCAGCGCGAGCAGCCCCGTGCCGAGGGCGATGTCGAGCCTGAGGGCCTTGTGGATGCCGGTCCGGACGTTGGCCGTCGAGGTGGCGAGCAGCACGGTCGTGCCGTCGGCGAGGCGGGCGCCCACCGCGCGGTACGGGTCGCCGTGCACGGTGACGTCGCGCGGCTCGTCGGCGGTGGCGAGGGCCTTCGGGTCGTCGACCGCGGAGGCGAGGTCGCGCTGGCGGGCGGTGGGGCGCAGGGCGCCGACGGTGATGGGCTCGCCGGCCCGGTCGACGGCAACGAACACGGTTTCGTTGCGCGGCAGTGAACTCGCGCCCGCGTCCTTCGAGTTGGGTCCGGGGGAGAGTTTGTCGATGGCGATGCCCAGTTCGCTGAGCGACTCGATCTGTTTGAGGGTGAGGCCGGTGCGCTGGAGCGAGGTGCGTGACGAGGTCAGCTCGGCGTCGACGTTCGCGAGGAGGTAGTGACGCATCCCCATGAGGCTGACGGCGGTCGCGGCGACGATGCCGAGGGCGAGCAGGGCGACGTTGACGAGGGTGAGTTTGGCGCGCAGGGAGTGGAACCGCCGGCTTCGGCCGGCCGCCTGCCCGCGGCGCTCGCGGAACGGCCCGCGGTGCTCGCGGAACGGCCCGCGGTGCTCGCGGAACGGCCTGCGGCGCTCGCGGAACGGCCTGCGGCGCTCGCGGAACGGCCCGCGGCGCTCACGGAACGGCCCGCGGAGGCCATGGACCCGCCCGCGTCGGCCGCGAAGGCCTTCACCCGCGCCCCGCCGCGCCCCGTTCACGCCCCACCCGCAAGCCCGTAACCGACCCCCCGCCGCGTCGTGATCAACGGCGGCCCCAGCGCTTCGAGTTTGCGCCGCAGGTAGCTGATGTAGGTCTCGACGACGGTCGACTCGGCGACGTGCTCGTACTGCCATACGTGCCGCAGGAGTTGTTCCTTGGGCACGACGCGGCCGCCGTTGCGCACGAGGAAGCGCAGGAGCGCGTACTCGGTGGGCGTGAGCTGGACCGTGCGGCCCGAGCGGTGGACGGTGTAGGCGGTCTCGTCGAGTTCGAGGTCGCCGTAGCGCAGCGGCGGGCGTTCGGGCAGGACGTCGGCGGGCCGGGTGCGGCGCAGGACGGCGCCCAGCCTGGCCACGACCTCGTCGATGTTGAACGGCTTGGTGATGTAGTCGTCGCCGAAGCCGAGCGCGCCCACGATCTCGGCGGGGGCGTCGCGAGCGGTCAGGAAGACGAGGGCCAGATCAGGCCTGCGCGCTCGCAGTTCGCGTCCGAGCGCCCGGCCGTCGCCGTCGGGCAGCATCACGTCGAGGAGCGCGGCGTCGGGCCGGGTGCGCGTGGCGAGGGCGAGGGCCTCGCGGACGGTACCCGCGGTCATGACCTCGAAGCGGTGGTAGCGCAGGGTTATCGCGAGGACGTCGGCGATGCTCGGCTCGTCCTCGACGATGAGCACGGTGGCCCCAGCGGGGTGCTCCGCGTTGCTCACGGGCCCGGCGTTCGCATGCCCACCATCCGCATGCCCACCATCCGCATACCCACCCGAGTTCACAGGCCCGGCATTCATACCCCCAGCGTTCATACGTCCAGTATCGGCGCGCCCGCCCCTGCTCGGCCCGGCCCGCTCCTTGGAGTTCCTTGAGAGTCATGGCCGCGCCGTGCCGCCGAGCGCCCCGGCCCCCGGATGCTGAGGCCGAGGAAGGCCCGGGGGAACCCGCGGAGCCCGCGCCGGAGTTGTGGCCGCGCTCCCGGCGACGAAGACCGAAGGAGTGGCAAACGTGACGGCATTGGCACGGTGGTGCTACCGGCACCGCCTGGTGGTCCTGGTGCTGTGGGTGGGGGCGCTGTTCGGACTGGGGGCCGCGGGCACCTCGGCGGGGACCGACTACTCGAACGTGTTCTCCCTCCCCGACACGGACTCCAAGCAGGCGTACGACCTGATGACGAAGGCGTTCCCGCAGAGCTCGGGCGACACGGACACCGTGGTGTGGCGGTCGTCCGGCGACGCGGGGCCGGTGACGGGCACGGCCGTACGGTCCCGGATCGAGCCCGCGCTGAAGGAGATCGCCGGGATGCGGGGCGTCGGCGAGGTCGCGGGCCCCTACGAGAAGAACGGCGCCGCGCGGATCAGCCGGGACGGCCGTACCGCCTACGCGCAGATCACCTTCACCGGCCAGGCGAACGAGGTCCCCAAGGACCTGGTCCAGAAAGTCGTCGACACGGCTCAGGGCGCCGAACGCGACGGCCTTCAGGTCGAGTTGGGCGGCCAGGCCATCACCCGTATCCAGGAGCCGCCCACCGGCGTCTCCGAGGTGGTCGGCATCGCGGCGGCGGCCGTCGTCCTTTTCCTGGCCTTCGGCTCGCTCTTCGCGATGCTGCTCCCGATCGTCGTGGCGATCATGGGTGTGGGCAGCGGCATGATGGCGACGATGCTGCTCAGCCATGTGACGAACGTGCCCGAAGTCGCCCCGCTGCTCGGCTCGTTGATCGGTCTCGGAGTCGGCATCGACTACGCCCTCTTCATCGTCACCCGGCACCGGCGCGGCATCCAGCGAGGGCTCGACCCCGAGGAGTCGGCGGTGCGCGCCCTCAACACGTCGGGGCGCGCGGTCCTGTTCGCGGGCGGCACCGTCTGCATCGCGCTCGCCGGGATGTTGGTGATGAACCTGCGCTTCCTGGACGGCGTCGTCATCGCCACGTCCCTCACGGTCGTGCTCAGCGTCCTGGCGGCGATCACCCTGCTGCCCGCGCTCCTCGGCCTGCTCGGCCCGCGCGTCCTCAGCCGTAAGCAGCGCCGCCGGCTCGCGGCGGCGGGACCCGATCCCGCCGAGGCGAGCGGTCCCGCGGCGCGCTGGTCGGCGTATGTGCAAAGGCGCCCGCGCGCGATCGCGGCGATGGCGCTGGTGGTCATGGCCGTGCTCGCGCTGCCCGTGCTGTCGCTGCGGCTCGGCGCCACCGATCAGGGCAACAACCAGGAGTCGACGACGACCCGGCAGGCGTACGACCTGCTCGCGGAGGGCTTCGGGCCCGGCTTCAACGGGCCCCTTCAGGTCGTCGTGCCGGGCGGCGCCGACACCACGGAGCTGGTCAGGACGATCCGCGCGACGGACGACGTCGCGCAGGCCGCCGCGGCCCCGCCCGCCGAGGGCATCACCGTCATCCAGGTCGTGCCGGAGACGTCCCCGCAGTCCGTCGGGACGGACCGGCTCATCGACCGGCTGCGTGACGACGTGATCCCCGAGGCCGGTGTCGAGGCGCACGTCGGCGGGGTGACGGCCGTCTTCAAGGACTTCGCGTCGGTGACCGGCGACCGGCTGCCCTACTTCGTGGGCGCCATCATCGGGCTCGGCTTCCTGCTGCTCCTGATCGCGTTCCGCTCGCTCGTCGTGCCGCTCACCGCCGCGCTGATGAACCTGATCGCGGCGGCCGCGTCGTTCGGCGTCCTGGTGGCGGTCTTCCAGTGGGGCTGGGGGACGGAGTTCCTCGGCATCGGGAAGGAGGGGCCGATCACCGCGTTCCTGCCGGTGATCATGCTGTCGCTGCTGTTCGGTCTCTCGATGGACTACCAGGTGTTCCTGGTGAGCCGGATGCACGAGGAGTGGGTGCACACCGGGGACAACGCGCGGGCCGTGCGCGTCGGCCTCGCCGAGACGAGCCGGGTCATCAACTGCGCGGCCCTCATCATGATCTGCGTGTTCTCGGCGTTCGTCCTGAGCGGCGACATGGAGGGCGCGATGGCGGGCATCGGGCTGGCCGCCGCGGTCGCGCTCGACGCGTTCATCCTGCGTACGGCGCTGGTCCCGGCGGCGATGCATCTCCTCGGCCGCTCCAACTGGTGGCTGCCGGACTGGCTGGAGGGCCGGCTCCCGCACCTGGCCGTGGAGGCGGCCGAACCGCCCGCCGCACCGCCGACCGAGCCCATCAAGGGCGCCGGCCTCATTAAGACTGCGGAGCCCATGGAGAGCAGCAGCACCGGCGGAGCCACGGTCGTCCACGGATTCCTGCGCACCTTCGACGGCGACCCCTTGGCCGGCGCCTCCGTGACCCTCGTCTCCAGGGGCGGCCGCCAGCTCGACCGCGTCACGTCCCTCGCCGACGGCTCGTACATCGTGTCGGTGCCGGCGCCGGGGGCGTACGTCCTGGCGGTGACGGCGCACGGAGTGGCGCCGCGCGCTCGCCACATCACCGTCGGGGGCGGTCCGCTGGTGTACGACGTGGAGCTGACGGACGACGGTGCAGATCTGGTGAACTGACATCTGCGTCAGCGGCGGGTGAACTGGCATCTGCGTCAGGGACGGGTGAACTGGCATCTGCGTCAGGGACGGGTGAACTGGCACCTGCGTCAAGGGCGGATGAACTGGCATCTGCGTCAGGGGTGTTGGCAGGGGTGTTCAGCGTGAACCGCCGTACGTCGGGCACCCCCGCCGTGGCCACGCAGGCCAGACCCACGGCCGCCGCCGCGATCCACAGCGGGGTCGCCTCGCCCCAGGCGTCGGCGGCGAGAGGGGCGAGGACGTAACCGAGGGGCATCGCGGCCAGCGAGAGCAGCCAGTCGTACGAGGTGACGCGCGCGAGGACCGCCTGGGGAACGGCCGCCTGGACCGCCGTCGACCAAAGGGGGTTGAAGAAGCCGAGCCCGGCCGAGGCGACGCCGAACGCGGCGGCGACCGCCGGGGCCGGGGCGTGCAGGGCGAGCAGTCCCAGCGGCAGGACGTACGTGGTCAGAACCAGGTTGCCCGCGAGGATCGGGCGGCGTGGGCGGGCCCGCCCGGACAGGAGTGACCCGAGGAGCAGGCCGACCGCGCCCGCCTGGGCGATCACGATCCAGGCGCCGTCGCCGCCCAGTTCCTTGACGGCGACGGCCGGTCCGAGGGTGGAGAACACGGCCGCCGCGCCGTTCCAGGTGGCGTGGGCGACGAGGCTCGTCCAGTACCAGCCGCGCGAGCGCACCTCGTGCCAGCCCTCGACGAGGTCGGACCGAAGGGAGTGGTGTTCCTCGCCGGGTGCCGGTGCGCGGCTGAGCGTCAGGGTGGCGAGCAGGGCGGCGCTGACGGCGAACGAGGCGGCGTCGAGGACGAACGCCCACCCGGGTCCCGCGGTCAGGACGAGCAGCCCGGCGAGCGCCGGACCGCCCACCAGTGTGGCGCTGCGGACCACGCCGAGCGCGGAGTTGGCGGCCTGCCGGTCCTTCTCGCCGACGATGCCGACGATCAGCGAGGAGAGCGTCGGCATGGCGAAGGCGGAGGCGGCACCACCGATCGCCTCGGCGACTGCGATCTGCCACAACTCCGGTTTCCCGGAGAGGAGTTCGATGCCTACGAAGAGCTGTCCCGCGCAGCGCACGAGGTCGGTGGTCAGAGCCACGGTGCGCGGGTTGAAGCGGTCGGCGATCACGCCGCCCAGAGGGAGGAGCACGAGCCGCGGCACCATCGCACAGCCCAGCACCAGGGCGAGCGCCGAGGCGGAGCCGGTGGCGCGCAATACGGCGAGGGCGAGGGCGGAGGGGATGACGGCGTCGCCGACCAGGGAGAGGAGGCGCCCGAGGAAGAAGCGGCGGAAGGCCGGGTTGTGCCGGAAGGGATGCGGCATGCCGAGGAATGTATTTCGGTGCCGAATTATTTGTCAACGAAATATTGGGCTCCGAAATATCTGATACCGAAGGATCCGGCCATAGACTGCCCCGATGGAACGCGACTGGACCGATGGGCATCTGGCGCGCTGGCTGCCGGTCATGCCGGACCTCGACCCGGACGTCGAGGGCGCGGTCACGCGCGCGGGCGAGCTCACCCGGCATCTGCGCAAGGTCCGCGAACAGGCCCTGGTGGACGTGGACCTGGAGCGCTTCGAGTACGACACGCTGCACAAGCTCGCGGGCCGCGAAGGCCGCGCGACGCCCTCGGAACTCGCCTCGGACCTGGGCCTCGCCCCCGCCTCCGTCACGGGCCGCCTCGACGGCCTCGAACGCCGTGGCCTCGTCGTCCGTACGCCGTCCAGGACCGACCGGCGCCGGGTCGACGTGGAGCTGACCGATGAGGGCCGCGTGATCTGGCGCAAGGCGATGGACCGGCTCGGGGGCGAGGAGCACCGCGTCCTCGGCGCCCTCGACGCGAAGGAGCGCAAGGTCCTCTCGGACCTGCTGCGGCGCGTGATGGTGATCGCCGAGTCGGGCCCTGGCGGACGTCAGTCCTGAGGCCGCGCTTGTCGTGCGCCCGGCCGGGCCCGGTGGACGTCAGTCCTGAGGCCGCGCTTGTCGTGCGCCCGGCCGGGCCTGGTGGACGTCAGTCCTGAGGCCGCGCTTGTCGTGCGCCCGGCCGAGCCTGGTCGACGTCAGTCCTGGCGTCGCCTGCGCCCACTCGGCCGCCCCTGCCCCCGTCGCCGCAGCGCCAGCAGCCCACCGCCCGCAAGCACCGCCACCGCCGCCGAGCCGCCGAACGCCCAGTCGTCGGTGCGAGACGTGGTCACCGCGGCCGAGGCGGGAGCGCCCCCCACACCCGCGCCGCCCGCATCCGGCTTCGCCGCCGCCGCGCCCTTGGGCTGCTCGCTCAGCGGCGTGACCAGCGTGCCGACCGGATCCGCCTTGCCCGCCGCCGCGAACCCCCAGTCGAGCAGCGCCGCCGTCTCCTCGTACACCGCCTCGTACCCGGACTTGGGGTGCATGACGGTGACGAGCAGGGTGCGCCCGCCACGGGTCGCCGCGCCGGTGAACGTGTTGCCGGCGTGCGACGTGTAGCCGTTCTTCACGCCGATGAGCCCCTGGTACGCGGCCACGCCCTGCCCGGTGAGGAGGCGGTCCGTGTTCTGGATCTGGAACGTCTTCTTGCCCCCGGCCGGGAAGTCGGCCGTCTTCGTGGCGCAGTAGCCGCGGAAGTCCTCGTTCTTGAGCCCGGCGCGCGCGAACAGCGTCAGGTCGTACGCCGACGACACCTGCCCCTTGTGGTCGAAGCCGTCGGGGCTGACCACATGCGTGTCGTTCGCCTGGAGGTCGTTCGCGTGGGCCTGCATCTGGCGGACGGTCTCGCCCACCCCGCCGTTCATGCTGGCGAGCACGTGCACCGCGTCGTTCCCGGAGCGCAGGAACACGCCCTGCCACAGCTGCTCGACGGTGTACGCGGTCCCGGCCTGGATGCCGACGAGGCTGCTGCCGTACGGGATCCCCGCGAGATCGGCGGCGGTCACCTTGTGGACCGAGGCCCGCCCGAACTTCGGCAGGACCGTGTCCGCGAACAGCATCTTGAGCGTCGACGCCGGAGGCAGCGCGCGGTGCGCCGCGTACGAGGCGAGGACGTCGCCGCTGTCGTGGTCGGCGACGAGCCACGCCTTCGCGGCGAGCCTCGGCAGCCGGGGCGCGCCGGATGCCACCTGCACACCGGACCTGCCGAGCCGCTCCCCGCCGACGGCGGGTGCCGCGGCCACGGCGCGCTGTCCTGGCAGGGTGACGGAGACCGCGGCGCCGAGACCGAGGGCGAGCGCGGCGCGACGGCTGACGTGGGGCGATGAAGAGGAGCCGGGCATCAGACGACCGTACAAGCCGTGCATGAACCAAAGGTAAGAGACCCCCGCCGGTCCCCGCCGGCCCGCAGCCCCCGAAGATCAGCCCTTCCCGTTCCCCGTTCCGCTGCTCCCCGTCCCGTTCCCCTTCTCCCGCGCCGCCGTGGACGCCTCCGTCATCCCCGGCAGGAAGTCGGTGAACAGCTCGTGCACCTCGAGGACGAGCGGCCGCAGCACCCGGAACCGGGCGAGGGCGACCCCGCGCGTCGTCAGGCGTGCCCCTCGTTCGGCGAGGCGCCGGCTGCGCTCCCGGTCCTCGGAGCTGTCGAAGACCCAGTACAGGACGAGCCCCATCTGGGAGAGCCACATCAACTCCGGCAGGATCGCGGCGAGTTCGGCCGGTACCTTCGCCTTCGAGCCGGCCAGCACCTCGCGGTGGACGTCGATCGCCGTCTCGCGGGCGTGCTCCGACTCGGGAGAGAAGGGGCTGAGCGGGCTGGTCGGGTCCGCGGCGGTCTTGAAGAACTGGGCCGCGAACTCGTGGTACGGCTCCGCGATGTCCAGCCAGGCGCGCAGCACCCCGGCGAGCCGCTTCTCCAGATCGGTCTCCCGGTCGAGCACGGACCGCACGGCCGCCCGGTGCTCCGCGGACATCTGGTCGTAGAACCCCTGGATGAGGTGTTCCTTGCCGGCGAAGTAGTAGTACGCGTTGCCGACGGAGACCCCTGCCTCCTTGGCGATGGCCCGCATCGTCGTCTTGTCGTAGCCCCGCTCCCGGAACATCCGCATCGCGGTCTCCAGGATCAGCGCCCGCGTCTGCTCGCTCTTGGCGGGACTCTTCGCAGGGCTTTCCGCGGGACTCTTCGCGGGGCTCGCGGCGGGGCTCGTGGCGGGACTCTTCGCAGCGCTGTCGGGGGTCTCTTTCTCTGCTGGCACGCTCAGAGCCTAATCGGGCACGTGGCAGCCGCTGTCGCAGGCAGCCGGGCCGTAGTAGGTCCAGCCGTCTACGCGGTCGTACGTCCAGCCGTCCGCCCTGCGGTACGCGCCGCCGCCGGCCTTCCTGACCTGCTGGTCCCGATGGGCCTGACGGTACTTGGCGGCGCTGAGGACCGCGGCGCGCGCCAGCCGGGCGCCCGCGGGGGTGCTGAACTTGTGGGCCAGGGGCCGGTACTCGGACAGGGCCCAGAGAGTGACGACCCAGGCGGCGGGCCCCCGGTAGATCTGGCCGCTGTCGCCGACGAGCGTGATCTCCGAGAGCGTGGAGATGTGGTCGATTCCGGGGCAGCGGCGCCGGGCCTCTTCGGAACCGGCCGGCACCAGGTCGAGCGGGACGAGCTGCCGCTGCCGGGCGAGCCAGTTCCGCAGGAACGTGCAGAGCGGGCACTGGGCGTCGTAGAGGAGGATGAGCCGGCGGACCGGGGCCCCCGTGGTGCCCCGGTCCGCGACCTCGCTCATCGCCGTCACGCCCCGGCCACCGGCGGCGCGGCCCAGCCCTGCGGGGCGACGGGCGGCAGCTGCTCCCGCTCCATCACGCCCCGCCGCCGGATCTTGTTGAGCACCCACACGTTCCCCAGGTGCATGACGCCGAGCACGAGGAGCACCACGCCGAGCTTCGTCGACAGGGCCTCGAAGACGCCCCGGGTGTCGGCGATGGTGTCGTCCCCGCTCAGGTAGAGCGCCACGAAGCCGAGGTTGACGAGGTAGAAGCCGACGACCAGCAGGTGGTTGACGGCGTCCGCGAGCTTCTCGTTCCCGTGCAGCACGTCGGCGAGGAAGATCCTCCCGTTACGGCTCAGGGTGCGCGCCACCCAGATGGTCAGGCTGATGCTGACGACGAGGTAGACGACGTATGCAACGACTGTGAGGTCCATTTCCCCACCCCTCCTTGAACGCGTTCAAAAACGCTGCCGAGAAAGACTGTAGACCTGTTTTTGAACATGTTCAAGCGAGGGTCGGCCGCCGGGAACCGGTCGAAGGCCGGCCGATGGGGATCGGTGGACCCGGGTATCAACTCCGTGCCAGTTCGGGCCGCTTGAGATAGTCCGTGAGGCCGATGACGTTGCCCCATGGGTCCGCGATCTCCACGACGTGACCGGTGGAGGTAGAGAACGGCGGGTCGACCGGCGGGATCCCGGCTTCCGCCAGCGCGCGGGCCGCCGCCTTGGCGTCGCGTACCTCCAGCCATACGCGCGGGCCCGGCCATGGAGGGGGCCGGTGGCCGAAGTCCTCCTCCGCGCGCAGCAGTACGCCGGGCGTCTCCTTGCCGGCTTCGAGGAGCGCGATCCCGGCCTCGTCCAGGCGGAACTTCACGCGGAAGCCGGCCCGCTCGTAGAAGGAGACCGCCTCGCCGAGATCGCCGACGGGGAACAGCACGTTGTCGAAGCCGAGCAGCTCAAGCTCAAGTGACATACCGTCAGATTAGCCATGTTCAGGGCGAACCGGACGGCATATCGTCAGCGGCGGATACGTGGCGCGCCGGTCACGGACGTCATCAGGCAGTACAGGGACGTCGTCGCGGTGATGAAGAGGATGTTGTTCTTGGGGCCGCCGAACGCGACGTTCGAGACCGGCTCAGGGACGTTGATGCGGCCGATCCGTGTGCCGTCCGGGTCGTAGCAGTGCACGCCGCCGTGCATGGCTGCGGCCCACAGCCGCCCGCCGTCGTCGAAGCGGATGTTGTCGAAGCGGCCGTCGTCGCCGCTGGTCTCGGCGAAGACCTTGCCGTCACTCAGGCTCTCGCCGTCGTCGAGTACGTCGAAGGCGCGGATGCATCCGGACCGGGTGTCGGAGACGTACAACTGGCGCTCGTCGGGCGAGAAGACGAGGCCGTTCGGCGCCCCGAAGCCGTCGGCGACCTGGCGCACCTCGCCGGTGGCGGGGTCGATCCGGTAGACGTTGTTGGCGCCGATCTCGGACTCGGCGCGGAAGCCCTCGTAGTCGCTGGTGATCCCGAAGTCCGGGTCGGAGAACCAGATCGAGCCGTCCGAGCGGACCACCGCGTCGTTCGGGCTGTTGAGCCGCTTGCCCTCGAAGCGGTCGGCGAGGACGGTGACGCGCCCGTCGGCCTCGGTGCGGGTGACGCGGCGGCCGCCCTGCTCCGCGCTGATGAGGCGTCCCTCGCGGTCGAGGGTGTTCCCGTTGGTGTGTCCGGCGGGGTCGCGGAAGAGGCTGACGGTGCCGGTCATCTCGTCCCAGCGCAGCAGGCGGTCGTTGGGGATGTCGCTCCAGATGAGTTGGCGCCAGGCGGGCAGGTAGACGGGGCCTTCGGCCCAACGGCTGCCGGTGTGCAGGGTGGTGAGGCTGTCGTCCCCGTAGGCGCAGCGTCCGGCGAGGAAGCGCTCGTCCAGGATCTCGTACACGGTGGGGTGGTTCTGGGTGGACATGATTATCCCCTACGCACTCTTGACTGAAGGTCATCCTGTCGCACTGGACTATGTCAGAACGAGATACGGTTGCGCCATGGCGAACGTGGTGGAAGTGGACGACATAGACCGGCAGTTGCTCGCGCTGCTCCAGCAGGACGCGACGACGGCGTACGCGGCGCTCGGCAAGGAGGTCGGTCTCTCGGCGGGCGCGGCCCACGAGCGCGTGCGCAAGCTGCGCGAGCGGGGCGTGATCCGGCGGACGACGGTCGACGTGGACCCGGCCGCGCTCGGGCAGGGGGTCCTCGCGTTCGTGATGGTCGAGTCGTCGTCGTGGATGGGCGGGTCCGCGGACGAGTTCGCGGCGATCTCCGAAATCCAGGAGGCCCACATCATCGCGGGCAGCGCATCGGTCCTGGTGAAGGTCCGCACGGCGACGACGGAGCAGCTCCAAGACGTGCTGCGCCGGCTGTACGCGATAGAAGGCGTCAGCGGTACCCAGGCGACGGTGGCCCTGGAGACGTTCTTCGAGCGGCCGGTCACGGCGCGGCCGTAACGCACGGGGCCCCGCCCTCCCGAAGGAGAGCGGGGCCCCGGTGAGACCGTACGGGCGGCTCAGTAGCGGCGCGTGATCAGCGCGCGCTTGACTTCCTGGATCGCCTTGGTGACCTCGATACCGCGCGGGCAGGCGTCCGTGCAGTTGAACGTCGTGCGGCAACGCCACACGCCGTCCTTGTCGTTGAGGATCTCCAGGCGCTGCTCGCCCGCCTCGTCACGCGAGTCGAAGATGAAGCGGTGCGCGTTGACGATCGCGGCCGGGCCGAAGTACTGGCCGTCGTTCCAGAACACCGGGCACGAGGACGTGCACGCGGCGCACAGGATGCACTTGGTCGTGTCGTCGAAGCGCTCGCGGTCCTCGGCGGACTGCAGGCGCTCGCGCGTCGGCTCGTTGCCCTTCGTGACCAGGAACGGCATGACGTCCCGGTAGGCCTGGAAGAACGGGTCCATGTCGACCACGAGGTCCTTGAGGACCGTGAGGCCCTTGATGGCCTCGACCGTGATCGGCTTCTCCGGGCCGATGTCCTTGATCAGCGTCTTGCAGGCCAGGCGGTTGCGGCCGTTGATGCGCATGGCATCCGAGCCGCAGATGCCGTGCGCGCAGGAGCGCCGGAAGGTCAGCGAGCCGTCGAGCTCCCACTTGATCTTGTGGAGGGCGTCGAGGACGCGCTCCTTCGGATCGATGTCGAGCTGGAAGTCCTCCCAGACCGCGTCCGCGGAGACCTCCGGGTTGAACCGGCGGATGCGGAAGGTGACCGTGATGAGGTGCGAGCCGTTGTCCGCCTCGAGAGCCTCGAGCTTGTCCATGGTCGGGGTAGCCATCAGTACTTACGCTCCATCGGCTGGTAGCGGGTCTGGACGACCGGCTTGTAGTCCAGACGGATGGACTCGGAGCCGTCGTCGCCGACCTCGCGGTACGCCATGGTGTGGCGCATGAAGTTGACGTCGTCGCGGTTCGGGAAGTCCTCGCGGTAGTGGCCGCCGCGGGACTCCTTGCGCGCCAGGGCGGAGGTCGCCATGACCTCGGCCAGGTCGAGCAGGTTGCCCAGCTCGATGGCCTCCAGGAGGTCGGTGTTGAACCGCTTGCCCTTGTCCTGGATCGAGACGTTCCGGTACCGCTCGCGCAGCTCGGCGATCTTCTCGACCGCCGTCTTGATCGTCTGCTCGGTGCGGAACACCATCACGTTGGCGTCCATGCACTCCTGGAGCTCGTTGCGGATCACCGCGACGCGCTCCGTGCCCGTGGAGTTGCGCAGGCGCTCGACGGTCTCGACGACGAGGGACTCCGGGTTCTCCGGGAGCTCCACGTAGTCGTTCTTGGCCGAGTACTCGGCGGCCGCGATGCCCGCACGACGCCCGAAGACGTTGATGTCGAGCAGCGAGTTGGTGCCGAGGCGGTTGGCGCCGTGCACGGACACGCAGGCGACCTCGCCGGCGGCGTACAGACCGGGGACGACGGTGGTGTTGTCCGAGAGGACCTCACCCTCGACGTTCGTCGGGATGCCGCCCATGGCGTAGTGCGCGGTCGGCTGGATCGGGATCGGGTCCGTGTAGGGCTCGATCCCGAGGTACGTGCGCGCGAACTCCGTGATGTCCGGGAGCTTGGCGTCGAGCTGCTCCGGCGGGAGGTGCGTGAGGTCGAGGTAGACGTGGTCGCCCTCGGGACCGCAGCCGCGGCCCTCACGGATCTCCGTGTAGATGGAGCGGGACACGACGTCACGGGACGCGAGGTCCTTCATGACGGGCGCGTACTTCTCCATGAAGCGCTCGCCGTCCTTGTTACGGAGGATGCCGCCCTCACCGCGGGCGCCCTCCGTGAGAAGGATGCCCATGCGCCAGATGCCGGTCGGGTGGAACTGGAAGAACTCCATGTCCTCCAGCGGCAGACCCCGGCGGTAGCAGGCAGCCTGGCCGTCACCGGTCAGGGTGTGCGCGTTCGACGTCACCTTGAAGAACTTGCCGGTGCCGCCCGAGGCGTAGATGACCGACTTGGCCTGGAAGATGTGGATCTCGCCGGTCGCCAGCTCGTACGCGACGACACCGGCGGAGTGCTTGACGCCGTCGACCTCGACGATCAGCTGGTCCAGGACGTAGAACTCGTTGAAGAACTCCACGCCCTCCTTGACGCAGTTCTGGTACAGCGTCTGGAGGATCATGTGGCCGGTGCGGTCCGCGGCGTAGCAGGACCGGCGGACCGGGGCCTCGCCGTGGTTGCGCGAGTGGCCGCCGAAGCGGCGCTGGTCGATGGTGCCGTCCGGGGTGCGGTTGAACGGCAGGCCCATCTTCTCCAGGTCGAGGACGGAGTCGATGGCCTCCTTCGCGAGGATCTCGGCGGCGTCCTGGTCGACCAGGTAGTCACCGCCCTTGATCGTGTCGAAGGTGTGCCACTCCCAGTTGTCCTCTTCCACGTTGGCGAGCGCGGCGGCCATGCCGCCCTGCGCCGCGCCCGTGTGGGAGCGGGTGGGGTAGAGCTTCGTCAGGACGGCGGTGCGGCTGCGCTTCGTCGACTCGATGGCCGCGCGCATGCCCGCGCCGCCGGCGCCGACGATGACGGTGTCGTACTTGTGGATCTTCATGAGTGGTTACCTCAGCCCCGTGCCTATCGGATGTTCGGGTCGAAGGTGAAGATCACCAGCGTGCCCAGCAGGATCGTGAACACCGTGGCGGTGTACAGGAGGCCCTTCAGCCACAGGCGCGTGTTCGGGCGCTCGGCGTAGTCGTTGATGACCGTACGCAGGCCGTTCGCGCCGTGCAGCATCGCCAGCCACAGCATCAGGAGGTCCCAGCCCTGCCAGAACGGCGAGGCCCAGCGGCCCGCGACGAACGCGAAGCCGATCTTGCTCACGCCGCCGTCGAGGACGAGCTGGATGAGCAGGTGGCCGAGGACCAGGACGACGAGGACGACGCCGGACAGGCGCATGAAGAGCCATGCGGCCATCTCGAAGTTGCCGCGCGTCGAGCGCGGGGTCTTCGAGGTACGCATGCGGGGGGCCTCGATGACGGGGGCCGGGTTGTCGACGTCGTAGACGGCGACCACCTCGACGGGTCCGACGCCGGGCGTCTTCGCAGGGGTGGTGTCAGCAGACATGTCTGGCGTCAGCTCCCGAAGAGTTCACGGACGGCGTGGCCGAGGACCGGGTAGAGCGCGCCCACCATCAGCACGACCCAGATGCCGACGACGGTCCAGAGCATCTGCTTCTGGTAGCGCGGCCCCTTCGACCAGAAGTCGACGGCGATGACACGCAGGCCGTTGAGCGCGTGGAAGAGGATGGCGGCGACGAGGCCGTACTCGAGGAGCGCGACGATCGGCGTCTTGTAGGTGGAAACGACGTCGTCGTACGACTCGGGGGAGACGCGGACGAGAGCGGTGTCCAGGACGTGTACGAACAGGAAGAAGAAAATGAGGACACCGGTGACTCGATGAGCCACCCACGACCACATGCCTTCCCGGCCGCGGTACAGCGTTCCAGCCGGCACGGAAGAACCCTCCGGGAGCGGGGATTGGGGCCTGCCGGCTTCGATGTCGGTCTGGCCCGGCCGGGTACGGTCCACCGGCCGCTCGTCATCGTATCGACGAGTTGTCGGCTCGCTCGCCCGGGGGCCGCCGGTGTGATCAAACAGGCAATCAAACAGCCACGTACGGGCTATCGGACGCACTGTCGGGACGCCCGGAATCCGCTGGTTCCTGCGGGTCTATCGCTTCCTGGGGGTCTGAACGGGCGTCGAGTGACCACACGAACCGGGCGAGTCGTCCCCGGGCGAGTCGGCGCAGTTCGTCCCAGGACAGGACGCGCTCCTCCTCGGGATCGTTGCCAAGGCGTGACCGGATTCCGGCCAAGAGCTGGTCGAGGGCCTCGTCGGGCCCGTAGCCGTCGAGGCAGATCACGAACGCGTGACCGAAGCGGCTCTCGTACGCGGAGTGTGCCGCGCCGAGCGCCGTGTGCGCGACGGAGTACGAGCCGTGCGGCGGCAGGGGGAGCGTCTCGCGGGACAGGGCCTCGTCGAGATCGGCCGGCACGAAGTCGTAGACCGCCTCGTCGGCCGCGGCGAGCAGCGCGTCGAGGTCCGGGTAGGGCCGGTGGGCGACGAGGCGGCGGGCCCAGTGGAGTGAACCGCAGCAGGTCAGGAGAGCGCGCTCGGCCTCGGCCGCGGGCAGCGTGTTGAACCGCGTGAGGCCGTGCGGGGACGACTGCACGGGCGACGAACGCCCTGGTGAGGACTGCACCGGTAGGGCGGCATGTCCGGGGAGGCGGGAGAAACGATGCGAAGGCAGCGTGCGCTCCTCGGCGAGACGTGGGACGTGACTGGCCTGACACTGGGACGAGATGTGAGCCAGGAGTTTCACGGGACATGTGGTGAGGGTGTGACGGATGCGCGTCCACGCTAACGATCCGGGCCAGGAGCTGTCTGGTGGATGCACCAATTTCACCCGGAAGGGAGAGTTTGGGGGCGTGTGGTGGACAGGAGGTCGGGGGAACGGGGCCGTACGGTCGCCTCCTAGGACGCGGAATTCGATGTCGGGGTTGCTGTCGAGGTAGCTGTCGAAACCGGAGGGCGGTCACTGATGGGTACGCGGAACCGAGCGAAGTTCGGTGCGGGAGTCGTCACGGCGGGGACGGTCGCGCTGACCATGGTCCTCGGCGGCTGCGCCGGCGACGGGGGCGGCACCGGCACCACCCGTGCCGAGCCCCCCTCCGACGGAAAGACCGCGTCCCCCAGCCCGGCCTCGGCCCGGACGTCGACGGAGCCCTCGCCCTCGAAGTCGTACCCCCTGTCCAAGACCCCGCAGACCATCCCCTCCGTGCGCGAGCACACGGCCGCGCGCGGGCCCGGATGGCGCCCCGCCGGCGGCCGCGTCGTCATCGGGGACGCGAAGCTCGCCGACGAGGGCAAGCTCATCGCCGACGAGCTGAAGCTGAAGTACGCGGGCAAGGCCAAGGCCGGCGCCGGTGACGTGGAGCTGGCGCTCGGCGGGAGCGGGAACCCGGAGTCGTACACGATGACCGTCCAGGACGGGCGGGTGCGGATCGTGGGGCCGGGGGACGCGGGTGTCTTCTACGGCACGCGCACGCTCAAGCAGGAGGTGCACGGCGGGGGGACCGCGCCGGAGGGCGTGGTGAAGGACGCGCCCGCGAAGCCGCAGCGCGGATTCATGCTGGACATCGCGCGCAAGCACTTCACGGCCGGGTGGATCGAGGACCGGATCCGGGAGATCGGCGACCTGAAGTACAACCAGTTCGGTCTGCACTTCTCCGACGACCAGGCCTTCCGCATCCAGTCGGACTCGCACCCCGAGATCGTCTCGCCCGACCACCTCACCAAGGCGCAGGTCCGCGAGATCGTCTCGCTCGCCGCCCAGCGGCACATCACCGTGATCCCCGAGATCGACTCGCCCGGACACCTCGGCGCCGTGATCGCGGCGCACCCCGAGCTCCAGCTGCGGAACACGGCAGGGGTCCCGACGCGCGGCGCCGTCGACATCTCGAACCCCGAGTCCGCGAAGATCGTCGACGATCTGCTGCGTGAGTACGCTCCCCTCTTCCCCGGCGCGTTCTGGCACCTCGGCGGCGACGAGTACCAGGCGCTGACGGTGAAGAACCCCGAGGCGTCCTTCCCGCAGCTCGCGGCCGCCGCCAAGAAGAAGTACGGGGCGAACGCGAAGGTCGCCGACCTGACGACGGGCTGGCTGAACGACCGGGTCGCCACGATGAAGCCGTTCAACCGCTCCCTCAAGGCGTGGAACGACGGGTTCTTCCGGGGCGGTGTCGTCCAGGCCGACAAGAACCTCGAGGTCGCGTACTGGACCGGCAAGGAGATCGGGGCGCGCCCGCCGGAGGAGTACCTGGCCGAGGGCCGCAAGATGACCAACTACAACGACGAGTACCTCTACTACGTCCTCGGTCAGCCCAACGACTTCGTGTACCCGACCGGGCAGCGGATCTACGAGAGCTGGACCCCGCTCGTCGTGCGCGGCACGACGCCGGTGCCCGCGAAGTACGACAGCCAGATCCTGGGCGGCACGTTCGCCGTGTGGAGCGACCTGGCGAACTCGCAGACGCAGGAGCAGGTCGCGCAGGGCATCTTCATGCCGCTGCGGGCGACGATCCAGAAGCTCTGGTACCCGGGCAAGCCTCCGCTGACGTGGCCCCAGTTCGTGGCCCTGGCGAACCGGCTGGGGTCCTGAACGTCCTGAGCGGCTGAACTGCGGACGACTGAGCAGTGGACAGCCCGGTGGCTTGAACCGTATGTTCCGCTGGCCGGTGTTCGACGCGCTCTGGGGAGATGCGCGCGACCGGCTCACCTTGAACCCGTGGGGGGTCCGCTGTGTCCACAAGTTTTGCCGTGCTCAAGTCGCCGGTCGGTGTCTCGAAGGCTGTCGTCGTCCTGCTGGGAGTGACGGCCGCGATCGACCTGTTCGCGCTGTGGGTGGGGTTCGAGCAGCGCAGTCTCGCGGCGGACTTCGTGGCGGGGCACCTCTCGGCGGGAGCCGAGGGGGACGCCGACCGCATCGACTCGCTGTACTCGGCGGCGGGCGTCGCGCAGCTGTGTGCGCTGGTGGCGACCGCGGTCGTCTTCATCGTGTGGTTCCGGCGGGTGCGTGTCAACGCCGAGGTGTTCCGGCCCGACGGGCACAGCAGGTCGCGCGGCTGGGCCTCCTGGGGCTGGTTCGTGCCGTTCGTGAACCTGTGGGCGCCGCGCCAGGTCGCGAACGACACCTGGGACGCCAGCGTTCCGGAGGCCGGTCTGATCCCGCAGAAGCACTCCCGCGCCGTCATCAACTGCTGGTGGACGCTGTGGCTGGTGAGCAATGTCGTCGACAACGTCGCGGGCAGGATGTACGACAACGCAGAGTCCCTCGGTGAGATCAAGACGGCCACGGAGGTGATGATGCTCTCCGACGCGCTCGACATCGCCGCCGTCGTCGCGGCCATCATGTTCGTCCGCTCCCTGACCCGCATGCAGAACGAGAAGGCCCTCCGCGGGCCCTCGCCCGAGCGGGCGCCCTTCGGCCACGGTCCGACGCCCTTCGGCCACGGTCCGGCGTAATCGCCGGATTTGGGTTTTCGGTGGCGCGTCCGCGGACGGCTGTGGTGTATTCGGCCCGAGCCGAGATCAGCCGTTTTCGAAGGCACCGGGGGGGCACCGGCATGGGTTACTGGGGCTATTACGTCGTGGCCAGGAGTGAACGGCCGCTCGCCGAGCTCGTCGCGTTGGGCGGGGCGCGGGACGCGCTCACCCTCCTGGAGCGGCGGGCCGACGGCTGGCAGGTCTGGGAGTGCCCGGACGGCGGGGACCGGCGCCATGACGTGGGCAGCATGAACGCGCTGGCCGCCGAGACCGGCGCGCCCGCCCTCTTCGGATACGTCATGGACAGCGACTGCGTCGTCATCGAGGCGGCCGCGCCCGAGAGCGGCGCGTGGACGACCTGTCTGGCGCGCGAGGTCATGGCCGGATACCTCTCCGAGGACGAACTGACCCTGGAGGACTACTTCCTGGAGCCGGCCGACGCCGCGCGGCGGGCGGTCGCATGGGCCGCGGAGTGCGGCCGCACCGTCGAGCCGGGTCCGCTCGCCGACGTCCTGGGCCAGGACCCCGACCCGTTCGCCGAGCCGCTCTTCTTCCGCTTCCTGGACCGGCTCGGCGTCGCGCCGCTGTGACGTTCCTGCGTCCCGGCACGCAGTAGAGCCCAGTAGGGACGAAGTGCCGGGTGGGCAGGGAAAGGGCGTACTTCATGAGTCTGGTGGAGCTGATCGCGCAGGCCGACGAGCGGGGTCTCGCGGCCAGCGGTCTCGCCTGCCTCGACCGCTGCGTGCCGCTGCTGGGAGCCGAGGACGACGAGGCGTTGCGCCCGTTGTGGGGCAGCCTCGCCGAGGGCGGCCCGGAGTGGGGCGACTGCCTGGCGCAGGCGCGGGCCGCGATCCCGTCCGGGCCGGACGACGACGCGGACGAGGCGTCCGGGCTCGCCCGGCGCATGCTGGCCGCCGTGCCGGGCACCCCGTCGGCGCCCGCGCTGCGCGAGTGGGCCGACGCCTGCTCGGTCGGCGCGCTGCAGATCCACCGCATGCTGGACGCGATGAAGGACGGCGAGGGCTCGGTACGGTCCCGGCGCGAGGGCCGCACGGAGGGCATGTCCCCGCTGGTGGCGGCCGAACTGCGGCGTCAGATCAGGATCCTGGAGCTGCTCGCGGGCCGGGGCGCGGGCGGCCTGCGCCAGGCGCTCGATGTGTCGACGGAGGGCCGGCGCATCCTGCGGGCCGTCGTGTCGCGGCGGGCGCGGGGCCGCGTCTGATGCACCGGCTGTCCGGGCCCCCCGGAGGGACCTGAACGGAACCGGGCCCGGCCGCCCCCTCCTGCGGTCGGGTCCGCTTCCGTGGAAGGTAGTGAGTAACCCATTCGGGCGTGGCGGCGCAAGTGCGGGCGCAAAGCGGACAGGGCGACAGGGCTGACAGGCCGCCAGGACCGTCAGGCGCCCAGGACCTGAAACGGCTCTCGCCGCGCGGTTCCCCGGGTGTCGGGAGCCGCGCGGCGAGAGGTTCTGCAGGCGCTGTTGTCAGGGCGCCAGCGTGGTGCCCAAGTGGTTGCCCGTCGCGGTGCCGAGCTGCGTCAGTCCGATGTACTTGGACGTCGACAGGCCGAGACCCGTGCTGTTGCTCGGGACGTACAGGAGTGTGCCGTTGCCGGCGTCCTCGCCCGCCGCGCCGATCACCAGGTCCGCACGGCCGAAGCCGGTCAGGTCGGTGAGGGAGACGGCGGAGCCCAGGTTGTCGTTGGTCTCCGTCGAGCCGGGGACACCGGGCTCGTCCTGCGAGATCGCGAGGGCGCCGGTGCCGGTGAGGCCGGTCGACGAGCCCTTGAACAGCAGCGACGTACCCGCGTTGGAACGGTTGCTGGTGCGGGTGATGTCCTCGTTCGGGGCGCCGGCCAGGACGTCCGCGTAGCCGTCGGCGTTGTAGTCGCCGACCGAGACGGACGCGCCGAGGGCGTCGCCGGACTCGGCGGCGCCGGGGACGCCGGAGGTGGCCTGGTGGATGACCTTGGCGCCGGTGGCGGTGAGGCCGGTGCCCGCGGTGCCGTAGACGGCGGTGACCTGGCCGCCCGCGTACGCGCCGGACTCGGCGGTGTAGGGCTGGCCGATGACGATGTCGTCGACGCCGTTGCCGTCGATATCGCCGGCGGCGATCGCGCGGCCGCCCTTCACGGTGAGGGTGCCGGCCTTGGTGAGCCCGTTCCTGCCGCCCTTGAACCAGACGACCCGGCCGATGGACGTCGAGTCGCGGTAGTTGAGCGCGACGTCCGCGTAGCCGTCCTTGTTGAAGTCGCCGCTGGTGGCGTCCTCGTAGGAGAGGGCCTTGTCGCCGCTGGTGATGTTGGAGCTGGACTCCTGGCCCTCGGCGTAGCGCGCCGTCCAGGTGCCGCCGGTGCCGGTGGAGGACGCGAAGACGTCTGCCTTGCCGTCGGCGTTGAAGTCGCCGACCGCCACGGCGGAGCCGTACTTGGCGCCGTTGGCGTAGAAGCCCTCGTCGAGGTTCATCTGCGAACCGGTCGTGAAGGACGGACCGTTCAGGATGGTGACGGCGCCGCGGTCGGCGTGCGACGAGGTGTCGTCCTCGCCGGGCTGGCCGATCGCGAGGTCCGCGTAGCCGTCGCCGTTGATGTCGCCGGTGGCCACGGCGGCGCCCCACTGGTCGCCGGTCTCACCGGCGCCGGGCACGCCCGGGCTGGACTGCGTGAGCGAGATCTTCTTGGTGCTGTCGGGGCCGCTCGCGCCGCCCGGCACGACGATGACGCGGCCGCCGCTGGAGGCGCTGGGCAGGCCGGTGACGAGGTCGCTGATGCCGTCGCGGTTCACGTCGGCGGTCGGGACGGCGGAGCTGCGGCCCGCCCCGGCGGCGAAGGAGCGGATCGTGCCGAGCCGGTCCTCGAGCTGCTTGCCCGGGCACTCGGTGGCGTACGCGTCCTGGTGGCCGGAGATGGTCCGCAGGGTCGCGGTCTGGCCGGTCTTGTAGACGCCGGTGTCAGCGGCGGCGACGAGGTTCACCGAGCCGTTCGGATCGACGCCGTACTGGCCGAGCTTGTACGCGGCGACGCGCGCGGCGGACTCCATCGCGGCCCGCGAGGGCTTGGAGTCCACGAAGTTGCCGAGGATCGCGATACCGGTCGAGTACGAGTTGAAGCCGTACGTGTGCGCGCCGAGGACGGGCTCGTCGACGCCGCCCTCGCGGCCCTCGAATATCTGGCCGCACTTGTCGACCAGGAAGTTGTAGCCGATGTCCTTCCAGCCGTTGCCGTCCGGATCCGGCTTCACGTGGTAGGCGTAGTCGGCGCGGATCAGCTTGGCCGAGTCCGCGCAGCTGTAGTCGTTCGCGTCTACGGTGTGGTGGATGAAGACGGCCTGGATCTTGTCGATGTACTCCGGCGGGCTGTAGTTGACCGCGAGAGAGGTGTCCGGCTTCCACTCCGACCGCATGATCATCGGCGGCTGCTTCACCGTGGAGGGCGGGGCCGGGGGCTTGGTGGGCGTCGGCGACGGGCTGGGGCTCGCGCTCGCCGAGGCGGAGTCCGACGGGCTCGGGGAGCCGGCCGGAGCCGAGTCGCTGGGCGACGCCGACGGCGAGGGGCTCTCCGGGGCGGAGTCCGAGGCAGACGGCGAGGGGGACTCGGCGAGGTCGGTGGTGTACGCCGCGTTCTGTGGCCCCCCGGACGCGACGGACGCCTTGGCCGCCTTCGCTTCCTTGGCCTCCTTCGAGGTGACGCCCGGGTCGACCATGGCCAGGGTGAGCCCCTTGGGCAGCGCGGTCGACGATCCGTCGGCGGCGACCACGCGCGCCTCGACGCCGTCCGAGGGCCCGACCCACCGGGACTCGGACATGCCCCGCACGCCGTTCTTGCTCTCGGCGGTGTCGGGGTCGGGCAGGTGCGCGTCCGTGTTCACGGACACCCAGTCGGTCCACGTCCCGGTCACACTGCTGCGTGTGCGGACCTGGGCGGTGCCCTTGAGCTCGGCGCTCTGCTTGTCCCAGGTCACCCCGACCAGCGAGAACGGCTCGGTGCCGGTGCGCGGGAGCTCCCGCTTGCTGCTGCCGTCGGCCCGCAGCGCGGCGGAGCGCACCTTGACCGGCCGCGGAGTCGTCGCGGAGGGGCCGGAGCCACCGGACGCCTCCGGGCTGGCGACGGCGTAGGTCACCACACCCGCGCCACCCAGGACGACGGCCCCCACCGTCACCCAGGCCCTGCGCTTGAGACTCAGCGGTTTGTACGCATGCGATCTGCGCGCACGCGGATTACGCGGGCTCAAATGCCCCACCCCTCGAATAAGTTCACAAATGCCACACCCGTCACGCGGGTAGTTGTTCTCTTCAGCGATCGACCATCGGGAAACGTCACTGGTTGTGCGGTTGTGTTGCAGGTCACCGGGAATCCACCGGGAAATCGCCCGGTAATCACCTGTACGTCACCGGGTCGGTTAGCCGCCGATGCCGACACCGGCGGCCGTTCCGAGCGCGGTCGGAGCCCGAACGACTCACAACACCCGGCGGAATGACCCGTATTGTGCCCGCGGTTGACCCGTCACCGTTTCGGCGAATAGAAACCGTGCCGTCGTTCATCCCTTTCGGAATGGTGAACACGACCAGTCGTATTCGGGCTCTCCGAAATGGACCTGCGCCACGAGTGCCGGCACCCCACACACCGAAAGTTGATGGACATGTCGAAGATCGAAGAGCTGGAGGCCGCGCTTCCGTCGATGACGCAGTGGCGTGTGACGGAGGGGCGTGGCGTGGACTGGACTGCCCTCGAAACGGCCCTCGGGACGGCGCTGCCCTCCGACTACCGGTCCCTTGCCGAGGCGTACCCGGTGCTGGTCATCGACGACTTCGTCATGGTGTCCGTTCCGACGCCCGGTGCCGAGGCGTCGTGGGCGTCCGCGTCCAGGAACGACGAGATCCTTCAGGATCTGTACGAGATGGACGACGCCGAGGGTTACGTTCCCTTCCCGCAGCCGGGAGGCCTGATCGGCTGGGCGGCTTCCAATTCGGGGGACGACTTCTACTGGAAGACGAGCCCCGCGGACCCGGACGCATGGCCGGTGGTCGTCCGCACGGACAACGCCGACTGGATCGAGTTCCCGGTCGGTGCCGTCGAGTTCCTGGCCGGCGTGTACGGGCGCACCATCGACGTACCGGGCATGCCCGGGGACTTTCCCAGTGACTTTCCGGAGGTACTGGGCCTGAGTGAGTGACCGCGTCGACTGATCGGCAACTGATCCGCAGTCACATGTGAACAGCGATCGCCCCCAGGGCTCCTGGGGGCGATCGTCATTCAGCAGGGGCCCCCGGGAGAATGCAGCACTGGCCCGTCCCCAGTCGCATCGGGGGCGGGCTACTGCTCCACCGGTCCCGCCGCGAACACGTCCAGCCGCTCCCTCGACCACGAGAGACCACCGGACCGCAGATCTTCGACCACCGCGCGCACCCACTCCAGCTCCGCGGCCGTCACGGCCCTCAGGTATTCGGTCTCCAGGCTGGTGATGCGTGGCAGCCCCTGCTCCGTCTGCTCGGCCAGGGCCGATTCCAGCCCGTCGAGCTTCTCCGCGAGTGCGTCGGCCCGCTGATCCAGTACGTCAGCCATGTCTCGGGCTGTGAGCAGTAGCAGGTTCGACAGGGCGGCCGGGAACTCCGGGAACTCCTGCTTGGGCGCGGAGAGCATCTCCTCCAGCCAGGCGCGCGCGGTCTCGCGCCCCGCGTCGGTGATTTCGTACACGGTCCGCTCCGGGTACTGCTGATCGCGCCCGGTCTCGCGGACGGCGATCAGCCCGGCGGCATTGAGCCGCTCGATCGTGCGGTAGAGGCTCGCGCGCTGGCTGACGTTGACGACCTGCTCCTTGCCCCAGTCCTTGATCAGGCGCTGAACGCCGTAGGGGTGCAGCGGTTTGTAGTGCAGCAGAGCCAGGACGGTCAGGGCGAGCGGGGAGCTGCGGGGGGCAGATGGGGTCATGGACCCGATTCTAGCCTCAGGCGCACTAGTTGACGCGATACTAGTTTCAGTGCAACTATCGAAATCGTCAGCGCAACACCACTCAGCGCAACACCACTCAGCAACACCCCCCAGAGAGGAACCATCGAGATGTCCCTGACCGAGCGCATCCACTCCCACCACGGCCTCGTCAAGCACCTTGGCAACTGGACCGAGGCCGGCCGCTTCGAGGTCAAGGCCCGCCATGGCGCAGCCGTCCTCGACCTCCGCTCGCCCGGCCTCCCCGACGACATCGAGATTCACCTCGATATGGACCGGGCCATGGTCAAGCTGCTCGTCGACGACGACACTGCCATCGACCACTGGAACCTGAGCTGGACCGCCCGCGGCAAGATCAAGGACTCCACGCCCTCATGCGATGGCGACAAGGCGGCCGGCCGCCTTGTCCATCTGTCCGGCTCCGCGACGAACAGCGAGATCCGCATCCACCGCGGTGGCATCGCGCTCCTGTCGGCGATGTTCTCCCGCGCGTACGTCCAGGATGTGCGCCGCGCCCGCAAGACCGGCGGCGTGCCGACGATCGACGACCCGACAAGGGGACATCAGGGATGACCAGCACGGACAAAGCCCGCACCGCGCTCATTGTCGGGGGCGGGATCGCAGGCCCGGTCGCCGCGATGGCCCTGCGCCAGGCCGGTATCGAGGCCGCCGTCTACGAGGCGTACGACTCCACGGCGGACGAGGTCGGCGGCGGCATGACCATCGCCCCCAACGGTCAGAACGCCCTCGACGCCATCGGCGCGGGCGGCCTCGTCCGCGCCATCGGCACCCCGGTCACCTCCATGGTCTTGCGGAGTGGGACGGGCAGGCAGCTCGCACAGTTCGCCCCGCCTACGCGTCTCCCCGTCCAGCAGTTCGTCTGGCGCGCCGATCTCTACCGAGGGATCTACGACGAGGCGGAGCGCCGCTCCGTACCCATCCACCACGGCAAGCGGCTGACCGGCGCGACGGACACCGGCTCCGGTGTCACCGCGCAATTCGCGGACGGTACGCAGGCGAGCGCCGACATCCTGATCGGTGCCGACGGCATCCGGTCCACGGTCCGCCCCCTGATCGACCCGGCCGCACCAGGGCCGAACTACGCCGGCCTGGTCTCCTTCGGCGCGCGGGTGGACGAGTGCGGGCTGCCGTCCACTGACGGCGTCATGTACCTGTGCTTCGGCAAGCGCGCCTTCTTCGGCTACCAGATCTTCGACGACTCCTCGGCGGTGTGGTTCGCGAATCTGCCGCACCCCGCTCCGATGACAGTCGCCGAGGCTCAGGCGATCGGCGCGAAGGAGTGGATGCGCACCCTGCGCGCTGCCTTCGCCGACGACAGCACCCCGGCTCTGGAGATGATCAGCGCTACCGACCCCGGCCGGCTCCTGATCACCGGACCGATGGAGAACATGCCGAGTGTCCCGACCTGGACCCGCGACCGCCTGACTCTGGTCGGCGACGCGGCCCACGCTGCCTCGTCCAGCTCGGGGCAGGGCGCCTCCATCGCCGCCGAAAGCGCCGTTGAACTGGCCCGCTGTCTGCGGGACTTGCCGTACGGCCAGGCCTTCGCGGCGTACGAACAACTGCGCCGCCCCCGCGTCGAACGCATCATCAAACTCGGCGCCCGCACGAACAGCAACAAGTCACCGGGCCCGGTCGGCCGCGTGCTGCGCGACCTGCTGATGCCGGTGGGCATGAAGCTGATCAACCCAGAGAAGTCGGCCTGGCAGTTCGACCACCACATCGACTGGAACGCGAAGGCATCTCCGCTCGCCTGAAGCCCGGCCCGCCCCCGGCCGCGCTGCCGGGGACGGGATCACGCCGCCGCGCGGTCGCGGCAGTCTCGGCATTTGCCTGGTTCCGGGGAGCGGAACGGGCGGTCGCATTTGGGGCAGTCCTGGAACGGGTGGAGTTTCGGGCGGGACGGGCGGGGACCAGTGAGCGCGGGGCTGGAACTGCGTCAGCGGTCCCCGTCGCGTCAGGCCTCGGCCCCACCTGCGGCGATGTCCCCGGTTCCGGCCCCCGACGCCTCCACCAGCACCCCCGGCCGCGCGCGCCTCCCCGGCCCCGGCCGCCCGCACCCGGGCCACGGTCTCCTCGAAACTCTCGCCCTCGCACGAGGTGGGGCAGAGGAAGTCGGCGATCAGGACGCGCCGATGGCCACCTGTACGAGGAGCGCGGCCGGGTGTCGTGTCCGCGCCGATCTGCCACAAGCCCAGGCGCACGTACGACCTTTCGCGTATCGGCGAAACAGTGAACACGACCGCCGGTCCTCTCCCAGACTTCGATGCATGCGCAGCTACCGCACCCTGTTCCGCACGCCGGAGTTCACCCCGTTCCTGCTCTCCTTCGCCGCTTTCGCCGCCGCCCAGACGATCGGCGGCCTGGCCCTGGGCACGCTGGTCTTCCGGGCCACCGGCTCCCCGCTCCTGTCGGCGTTGAGCATGTTCGGGCCGCAGCTGGCACAGCTGCTGGGGGGCGCGTTCCTGCTCTCGGGCTCCGACCGCCTGCCCCCGCGCGCGGTCCTGTCCGCCCTCGCCCTCGCCTTCGCGGCCGGCACGGCGGTCCTCGCGCTGCCCGGGCTGCCGGTCTGGGCGGTGTTCGTCGTCGTACTCCTCCAGGGCCTGGTCGCGTCGCTGGGCGGGGGAGTGCGCGGGGGGCTGCTCAACGAGATCCTGTCGAAGGACGGCTACGTGCTCGGCCGTTCGGTGTACAACATGCTCTGGGGCCTGACGCAGATGGCCGGTTTCGCGACGGGCGGCGCACTGCTTGCGCTCCTGTCCCCCCGGACCTGCCTGCTCCTCGCGGCAGCGCTGTACGTGGTGTCGGCCCTCGCCACCCGCTTCGGCCTCACGGCGCGGGCACCGCGCTCCTCCGGCCGTCCGTCCGTCGCGGCGACCTGGCGCACCAACGCCCTCCTGTGGTCCTCGCGCCCCCGCCGCCTGGCGTACCTGGGCCTGTGGGTCCCCAACGGCCTGGTGGTAGGCAGCGATTCGCTCTACGTCTCCTACGCTCCCGGAGCCGCCGGCACGCTGTACGCGGTCGGGGCGCTGGGCATGTTCGTGGGTGACATGGCGGTGGGCCGCCTGGTGCCGCCCGGGGTGCGCCCCCGTCTCGCGACCCCGCTGCGACTGCTCCTCGCGGCTCCCTACCTGTTCTTCGTCCTGCGGCCGGGAGTGGCGCTGTCGGCGGTGGCCGTCACCGTCGCCTCCGTCGGCTTCGCCGCGAGCCTGGTCCTGCAGGAACGTCTGCTGTCCCTCACCCCGGACGACCTCGCGGGCCAGGCCCTCGGCCTGCACGCCACCGGCATGGCCGCCTTCCAGGGCATCGGCGCCCTCCTCGCGGGCACGTTCGCCCAACTCGCCTCCCCTGCCGCGGCGATGACGCTGATGGCGGCCGGTTCGGTCACCGTGACGCTGGCTCTCGCGGCGCTGGGCAGGCGGGAGGAACGACGGCCGGCCGACCCCGGTACGCGTCCGGACGTCCTGCCGGAACCCGCCGCCACGGACTAGGCCGTTGCTCCCAGGCGCCCTGATGCGAGGAGCGTCCCGCCCCACTTCCGTCCGACCTGGCGCTGGACGATGCGCTGCGGGTGGCCGCACGCGTAGCGATGTCCGAAAGTTCCGGCCGCTCGCGCGCTGAGGGCGGCGTGTTGTAGAACCGGCCCGGTTTCCCCGAGGAGAACGGGAGGAGCCGCGAGTCGAGCGCAGGAGGTGGGAGGCGGCCATGGATACAGACGAACTCGTTGATGCCATAACGCGGTTTGTCGGCAGCGGTGCCCAGCGCTACGAGTGCTGCGAGGACGGGCATGGCGCAGGGCACCTATGCCTTGCCCTCTCCGAAGAGCTCGACCTCCTCGAACTGATCGAGGGGATCAGTAACCGCTACGGGGCCTCCCGCAACCTCGCCATGCGCGGCTATACCGATCCCACTGTCGACGCGACCACCGGACGGCCCGTGCTCACGCCCTTCGGTGCTGACGTGATCAACATGCGGGCCTGGGCCCATGCCGACCAGTGGATCGGGGCCGGGACGGTCCGGGTGGGGGACGACATACGGCACGTCGTGCTCGTCGCCGAGCGGGACGTGCCCGTCGTGGAGGAGCTGGAGCTGCCCGGCGACGCGACATGGGTGGAGCGGGTCGTCGCCGTGACCGGGTGGGCCGGCGAGGCCCGTACGGTCGACTGGGCCGCCGTCGAGGAGCGGCTCGGCACCCGCCTGCCCACCGACTACAAGCAGCTCAGCGAGATCTTCGTGAACGGAGCCTTCGACGGGTTCCTCAGCGTCTACGGTCCGGGCCGCAGCGTCCCCGGTGAAGACTTCGTCGAGCACGCCGAGTTTCTGACCGCGTTCTCGTCGCGCGAGGGCAGGAGACTCTGGGAGCCGCACGACATCTACCCCGCCCCTGGCGGCCTCCTCCAATGGGGCTCGTCCGAGCAGGCGGACGAGTTCTACTGGCTCACCGAAGGCGACGACCCCGACCGCTGGCCCGTCCTCGCGTCGCAGGACATGCCCGACACCTGGACGCGATTCGACGGCACCGTCGCCGAGTTCATCTTCCGCATGCTCACCGAGCGCTCGCACCCCCACTCGATGGCCCGGTACTACGACACACACTGGTTCCAGAGTTACGAAGAAGAGGAAGAAGAGGAAGAAGAGTAGGGATGCGGCCCCGCAAACCGGTGGCGGGCACGAGTCGCCACCGACGACCATGCGACGTATGACCGACCAACCCGCACGATGGAGCCAGGCGTCCGTCTACCCCGACATGTGGGCCGACCCGGACGACGATCCCCGCAGCAGTGAGGGAGTCAGCGCGGACGGCGAACTGGCGACGCTCCAGACTTTCCTGACGGACTACCGCCTGACCCTGCGCATGAAGTGCGAGGGCCTGGACCCGGAGCAGCTCGCCCGGCGGTCGGTGCCGCCGTCGACGATGTCGCTGCTCGGCCTCCTCCGCCACCTCGCCGAGGCGGAGCGGGACTGGCTCAACTGGATCACTGACGGCGAGCCGCTGCCGAAGCTGTACGGCGAGCGTGACGGGGACTTCGACGGCGCCGTCGCCGAGCAGCCCGTGATCGACGCCGCGTACGCCGATCTCGAACGCGAGCAGGCCGCGACGGACGCTGCGCTCGCGGGGCACGCGGATCTGGGCGAGCGTCTCGGGAAGGCCGAGATCCCGGTACGGGAGCTGATGGTGCACCGGGTCGAGGAGTACGCCCGCCACTGCGGGCACGCCGACCTGCTTCGTGAGTGCATCGACGGGAGGGTGGGCCAGTAGGCCCGCCGCTCAAGGGTGCGGGCGGTCGGCCGCCTTCACCGCACCGAGGAACGCCGTCCACGCACCGCTCGTGAACACGACGGCCGGACCGTGAGGGTTCTTGCTGTCACGTACGGGGACGTGGGCGGCGCTGGGGGAGTCGTTGACCTCCAGGCATTCACCGCTTTCGCCGCCGCTGTACGTGGACTTGCGCCAGGCGTCGCTGACTTCGAGGCACTGGCCGCTCTCGCCGCCGCTGTAACTCGACTTACGCCACATCGGCAGGACTGAAGCGTCGGGGACGCGGATGCCCTGCCACTGCTGCTCACTGCTGCTGTGCGTCATGCTCGCAATCCTCCGCGACGGACCTGATCAGCGCCAGGGACTTACGGTGCGACAGGGCGTCGCCCATGGCGTGATCGTAGGCCGTCTGACATTCGCTTACCACGGAGGGGAGTTCGAGGACCCGGCCCCATGTGAGGCCCTCCACGTACGCGACCTGCGGCAGGTCCTTGAACCACATGAGGGACACCGGGCCCTCCAGGAGAGCGTGCAAGCCCACAGAGAAGGGCAGCACGTGGACGCGAATGCGGCGGCTTTCGCCCAATTCCACGATGTGAAGGAGCTGTTCGCACATCACTGCAGGGCCTCCCACAGGGCGGCGCAACACTGCTTCGTCCAGGAGGAACCACGTCACTGGTGACTTGAAGTCATCCAGGACGCGGGCCCTTGCCAGACGTGTGACAAGGAGCCTGTCACGTTCCTCGTCGGTCTTCGGCGGGAAGCCGGACTGGAGGACTTCGCGGGCGTAGGACTCGGTCTGGAGCATGCCGGGCACCAGCTTCGGTGCGTAGGTCCGGATCACCGTCGCCTGTCGCTCCAACTCCAGTGCTTCCGCGAAGTGTTCGGCGACGCTTCCCTCGCCCTGCGTGGGTAGGAAGTTCTCGAAGACCCCACCCGTGATCAGCACCTTGTCGAGGCGCCGGGCGTCCTCCAGCGACGGCCGGCGGCGCCCCGCCTCGATGTGCGCGATGTGCGTGCGGGACATGATCGCCCGCACGCTCAGCTCCTCCTGTGTGAATCCCGCGGCCTCACGACGCCGCCGCAGCTCATCCCCGTAACTCGTCCGGGAACCGGGATTGTCCTCGATCGCCATCCGTAACTCCCGTATGTGCGACTTGCGTTGTCACGCTCGGACCACTGGCGAGCCTAGCTGTGGCGACCTCACTCTGTGACCGCATTCCTACGCAGAGCGAGATCGAGAGGCAGTGCGAAAGATGCAGCACGAGGAAGGCGCGTTCGTCGCCCACACCGGTACGGACGTCTACGGGCCCGGCAAGGTGCTCGGCGTCGACGGGGAATCGCGGCGCGTGCGCTTCGTGTACTTCGTGGCGACGATCGCGGCGCGAGACCTGCGGCCCGCTTCCGAGAGTGAAGAGGTATGGGTGCGGGCGTGGCTGCGGGAGCGTGCGCAGAGGTACGGCGGGCAGTGGTGATTACGTCAAGTGACCATTCGCATACGCGAGTTGCGATACGGTGAGCACGACAGCACGCCTCACATGAGGCGGCCCTCAACGCCGGTTCCAGCCAGCGAAGAGGGCCTTCATCACCAGTGGAAGAAGCCACCGGAAAATGCTCCGTCATGCTATCGCGCCTGCCCGTTTCTTCAGTCAGGTGCCGAACGAAATCCTCCGCCATCCGCGCCTCTCGTCGGACGCCGTATGGCTGTTGACCTGGCAGTTGTCGCTGCCCGATGAGGCCAGGGACCCGTTGTCCAAAACCGCCCGGCAGGCCGGGATCGGCAAGTGCGCCTTCAACCGCGCCAAGGGCGAACTGAAGCGCGAGGGCTATCTGCACGAGTGGCGCCAGCAGGGTGTCCGTGGGCTGTGGTCGACCGTGCAGCTCGTCTCCAATGTGCCGCTGAAGCCGGAGCAGGCGCTCGCCTTACGGGACGGTGCTCCGGCGGCGGAAACCCGGCCGCCGGTGAGCCGACCGGCCGGACCGTCGGCCGTCATCCAGAAAAACCCGTTCTTGAGAACACCCCCCACCATCCCCGGACGCCCCCGGAGACGGAGGCGCCCGAGGCTACGGACGCCGGGCGCCAACTCATCGCCACGATCCTGGACTTGGAGCCTCGGCTCCGTATGCCGCGCGGCATGCTGCCGCAGCTGGCGGCGCTGGCGAGCGCCTGGCTGGAGGCGGGTCACACGCCAGGCGGCGTACGGGCGCATGTGCGGCGCAGCTTGCCGGGCCCGAAGCAGCCGATCCTCAAGCCCGGAGGCCTGCTCCGGTACATCCTGAGCGACGTACCACCGGCGCCTGTCGCGGAAGCTCTCCCTCGGTCCGTAAAGCCACGCATCGCTCAACTGCGTGAATGCGAGGGCGTCCACACACAGGCGCGCCTGTTCCGGCCGGAGGGTGACGAGGAGTTCTGCGGAGAATGCCTGCGGGGGCGAGTGCCTGACGGCGCGGCACGGCTATAGACCCGCTCCCGGTTGCCGGGATGCGGAAACCTGTACCTCCCACGGATTGCCGTCCGAGCTCGTTGTATCCCCGTTTCCGTCTCGCGGAGGATGGGGCGGAGGGGGTGGGCCATGACAGTACGGGCGAGGGCTACGGCTCAGAGCATGGGTGGGGGACCGGGCAAGGGCGGTGCGCGTCGGCAGTCGCCGGGCCGGGCCCGGGTCGTGGGCGTGCTGCTGATCCTGGTTTCTCTGACATCGGCGGTGCTCTGCTACATCGCGTTCGCTTGGTGGTTGCCCTCCGACAGGGATCGCTACCGGGACTACGTGGCAGCCGAGCCCTGCCCCGCCCGTGCGACGGCGACCGACTGCCTGAGCACCTGGCATCTCACCGTCGTGAAGAAGGAGATCAAGAGCACCGGGAGGACCTCCACCTACAAGGCGATGCTGAAGGACGGGGACTCCTGGCAGGGAGTCGTCGACTTCGGTGACCCGGGGCCGGTCCTGGAGCGGCTGAAGCCGGGCGAGCGGGTCACCGCCACCATCTGGCGCCGCGACATCGTGGTGCTCAGCGCGGGCGGCTTCCGGCAGAACAGCTCCGAGGCGCCCCGCGACGAGATCCAGATGAACGCCGCCATGGGCATGCTCGCCGCGTTCTTCGCGGCTCAGGCGTTCGCGTTCGGTGCGGTACGCCTGGTCAGCCCCCGCGCCTACGCGCCCTTCACCTGGGACCCGTACGGCGGGCGGTTGCTCATCGCGAGCGCCGTTGTCTGCTTCGGGGTGGGGCTCCCGGCGGTGTGGACCGGCATCCCGTGGTGGATCGTGCCCGCCCTCGGACTCCCCGCCATGGCGTGCGCGGCGGTGCTGTTGTACCCCCGCCCGCTCCGGAAGCCCTGACTTAGATACTCATCCGCCCCCAAAGGTTGTACGGACTTTGGGAATTGGCCATGTGAGAAGCGACATGCGTGTGACGCGTGATGCTTCGGTGACGTCATCCGCTGGGCCAAGCGGGGGGACGCGAATCCGGCCCCCCGGGACCTGAACGAGGGGCGGACATCATGGGTGTGGGCCACAAACCCGAACTGAACGCGGCGGACATGCGACGGCACGCCGCGGGATTCGTCGCGCACGCCACCGCGCGCAACCGGCTCCCGCTCGACTACACCGTCGCCAGCCTCCGCGTCGCGGACTTCCTCATCGACGGCCTCCGTAAAGGGACTTCGGACCGGGCGTCGGTCGCGGGGGCCCTGTTCGGCATCGGCGCGTACGCGGGGGAGGTGCTCGTGCGCCGGGCCGGCGCCGTGTGGGTCGACTTCGACGCCGCCCAGCGCGCCTACTTCGGCCAGCCCGCCGGCGTCCGCATGCCCGACGGGCGCGTGTGGAACCCCCTCGGCAAAGTCGTCAACCGCTTCGAACTCGGCCGCGAGGAATCCCTCCAGACCTTTTACCTGACCCTCCACGGGCGCGGTGGTGACCGCGGGAAGGGCGTGACCTGCGTCGCCAAGTGACATTTCTGTGGGCCGGGACGCTGATGACCGTAGGGGCATGGACATGATGACCTGTGCCGCGTCGGTTCGGTACGCGGACGTACGAAGAGGACAACGGTTGGGCCAGGGTGGGGAGCCCCGTCGCACGCACGCCCGCGACGAAGAGCTGAGCATGGCCGTGGCGCGGGCGCAGGAGGGGGACGAGGCCGCCTTCGCGGTCGCGTACCGGCTCGTGCAGCCCGGTCTCCTCGGATATCTGCGGGGCCTCGTCGGCGACGAGGCCGAGGACGTGGCCGCCGACGCCTGGCTGGAGATAGCCCGCGACCTCGGGCGCTTTCGCGGGGACGGCGCGGGGTTCCGCGGCTGGACCGCCACGATCGCCCGCCACCGCGCCCTCGACCTGCTGCGGCGCCAGAAGGTGCGCCCGCGCCCCTCCGGCCTCGAACAGGACATGCTCGAACTCCCCGGCACCCACAGCACGTCCGACCAGGCTCTTGAGACGATCTCCACCGAACAGGCGCTCACGCTGATCCGCGACCTTCCGCGCGACCAGGCCGAGGCGGTACTGCTGCGCGTCGTCGTCGGGCTCGACGGACCCGCCGCCGCGCGCGCCCTCGGCAAGCGCCCCGGCGCCGTGCGCACGGCCGCGTACCGGGGCCTCAAGAAGCTCGCGGACCGGATCGGCGCGCGAGGTGTGACGGATGACGGCCCCACAACGCTGGGGGAGTCGAGATGACTGAAAACCCACCTGCGCGCCATGACGGGCGCGATGAGGGGCCGCCCGGTCCGGACGGCGTCGGAGGCTTCGAGACACTGCTCGCCGCCGCCGTGCGTTCGGCGAAGCCGCGGGACGGCGGCGAGGAACAGGCCGTGGCCGCGTTCCGCGAGGCCCGCGATCAGGGAGCTCACTCGGCCAGGACACGGCGCCGCGACGACTGGCGTCCGCGCAGGCGCGGACTGAACCGTTGGTCGGCCCGTACGGCCGTGGGCGCGCTGCTCGCGAGCGTCACGCTCGGCGGCGTCGCGATGGCCGGCATCGGTGCCCGTGGCGACGCGTCGGGCGACGACGCTCAACGGCGGGCCACGCCCCGGCGGAGCGCCACCGACATCCCGGCACGGCATTCCCCCGACGAGATCCGGCCACCCGGCGCGGTGTCCACCCGGTCCGGGACCGCTGCGCCCGGCCGGTCCGGCGATCACCCGGATCAGGCCGGTGACACGCTCGCCAAGTGCCACGCGTACGCGTCCGTACGGGACCGGGGCGCGGCGCTCGACTCGCCGGCCTGGCAGCGCTTCCTCGCGGAGGCGGGCGGAGAGGCGTCCGTGGACACGTACTGCGCGGCCGAGGCGGCACGCCAGGAGACCGGTAACGGCAACAGCGGCGGCAGCGGCAACGCGCCCGACGGGAAAGCCGACGGCCGTCGGAACGGGCACGCGAGCCCGACGCCGGGCCAGGTCAAGAGCCCGAAGAAGTAAGTCGGGCGAGGCCAAGAGCCCTAGAAGTAGGCAGAAGTAAGAAGAAGTGGGCGAGCACCCTGAGGACCAAGGGCACCGCCGGGACGGCCGAGGCCGCCACCCCCCACAGGAGAGGCCCCGGCCGTCGCGCGGTACGGGCCGCGCGGCGGCCCGTACTACCTTCAGCGCCGCGCGTGCGTTTTCTGTCACACCGCGTTGTGTCACGTGATAGTTGCGGGTTGTACAAACGTGGACGGGGAGCCGTATCAGGCCGTAGCGTGCTGGTTCGCGTCGGTGAGCGGCGCTGGGGTTTAAGCGCAAGGGTGGCGCAGTGCTGGGGGACGACGCGGAGCTGACGGCCGCGGTGCATGCGGCGCAGGACGGGGACGAGACCGCGTTCCGGACTGTGTACCGCGCCGTGCATCCACGCCTGCTCGGGTACGTACGGACACTCGTCGGTGAACCGGACGCGGAGGACGTCGCGTCCGAGGCCTGGCTGCAGATCGCCCGGGACCTCGACCGGTTCAGCGGGGACGCCGACCGCTTCCGCGGCTGGGCCGCACGCATAGCCCGTAACCGCGCCCTCGACCACATACGCATGCGAGGGCGCCGGCCCGCCATAGGCGGCGACGAGACCGAGCTCACCGGCCGGCCCGCGATATCCGACACCGCCGACGAGGCCATGGAACTCCTCGCCACCGGTGACACGCTCGCGCTCATCGCCCAGCTTCCGCAGGACCAGGCCGAGGCCGTCGTCCTGCGCGTCGTCGTCGGGCTCGACGCGAAGAGCGCCGCCCAGACACTCGGCAAGCGTCCTGGCGCCGTCAGAACGGCCGCGCACCGCGGCCTCAAGCGCCTCGCCGAGCTCCTCGGCGCGGAAGGTTCGCAACCGCATACGGTGCAGGCGGGCCAGGACGGCACGCTCGACGCGGTACCGCCCCCCAGAGAGCCGCGCGGGCATGCGGTGACGCCCGCCGGTGTGACGCATTCGCGGACGCGGACGCAGAAGGACATGTGATGGCCGACGAGCACAACAAGTGGCTGGACCGGGACGCGGCCGAGCGTCTGATGCGCGGTGAGCCCCTGGAAGCCGTCGACGCAGCCACCCGCGCCCGCGCCGCCCGTCTAGCCGAGACACTCGACGCACTTGCCGTGACACGCGTAGACGGAGGCGAACTGCCGGGCGAGGCGGCCGCGTTGGCCGCGTTCCGCAAGGCGCGCGAATCCGTAGCGCAGGAGCCGGGCGCCGCGGCCCTGAAGGCACGCCATGCCAGGCCCCGCGGTGCTCTCGCCGCGACCACCTCGCTCCACGGATCCGTGGGCCGGGAGAACGACGCGAACGCAAATGCCGGCGCCGACGGGCACGCCGCTTCCGACGTCGGCAGTGTCCGCCTCGCGAGACCCGACGCGCGGCCCGTCCGCTGGGGCCGCCCGGTCCGGTTCGGGATGGCCGCCGCGCTCGCCGGATGCATGATCGGCGGTGTCGCCGTCGCGGCCGGAACCGGAGTGCTCCCTTCGCCGTTCGGCGGCCGGAACGAACCCGGACCCGCCGCCAGCGTCTCCGCCGCCGCGTCTCCCGAACAGCCCCTCGCCTCACCGTCGCCCGACATCTCGGAGACCGACGGGGGACGCTCGGGCAGCGCCGTGCCCGACGGCCACTCGCACGAGCCCGGCTCGGGTGCCCCGTCGCGGAACGACACGGCGGGCCGACCCGGCCCGTCGACGACGCGGCCCGGCACCGGCCCGCGCGAGTCGGACGCCTCGGACCGGGAGGCCTGGCGGCAGCGCCTGGTCGACGCCTGCCGCAAGTACCGCGACGGCGAGCTGAGCGACTCCCAGACGGAGCGCCTCAAGGCCGCCGCGAAGCGCATCGCCGCGAACAAGCGGGACCGTGACCCCGACCGCTTCTGCGCTCGCGTCCTCGCAAAGGCCGACGAGACCGGCAGCGGCGAGGGCGACGGCGGCAACAACGACGACGGCAAGAACAGCGGCAAGGACGGCACCGCGGGCGGCGCCGAGGACAGCCCGAACGGCGGCGGCTCCGGCGCCGTGCCGACCGCCTCGTGGGTTCCGTCCGAGCCGATCGGCGACAGCTCGCGCACCGAGCCGACGGCGCCGTCCGCGACGGCCTCGGCCACGTACAGCGCCGCGCCCGCTCAGCCCTGAGCCGTCGCTGAGCCCTCCCTGAGCCCTTCCCGAGCTCTCCCTTCCTGAGCTCTCCCTGAGCTGTCCTTGAGGCGTCCTTGAGGCGTCCTCGAGGCGTCCTCGAGGCGTCCGCGAGCTGTCCCTGAACTCGCTCAGACCTGCTCTGACCTGCGGAGACAAATAATTTCCGAGACGGGTGTGACGTTTTTGGCCGCGTGGGCGCAGTAACAAGTGAGCCGACTGGTCATCGGCCGTGCACGAGCCGCGGGTTCCCCCCGTACCTTCGGCTCTGTGCCACTGGCGCGGGCGGGACACGTTCCCCCGGTCCCGCCCGCGCCCCACTCCACTCCCTCTCCCCGCAGGTCACCAGTAGACGACGACCTTGTCGCCGTCGCGGACCTGCGCGAACAGGGACGCGATCTTCCCCTCGTCCCTCACGTTGACGCACCCGTGCGAGGCCCCGCTGTAGCCGCGGGCCGCGAAGTCCGCGGAGTAGTGCACGGCTTGGCCGCCGCTGAAGAACATCGCGTACGGCATGGGCGTGTGGTAGATCGTCGAGACGTGGTGCCGGGACTTCCAGTACACGTGGAAGACGCCCTCGCGGGTGGGCGTGAACTGCGAGCCGAACCGCACGTCCGTGGTCATCAGCGCCTTGCCGTCGATCATCCATGTCAGCGTGCGGCTGGTCTTGCTGATGCAGACGACGCGGCCCGTCATACAGCGCCGGTCCGGCTTCGCCGCGGGCTGCCCGCCGGACGCGTACAGCTCGTCGCGCGTCGGGGCGTGCGTCATCTTCACCAGCCGCGCCCACGTCACCGTGTCCGTGTTCCCCGTGCGAGGCAGGCCCCGCTTGCCCTGGAAGCCCTCGATCGCCTTGGTCGTGGCCGGGCCGTAGTTCCCGGTCGGCCCCTCGAAGAGCCACGCGACCTGCCGCAGCCTGGCCTGGAGTTCGCGCACCTTGGCGCCGCTCGCGCCACGGGCCATGAGGACCTTCGGCGGCGGCGTCGGTCTGACCGACGGGGTGCGCGAGGGGGCGGCGCCCGGCTTCTTCGCGCCAGGCCCCTTCGCGTCGTCGGAGGGGGCCGGTGATGCCGGGCCGTTCGCCCTCGGCGGCGGCTGCTTGCCGCCCGTGTCGACGGCCTGTGTCCTGCAGCCGCCGGCCAGGGCGATGACCCCGGCGACGGCGAGTGATCCACGTATGACGGTCGCACGCATCCGGACCCCCGCTGGCTCGCCACTCATCCGATGTGCCAACAGAGATGGTTCCCGCGCGCGTCCGGTTGCGAACTCGGCGTAAGTGCCGCGCATTGTGGGATGGAGGAAAGGTGAAGGACAGGCTGTGAGCAAGGTCCCAGCCTGCGGCTCTCCACCGCGAGCAGGCCCGCCGCTACAGTCCGTCGCGAGGGTCGACCCAACTGGCAAGTAACACCCGAGCTGGAGGCACAACCATGGCGCGCGAGTCTGAGTCAGGACTGCCCATCGAGCCGGTCTACGGCCCTGATTCGCTGGCCGACTGGAACGCGGCCGAGAAGCTGGGCGAGCCCGGCAAGTACCCGTTCACGCGGGGCGTCTACCCGTCGATGTACACCGGACGTCCGTGGACGATGCGCCAGTACGCCGGCTTCGGCACCGCCGTCGAGTCCAACGCCCGTTACAAGCAGCTCATCGCCAACGGCACGATGGGTCTGTCCGTCGCCTTCGACCTGCCCACCCAGATGGGCCATGACTCGGACGCCGCGATCGCGTCCGGCGAGGTCGGCAAGGTCGGCGTGGCCATCGACTCGATCGACGACATGCGGATCCTGTTCGGCGGCATCCCGCTCGACAAGGTGTCCACGTCGATGACGATCAACGCCCCGGCGGCGCTGCTCCTGCTCATGTACCAGCTCGTCGGCGAGGAGCAGGGCGTCCCCGCGGACCAGCTGACCGGCACGATCCAGAACGACGTGCTGAAGGAGTACATCGCGCGGGGTACGTACATCTTCCCGCCGAAGCCCTCGCTGCGGCTGATCGCCGACATCTTCAAATACTGCAAGGCCGAGATCCCGAAGTGGAACACGATCTCGATCTCCGGCTATCACATGGCGGAGGCCGGCGCCTCGCCCGCGCAGGAGATCGCGTTCACGCTCGCGGACGGCATCGAGTACGTGCGCACGGCCGTCGCGGCCGGCATGGACGTCGACGACTTCGCGCCGCGCCTGTCGTTCTTCTTCGTGGCGCGCACGACGATCCTGGAGGAGGTCGCCAAGTTCCGTGCGGCCCGCCGGATCTGGGCCAAGGTCATGAAGGAGGAGTTCGGCGCGAAGAACCCCAAGTCGCTGATGCTCCGCTTCCACACGCAGACCGCGGGCGTGCAGCTCACCGCCCAGCAGCCCGAGGTCAACCTCGTCCGCGTCGCCGTCCAGGGCCTGGGCGCGGTGCTCGGCGGCACGCAGTCGCTGCACACGAACTCCTTCGACGAGGCCATCGCGCTGCCGACCGACAAGTCCGCGCGCCTCGCCCTGCGCACCCAGCAGGTCCTCGCCTACGAGACCGACGTGACCGCCACCGTCGACCCGTTCGCCGGCTCGTACGTCGTCGAGAAGATGACGGACGACGTGGAGGCCGCCGCCCTCGCACTCATGACGAAGGTCGAGGACCTCGGCGGCGCGGTCAACGCCATCGAGCACGGCTTCCAGAAGAACGAGATCGAGCAGTCCGCGTACCGCATCGCGCAGGAGACCGACTCCGGCGAGCGCGTCGTGGTCGGCGTCAACCGCTACCAGCTCGACGCCGAAGAGCCCTACGAGCCGCTGCGCGTCGACCCGGCGATCGAGGCCCAGCAGGCCGAACGCCTCACGAAGCTGCGTGCCGAGCGCGACCAGGCGGCCGTGGACGCGGCGCTCGCCGCCCTCAAGAAGGCGGCGGAGGGAGAGGACAACGTCCTGTACCCGATGAAGGACGCCCTGCGCGCCCGCGCCACCGTCGGCGAGGTCTGCAACGCGCTGCGCGACGTGTGGGGCACGTACATCCCGACCGACGCGTTCTGAGGCCGCGTATCACCCTCTGACCAGGGAGTGTCGTATGGCCATATAGGCGTGCGACACTCCCTTTCATGCTCGGTGTCATCAATCTCCCGACCTATCTGGCCGGTCTCGTCCTCATCGTCCTGCTGCCAGGACCGAACTCCCTCTACGTGCTCTCCGTGGCCGCCCGCAAGGGCATACGCACCGGATACGCGGCCGCCGCAGGTGTCTTCACCGGGGACACGGTCCTGATGACACTCGCCGCGCTCGGCGCGGCCTCCGTGCTGCAGACGACGCCCGTGCTCTTCCTCGTCGTGAAGTACGCCGGAGCCGGCTATCTGACGTGGATGGCGATCGGCATGATCCGGTCGGCGCGGGCGCTGTGGAAGCAGCGTGGTGAGCCCGCCGTCGAGGCCGAGGCGCTGCCGGTGACCGGGAGCGGTGACGAGCACCCGTACCGCCGCGCCCTGATCGTCAGCCTCTTCAACCCGAAGGCGATCCTCTTCCTGATCTCCTTCTTCGTTCAGTTCGTGGACCCGCACTACGCCTATCCGGCGCTGTCCTTCGTGGTCCTCGGCGGGCTGCTCCAGACCGCGAGCTTCCTCTACCTCTCCACCCTGATCTTCAGCGGCACCCGCCTGGCCGGCGCCTTCCGGCGCCGCAAGCGGCTCTCGGCGGGCGCGACCACCGCGGCGGGCGTCCTGTTCCTGGGCTTCGCGGTGAAGCTGTCCCTCGCGGGGGCGTGAGGGGCTTCTGCCCGACTGGACCTAGGGCCTCTCGTTTGGATCATGCCGGGCTCGCGGGGTCTGATCAAAACGAAAGACCCTAGCCCCTGCGGGTGCGGCGTACGGCCCGCGTGACGATCGGCGGCAGCAGGTTCACGGCGATACGGCGGGCCAGGCCGCGCCTGCGTGTGGGGGCCGGCTGTGGGGCGGGGGCCGCCTTCGGTTCCTCCGGTGCTTCCAGGTGGTGGCGGGAGCGTGGGGACGCGGGTGCCTTGACCGCCTTCGACTTCACGCGGACCAGGCGGTGCCCGGCCGCCTGCTGCACGCTCAGCGCGATGTCGTCGCGTTCCCTGAGCATGTCGAGGAGCTCGCCCTGGAGGGGTTCCGGGTCCTCCCACGTGGCGTACAGCTTCTGGGTGCTCAGGCAGAGCGGGCGCAGGCCGCGGTTGAGCACGGCCTCCCAGGCGGCGACGGAGACGCCCGGCGTGTGCTCCGAGCGGAAGTCGTCCAGGACGACGATGCCGCCCGGGGCGAGCAGCTCGCGGGCGGCGCCGATGTCGCCGTACACGTGCTCGTAGAGGTGCGAGGCGTCGATGTGGACGAAGCGGCAGGTGCCCGGGTCGACCTCCGTGGAGATCACGGAGCTGGGCGCCTGGACGACCTTCGGCAGCTCGTCGTGGAACGAGAGGTAGTTCTCCTCGAAGGCCTGCCGGGTCAGTGAGGCGTACGACTTGGTGGACTCGGCCTGGTTCGCATCGTCGGGGGCGTCGCCCTCGAACAGGTCGCACACGGTGAACTTCTCGGCACCGTGCAGGTGCTGTCCGAGAAGGACCGCGCTCTTGCCCATGTAGACGCCGAGTTCCAGCAGATCTCCGCGGACCTCCCGGCGCGCCTGGCCTTCGAGGAGCCAGGTGAACAGGAGTTGGTCGAGCGGAGGGAACCAGCCGGGGACGTCATCGAGGTCGATCGGGCGCCGGGCGGTGGTGTGCACAGCAGTCATGGGACGCGAACTTATGAGCTCCTGATCGACAGGGTCAAGGCGCTCGCAGATCGCATCCGCCAATCGGGCAGCAAACTCCGCCGGGTATGAATCCTCAGTGAATCCTGGCGGAAGTGGGGTTCATCCGTTTGCGCAGGAAAGGTGCAAGCGGCTTCTCGACGAAGCGGTTCAGGAGCCACGCGAGGACGAGCATCGCGACCACCGTGAGGGTGAACGTCATGGCCGAAGGCAGCCCGAGACGCCGGTGCAGCGCCTCGATCGCCACCCAGCCCAGATGCTCGTGGACCAGGTAGAACGGGTACGTCAGCGCACCGGCGACCGTCAGCCACCCCCAGTTGATCCGGTTCAGCAGCCCGAGCGCTATGGCGCCCACCGCCACGAAGCCGAGGGTCACTATCAGGATGATCGCGCCCGACCCCCGGTACGAGAAGAAGTGAGGATTCGGTGCGTGCCACAGTGCGGCCACCGCGTAGTGCTGGCCGATCAGCCAGCTCACGAGGACGATGCCCCACGCGGTCATGTCACGGCGGTCGAGGTGGAGCAGATACAGGCCGACGCCGCCGATGAAGTAAGGCGCGTACTCCGGCATCAGGATGACCTTCAGGGCCGGCTCGCCGGACGCCTGGGTGATCGCGGCGGCGAGCGTCCACACGGCGCAGAACAGCACGATGCGGCGCCGGTTCGCGCCCGGCAGGACGACGCACAGGGCGAACAGCGCGTAGAAGCGGACCTCGGCCCACAGCGTCCAGCAGACGCCGAGGACCCGGTCCACACCGAGCGGCTGCTGAAGCATCGTCAGATTGAGGAGCGCGTCGCTGGGCGAGACCGCCTTGTACGCGACCACGGGCAGCGCGAAGACCGCCGTCACCAGGATCACCGCCGCCCAGTACGACGGCAGCAGACGGGACGCGCGGGAGGCGAAGAACGAGCGCAGGGGCTTGCCCCAGCCGCTCATGCAGATCACGAAGCCGCTGATGACGAAGAAGATCTGCACCCCGAGGCAGCCGTAGGCGAACCACTGGTGCAGCGAGGGGAATTGGACCTTCGGTGACGTGCCCCAGGCCTGGGACACCTCGCCGTCACGGCCGCCGTAGTGGTACGCGGCGACCATCAGGGCGGCTATGAGTCGCAGGCCGTCCAGGGCTCTCAGCCGCGGTGCGTGCGCGCGGGGACGCGCGGTCCGCACCGTGGCGTCCGCTCCCGGAGAAAGCTGGGGGAGCGTCGTCTCCGAAGTGCTCATCCGAGGGCAGCCCGCTTGAACGAGCGCGCACGGCGGGCGACCCGGCGCACCGCCGCGTTGCGCGGAATGAACGCGAGCTGGGACGGCACGGCACCGGGCAGCGCGAGCGACGTGAGCCGGCGGCGCTTGAAGTAGCGCCACGTGTGGTCGTTCAAGTGCGTCGAGAGGTAGCGCTCGGCCGCCGCCCGCAGGTCCGGGTAGATCTTCGGCTGCATCGCGAAGCCGACCGCGCGCACCAGCTGGTTCAGCTCGGCGGTCGCCGTGCCGGACTCCTGCGCGGTCACGGCCGCCCGCTCCGACAGCTCGGGCAGCAGCGCGTCCACGATCGTGACCGGGACGCGGTTGCTGTTCTGGTACGGCGCGAGCCGGTCGAGGAGGGTGCCGGTGCCGATGCGGGCGACCGGGATGCCGTAGAACGCGGACGCGGTCAGGAGCGCCGTCGAGAAGCAGCCGACCACCAGGGCCGGGCGCATCCGCTGGTACAGGACCTCGGCGAGCACGGGCGTGTCGAGGACGGTGAGTTCGGCGCCGAGCTCGGCCGCCTTCGCCTCCAGCGTGCGCGACCAGGTGGCCGGCGCCGTCGGGTGGGGCTTGAAGACGATCCGCGTGTGGCCGAGGGCGACCGCGCCGCGCATCATCCGCACGTGCAGGTCTTCCTCCTCCTGCGCGGTGAGGATGTCGAGCGCGGACAGGTACTGCCCGAGCAGCACCGCCGGTCCGGGTCCGACGGGCGGCAACTCGCCGCTCACGTCGCTCAGTTCGGCGAGCACCTTCACGAAGACGTCCGTCGGGACGACCTCGGGCTCCACGCCGAACTCCGTGAGGAGCAGCGGCTTCAGGTCCGGCACGAGGTCCAGATGCAGCAGCCGCCGCACCCGCGTGCCGACCAGCGGGTCGAGCTTGTTGCGGGTGGGGCCGTAGCTCATCAGGCCGTCCGCGTACACGTCGACGGGGACGCCGGTGAAGATCTGCGCGATCGCCATCGCCGGGTTGACCTGGATCGACTCCACGGCCAGCTCGACGTCGTCGTCGCCCAGATTCCAGGCGAGGCGCAGGTGGCGCTCCCACAGCGGTACGTCGTCGGGGCGCGGGGCCCAGCCGCCGGGGTGGAACGGCGCGATGGTCTCGTTCCACGACACGACGTCGTCGAAGCGGTCACGCAGCCGCTCGAAGCCCGGCATCTCGTCGACGGAGGGCGTCGTCTCCGGGGTCGCCGCGTTGTTCGCGACGAGCAGGATGCGCCGGTCCGCGGGTGCGTAGCAGTCCGCGTCGAGGGCCGCGGCGATCGTCGCGGTCCCGTACAGCGTGGAGGCGAGGAAGATCTGCGTGGTCACGCGGCAGCCACCCCCGCCGTGGCGGGGCGGCGCCGCAGCCGGCGCAGGCGCGTCGCCCGCTGCACGTCCATCGAGTCGAGCGCGTCGTCGAGTACGTCCTGCGGCATGCGCTTCAGCGCCGCGGAACTCAGTGTCTTCAATTTGCGCGCCACTGCAGGTTCGAACCTTTCGATGGATCCCAAGTGGTGGGAAATAATCGCGCAGTACGTACGGACGGCCTTCGGGAGAAGTTTTTCCGCGTCCTTGTCCTGCGCCGTTTCCGCCACCACCTGGTCGAACGCCTTGATGAAATCGAGCTGCCGCACGTCGCCGATCTGTGTCAGTGACGAGGCGACACCGCGCCGGTAGAACACGCCGAGAAGTCCCACCGCGGCAAAGGATTCCGCCTCGCGGTGCAGCCGCCAGATCCACGGCCTGTCCTCGGCCGTGCGCAGGCCGTCGGTGAAGTGGAGGAGGCCGGCGTCGGCGAGCCGCCGGTGGTACATGCCGGCCCACGCGTACGCGTAGTCGACGGACGTCGAGCGGTCGGCGGGCAGGATCGCCTCGCGCGGATCCATGACGACACCGCGCCTGCCGGTCGGCACGCGGTGGACGGTGCGGGCCCGCGCGGTGCACTGGACATGGTCCGTACGGACGAAATCGCAGCCCAGGCCTTCGATGGAGGCGAGCAGTTGCTCGTAGTATCCGGGGGCGAGCCAGTCGTCCCCGTCCAGGAATGTCAGGTACTCACCGCGCGATGCGTCGAGTCCGGTGTTGCGCGCGGTGGCCAGGCCTCCGTTCTTTTCGTGTCTGACCAGGACGGCGCCGGGCAGCTCGCGCTCGGCGCGCGCGAGAATGTCCGGGGTCTCGTCCTTCGAACAGTCGTCGACGAGAATGAATTCGAAGTCGTCGCGCGCGTTGGCACGAAGACTTCTGAGGGTGTCGGGCGCGTATTGCTGCACGTTGTAGAACGGCACGATGACGGAGAGCTTGACCACGAGAAGGACGCTAGGCGGCGGCCCGGCATTCGTCTTGACCGATGGTGAGATGTCAGGTGAACGACGCGTGGCGGAATAGTGAACCCGCCTGCTTCCCGGCCACTTCCCGGCCGGATTCGCCATTCGTCGGTTCGCTGTTAACCGTTTGTTGCACTCCGGTTGGGCCGCGGTCCTAAATCGCTTCCTAGCTTCTTGGGTGTGCCAGCAAGTACCTCTGAGACCCGACGGGTCGCCGTGCTCGCGGACTCCGACACCCGGTGGAAGTGGGGCGCGCTCACCGCGCGCCGCCTCAACCCCGACGAGAGCCCGCTCAACGGATTCCTCCTGCGCGGCCGGGCCACCCCGACGCCCCGCCAGCTCGACGAGGTCGGCGTCCGCGCCGACAGCCTCGACGAAGTCACCGCCGTCGAATTCCTGCGCCGTATGGAGCAGGACGCCGACCGCTACGACGTCGTCGTCCTCGCCCTCGTCGGCGGCGCCGTCCAGGCCATGCTCCACGGCCTCGCGCGGGCCTGGCAGGGCAGGGCCAAGCGGCCCGTCGTCGTCACCGGCTACGTGGGAGTCGTCTACGAGAAGCTCGCCGACGGGCTGCTCCTGCGGCACGGCGCCGACATCGTGCTCGCCAACTCCCGCCACGACGCGGACCGTTTCCGCGCCGTGTACGAGGGCGTGGACGCCGACGCCTCCTCGGTGACCGAGTGCGCGCTGCCCTTCCTCGGCGGCACGCCGTACGAGGAGACGCACGACCCGTACACCGTCGTCTTCGCCGCGCAGCCCTCCGTGCCGGACACCCCCGCCGACCGCGCCTACCTGCTCAAGCGGCTCGTCGGACACGCCCGGCTGCACCCCGAGCGCGAGGTACTGCTCAAGCTGCGCAGCAAGCCGGGCGAGCACACCACGCACATCGAAGAGGCGCCCTACCAGAAGCTCGTCCAGCGGATCGACGGCGGACTGCCCGCCAACTGCCGCCTCGTCTACGGGCACATGGGCGAGGTACTCGACCGCACCGACCTCCTGGTCACCGTCAGCTCGACGGCCGCGCTCGAAGCCCTGCACCGGCGCATCCCCACGGTCCTGCTCACCGACCTCGGGGTGCGCGAGGCGCTCGGCAACCACCACTTCACCGGCTCCGGCTGCCTCGCCTCCTGGGACCAGCTCGACGCGGGACACCTGCCCAAGGCCGACGAGGAGTGGGTGGCCGGCCAGGGCGTCGCGGCCGACGGCACGTACGACACCGCCTTCGACCAGGCCCGCGCCCGGGTCACCGGCCTGACCGGAGCCGACCGGCTTCCGCCCCTGGCCCCCTACTACAGCCTCACCACCGCCCCCGGCTATCTGCCGCGCATCCTCGCCCGCCACCACCTCGCCCCCGACGGGACGCCGCTGCCCGGCGCACCCGCCGCCGGCAAGGAGCCCGGCCCCGTCCGGCAGATCGTGCGCCGCGCCGCACGTGGCGCCTACCGGCACGGAGTGCAGCGCGTGGCGCCCGTCATCCGGCGGATGGGCGAGCTGTGAACGCCCGTATCCCTCAAGGAGACCTGATGACCAACCCGGAAGCGGGCACAGCGGCACCGGTCCGCCGCGTCCTCGCCGTGATCCCCGCCCGTGGCGGCTCCAAGGGAGTGCCCGCCAAGAACCTCGCCCCGGTCGGCGGCGTGCCCCTCGTGGCCCGCACCGTCCGCGAGTGCCGCGCCACCCGGCTCGTCACGGACGTCGTGGTCTCCACGGACGACGCCGCGATCGCCGCCGCGGCCCGCGAGGCGGGCGCCGAGGTCGTCCTGCGGCCCGCCGCCATCGCCGGCGACAAGTCGAGCTCCGAGGCGGCCGTGCTGCACGCCCTCGACGCCCACGAGGCCCTCCAGGGCGCCGCGGTCGACGTCGTGCTCCTCGTGCAGTGCACCAGCCCCTTCATCGTCCGCGAGGACATCGACGGCGTTGTCAACGCGATCGTCGAGAAGGGCGCCGACTCGGCCCTGACCGTCGCCCCCTTCCACGGCTTCGTGTGGCGTGACGGTGATGACGAGCCCGCGCCGCCGGCCGCGCCCGCCGCCGTCGAGCGCGCCTCCGTCGAGGGCGGCACCGACACCCTGCTCGCCCCCGCGGCCACCAGCGGCGGCTACGGCGTCAACCACGACAAGTCCTTCCGCCAGATGCGCCAGGACCGTCCCCAGGACCTCCTGGAGACCGGCGCGGTCTACGCCATGGACGCGAGCGGCTTCCGCGAGGCCAAGCACCGCTTCTTCGGCCGCACGGAACTCGTCCGCACCGACCCCGCGCGGGTCCTGGAGATCGACGACCCGCACGATCTCGCCCGCGCCCGTGCCCTCGCGCCGCTCTTCGACGCGCACAGGCCCGGCACCCTCCCGACCGCCGAAGACATCGACGCGGTCGTCCTCGACTTCGACGGCACCCAGACCGATGACAAGGTGCTGATCGACTCCGACGGACGGGAGTTCGTCACCGTGCACCGCGGTGACGGCCTCGGCATCGCGGCCCTGCGCAAGTCGGGCCTGCCGCTGCTGATCCTGTCCACGGAACAGAACCCGGTCGTCGCCGCCCGGGCCAGGAAGCTCCAGATCCCGGTCCTGCACGGCATCGACCGCAAGGACCTCGCACTGAAGCAGTGGTGCGAGGAACAGGGCATCGCGCCCGAGCGCGTGCTCTACGTCGGCAACGACGTCAACGACCTCCCGTGCTTCGGCCTCGTCGGCTGGCCCGTGGCGGTCGCGAGCGCCCACGACGTCGTACGAGGCGCCGCGCGCGCGGTCACCACTCTCCCCGGTGGTGACGGCGCGATCCGAGAGATCGCCACCTGGATCCTCGGCCCTTCTCTCGACTCCCTCAACAAGTAAGGAACTCCCCAGTCATGAGCACCAACTCCCGCCTGCGCACGTTCGGTTCGAAGACGGCCGGTCCCGGTCGGCCCGTCTACATCACCGGTGAGATCGGCATCAACCACAACGGTGACCTCGACAACGCCTTCAAGCTGATCGACGTGGCCGCCGAGGCCGGCTGCGACGCCGTCAAGTTCCAGAAGCGCACCCCGGAGATCTGCACCCCGCGCGACCAGTGGGACATCGAGCGCGACACCCCCTGGGGGCGCATGACGTACATCGACTACCGCCACCGCGTCGAGTTCGGCGAGGACGAGTACCGCCAGATCGACGAGCACTGCAAGAAGCGCGGCATCGACTGGTTCGCCTCCCCGTGGGACACCGAGGCCGTCGCCTTCCTGGAGAAGTTCGACATCCCGGCCCACAAGGTCGCCTCCGCGTCGCTCACCGACGACGAGCTGCTGCGCGCCCTGCGCGCCACCGGCCGCACGGTCATCCTCTCCACCGGCATGTCGACGCCGAAGCAGATCCGTCACGCGGTCGAGGTCCTCGGCTCGGACAACATCCTCATGTGCCACGCCACGTCGACCTACCCGGCGCAGGCGGAGGAGCTCAACCTCCGCGTCATCAACACCCTCCAGGCCGAGTACCCGAACGTCCCGATCGGCTACTCCGGCCACGAGACCGGCCTGCAGACCACGCTGGCCGCCGTCGCCCTCGGCGCCACCTTCGTCGAGCGCCACATCACCCTCGACCGCGCCATGTGGGGCTCCGACCAGGCCGCCTCCGTCGAGCCGCAGGGCCTCACCCGCCTCGTGCGCGACATCCGCACCATCGAGGCGTCCCTCGGTGACGGCGTCAAGAAGGTCTACGAGTCGGAGCTCGGCCCGATGAAGAAGCTCCGCCGCGTCGCGGGCGTCGTCGCCGAGTCGGAGATCGCCGTCGCCGCGGGCGAGCCGGTCGGCGTCTGACCGTCCGACGCCCGCCCGTGTGGGCCGGCGCCCAGCCCGGCGCCGGCCCACGGGCCCCAACCCCCCCCACAGGTCCCTCGGAGGGCCCATGTCGCCCGTGTCAGCAGCACACTCCGGACGCCGCTCCGGAACCCTGTGTTTCGTGGAGAGCCCCGTCCAGCTCCTCAACGTCCTGGAATGGGCGCATCGCGCCGAGAGCACCGACAAGACGGACCGGATCACCCTGGTCGTCCTGTCGCCCACGGACCCCATGACCCGCGGCCAGCTGCGCCGCATGGCCGAACTCGCCCGCGACGAGGGCCACACCGTCCGCTGGGAAGAGGCACGCGGTGGCACCACCGCGCCCTTCCACACGATCGGCGGACTCGCGGGCGCGCTGCGCAAGGCCGCCCGCATCGTCATAGGCGACCCGTTCTCCCGCTACGTGCAGCTCCTGCTGACGATCACCCGGGCCGCCGAACTCGTCGTCGTCGACGACGGCACCGCGACCATGGAGTTCGTCTCCCAGCTCGCCCGCGGCGAACGCCTCGTGCGCTGGCACCGCCGCGGTGGCCGACCCGGACCGCGCGACGTCCTCTTCGCGCCCGTCTCCGCCGTCGCCCGCCGCCGCCTCACCCCCGACGGCGCCCACCGCACCGTCGAGGTCTTCTCGGCGATGCCGATCGACTCGATCCCCGACGGCGTCCGCGTCACCCGCAACGACTTCACCTGGACCCGCGCCCGCTTCGGCCCGCCCCGCATGACGAAGGGCGCCGACCTGGTCGGCACGTCCCTCGTCGAGACCGGCGTCGTCGACCCGGACCGCTACCTGGAGGCCGTCCGCGCCCTCGCGCGCACCCACGGCGCGACGCGCTACTTCGCCCACCGCCGCGAGAGCTCGGACAAGCTGCACCGCCTCGCCACCGAGACCGGCCTCGAAGTGGTCCGCCCCGACCTCCCCCTCGAACTGATCGCCCGCCGCGGCCCCATCGGCCGTACGATCCTCAGCTTCCCCTCGACGGTCGTCCACACCCTGCCCCTGGCCCTCGTCGGCACCGAGGTCCGCGTCGCCGTCTGCGACATCGACCCGGCCTGGCTGACGGAGAACGCCTCACCTCGCGCCCAGGGCTTCCTCGCGGGCGTCACCGGCACGGCGCGGGACGTCCACCGCCTCGCGTCGGTCGCCCCGGCCGTGTGAACGTACAGCAGCACTTGGCAATACCTTGGTGATCGCATAGCCGCGCGGAGGGCAACGGAACGGTGTCCGGGCGGGTCAAACCCACCGCACCCCCCACTCCGTATCCGTACAGAGCGCCAGAGGAACCCGTGACGCACCCCCGACACCGCCTCTCCAAGAGACGCCGCTACCTCGCCATGTCCGCCGCGGGCGTGGCACTGGCCGCCACCGGAGCGATCGTCGCCCAGTCGGCGACAGCCACCACGCTCCCCGCGGCCAAGACGTACACCGGCCGCGCCTTCGACACCTGCACGGCCCCCTCCCTCTCCGCCATGAAGGCCTGGAAGACCGGCTTCTACGGCGCCGCCGCCGTCTACGTCGGCGGCAAGAACCGCGGCTGCGCCCAGCCCAACCTCACCGCGTCCTGGGTGAAGTCGGTCAGCGCCTCCGGCTGGAAGCTGATCCCGCTCTACGTGGGCGCCCAGCCGCCCTGCCAGTCCGGCGCGAACCCCGAGAAGATGACCGCGTCCACCGCCGCCTCGCTCGGCGCGAAGGACGGCGCCGACGCCGTCACCAAGTCCGCCGCCCTCGGCATGAAGGCCGGCTCCCCGCTCTACCTGGACATGGAGTCGTACGACACCACGAACACGTCCTGCAACAACGCGGTCCTGACCTACGTCCGCGCCTGGGACAAGGCCGTGCACGCCAAGAACTACCGGACCGGCTTCTACGGCTTCCGCAGCTCCAGCGCGAAGGCCGTCGCCACGGCCACGAACCGCACGGACATGCCGGACGTCCTCTGGTACGCGCTCTGGGACAAGGTCAACACGACCACTACGGACTGGCCCTTCGCCTCCACCCTGTACACCGGCCACCGCCGCGCCCACCAGTACATGGTGAACAGCAAGGAGTCGCGCGGCGGTTACACGATCACGGTGGACCGCGACGCCTGGGACGCACCGGTGGCGATCGTCGGCTGACCGCCGGGATCGCGTGAACGGGGGCGCACCCGGGACGGGAGGGTGCGCCGCTGTCCGGGCCGAAGCCCCCTGAAGCGGCCCCCACGAGACCAAACGGATCCCAGAGCGAAAGAGCTTTCATACCCACCCAGAGTGGAGCGCATGCGCGGCGCGGTCGGATTTCTTACCCCAATCCGGTTGAACTTTTGTTGATCGTGGGGCGGCTGCCCCCTGCCCCGGCCTACCCTTCAAAGGGTGAACCAACTGATGTCCCGAGAGTCCGAGGCCGGTAAGGCCGGGGAAGCGGTCGGCGCCGGAGAGCTGCCCGGCACGCTGTCCGAAGAGCTCCGTGCCGAGCTGGTTGCCTTCCGGCGTGACTTGCACATGCACCCCGAGCTCGGCAACCAGGAGTTCCGCACGACCGCGGCGATCAGGGCCCGCCTGGAGAAGGCCGGGCTCACGCCACGCATCCTGGACATCGGCACCGGCCTCGTCTGCGACATCGGCACCGAGGAGGGGGAGTGGCGCGGCGGGCCCCCCATGCTCGCCCTGCGCGCGGACATCGACGCGCTCCCCATCCCGGACACCAAGGCGAGCTGCGCCTACCGCTCCACCGTGCCCGGCCGCGCCCACGCCTGCGGCCACGACGTGCACACGACGGTCGTCCTCGGCGCGGGCCTGGTCCTCGCCGAGCTGCACCGGCAGGGCCGGCTCCCGCACCCCGTACGCCTGATCTTCCAGCCCGCCGAGGAGGTGCTGCCCGGCGGCGCCCCCGACGCCATCGAGTCGGGCGTGCTCGAGGGCGTCGGGTCGATCATCGGCGTGCACTGCGACCCGAAGGTCGACGCGGGCCGGATCGGACTGAGGCCTGGCGCGATCACCTCGGCCTGCGACCGTCTGGAGGTCGCGCTCGACGGGCCCGGCGGGCACACCGCGCGCCCCCACCTCACCACCGACCTCGTGACCGCCGCCGCGAAGGTGGCCACCGAGGTCCCCGCGCTCGTCGCCCGCCGCATCGACGCCCGTTCGGGGCTCGCCGTGACCTGGGGACGTATCGAATCCGGCCACGCGTGCAACGTGATCCCGCAGCACGCCGAGCTGTCCGGCACCGTCCGCTGCCTCGACCTCGAAGCCTGGCGGCAGGCGCCCGACCTGGTGCACGGCGCGATCCAGGAGATCGCCGACCTCTACCGCGCCAAGTCGGAGATCAACTACATCCGCGGAGTGCCGCCCGTCGTCAACGACCCGGAGGTCACCGACCTCCTGACCGCCGCGATGACCCTGCGCCGCGGCCCGCACTCCGTCGAGGACACCCAGCAGAGCCTGGGCGGCGAGGACTTCTCCTGGTATCTGGAGCACGTCCCCGGCGCCATGGCCCGCCTCGGGGTGCGCACCCCCGGCGAGCGCGGCGGACGTGACCTGCACCAGGGTGACTTCGACGCGGACGAGTCGGCGATCACGGTGGGGGTGGAGCTGTTCACGGCGGCGGCGCTGATGGACGGGGCCGTGCGGGAGCAGGGGGCGTAGACCGGTGCAGGCAAAGGGTCGGTGTGGGCAGCACGTAACCCACCCGACCCAGCCGCGTAACGCCCCGTAGACCGGGCCGCCGTGCGCCGTTCGCGTCAATCCGATAACGGCTGCGGAACGGCCCTTTATCTGACATCTACGCGCGTTACGATCCGTCCGAAAACCAGCGCCGGAAGCCCGGCGCTCAGGTCAGGTCGAAGGAGCCTCCCTTGCGCCGGGTAGCCAAAATCTCTGCTGCGTGCATAGCCACCGCGGCACTCGCTCTCACCGCCACCGCATGTGGCGGCACTTCCTCGGACAACGAGTCCTCGAGCTCCTCGGACTCCGGCAAGAAGGGCGGCGTCAAGATCGGCCTCGCCTTCGACGTCGGCGGCCGTGGCGACCACTCCTTCAACGACTCCGCCGCGCGCGGTGCCGACAAGGCCAAGAAGGAGTTCGGCGGTGACCTCAAGGAGCTGACCGCCAAGACCTCCGACACCGAGGCCGACCGTGAGCAGCGCCTGTCCGACCTGGCCGACGCCGGCTACAACCCCATCATCGGGGTCGGCTACGCGTACGCCACCTCGATGACCAAGATCTCGGCGAAGTACCCGAAGACCACCTTCGGCATCGTCGACTCCGTGGTGAACTCCAAGAACACCGACTCCATCGTCTTCACCGAGGAGCAGGGCTCCTACCTGGCCGGCGTCGCCGCCGCGCTGAAGACGAAGAAGGACCACGTCGGCTTCATCGGCGGTGTCGACGTCCCGCTGATCAAGAAGTTCGAGGCGGGCTACGTCCAGGGCATCAAGGACACCAACCCGAAGATCAAGATCGACGTCCAGTACCTGAGCCACGGTTCGGACACCTCCGGCTTCGCCTCCCCGGACAAGGGCAAGGAAGCCGCCCAGGGCATGCTCGACAAGGGCGCCGACGTCGTCTACTCGGCCGCCGGCTCCTCCGGCAACGGTGCCATCGAGGCCGTCTCCGGCACGAAGGGCGCCTGGGCGATCGGCGTCGACTCGGACCAGTACAACATCCCGGGTCTCGCCAAGTACAAGTCCTCGATCCTGACCTCGGTCGTCAAGAACGTCGACATCGGCGTCTTCGACCTGATCCAGTCGGTCAAGGACGGTTCGCCGAAGACCGGCACCAACACCTACGCCCTGAAGGACGGCGGCGTCTCGCTCGCCACCTCCGGCGGCTACATCGACGACATCCAGGCCAAGCTGGACGCCGCCAAGGCGAAGATCGCGAGCGGCAAGGTCAAGGTCAAGACCACCCCGTGATCTGAGCGGCCGCAAGGCCGGGGCTCGGCGGGGGGAGAGGCGAAAGCTTCCCCTCGCCGAGCCATAACAATGTGTCAACTCTACGCGTGTAGCTAAGAGTTGGCGTATTACCGTCGCCGACGCGCCCCCGCGCGGCTCCGCGCGACCGTTCACCCCTTCCGTACGTACGTCCTGTCCCCCGAGGAGAGTGCGCCATCAACGCGTCCAGCCCTCCCGCCGTCGAACTGCGCGGCATCACCAAGCGCTTTCCCGGCGTCGTCGCCAACCGCGACATCGACATCACCGTACGGCGGGGCACCGTCCACGCCCTGTGCGGTGAGAACGGCGCCGGCAAGTCGACCCTGATGAAGATCCTCTACGGCATGCAGAAGCCGGACGAGGGCACCATCGCGGTCGACGGCACCCAGGTCACCTTCGCCACGCCCGCCGACGCCATCGCGCGCGGCATCGGCATGGTCCACCAGCACTTCATGCTGGCCGACAACCTCACCGTCCTGGAGAACGTCGTCCTGGGCGCCGAGAAGCTGCACGGCATCGGCGGCAAGGCGCGTACGAAGATCCGCGAGATATCCGAGGCGTACGGCCTCGGGGTGCGGCCCGACGTCCTCGTCGAGGAGCTCGGGGTCGCCGACCGGCAGCGCGTCGAGATCCTCAAGGTCCTCTACCGGGGCGCCCGGACGCTGATCCTCGACGAGCCCACCGCGGTCCTCGTGCCGCAGGAGGTCGACGCGCTCTTCGACAACCTGCGCGAGCTCAAGTCCGAGGGCCTCACGGTCATCTTCATCTCCCACAAGCTGGGCGAGGTCCTCTCCGTCGCGGACGAGATCACGGTCATCCGGCGGGGGACGACGGTCGGCACGGCCGACCCGAAGAACACGAGCACCAAGCAGCTCGCCGAGCTCATGGTCGGCAGTGAGCTGCCGTCACCGGAGACCGAGGAGTCGACGGTCACCGACACCCCGATGCTCCACCTGGCCGGGGTGCGCCTCACGCAGACCGACCTGGACGGCGTCGAGCGCGTCATCCTCGACGACGTCACCTTCACCATCCGCCGCGGCGAAGTCCTCGGCATCGCGGGCGTGGAGGGCAACGGCCAGTCCGAACTCGTCGAGGCCATCATGGGCATGCGGACCGCGGACCGCGGCGCCATCGCCCTGAACGGCGCCGACATCACCCGGACCCCCACCCGCAAGCGCCGCGAAGCCGGCGTCGGCTACATCCCCGAGGACCGGCACCGTCACGGTCTGCTCCTCGAAGCGCCGCTGTGGGAGAACCGGGTCCTCGGCCATGTCACCGAGCGCCCCAACTCCAAGGGCGGGCTGCTCGACCTGAAGGCCGCGCGCGCCGACACCGAACGCATCGTGCGCGAGTACGACGTCCGCACCCCCGGCATCGAGGTCACCGCGGCCTCCCTGTCCGGCGGTAACCAGCAGAAGCTGATCGTCGGCCGCGAGATGAGCCACGCGCCCAAGCTGCTGATCGCCGCCCACCCCACCCGCGGTGTGGACGTCGGCGCGCAGGCCCAGATCTGGGACCAGATCCGCCGCGCCCGCCGCGAGGGCCTCGCCGTGCTGCTCATCTCGGCCGACCTGGACGAGCTGATCGGCCTGTCCGACACCCTGCGGGTGATGTACCGCGGCCGCCTGGTCGCCGACGCCGACCCCGCCACCATCACCCCGGAGGAGCTGGGCTCCGCCATGACAGGTGCGGCCTCCGGCCACCTCCAGCACACGGAAGACGCCGAAGGCGGGGACGCCCGATGAAGACACTGATATCCCGGGGCAAGTCCCGGATCGACAAGGAGCGGCTGATCCTCGCGGTCGCCGCCCCGCTCCTGGCGATCATCGCCGCGCTCGTCGTGACCGCCGTGATCATCGCGGCGACCGGCAAGGACCCCTTCGCCGCGTTCAGCGACATGGTGACCTACGGCTCCGCGAGCGACAGCCAGGTCTACATCCTCAACAAGGCGACGACGTACTACCTCGCGGGCGTCGCGGTGGCCATCGGCTTCCGCATGAACCTGTTCAACATCGGCGTCGACGGGCAGTACCGGATGGCCGCGTTCGTCGCCGCCGTGCTCGGCGGGGCGCTGACGCTGCCCGGCTGGCTCTCCATCCCGCTGATCCTGCTCGCCGCCATGGCGACCGGTGCCCTGTGGTCCGCCATCGCGGGCATCCTCAAGGTGACCCGCGGTGTCAGCGAGGTCATCTCGACGATCATGCTCAACTCGATCGCGACCGCGATCATCGCCTACCTGCTCCAGCCCGAGCAGCTCGGCCAGCTCGACGACGCCGGCACCCTGGTCTCCACCAAGCCGCTGCCGAAGTCCTCGTACTTCTTCGCGATGGACGCGGGTCCGGCCGGCCAGGTCTGGGGCTTCATCGTGATCGCCGTGCTCGTCGGCATCGCGTACTGGTTCGTCCTCGGCCGCACCCGCTTCGGCTTCGACCTGCGCACGGTCGGCCAGTCCGAGTCGGCGGCCGCCGCGAGCGGCGTCAGCGTCAAGAAGATGGTCGCCACCAGCATGATCATCTCGGGTGCCGTGGCCGGTCTGGTCGGCATGCCGACGCTGCTCAACGACAGCCACCAGTACGACAACAGTTTCCCGGTGGGTCTCGGCTTCACGGGCATCGCGATCGCGCTGCTCGGCCGCAACCACCCGGTCGGCATCGCGCTCGGCGCCCTGCTGTGGGGCTTTTTGGAGCGCACCACCAACCACCTGGAGTTCCAGGGCTACGACAAGGAGATCCTCGGCGTGATCCAGGGCGTCATCGTCCTGTGCGTCGTCATCGCCTACGAGGTCGTACGCCGCTACGGGCTCAAGCGCCAGCAGCAGCGGGTCGGCGCCGAGCTCGCCGCGCAGGCCGCCGCCGTCCGCACCGACAAGCAGGAGGTGGCCGGATGAGCGCCACGAAGACCGACACCCCGCCTCCCGCGGCCCCCGCGGTGAGCGGCGCCAGGAAGGCCCGCGGCCGGCTCTCCACGGGCCAGACCCTGATGATCGTCGTCGGCGCCCTGTTCCTGGTCTCCGCGGTCCGCGTCATCACGGGCGCCGACCAGCTCACCTCCGGCGGCCAGATCAGCGCCGCGCTCGGACTCGCCGTGCCCATCGGCCTCGCGGCCCTCGCGGGCCTGTGGTCGGAGCGGGCCGGCGTGGTCAACATCGGCCTCGAAGGCATGATGATCCTCGGCACGTTCGGCGCCGGCTGGCTCGGCTGGCAGACCAGCCCCTGGCTCGGCCTCGTCTGCGGCATCGGCTTCGGTGTGCTGGGCGGCCTGATCCACGCCGTCGCCACCATCACGTTCGGCGTCGACCACATCGTCTCCGGTGTCGCCGTCAACCTCCTCGCCCTGGGCGCCACCCAGTACCTCGCCAAGCTGTTCTTCGCCGAGGGCGACCCCGCGGCCAAGGGCGGCAACCCCAAGCAGTCGCCGCCCGCCGAGTCGCTGGGCGACGTCACGATCCCGGGCCTGTCCAGCGGACTGCACTCCATCGAGCAGCACCACTGGTTCCTGGTCTCCGACCTCGCCGGCATCCTCGGCGGCCTGGTCACCGACGTCTCCGTGATCACGATCCTCGCCGCGCTGCTGTTCGTGGGCAGCTGGTGGGTGCTGTGGCGCACCTCGTTCGGCCTGCGCCTGCGCTCCTGCGGCGAGAACCCGGTCGCGGCCGAGTCCCTCGGCGTCAACGTGTACGCGCACAAGTACGCGGCCGTCGCCATCTCCGGCGGACTCGCGGGCCTCGGCGGCGCGTTCCTCGCGCTCGTCACCTCGCACAGCTACCTGGAGGGCCAGACCGGCGGGCGCGGCTACATCGGCCTCGCCGCCATGATCTTCGGCAACTGGCGGCCGGGCGGACTCGCCATGGGCGCGGGCCTGTTCGGTTTCTCCGATGCGCTCCAGCTGCGCAACGGCGGCGAGACCGTCCACGCGCTGCTGCTCCTGCTGGTCGTGCTGCTGGCTCTGCTCGCGGGCTGGAAGGCGTACCGCAAGGCCATGATCCAGGCCACGATCAGCGCGGTGATTGCCGCGGTTGTCCTGGTCTGGTACCTCCTGACGGATGAGGTGCCCGGCGACTTCGTCGGCGCCACCCCGTATGTCGTCACCCTTCTGGTGCTCTCGCTGTCCGCGCAGCGGCTGCGGATGCCGAAGGCCGACGGCATGCGCTACCGAAAGGGTCAGGGCAAGTGACGGAAGCCGGCTGGGAAGCACTCAGGGAAGCGGCCCGCGAGGCCATGTCCCGCGCGTACGTGCCGTACTCGGCCTTCCCGGTCGGCGCCGCGGCCCGCGTGGACGACGGCCGCACCGTGTCGGGCTGCAACGTCGAGAACGCGTCGTACGGGCTCGGCCTGTGCGCCGAGTGCGGGCTCGTCTCGCAGCTCCAGCTCACCGGCGGCGGCCGCCTGACGCACTTCACGTGCGTGGACGGCAAGGGCGAGATCCTGATGCCGTGCGGCCGCTGCCGCCAGCTCCTGTACGAGTTCGGGGGCCCCGAGCTGCTCCTGGAGACGACGGCGGGGATCCGCCCGCTCGGCGAGATGCTCCCCGACGCGTTCGGCCCCCAGCACCTCAACTGACCGACGGCCCCGCCCTGTTGGGCGGGGCCGCTTCCGGCCGGTCGCTCTATGCGCGTAGAGTCGGCCTGCTGTCACCTGCGGAAGGACAACCATGGACGTCATCTCCGTCATCCGGACCAAGCGGGACCGGGGCGAACTCAGCGACGAGCAGATCGACTGGGTCATCGACGCGTACACGCGCGGCGTCGTCGCGGACGAGCAGATGTCGGCGCTCGCCATGGCGATCCTCCTCAACGGCATGAACCGTACGGAGATCGCCCGCTGGACCGCCGCGATGATCGCCTCCGGTGAGCGCATGGACTTCTCGGCCCTGTCCCGCCCGACCGCGGACAAGCACTCCACCGGCGGCGTCGGCGACAAGATCACGCTGCCGCTCGCCCCGCTGGTCGCCGCGTGCGGCGCCGCCGTCCCGCAGCTCTCCGGGCGCGGCCTCGGCCACACCGGCGGCACCCTCGACAAGCTGGAGTCCATCCCCGGCTGGCGCGCCCTGCTCTCCAACGACGAGATGCTGAACGTCCTCGACACCGTCGGCTCCGTGATCTGCGCGGCCGGCGACGGGCTCGCCCCCGCGGACAAGAAGCTCTACGCCCTGCGCGACGTCACCGGCACCGTCGAGGCGATCCCGCTCATCGCCTCCTCGATCATGTCGAAGAAGATCGCCGAGGGCACCGGCTCGCTCGTCCTCGACGTGAAGGTCGGTACCGGCGCGTTCATGAAGACGATCGAGGACGCCCGCGAACTCGCCTCCACCATGGTCGAGTTGGGCACCGACAGCGGCGTGCGTACGGTCGCCCTGCTCACCGACATGTCGACGCCGCTCGGCCTGACCGCGGGCAACGCCCTCGAAGTCCGGGAATCCGTCGAGGTGTTGGCGGGCGGCGGCCCGGCCGACGTCGTGGAGCTGACCCTCGCCCTGGCCCGCGAGATGCTCGACGCGGCGGGCATCAAGGACGCCGACCCGGCGAAGGCCCTCGCCGACGGCTCCGCGATGGACGTGTGGCGCCGCATGATCGCCGCGCAGGGCGGCGACCCGGACGCGGCACTTCCCACGTCCCGTGAGCAGCACGTGGTGGTGGCCGGGAAGTCCGGCGTCCTGACCCGTCTCGACGCGTACGACATCGGCGTCGCCGCCTGGCGCCTCGGCGCGGGCCGCGCCCGCAAGGAGGACCCGGTGCAGGCCGCCGCCGGCATCGAACTCCACGCCAAGCCGGGCGACTCGGTCACCGCGGGCCAGCCACTGCTGACCCTGCACACGGACACGCCGGAGCGCTTCGAGTACGCCCTTGAGTCCGTCGAGGGTTCGTACGACATCGCGGCGCCGGGGACGGCGTTCGAGGCCACGCCGGTCGTGCGGGAACGTATCGGCTGACCTGCGGTTTCCTCGTACGGATGAACGGGACCGGTAGACCTCTGCCGGTCCCGTTCGGTCACCCCAGCAACGCCGCCACCACCACCAACGCCGGCACCGACGCCAGCGTCGACAGCAGGATCGACTCCCTCGCCAGCTTCTCCGCGACGCCGTAGCGCGACGCGTACGTGAAGAGGTTCTGCGCGGCCGGGAGTGCCGACGTCACCACGACGTCCAGGAGTGACGCGCCCCGCAGGCCGAAGACGCCCGCCGCGAGCACCCACGCCACCGCGGGCTGGCCCACCGATTTCAGGGCCACCGACAACAGCACCGGGACCCGGTCCGCACCGCGCCGGGCCGGCAGTGAACTCCCGCACAGCGAGATCCCGTACGCGAGCAGCACCACCGGCACGGACATCTTGCCGATCAGATCGACCGGGTTGAAGACCGGCCCCGGCACCGTCCACCCCGTCGCCGCCACGAGCACGCCCGCGAGCGCGCCGACCGCGATCGGGTTGCGCAGCGGCGTGACGAGCCGCCGCCACAGGGACTGCTTCTCCCCGGCCTCCGACAGATCGAGGACCGTCATCGCGATCGGCGTCACCACGATCTGCTGGAAGAGCAGCACGGGCGCGACCAGCGAGGCGTCACCGAGGACGTATACGGCGATGGGGATGCCGAGGTTGCCCGAATTGACGTAGCTGGAGCACAGGGCGCCGATCGTCGTCCGGCCCACGCCCCACCGGCGCGCGACGCCCACCGCGATGAACAGCCCGGCGGCGGCCGCCGTGCTCAGCGCCGTCACCAGCAGCCGCGGCGACAGGATCACCGAGAGATCGGCCTTCGCGAGCGTGGTGAACAGCAGCGCGGGCGTGGCGACATGGAAGGCGAGTTTGGTGAGGACCTCGCGGCCGTTGTCCCCGAGATAGCCGCGCTTGCCGATCAGGAAGCCGACGGCGATGACCACCGCGATGACGGCGAACCCGTTCAGCACCCCTGCCACGATGCCCCCTGCCGGCGTCGTGCGGACGGCTGAGCGGGTACGCGATCAAGGAGCATCCCCATAGCGTCGGAGGGCATCCGGCGCGGGGTCAACGTGATGCGCGCGACACATGGGGAACGTGATGCACGGCGCCGGGGTCTTTCGTCTGGATCATGCGGGCTCGCGGGGTCTGGCACCGCACCTCGCGGCGTTGTCGGCACTCGCCGACTCCCCAAGCTCCCGGCTTCGCTCGAGCAGGGGGACCCCATGCCCCCGCTCCCTGATCCGGCCCGATCCAAACGAAAGCCCTTAGGCGCGCGGCCGGACCGCCGATGAGTTCCCGGCGCCCGGCCGGTCTCCCCTGCGTGGCTGCTCTGCGACTTCCCGACCTGGCTCTCGCCGGCCCTTTGGGCCGCGGCGACGTGCCGCACCTGTGCGACCAGGTGCGCACGGCATGCGCCCGCGCCCCCGCACGCGAGATCGTCTGCGACATCGCGGCGGTCACCACGGCCGACCTCGCCACCGTCGACGCGCTCGCCCGGATGCAGCTCGCCGCCCGCAGAGCCGGGTCAGGACTGCGGCTGCGCGATCCGTCCTCGGCCCTGTGGGCCCTGCTTCAGCTGGTCGGCCTGCCCGGCCTAGGCGGTCTCGTCGTCGAGATGGAGCGGCATGCCGAACAGCGGGAAATAGCGCGCTGTGTCCAGGAAGCAGTGGAGTCCGGTGATCCGGCCCTCTGAGACCTCAAGGACCTGGACGGCCCACGGCGAGAACCCGCCCTTGTCCGGGTCGGGCTTGTAGTGGGCGAACGCGGGCGAGCCGTTGGCCTCGACGGGCACCAGGCGGCTGTCGGCACATGAGGCGCCGATCGTCGTCATGAAGCCCGTGATGTCCGGCGTGCCGCGCAGCCACAGGTCGAACGGCGGCATCGTCATGACGGCGTCCTCGGCGAGCAGCGCCGTGAGGGCCTTCATGTCGTATCCCTCGAACGCGGCGACATAGCGCTCGAGGAGCGCCTGGTGCTCCTCGTCCAGCTCGCCGTCCGCGCTCTTCTTCTCGGCCGGCACCTCGGCGAGCGTGGCGCGGGCCCGCTGGAGCGCGCTGTTCACCGACGCCACCGACGTGTCGAGGAGCTCGGCGACCTCCTGCGCCTTCCAGGCCAGCACCTCGCGCAGGATGAGCACGGCCCGCTGCTTGGCCGGCAGCTGCTGGAGCGCCGCCACGAACGCGAGGCGCACCGACTCCCGCGCCACCGCCGCCTCCGCCGGGTCGTGCACGGTCGGCAGCACGCGGGCGTCCGGCATCGGCTCCAGCCACACGTTGTCCGGCCGGGGCGTGAGCGCGGCCTGCGCCAGCGGCGCCGCCGCCGTCAGGTCCATCGGACGGGCCCGCTTGTTGCCCGCGTTCAGCATGTCCAGGCAGACGTTCGTCGCGATGCGGTAGAGCCAGGACCGCAGGCTGGAGCGGCCCTCGAACTTGTCGAAGCTGCGCCAGGCGCGGACCATCGTGTCCTGCACCGCGTCCTCGGCCTCGAAGGCCGAGCCCAGCATCCGGTAGCAGTACCCGGTCAGCTCGACCCGGTACTTCTCGAGACGGACGTCCAGCTCAGTGGTTGTTTCTGCGATGTCACTCATGTCCACACCCCGCCCTGCGGCTTCTGGCAAGTCCCGAAAGTCCATGCAAGTCCCAGCACTTTGGAAGCTATCGCAGTGCACTGACAACGGCCCCCGGACCGGCGAAATACGCCGCTCCGGGGGCCGTTCTCAGCATGATGCGAACGCGGTCAGTGCGCCGCCACGAGCATCTGCCGCTGCTGCACCCGGGCCGCGTGCGAGCCCCACAGGGTCACCGACACGACGCCGAGCACCGCCACCAGGCCGAGGGCCACGGTCCCGGCCCAGCCGCCGGCGTGGAAGGCCACCGCGCCGAGCGTGCCGCCGACGCTGGAGCCGATGTAGTACACGGACTGGTACAGCGCGGACGCCTGCGCCCGCCCGTGCGTCGCCGTGTGGCTGACCGAGGACGACGCCACCGCGTGCCCCGCGAAGAAACCGGCCGTGATCAGTACGAGGCCGAGCAGCACCAGGACGATCGAGTCGCCGAGCGAGAGCAGCAGCCCGGACGCCGTCGTGCCCACCGCCAGGTACAGCGCCCCGCGCCGCCCGAGCCGCGCGACGAGCTTGCCGGCCGCGGCCGAGGAGACCGTACCCACCAGGTACACCAGGAAGATCGAGCCGATGATGCCCTGCGGGAGCGAGAACGGCGCGGCCGTGAGCCGGTAGCCGATCACCGTGTACACGGCGCCGAAGACCGTCATGAACAGGGCGCCGATCATGTACAGACGGCACAGGAGCGGGTTCGCGAGGTGGCCGCGCACCGTGCGGGCCAGGACCCGCGGCCGCAGCGAGCCCGGGGCGAAGTGCCGGGGCCGCGGCAGCAGCAGCCGGAACGCGACCGCGCACGCCACGGCGATCACGCCGATCGTGGCGACCGCCGCGCGCCAGCCCCACTCCTGCGCGACCCACCCGGTGATGACCCGGCCGCTCATCCCGCCGATGGAGTTGCCCGCCACGAACAGGCCGATCGCGGCGACCAGCGCCTTGGGCCGCACCTCCTCCGCGAGATACGCCATCGCGGAGGCCGGCAGACCGGCGAGCGCGGCGCCCTGGAGCGCGCGCAGCGCGATCAGTGCGCCGAGCGACGGCGCGAAGGGGACGAGCAGACCGACCGCGACCGCCACCGACAGGGACGCCGTCATCACGGTGCGCCGTCCGAACCGCTCCGACAGGGCGCTCAGCGGCAGTACACACAGGGCGAGCGCGCCCGTCGCACCGGAGACCGTCCAGCTCGCGGCGCTCGCACTGACGCCGAAGTCCGCGGAGACGAGGGGGAGCAGGGCCTGCGTGGAGTACAGCAGGGCGAAGGTCGCGACCCCGGCCAGGAAGAGGGCGAAGCTCATCCGGCGGTAGCCGGGCCCGCCCGGGTTCAGACGGGTGTCGGGGGCTTCGGGGGACGACGAATTACGGGCGGCGACCGCGTGGGTGGCGGCCGCCCCGCTACTGGCAGGAGGCATGTCTCGAAGGTAGGCCTCCGTGTTTCATGCGTCCAATGCATGAAAACGCCATAATCGATCCCATGGAGCATAAGCAGAGTTCAGGGGCTCGTCTGTCACCGGCCGGTGACACAGAAGACATCGTGACGACGCTCGTGCCCCGCCTGTCGTACTTCGCCGCGGTCGCCCGCACCGAGCACGTCACGCGGGCCGCGCAGGAGCTGGAGATCCCCCAGTCGACGCTGTCGCGCGCCCTGGTCCGCCTCGAACAGGACCTCGGCGTGGAGCTGTTCGCGCGCCACGGCCGCACCGTCTCGCTCACTCCCGCGGGCCGGACGTTCCGCGCGACCGTCGACAAGGCGCTCGCCGAGGTCGGCCGCGCCGCCGAGTCCGTACGGGCCGACGCCGACCCCACGTCGGGCAAGGTCGCCTTCGGCTTTCTGCACACCATGGGCTCCGAGACCGTCCCCGGCCTGATCCGAGCCTTCCGCGCCGACCACCCCCGCATCCGCTTCAGCCTCGTCCAGAACTACGGCGAGGCGATGCTGGAGCGCCTGCGCGCCGGCGAGCTCGACCTCTGCCTCACCTCGCCCGTCCCCGACGAGCCCGGTCTCGTCGCGCGCCGCCTCGACGAGCAGCGCCTGCGCCTGGTCGTCCCCGACGACCACCGCCTCGCGGGCCGCAAGCGCGTCCGTCTCGCGGAGGCGTCGGACGAGCCCTTCGTGACCCTCGAACCCGGCTACGGGCTGCGCCGCATCGCCGACGGCCTGTGCGCGGAGGCGGGGTTCAAGCCGCGTGTCGCCTTCGAAGGGGAGGAGACGGAGACCCTGCGCGGCCTGGTCGCGGCGGGCCTCGGTGTGGCGCTCCTGCCGCCACCGGCCGTACCGCGCCCGGGAGTTGTGGAGCTGACCGTGACCGGGCAGCGGGCGGTAAGGGAGATCGGCGTGGCCTGGCTCGACGGGCATCCGGACACCCCGCCGGTCGCGGCGTTCAAGAAGTTCCTGCTCTCCCGGCGCGGCAAGCTGCTCTCCGAGTGGACCCGCGCCGAGGAGTAGTCACCGCCCGAGCGACCTGCCGAAGCCCGCGGCCAGCGGCATCCGCAGACCCAGGGGCGGCGGCGCGGCGAGCGCGTCCTGCACCGGACGCGAGAAGGCCCGGCCGAAGAGCGAGCCGAGGACGAAGTCGCGGGCCAGGGCGTGGACTTCGCTGCGGTGCTGGTGCAGCGCGTGACCGTCGGAGTGCACCTCGAAACGGCAGATGTCGCGGTTGGACTTCTTCGCGCGGGCGGCCAGGCGGAACGACAGCTCGGGATCCGTGCGCTCGTCGTTCGTGCCGTGCACGATGAGGACCCGGCGGCCCGCGAGCTGTTTCACCGGTTCGAGAGGCGCGGCGACATCCTCCTCGGGCAGCCAGGGGGCAAGCGCGAGCACCGAGTTGACGGCGCTGTGCCCGCCCGCGTGCAGCGCCGCGCGGGCCCCCATGTCGACCCCGACGAAGCAGACGGGGACGTCGCCGTAGCGCCGTACGGCCTCGTCCGCCGCCCAGTCCGCGTCGCGCGCGAGCTGCGCCTGCGCGCCGTTCCACCCGCGGCTGCGGTAGTGCACGACATGCACCGCAAGGCCGTCCCGCCGCCCCTCGCGCGCGAGGCCGCGCCCCAGGGTCCGTACGGTCGCCGAGGCCAGCGGTGACGGTCTGCGCGCGGAGGTCTCCTCACCCGCGGGAAGCAGCAGGACCACACCGCTCGCCGTCGCGGGAACGGGCCCGACCGCCTTCCCGAGCCGGGCCTCACGGACCGTCGTCGCTTCCTGTCCCATGACAGAACAGTGTCAGAAGGCCCGGTGTACGCCACCCGTCCGCAGGGTCACCGTTAGGTATCGACAGGCGGACGCCGACGAGTATCTACGCGCGTAGGCGTTAGAGTGCGGAAATGACGAGCCAGACCAGCGGAAACTCGCAGATTCCGACCCCCGAGCAGATCGTTCGCGCCCCCAAGGTGCTGCTGCACGACCATCTCGACGGCGGCCTTCGCCCCGGCACCATCGTCGAACTCGCCCTGGAGCAGGGCTACGAGAACCTCCCGGAGACCGATCCCGACAAGCTCGGCATCTGGTTCCGCGAGGCCGCCGACTCCGGCTCCCTGGAGCGCTACCTGGAGACCTTCGCCCACACCTGCGCCGTCATGCAGACCCGCGACGCGCTGTTCCGGGTCGCCGCCGAGTGCGCCGAGGACCTCGCCGAGGACGGCGTGGTCTACGCCGAGATCCGCTACGCCCCCGAGCAGCACCTGGAACAGGGCCTCACCCTCGAAGAGGTCGTCGAGGCGGTCAACTCGGGCTTCAGGGAAGGCGAGCGGCGCGCCAAGGCCAACGGCCACCGCATCCGCGTGGGCGCCCTGCTCACGGCCATGCGGCACGCGGCCCGCGCCCTGGAGATCGCCGAACTCGCCAACCGCTACCGCGACACGGGCGTCGTCGGCTTCGACATCGCGGGCGCCGAGGCCGGCTTCCCTCCCACCCGCCACCTCGACGCCTTCGAGTACCTCAAGCGCGAGAACAACCACTTCACGATCCACGCGGGCGAGGCCTTCGGCCTGCCCTCCATCTGGCAGGCCCTGCAGTGGTGCGGCGCCGACCGCCTCGGCCACGGCGTGCGGATCATCGACGACATCAAGGTCGAGGACGACGGCACGGTCAAGCTCGGCCGCCTCGCCTCCTACGTGCGCGACAAGCGCATCCCCCTGGAGATGTGCCCCAGCTCCAACCTCCAGACGGGCGCCGCCGACTCCTACGAGGCCCACCCCATCGGCCTGCTCCGCAAGCTGCACTTCCGCACCACGGTGAACACCGACAACCGCCTCATGTCCGGTACCAGCATGAGCCGCGAATTCGAGCACCTGGTCGACGCGTTCGGCTACACGCTCGACGACATGCAGTGGTTCACCGTCAATGCGATGAAATCAGCATTCATTCCTTTCGATGAACGACTGGCCATGATCAATGACGTCATCAAGCCCGGATACGCCGAGTTGAAATCCGAATGGCTGTTCCGTCAGACCGTCTCGACCAGGGGTTCTGTCGCGCAGTAGCGTCTCTTTGTGCGAATCCGAAGCGGCCGGGTGTATTAACTCCCGGCCGCTTTCGCGTGTATTTCGCTGGTTGCGACGAGCCCTGGCGCATGTTTACGGTCGTGGACCGCTCAAGCCCCCGTTCACGAGGACTCATTTCATAATGAAGCAGTCTGCTGTCAAGACCCTCGGCGTCGCCGCCCTCGGTGCCGCCTTCGCCGCCGCGGGCGCCGGTGCCGCCTCCGCCGCCCCCGCCCTCCCGGACGCGGGCTCCGCCCTGGACACCGTGACCAGCACGCTCCCCGCCGAGCAGGTCGCCCAGGTGCTGCCCGCCGGCGGCACCGAGTCCCTCACCGCCGGCAAGAACGCCGTCGCCGGTGGCCTGAACGCCGCCGCGCCCGCCGTCCAGAAGGTCCTCCCCACCAACGGCAGCGACCCGGTCTCCGGGCTCCTCGGCGGCCTGCCCGTCAAGTCGCTGCCTGCCGGCGGCGCCCTGCCCGTCGGCTGACCCACCCGGCACGGCACACACCCGGACGAAAAGGAGGGGCGCACCCGCTCTCGCGGGTGCGCCCCTCCTTTTCGTACGTCAGCCTGCCTTGTCGTGCATCAGCCTGCGGACCCCGTCGTCACCACGCCTGGCGGACCTTGCCCTCGCTCGGCAGCAGGATCCACAGCGCGATGTACAGCAGGAACTGGGGACCCGGAAGCAGACACGAGAGCACGAAGATCACGCGCATCGTGGTCGCGGAGGTGCCGAAGCGCCTTGCCAGCGCTGCGCACACTCCGCCGATCATCCGTCCGTTCGTGGGGCGGGCAAGGGCGGTCATGGTGGGCTCCTTCGCGAACCGTAGCCGTGAGGCGCCCCCTTGGCCTGGACGGCCGGAACGTCTCTGATGGCTTCAAAGCTACGGTGACGAACCGGGCGAAGCGTCAGCTCACGGGGCGATGCCGACCCTGGAAATCGTCGGGGTCCGCCCCTGAGAAGGCTCCTCCCGGGGGAGGGCGGTGACCTCGGTCCTGCGGCGGAGCCTGCCCCTGAGAGTCGGCACCACGGCCGCGTGCGCGAGGGCCACGCCCAGCGTGTTCAGGAACAGCGAGTCGATGTCCACGACCTGCCCCGGCACCCCGGTCTGCAGCAGCTCGACACCGAGCGAGAGCAGCGCCCCCGCGGCGACCGTACGCACCAGCGAACCCAGCGGCGAGACGACGAGCCGCCCCCCGGCGATCGGCAGCAGCACCCCCAGCGGGGCGAACAGCACCAGCTCCTTGCCGATGCGCCGCACCGCCTCGGCCGGGCCGAGCGCGAGATCCGCCCTGATCCCGGCGAACGGATGCAGATTCGCGGCGCTGACCCACGGCACGTCCAGTGGTCGCAGCGTGATCCAGCAGACGAGAAGCAGATGCGCGGCAAGGAGGACTACCCCTGCCGTACGGAAGCGGATGGCGGCCTTGGAACCGCCCGGGCGATGGCGCTGCACGCACCCCTAGACGCGGCGGGCAAGGCGATCGGTTCCGCGTCGCCGGCGTCCGCCCGCGACAACCGCGCCCGCCCTTGTCAGCCGACCGTCTCGGCGGGCGCCGGTACGAGCCCCGGCCGCGTCAGCATCTCCGGGGAACAGTCGTACGCGCGCAGAGCGTCGTCACCCGGCCCGCCGAGCACGACCTTGTCGTCCTTTGCCGTGGCCCCGTCGTTCGCATACGTACACACGATCTGGGCCAGCGCGTACGGCGACAGGTCGTCCGGCGGGACGCTCAGCCGCAGCGCGTTGTCCGGGTCACCCTTGCCCGGCCCCGAGACGGTCATCCCGGGTCTGACGTCCGTCGTGTACCCCGCCTGCCGCTCGTCGCCGACCGGAGACTGCTCCAGCTCGTCGAGCAGCGCCTGCGCGAGCCGCACCCGGTCCGAGGCGCCCTGCCCCTTCGGCAGGGTCACCGACCGGTCGACGCTCACCAGCTGCGACGTACAGACGAGAAACACCTGCACGGAGAATTCGCCGCCCGAGCGTGACCCCAGATCCGGCCCCGACAGCGTGCACGGCACCCGCGACGGCGCGGCGCCGAAGTCCGTCGGCACCTCCGTCGGCCTGATCCCGCACCCGGCGAGCAGCGCGGCGAGAACGGCCGTGCCCGCCACCGCGTAACGGCGTCTTGTCCTGCGTGCGGTCATCGCGCGCCGCCCTCCTCACCGGAACTGCCGCCGTCGGCGCCCTCGTCATCGGGCGGCAGCGTCAGCGGCGACGCGTCGAGCGGCAGCCGGAACGTGAACACGGCACCGCCCTCAGGGGAGTTGGCCGCGGTGATCTCTCCGCCGTGGATGTGCGCGTTCTCCAGGGCGATGGACAGCCCGAGCCCGCTGCCCTCGGAACGAGGCCGCGACGCGCTCGCCTTGTAGAACCGGTCGAAGACGTGCGGGAGCACGTCCTCGGGGATGCCGGGCCCGTGGTCGCGGACCTCGATCACCAGCTCCGAGTCCGCAAGACGCACGGACACCCGCACCGGTGAGCCGCCGTGCTTGAGCGCGTTCCCGATCAGGTTCGCCATGATGACGTCGAGGCGGCGCGGGTCGATCCGCGCCATGATGCCGCGCTCCGCGTCCAGATCCACCGCGTCGAGCCAGGCGCGTGCGTCGATGCAGGCCGTGAGCTGGTCGACGATGTCGACGCGGTCGAGGACGAGCCGGGCGGTGCCCGCGTCGAAGCGCGTGACCTCCATGAGGTTCTCCACCAGGTCGTTCAGCCGGCGCGTCTCGCTCACCACGAGGCGCACGGCCGGCTCGATCATCGGGTCGACCGAACCGGTCTCCGCGTCGAGCTCCTCCTCAAGTACCTCCGTCACGGCGGTGATCGCCGTCAGCGGCGTACGCAGCTCGTGCGACATGTCGGCGACGAAGCGCCGCGACGCCTCCTCGCGCGCGCTCATGTCGGCGACCTTCTTCTCCAGATTCTCCGCGGTCCGGTTGAACGTCCGGGAAAGATCGGCCAGTTCATCCGTACCGGACACCCGCAGACGCGTGTCCAGCTTCCCTTCCCCGAGCCGCCGGGCCGCCCTCCCGAGCCGGTGCACCGGCTTGAGCACCGTCGTCGCCGCGGCCTGCGCCAGCAGCGCCGAACCGATCAGCGCGAGCGCCGTCGCGATCCCGAGCGACCAGGCAAGGGAGTTGAGATCCTTCGCCTCCGGCTCCAGGGACTTGAGCATGTAGCCCGTCGGCCCCCCGTCGATCACCCGCGCCCCACCGACCAGATACGGCGTGTCATTGCTGACGATCCGCTGCCAGTACAGGTGGTACGGATGCTTGTTGCCGTCCGTGAGGGGCTGCTCCCTGTTCACCGCGTCCCGCAGCGAACGCGGCACCTCGGCCAGCGTGATGGCGTCCAGATCGGAGTTCCCCGCGATCCGCCGGCCGTCCTTGTCGTCACTGATCAGCAGCACACTGAAGTGCTGACTGCTGCTCGCCATCAGGTTCGCCGCATGCTGCAGCTCGCCCTGCGTCGGATGCTCGGGCAGCGCCGCGGCCCGATTCTGCATCTCCTGCTGGAAGTCGCTGAGCGCCGCGTCCTGCGCGCGGGTCAGCACCGCCTCGCGGTTGAGCCAGTACGCGATCCCGGACGCCGACACCGCCGCGGTCAGCGCCACCAGGGCGAAGACGACCACGAGCCGCAGCCGCAGGCTCGTGAAGCGCAGGCCGGCGAGTATCGCCTTCTTCGCCGCGGCCCACCCCCGCAGCCGGTCGTGCGCATCACTCACTGAGGCGTGTCCAGCCGGTAGCCGACCCCGCGCACCGTACGGATCAGCGTCGGCGAGGACGGCACGTCCTCGACCTTCGCGCGCAGCCGCTGCACACACGCGTCGACGAGCCGCGAGTCACCGAGGTAGTCGTGCTCCCACACCAGACGCAGCAACTGCTGCCGCGACAGCGCCTGTCCCGGCCTGCGGCTCAACTCGAGCAGCAACCGCAGCTCCGTGGGCGTCAGTTGGAGGTCCTCGCCGTTCTTCGTGACCGTCATCGCGGCCCGGTCGATGACGAGACTGCCGAACGACGCCGCGTCGTTGGCCTCCCGCTCGCCCCGCCGGAGCACCGCGCGGATCCGCGCGTCGAGCACCCGCCCCTGCACCGGCTTCACGACGTAGTCGTCGGCGCCGGACTCCAGCCCGACCACCACGTCGATGTCGTCGCTGCGTGCGGTGAGCAGGATGATCGGCAGCTGGTCCGTGCGCCGGATGCGCCGGCACACCTCGAACCCGTCGATGCCGGGCAGCATCACATCCAGCACGATCAGATCCGGCCGCTGCTCGCGCAACAGCTTCAGACCGTCCTCGCCGGTGGCAGCGGTGGCAACCCGATGGCCCTGGCGCGTAAGGGACAGCTCCAGGGCCGTTCGGATGGCGTCGTCGTCCTCGATCAGCAACAGGGAAGGCACAGACGCCATTCTGTCCCATGGCACGGCTCAAGTTCGACCGTTGGAGCGCTCCCAAGCTCGTAATGAGGGGGCTTCGGGCCCCATCCACACACGACTCGCACACGCCCGGGCCCTGTGACAGGTCTGTGACAGTCGACGGACACCGTCATGAAGTGGCCCGGGCAAGCTTTTGGACATCGCAAGGACGCAAGTCCTTGACGGCCACGGGAAACCGAGACTCCACGACGGGGGGCGCGAGATGAACACGCTGCACAGCACCACTACTGGCGCAGTTGTCACACGTCTTCATGACGCTCTTGTACGGGGTCCCGGTTCCGGGAAGCACGAGCTGTCCGGTGCCGTGAGCGGGCGGGGGTGCGCTCGCGGCACCGGGCGTCAGCACACCACGTACATGACGGTGGTTGACGCGAACCAGGCGGTATCCGACGGGGGAGCCGCGTACGGGGAGGAATCGGGGGAGCGGAAGAAGTCCCTGTCGGAGGCCGAGTTCACGGCCTACGTACAGGAACGCCGCGCCTCCCTGTACGCAACCGCCTACCACCTGACCGGTGACCGGTTCGAGGCCGAGGACCTGCTCCAGAGCGCCCTATTCTCGACGTACCGCGCCTGGGACAGGATCAGCGACAAGGCGGCGGTCGGGGGATACCTCCGCCGCACCATGACCAATCTGCACATCAGCGCGTGGCGCCGCCGCAAGCTGAACGAGTACCCGACCGAGGAACTGCCGGAGACGGCGGGCGACACGGACGCGATGCGTGGCACGGAGCTGCGCGCGGTTCTCTGGCAGGCCCTGGCCCGCCTGCCCGAACTGCAGCGCACGATGCTCGTCCTGCGGTACTACGAGGGCCGTACGGACCCCGAGATCGCGGACATCCTCGACATCAGTGTCGGCACGGTGAAGTCCAGCATCTGGCGCTCCCTGCGCCGGCTGCGCGAGGACGAGGTCCTCAGCTTCGGCCGTGACCTGGAAGAGTCCTTCGGCGAGCTGGTGGCCTGAAGGCAGGGGGCGGGCCGTCGCTCCGGGGGGACGCGACGGTCGTACGGGGGAAGTACCGGGGGATCACGGGGGATCTTCACGGGGGAATGAAGCGGGACCGGAGGGCCGGGGGGTCTCTCCGGTCCCGTTTCTCATGCGTACGGCCTGTTTCTCATGCGTACGGGGGTGCGGGCCGCTCACGCCTGGGCGCGGGCCTTCACGCAGCGGCCCGCGGCGGCCGCGGCCAGGCGGCCGAGGGCTTCTTCCTTGCCGCACGCGTGCGCGCCGAGCGCGGTCTGGCGGGCCACGATGCCGCGCTCCGCGCGCATCAGGCGCCAGCCGCGGCGCAGCAGGAACGGCACGGACTTGCGGCCCTCCTTGAGGTCCCGCAGCAGCCGGCGGCGGAACGTCGTGGACGGGCGGCCGCGCAGGCACAGCGCGTCGGCGAGCAGCCCGAGGTCCCGGCAGCGCTCCACGATGTCCGCGGCGAAGATGCCCTCCGCGATGAACAGGGGCGTGCGCTCGATGTCGAGCGTCTCCTCGCCCACCCGCGCGCTGGTCGCGATGTCGTAGACGGGGACGCGGGTGCGGCCCGTGCGGCACAGCTCCGCGATCGCGGCGACGGCCGTCTCCGAGTCCCAGGACTGGGCCGAGTCCCAGTCGATGTCCGAACTGCCCGGCACCAGCGGCAGCGTCGGGTCGCCGTTCTCCTTGTAGAAGTCGTCCAGGCACAGCACGGGGAGCCCGGAGCGGGACGCGAACGACGACTTGCCGGAGCCGGAAGGACCTGCCAGCAGGACGACCCGGGTCGGTATCGGGGGATGGGAACTCACGAGACACCAGTGTGCGGCATCCCCCGCCCCCGGTGGACCCCGCGGGTCGGCCTTTGTGGCACAGTCGCGGCTCAACTACGCTGCGTGCGCGTACGATTACTCGATCTGCGGCGGCGGACCAACCGGCCGCCGGTACCGGAAACGGGCGGCACCTCATGGCACGACACTCAGCGAAGAAGTCCTCGACGGCTCAGCGTGCGCTGCTGCGCGCGGGGCTCACCCTCACCGCCGCGGGCGCGGCGCTCGGCGGGGGTGCGGTGAGCGCCGGTGCGGCGGAGCCCGCCGCCGCGCCTCTCGCCTCGCCGGTCGGCGACCTCGACACGGCGGCGGCCGGGGGAGCGGTGACGGGGGCGCTCGGGAGCGCTGCGAACGGGGGTCTCGCCCCGGTCAAGCACCTGAAGCTCAACCCGCTCTCCGGTACCGGGGTCGATCCGCTCGACAACGCGGTCGGCACCCAGGTCGCCGACTTCAAGCCCGTGACCACGGCCGTCGCGACCGGTCCCCTGGCCAAGGGCGGCGCCCTCGCCGACCTCCCGCTGGTGGGGCCGGCCAGTTCTCTGCTGCCCGGTTAGGGCGTCAGGGGCGTCAAAGGCGTCAGGGCATGCCGAAGCCCCGGCCCTCCTGGACGGGGGAGGGCCGGGGCTTCGGGTTTCGGTTGGGCGTTGGGTCGGGCCTAGTACGAAGAGCCCGATGCGCCCAGCGAACCCGTCGGGTGCCACACCGTCTTCGTCTCCAGGAACGACGTGAGCCGGTCCGTGCCCGGGTCCGTCGTCCAGTCCGTGTCCACAGCCTGTGGACGGCGTACGCGCTTCAGGTTGTCCGCCGCCGCGATCTCCAGGTCACGGGCCAGGTCGGCGTCCGCGCCCGTCAGGTCGATCGCGTTCACGTCCTGGTGCGCGGCCAGCGGCGGAGCGATCTCCGACGTCCTGCCGGACAGCACGTTCACCACACCACCCGGCACGTCGGACGTGGCGAGCACCTCGCCGAGCGACAGTGCCGGCAGCGGGGATGTCTCGCTCGCGATCACCACGGCCGTGTTGCCCGTCGCGATCACCGGAGCGATCACCGAGACCAGGCCCAGGAACGACGACTTCTGCGGGGCCAGCACGGCCACCACTCCGGTCGGCTCGGGCGTGGACAGGTTGAAGAACGGGCCCGCGACCGGGTTCGCCCCGCCCACGACCTGGCCGATCTTGTCCGTCCAGCCCGCGTACCAGACCCACCTGTCGATCGCCGCGTCCACGACCGCCGTCGCCTTGGACTTCGACAGGCCCTCGGCGTCCGCCACTTCGTGCACGAACTGGTCGCGCCGGCCCTCCAGCATCTCGGCCACGCGGTAGAGCACCTGCCCGCGGTTGTACGCCGTCGCGCCCGCCCAGCCGCCGAACGCCTTGCGCGCGGCCACGACCGCGTCGCGCGCGTCCTTGCGGGACGACAGCGGGGCGTTCGCCAGCCACTTGCCCTTCCCCGCCGCGCCAGCGGCTGATGTCCCTGCCGTCACCTCGTACACCCGGCCGCTCTCGGAACGCGGGAACTTCCCGCCCACGTACAGCTTGTAGGTCTTCAGGACTGTGAGTCGCTCAACCGTGCTCATTTATCGCGTGCCCTCCGGGCTCGACGGGGCGAGGTATGCCTCCAGGCCGTGGCGGCCGCCCTCGCGGCCGTGACCCGACTCCTTGTAGCCGCCGAACGGCGAGGTCGGGTCGAACTTGTTGAAGGTGTTGGCCCAGACGACGCCCGCCCGGAGCTTGTTCGCGACCGAGAGGATGCGCGAGCCCTTCTCCGTCCAGATGCCGGCCGAGAGCCCGTACTGCGTGTTGTTCGCCTTCGCCACCGCCTCCTCCGGAGTGCGGAACGTGAGGACGGACAGCACCGGGCCGAAGATCTCGTCCCGGGCGATCGTGTGCGCCTGCGTGACGTTCGTGAAGAGCGTCGGGGCGAACCAGTAGCCGCTGTCCGGCAGTTCGCACGGCGGCGACCAGCGCTCCGCGCCCTCGGCCTCGCCCGTCTCCGCGAGCGCCTTGATCCTCGCGAGCTGCTCCGCGGAGTTGATCGCGCCGATGTCGGTGTTCTTGTCCAGCGGGTCGCCCAGGCGGAGGGTGGTGAGGCGGCGCTTCAGCGCGTCCAGCACCTCGTCCGCGACCGACTCCTGGACCAGGAGGCGCGACCCCGCGCAGCAGACCTGGCCCTGGTTGAAGAAGATGCCCGTGACGATGCCCTCGACCGCCTGGTCGATGGGCGCGTCGTCGAAGACGATGTTCGCGCCCTTGCCGCCCAGTTCGAGCGTGACCTTCTTGTCCGTGCCCGCCACCTGGCGGGCGATCGCCTTGCCGACTGCCGTGGAGCCGGTGAACGCGACCTTGTTCACGTCGGGGTGCGCCGTGAGCGCGGCGCCCGCGTCTCCGTAGCCCGGGAGGATGTTCACCACGCCCTTGGGCAGGCCCGCCTGGCGGCAGATGTCCGCGAAGAACAGGGCGGACAAGGGGGTCGTCTCGGCCGGCTTCAGGACGACCGTGTTGCCCGTCGCCAGCGCCGGGGCGATCTTCCACGCCAGCATCAGCAGCGGGAAGTTCCACGGGATGACCTGGCCCGCGACGCCCAGCGGCGCCGGGTTCGGGCCGAAGCCGGCGTGGCCGAGCTTGTCCGCCCAGCCCGCGTAGTAGAAGAAGTGCGCCGCCACCAGGGGGAGGTCCGCGTCGCGCGTCTCCTTGATCGGCTTGCCGTTGTCCAGCGTCTCCAGGACCGCGAGCTCGCGGCTGCGCTCCTGGATGATCCGCGCGATCCGGAACAGGTACTTCGCGCGCTCCGCGCCCGGCAGCGCCGACCACTTCTCGAACGCCTTGCGGGCGGCCTTCACCGCGCGGTCCACGTCCGCCTCGCCCGCCTGGGCGATCTCGGAGAGGACCTCTTCGGTGGACGGGCTCACCGTCTTGAAGACCTTGCCGTCGGCCGCCTCGACGAACTCGCCGTCGATGAACAGGCCGTAGCTGGGGGCGATGTCGACGACGGAGCGGGACTCCGGTGCGGGTGCGTACTCGAACGTCATGGGTCAGTCCACCGTCACGTAGTCGGGGCCGGAGTAGCGGCCGGTGCTCAGCTTCTGACGCTGCATCAACAGGTCGTTGAGCAGGCTCGAAGCGCCGAAGCGGAACCAGCGGTTGTCCAGCCAGTCGCTTCCGGCGGTCTCGTTGACCAGCACGAGGAACTTGAGCGCGTCCTTGGTCGTACGGATGCCTCCGGCGGGCTTCACGCCTACCTGTACGCCCGTCTGGGCGCGGTAGTCGCGCACCGCCTCCAGCATGAGAAGGGTGTTCGCCGGGGTGGCGTTCACCCCGACCTTGCCGGTCGACGTCTTGATGAAGTCCGCCCCGGCCATCATGCCCAGCCAGCTCGCTCGCCGGATGTTGTCGTACGTCGACAGCTCGCCCGTCTCGAAGATGACCTTGAGACGCGCGGCGCCCGAGGCCTCCTTCACGGCGACGATCTCCTCGTACACCTTCAGGTAGTGGCCCGCGAGGAACGCTCCGCGGTCGATGACCATGTCGATCTCGTCGGCGCCGGCGGCCACCGCCTCGCGGACGTCCCCGAGCTTCACCTCCAGGGCGGCGCGGCCCGCCGGGAAGGCGGTGGCTACGGAGGCGACCTTCACGTCACTCCCGGCCACGGCCTCCTTGGCGGTCGCCACCATGTCCGGATAGACGCAGACGGCGGCTGTGCGGGGAGTCGTACGGTCGGTGGGGTCCGGGTGCACGGCCTTCGCGCCGAGCGCGCGGACCTTGCCGGCCGTGTCGGCGCCTTCGAGGGTCGTCAGGTCGATCATCGAGATCGCCAGGTCGATGGCGTACGCCTTGGCCGTGGTCTTGATCGACCGCGTGCCTAGGGACGCGGCGCGAGCCTCCAGGCCGACCGTGTCGACCCCGGGCAGCCCGTGAAGGAAGCGACGCAGCGAACGGTCCGAAGCGACCGCGTCGGCGAATGCGGGTGCGGGTGCAGTGGGCATGGTCACGAGGGGAGCATATCTACGCGCGTAGCTGCTGTACAGGGGGAGGGGGGTGGGGTGGGTTTTTGGGTACGGGCTCGGAGCGGGCTGCGCGGGTGCGTTTTTGGGTGCGGGGCCGTGGGGGCATGTACGTGCTCGCTGTTCTATGGGGCATCGCTGCCCAGCCGAATTGCCTGTACGTGGTGCTGGTGGCTCCGCGCGCACATGCCCCACGGCCCCTCCCGTTTCGTACGCGGCCGACCGCCCGGTGGGGGCTCTCCACTCCCTGTCGGTGGTTCCTGTCGCGTGGGTGACCGGGCGGGTCCGGTTGTCTGTGGTTGTTCTCAGGCCGTAATGAACGTTCTTCTCGGGTTCAGGCATCATCGGTGTATGAAGACCCCGGACTCCCAGCCCGCTGTCACGGAACCCGTGGCCGCGGAGCGGGCCTACCGTTCTCCCGCCGGTATCGCCGGTGGCGTCCTGCTGCTCGTGATGGGGGCCTGGCTCGGTTTCGACGCGCTGGTCAACGGCGACGCACGCACCGCCTGGCTGGCCGTCGCGGGGATGCTCGTCGTCGTGCCGCTCGTCGTCGCGTTCACGATCCGGCCCGCGGTGTACGCGAATGAGGACCGGCTGCGCATTCGTAATCCGTTCCGCGTGATCACCCTGCCCTGGGCGTCCGTCGCGGATCTGCGGGCCAGCTACTCCAGCGAGGTCTTCACCGAGGGCGGGGACAAGTACCAGCTCTGGGCCATCCCCGTGTCCATGCGCGCCCGCAAGAAGGCCAATCGGCGCACCGGTGGGCGCAAGGACAAGGGCCTGGCCGGGGCCGCCGACTTCGTGCCCGACAAGGCCGCCGGCGATCAGTCCCTGGACGAGATTCGGGAGCTGGCCCGGGATCGCGCCGACAAGCCGTCCGCGCAGGGCGAGCCTTCGATCCGCTGGGCCTACGAGATCGTCGCGCCTGTGGTCGTGGGTGCGGTTCTGCTGGCCGTGGTGCTGGCCGTCGGCTGATTCGGGTGTGGCGAAGGCCGGGGCGGTTTCTGCCCCGGCCTTCTGCTTGCCCTTTTCTAGATTCCTGCCGCCGCCGACAGGTCCTGCTTGATCGCGTTCAGTACCCGTGTGCCCTCTGCTCGGGCCGCGGTCAGGTCCGACGGTGCTTCTACTGGGATCACTGCCTCCAAGTAGCACTTGAGCTTGGGCTCCGTGCCGCTCGGGCGGACGATGACCCGGGCGCGGTACTCGCCGTCCAGCGTGTAGCGCAGACCGTCCGTGGGCGGGAGGGTGCTTGTGCCGTGGGTCAGGTCCTCTGCCTGCACTACGGGGAGGCCCGCCAGTTCGCTCGGCGGTGTCTCGCGGAGTGTGGTCATTGCCTTCGCGATGATCGAGAGGTCCTCGACCCGTACTGAGAGCTGGTCCGTCGCGTGCAGGCCGTGGGCCACCGCCAGGTCGTCGAGCGCGTCCAGGAGGGTGCGGCCCTGTTCCTTCAGCGTCGAGGCCAGTTCGGTGACCAGCAGCGCGGCCGTGATGCCGTCCTTGTCCCGTACGCCTTCGGGGTCCACGCAGTAGCCGAGCGCCTCTTCGTAGCCGTAGCGCAGGCCGTCCACCCGGGCGATCCACTTGAAGCCCGTCAGGGTTTCCTCGTAGGGGAGGCCGGCTGCTTCGGCGATACGGCCGAGCAGGGAGGACGAGACGATCGACTCCGCGAAGACGCCCCTTGCTCCTCGGGCCACCAGGTGGGCCGCCAGCAGCGCGCCCACCTCGTCGCCTCGCAGCATGCGCCAGTCATCGTTGGTTTTCACGGCTACTGCGCAGCGGTCCGCGTCCGGGTCGTTCGCGATGATCAGGTCCGGGGCGGCTGCGCGGGCTGTCGCGAAAGCGAGGTCCATCGCGCCCGGCTCTTCCGGGTTCGGGAACGCCACCGTCGGGAAGTCCGGGTCCGGGTCTGCCTGCTCGGTCACGAGCGTCGGCTCGGGGAAGCCTGCGCGGGCGAACGCGGCGAGCAGGGTGTCCTTGCCGACGCCGTGCATCGCCGTGTAGACCGTGCGCGCCGTGCGCGGGGAGTCCGGGGCCAGGACCGCGTCCGTGCGGGCCAGGTAGGCCTCCAGGACGTCCTCGCCGAGCGTTTCCCAGCCGGCGTCGGGGCGGGGTACGTCGTGGAGGGAGCGGATCGCGTCGATCTCGGCCGCGATCTCGGCGTCCGCGGGCGGCACGATCTGGGAGCCGTCGCCCAGGTAGACCTTGTAGCCGTTGTCGCGGGGCGGGTTGTGGCTGGCCGTGACCTCCACGCCCGCGACCGCGCCCAGGTGCCGTATGGCGAAGGCGAGGACCGGGGTGGGCAGCGGGCGCGGCAGCACCGCGGCACGCAGGCCGGCGCCCGTCATGACGGCCGCCGTGTCCCGCGCGAAGTCCGCCGACTTGTGGCGCGCGTCGTATCCGACGACGACAAGACCGCCCGCCTCGCCCTTGCTCTTGAGGTAAGCCGCTAGGCCCGCCGCGGCCCGGATGACCACGGAGCGGTTCATCCGCATCGGGCCCGCGCCGAGTTCGCCGCGCAGGCCCGCGGTGCCGAACTGGAGCGTGCCGGCGAAGCGCTCGGCGAGCGCCGGGGTGTCGGCGCTCTCGATGAGCTTCGCCAGCTCCTCGCGGGTCTCCGGGTCGGGGTCCTCGGCCAGCCAGGCCTCGGCCCTGGCGAGCAGTTCGGTGTCCTGCAAGGTCACGGTTCGTCCAGCCTCTCGCGTGTCTCTACGGGATCAGATGCGGCCCAGGACCTTGCCCAGGAGCTCGCCCATGCGGGTGGCGGAGTCGCGGCCGGCCTGGAGCACCTCTTCGTGGTTGAGGGGCTCGCCCGTCATGCCCGCCGCCAGGTTCGTGACGAGGGAGATGCCGAGCACCTCGGCGCCGGCCTCGCGGGCCGCGATCGCCTCGAGCACGGTCGACATGCCGACGAGGTCCGCGCCGATCGTGCGGGCCATGCGGATCTCGGCCGGCGTCTCGTAGTGCGGGCCGGGGAACTGCGCGTAGACGCCCTCTTCGAGGGAGGGGTCGATCTCCTTGCACAGGGTGCGCAGGCGCGGGGAGTACAGGTCGGTGAGGTCGACGAAGTTGGCGCCGACGATCGGCGACGTCGCCGTCAGGTTCAGGTGGTCGCTGATCAGGACCGGCTGACCGGGGCGCATGCCCTCGCGCAGACCGCCGCAGCCGTTGGTCAGCACGATGGTCTTGCAGCCCGCGGCGACGGCGGTACGGACGCCGTGCGCGACGGACGCGACACCGCGGCCCTCGTAGTAGTGCGTGCGGCCGAGGAAGACGAGGGCGCGCTTGTCACCGATCTTGTACGAGCGGATCTTTCCGCCGTGGCCCTCGACGGCAGGCGGCGGGAAGCCGGGCAGCTCGGTGACGGGGAACTCGGTCTCGGGGGTGCCGAGGGCGTCCACGGCCGGGGCCCAGCCGGAGCCCATCACGAGGGCGACGTCGTGGGTGTCGGCGCCCGTGAGCTCGCGCAGGCGCGAGGCGGCGGCGTCGGCGGCGACCCGGGGATCGAATCGGGTGGCGCCCTGGATGTTGTCCGGAGTAACAGATGCGTTCACGCGATCGAGGGTAGCCGCTTCGGTCCTACGCGCGTAGATGACAGACCTCACGGGATTGGGATCGTTGTCTTGTCGTTTCCGACGAAGCCTGCTCAGCAGGGGCGCTTGCGCAGTTCCATCACGTAGTCGTGCGGGGCTCCGGCCGATTCCGCCGCGTCGGCCAGTTCGCCGAGATAGCGGGCCGAGGGGAACCCGCCCTCGTATCCGTTGAGCACGTACACCCAGGCGGGTTCCTCGCCCTCCAGCGTGTCCACGCGCACGCGCATCCGCCGGTAGATGTCGAGCCCCACACCCTCCCAGCGGTCCATGGAGTCCTCGTCCATCGGCGCGATGTCGTACAGCGCGACGAAGACCTGCGAGCGGGGCGCCTCGACGAGGGTCGCGAGCGCGCCTTCCCAGCCCATGTGCTCGCCCCCGAACGTCAGCCGCCAGCCGCTGAGCCAGCCCGTCGCGCGCATCGGCGAGTGCGGTGCGCGGCGCGTCATCAGCCGCGCGTCGAGATTGCCGGCGTATGCGGCGTAGAGCGACATGTGGTCGAGGGTACGGCAGGTGCGGCTGGGGTCCCTCCTGTAACAGAAGACCCCTCCGACGTGGGACGCGCACGGACGGAGGCCCCCGGGGCGAAAGCACTTGAAGCGTGCGGGACAATGGAGTACGTGACTCGGATCGTGATCATCGGTGGCGGACCTGGCGGATATGAGGCGGCCCTCGTGGCTGCCCAGCTCGGCGCGGAGGTGACCGTCGTCGACTGCGACGGTCTGGGCGGGGCGTCGGTGCTCACCGACTGCGTTCCGTCCAAGACCCTGATCGCGACGGCCGAGGTGATGACCACCTTCGACTCGTCGTACGAGGAGCTGGGGATCATCGTCGCCGATGACACCCCGCACATCGACAGCCCCGCGCGGGTCGTCGGTGTGGATCTGGGCAAGGTCAACCGGCGTGTGAAGCGGCTCGCGCTCGCCCAGTCCCACGACATCACTGCGTCCGTCACCCGGGCCGGCGCCCGCGTGATGCGCGGCCGCGGCCGCCTCGAGGGCCAGCAGGCCGCCGACGGCTCCCGCAAGGTCGTCGTGCGCACCGCCGACGGCACCGAGGAGACCCTCACCGCCGACGCCGTCCTGATCGCCACCGGCGGCCACCCGCGCGAGGTGCCCGACGCCCAGCCCGACGGCGAGCGCATCCTCAACTGGACCCAGGTCTACGACCTCGACGAGCTCCCCGAGGAGCTCATCGTGGTCGGCTCCGGTGTCACCGGCGCCGAGTTCGCCGGCGCCTACCAGGCCCTCGGCTCCCGCGTCACGCTCGTGTCCAGCCGTGACCGCGTCCTGCCCGGCGAGGACCCGGACGCCGCCGCCGTCCTCGAGGACGTCTTCCGCCGTCGCGGCATGAACGTCATGGCCCGCTCGCGCGCCCAGTCCGCCAAGCGCGTCGGCGACCGAGTCGAGGTCACCCTCTCCGACGGCCGCGTCATCTCCGGCACGCACTGCCTGATGGCCGTCGGCGCCATCCCGAACTCCAGCGGGATGGGTCTGGAGGAGGCCGGGGTCAAGCTCAAGGACTCCGGGCACATCTGGACCGACAAGGTCTCCAGGACCACCGCTCCCGGCGTGTACGCCGCCGGTGACGTGACCGGCGTCTTCGCGCTCGCCTCCGTGGCCGCCATGCAGGGCCGCATCGCCGTCTACCACTTCCTCGGCGACGCAGTGGCCCCGCTGAACCTCAAGACGGTCTCCTCGAACGTCTTCACCGACCCGGAGATCGCCACGGTCGGCTACACGCAGGCCGACGTCGACGCCGGCAAGATCGACGCCCGCGGGGTGAAGCTGCCGCTGCTGCGCAACCCGCGGGCCAAGATGCAGGGCATCCGCGACGGCTTCGTCAAGATCTTCTGCCGGCCCGGCACGGGCATCGTGGTGGGCGGCGTGGTCGTCTCCCCGCGCGCGAGCGAGCTGATCCATCCCATCTCGATCGCGGTCGACAACAACCTCACGGTCGAGCAGATCGCGAAGGCGTTCACCGTGTACCCGTCACTTTCGGGCTCGATCGCCGAGGTGGCGCGTCAGCTGCATACGCGGAAGACGGCCGACGAAGCCTGACGGCCGCGCTTTCACCGGACACGATCAACTTCCCGCAGGTCACAGCCTGTTGCGACCCATGCGGCGGGTATAGGCGCGGGAGATAGGCGCCTATACCACTCCGTGCAGTTCCGTGCGAACAACTTCTGTTATTCGGCGCAAACTGCTGAAAGCAGACGGTCGTTGGGGTTACTGTCAGTTTCGTGTTCGCTGCAGAACGTCGTCAATTGATCCTCGAAATGGTGCGGGCCAATGGAGCGGTATCGCTCCGGGAGCTCGCCCGCGTCGTCCAGACCTCCGAAGTGACCGTACGGCGGGACGTGCGCGCACTGGAGGCAGAAGGACTCCTCGACCGCCGGCATGGCGGTGCGGTATTGCCGGGCGGATTCACGCGGGAATCCGGCTTTCCGCAGAAGTCACATCTCGCGACCGCAGAGAAGACGGCCATCGCCGACCTCGCCGCAGGCCTCGTCGAAGAAGGCCAAGCCATCGTGGTGGGGGCGGGTACGACCACGCAGGAGCTGGCCCGCCGGCTCGCACGCGTACCCGGCCTGACCGTCGTCACCAACTCCCTTCTGGTGGCACAGGCGTTGGCCCATGCCAACAGGGTCGAGGTCGTCATGACGGGCGGCACTCTGCGCGGTTCCAACTACGCCCTCGTGGGCAGCGGGGCCGAGCAGTCCCTCCAGGGACTCAGGGTCTCCCGCGCGTTCCTGTCCGGCAGTGGTCTGACCGCCGAACGCGGCCTCTCCACGTCCAACATGCTGTCGGCCTCGGTCGACCGTGCGCTGGTGCAGGCCGCCGCGGAGGTCGTCGTCCTCGCCGACCACTCCAAACTCGGCACCGACACGATGTTCCAGACGGTGCCGACCGATGTCATCACGCGCCTCGTGACGGACGAACCGCCCAGCCACGACGACCGCGCCCTCACCGAACTGCAGGCACTCGCCGACCAGGGGGTGCAGATCGCGATCGCCGGAGCCTCGGCGACCGGAACCGGGCCGGCGGGGGGAGATCCCGTCCCGGCGCGTCAGGCGCGCCGGGACGTACCTCTGCCGGGCCAGCGCCGCACCCAGCTCCCGGGCGGCCCCCAGCTGCGCAGCGCGTCCGCCCTCGACCAGGCACCCCCTGAGCGCGCGGCAAGGGTGGCCGACCTCCGGCGGCGCTGAGCCGCACCCCAGGCGGGGCCGAGCCCGGTGTGGAGCCTTCTCCCTGCGGCTGCGAGTTGGTTGCCGTCGGACGGTCGCCTATCCCGCGGTGATGCCTCGCAGCGTCAGCCGGAGCAAACGATCCGCCAGCTCCGGGTCGTCCGGGGTCTCCTCCGCGGCCAGCGCGATCGCGTTGGTCAGCTGAAGCAGATCGCCGATCGACACGTCGGCGCGCACGGCACCCGCCCGCTGCGCCCTGGACAACAGGGCCTGGCCCGCCTCGCGCATCGGCGTACTGCACCGCGACAAGGCCGAACTGGCGTCGTGCGACGCCGACATGAGGGCTCGTGAGAGCCCGCGGTACTCACCCGCATGAGTGATGATGTCGCGCAGCCATGCCACGAGCGCCGAGCATGGCTGCGGGTCCGCGAGCAGGGCCCGCGAGCGCGCCAGCAGATCATTCACCGCGTCCTCGAAGACGGCGCTCATCAGCGCGTGCCGGTTCGGGAAGTGCCGGTACAGCGTCCCGATGCCGACGCCCGCGCGCCGCGCCACGTCCTCCAGGGACGCGCCCGTGCCGTGCTCGGCGAACGCCGCACGCGCCTGAGTGAGCAGCCGCTCGTAGTTCCGGCGTGCGTCGGCCCGCATGGGGCGTACGGAAGGGGCCGGGCGGGCCCGGTCCGTCTGGTCCATGCCGGTCGTCATCGGTCCTCCCTGGTCGTGCGCGCACTGTCCAGGATGCCTGATCGCGCGACGGCCGGACCACGGAGCCGGAATGACGCGAGCGCCCGGTGGACCGTGTTCCGGTCCGCCGGGCGCTCGCGCGTCAGGCCCTCTGGCAACAGGCCCTCTGGCAACAGGTCAGGGTCAGTCCTTGATTTCGCAGATGGTGGCGCCGGAGGTGATGGAGGCGCCGATTTCGGCGTTGAGGCCCTTGATGGTGCCGGTGCGGTGTGCGTTGA